>CAZEDS010000001.1:0-11630 GCA_964510925.1 uncultured Candidatus Saccharibacteria bacterium
GCCTTTGCAATATTTTCAAATTTAAGCCCCATCTGAACCACATTACCGGATAACCTGAGATCATCAGCAATTTGTTTATAGACTTTAAAATATGTTTTATCTTCTATCAAAATTGGTAAATAAATCAAAGTTTGATCTTTATTACCTTTTGGAATCAAATCCCATCCTTCTAAAAATAACCGCAAAGTCATATCACCTATAGCAAAACCAACTGCTGGAATTTTTTCACTACCAAAAAGACTTGTTAAATCGTCATATCGCCCACCACCATATAACGAACGTGTGTTTTTTTCATTTGTGTCAAATACTTCAAAAACCATCCCTGTATAATAATCAAAACCTCTCGCTATTTTTGGATCAAACTCACAATATTCATTCAAACCTGTATTTTTTAAAGTATCTAAAAGCTCAACAAATCGCAAAACATCTGAATTTAGTTCTTTGCTTGGTAGATTCGATAAAAACTTGGTTCCCCCACTCAATAGCTCAAGAAGTTTTCCAAATTGATCCTCGTCTAGAAATTTTTCACAACCAGTTTTAAACCATTCCGCTGAATTTTTATCTTTTGCATCAATTAACCTTATTATCTGAACAATTGCTTCATTATCATTAATCTTTAGGGATTCTTTAAAAAAGTAATTCATAAAAGCTCGATTGTTGATACGAACCTTAAACATATCTTTTGTTGCACCAAAGGCTTTTAAAATATCAACCGTTAATGAAAGTACTTCAAAATCGGCTAAAATCGAATCTTCTCCAAAAATATCGGCATTCAATTGATAAAATTCTCGACCTCTTCCTTTTTGTGGGTTCTCAGATCTAAAAAATTGCGCAATACTAAACCATTTTAATGGTTTAGGGTAATTCTTTGAGTAAGCGGCAACCATTCGCCCTACAGTAGGAGTCATTTCCGGCCTAAGAGCAATCGTTCGATCTCCACGATCTGTAAACGCATAAAGATCTTTACCTAAAGAACCAATATCTCCCCCTGATTTATTATAAATTGAGATATCTTCTAATATTGGTCCGCTATATTCTTTAAAATTGTATTTAATTGCAACTTTTTCACAAACCGAAAACATGTATTTTTGAATGCTCCAATCTTCAGGTGTAAAATCCCGAAATCCTTTTAATGGTTGAGTCGAAAGATATTTCATAACGTTTATATTTTATGTCATTTCTCAAGAACTTAAAACCCTATTGGTAGCCTTGATTACGATGCAATATAATGTAAGTAATGAATATCGCAATAATAGTAACCACATATAATGAACATGAATCGATAGCACAAGCATTGTCCCCATTGATTCCTCAAGCAAAAAATATTAATGCAGAAATTTTGGTTGTCTCAAGTGACGATTTAACATTGAAAAAGGCTAAAGAATATAGTGATTCGCAAAATTTTAAAGACATTCATTTTATTAAAGATAACGGAGTTGGAAAACCAGCTGCTTTAAACTTAGCTGCAAAAAACACTACGGCAAGTATACTTTTCCTCACAGACGGAGACATGCATGTCGATAACTTATCACTTTCCAAAATGCTCCTATATTTTAATAACCCTGAAATAGCAGGTGTTTCCGGCCATCCTGTATCTTTAGATGATAAAAATACCTTATTTGGATATTTTTCACACCTTTTTTGCGAAGCCGCACACCAACGAAGAATCTCAACTAAATACACGCCTATGTCAGGTTATTTATATGCTATAAGAAAGATTGACGGGATTTTTCCTCTAAATGAAAGATTAAGGTCAGAAGATGCTTATATTTCAGGCTTTTTGAAGTCAAAAGGATATAAATTAGCTTATGAACCAGCAGCCTATGCTTACGTTCATTTCCCTAAAAATATGTCTGATTGGATAAAACAAAAAACAAGATCTTTAGGAGGAAACATCCAAATCAAAAATATTACCGCAGATTTAACGCAAATTAACCGCAGGAGTATTTTTGAGGATTTAAGCATGGCATTATTTCCCCTTAAATATGCATCCTCCCCAAAAGAATTCATCTTTAGCCTCATACTGTACCCGCTAAGACTATATTTATGGCAGATTATATACATAAAAGATAAGCTAAACCTTTATTCACAAGGACGATGGGAAATGATTAAATCATCTAAGCACTAACTATGAACAACAAGACAACTGAACGAATAGAAGAGCTCGAGAAACTCATAAAACACCACAATAAAAAATACTTTATTGAAAATAATCCTGAAATTTCAGATGAAAACTTCGATCTTCTTTATGAAGAATTAAAATCATTAAAGCCTGACTCACCAGTGCTATTTGAAATAACCGGAGAAATTGGTACGGTTGAACATTCAACTCCAATGCTCTCAATTGATAAACGATATACCTACGAAGACATTAAAAAATGGGTAATCGATACAAATGATTCAAACTATATCGTTGAACCAAAATATGATGGAATGGCTGCCAGATACCAAAACGGCCTACTAGCTACTCGTGGTGATGGGAAATTTGGCGAAAATATATCTGAACGACTAAAATTCCTTAAAATAGTCGGAAACCTCCCTACTGATAATAGCAATGCATTCGGAGAAATTGTTATTGACCTTAATTATTTCAACAAAAATTTAAGTACTGCCTACAAAAATCCAAGAAATGCAGCCGTTGGAATAATCAAAGCAAAAAATATTAACCCAGAAGGTATAAAAGCACTTACCGATAAGGCTGTGCATTTTGTCATTCATGACAATGGCGGCAAAAAATTAATAGTATCCAAAAAGGACTTATTAAACGAAGACAAATGGGAAGAAATTTTAGAAGAAATTTTTCATAGCGACTACCAACTAGATGGCATTGTAATCAAAGCCACTAGCGAAGAAATCAAAAAAAATGCTGGTACAACACTTCATCACGAAAAATGGCAAGTTGCATACAAAGCTCCCGCAGAAAGAAAATTATCAACAGTTCTAGAAATCAAAGATCAAGTTGGCAGAACAGGAAGAATTACAAGCGTAGCAGTCATTGAACCAATAAACTTAAGTGGAGCAACTGTAACAAACGTGACATTACACAACTATCAATATATTGTTGAGTCAAAAATTGATATTGGTAGTCAAATAGAGGTATGCAGGTCAGGCGAAGTCATCCCTTTTATTACAAAAGTTTTCACACCAAACAAAAACCATAAACAAAAATATATGATTCCTACAAACTGCCCTATTTGTGAAAACCTCTTGAAAAAAGATGCAAAGTATTTAGAGTGCACAAATCCAAAATGTCCTGCAAAATTTGCACAATCTATTGAATATTTCTTTAAAACATTAAAAGTTGACGAGCTCGGAATAAAAACAATTGAAAGGTTTATAAACGAGTTCAAAATATCAAATATCATAGATTTTTACGATCTTTCAGTGGAAATGATTTCAAAACTTGATGGATTTGGTCAAAAAAGTGCTGAAAACATTACAAATAACATTAACCAAACACTTAAACAGACAATTACCGAAGAAGAATTACTGCAATCAATAGGTATAAAATCCATTGGACCTGCGGCTAGTGCTTGGATCATAAACTCCTATGGATTTGAAAAAATACCTACCCTAACCTATGAAGAAATTCAAGAAATTAAAGGTATTGGACCACAAAAAGCTAAACTTTTTGTATCAGAGATAAAAGAAAAATGGCAAACAATCGATAAACTTTTAAAAATGGGCTTAAAGTTCAAACAATCAAAAACATCAAATAAGCTTTTAAGCCTAACCTTTGCGATAACTGGGAAAAAAGAAACTTACTCAAGAGATGAATTAATAAAAATAATAAAAGAAAACGGTGGTGAATACAAAACAGCTATAGTTAAAGATCTCAGCTACTTAATTGCAGGTGAAGATGCAGGTTCAAAATCAGAAAAAGCTCAAGCGCTTGGTATTAAAATAATAAATGAGCAAGAATTTCTAGATCTTTTAAAGTAAAAACGTTGCTTTTGAAAGATAAATCAAACCAATTCATATCGAGCTGATTTGGTTTTTCCCTTTTTAGCAATAATTTGATTATCAACTAAAGCTTTTAATTCACGCAAAACAGTGTCATCAGATAAATCTGGAAAAAGAGTAGCAAAATCTTGGTTCCTAAAAAATCCATAATTATTAAGCCACTCTATAATTTTTTCTTGTCTCTCAGTAATAAACATTCGACCAACCTTTTGTTTTATTTTTGCATCCTTTGAAATTTTTTGTACACGTTCTTTTATTCGATTAAACTCGATTGCCATTCCCAAACAAAAATATTCAAGCCACGAGTTCAAATTAACAAAGCCTTCGCCTAAATAATAATAGTAATCTTGTGCATTTGAATCATAGTATTCATCTAAACAAAAAAAGTGGCCTACATCATAACCATCTGCGGATAATGATAATGTCGCCAAAGCTCTTGCCATTCGGCCATTGCCCTCTTCAAAAGGATGTATACGAACAAATTCAAGATGCAAAATCCCTGCTTTTAAAATTGGATTTATATTATTAGCCTCATTTGAGTTATACCAATTAATTAAATCTTTTATACGCTTATTGATGTTGTCGACTTCTTCATATGGATAAAGTTTTTCACCGGTTGCAAAGTTAACGGTCGCAGCTACGCCTACTCGATACTTTCCAATGGACTCATAAATATTTCTTAAAAGAATTTTGTGCATCTCTTTTATTGAATCTTCTGTTATTTGGATTTTTTCACCAGTAGATTTAAGATTTGAAATTACATTATCAATATACTTAATAAGATCTCTATAATTGATTACCTCATAAACATCACGCTTACGAGCAACAAAGTTTTCGCCTGAATCATTAAAGACTTCTCTAATGTCACCATCAACAATGCGCCTAACTTCATTCAAATTTAGATAGTTTCCCTCAATTGCGGTTGAAAAATGAACCTTACGTACTGCTGCTTCAGATTTAAATTGTCGTTCATAAAGTGGCAATAATGGAGACGATTCGATAATGGCCTTGGACGCTTCAATCTGTGAAATATAATTTAAAATTTTATTATTTATCTGAAAAGTAGGATCGAACACAACCTGATTCTACACAAATTTACGAATTCCCGCAAAATTCATGCAAATTTAACGCACTCTTTATTTTGGTTGATTTTGAGGGCTTTTTTTAGTTGGTTTAAAAAAACTTGGCGCACGAAAACCAGCCTTTTTTTGTGACGAAGCTACTTGAGAATCGGTTTGTTCTGGTTCAATGCCATTCATCTTAAATGGAGATTCCTCTTCAACAATGTCGTTTATTTCTGGGGTTGCAGATTCTTCAATATCAAAATCTGTAACAATTGATTCTGAATTATTCGTTGAAGTCGTTTTTGTTTCGCTGCCTAATATTGAACTGGTAGCTTTTTTAATAATCTCAGCACCTTTTATAAAACCAGCTAATGCATTTGTTGTTGCGGCTAAAGCTTGTAATGGTCTTTCGATTGAAATAACTTTATCCACACCATCTTTAACACTTCTATCGACATCTTCCATTATTTGTCTTGCCTTAACGACTGTTTTTCTTAATTCACGTAATACACTGACAATATAAAAGCCAATAAAAACTAAATTGAGAGCAATCAAAACAATGATTACAATTAAAACTGATTCAAGACTTATTTGTGATAGTTCCATTTGGTTAAACATACAATTAATTTTAAAAAAATTCCACAATTAGCATGAAATATCATCCTTGATATTTCATCTTCATGACAGCATCCTCTACTGTTGATACTAATACTTCTCTTGGTTTACTACCATTTGATCTACCAACAACACCGGCTGCTTCGAGCTCATCTATTATACCCGCAGCTTTAGAATATCCAAGACGTAATCTTCGTTGTAAATATGATGATGATGCTTTTCGCTCATTAATAATAACTTCTAATGCATCCATCATTGTTTCATCTATTTCTCCACTACTACTGACAGATCCAGCAACTTTATTATTTGTCGCAACTTTTTGTTGTGTAATTTCTTCTTTGTAATCTGGTTCAACACCAGAATCTTTTAGTTTTTGAACCAATGCATTGATTTCATTATCTGAAACCCAAACACCTTGAATACGTGTTGCCTTTGAATCATTTGCAGGAACATAAAGCATGTCTCCTCGACCGATCAAAGCTTCAGCACCAGATTGATCAATGATGACTCTTGAATCAACATTTGATGCAACTTTAAAAGCAATACGTGTAGGAACATTCGCCTTGATTACACCTGTCAAAACATCAGTTGACGGTCTTTGCGTAGCAATAACTAAGTGAATACCAACTGCACGTGATTTTTGTGCAAGACGGGCAATATATTTTTCAACATCTGCAGAAGCAACCATCATCATATCTGCAAGCTCATCAATGACAATAACAATATATGGCTCAGCTTGAAAACCAGATTGAGTATTATAGGCTTCAATGTTTCGAACACCTGCGGCAGCAAAAGCTTTGTATCTTCTTTCCATCTCTGAAACTGCCCAAGCGAGTGCAGACACAGCTTTTTGCTCAACATCGGTCACAACTGGTGTTAATAAATGAGGGATTCCGTTATATTGAACCATTTCAACCATTTTTGGATCAATCATTATAAATTGGCATTCAGAAGGAGAACATCTAAACAAAAGACTTGCGATTATTGCATTCAACATAACGGATTTACCTGAACCAGTAGAACCTGCAACAAGTGCATGTGGCCATTTTGTAATATCAGATAATACTGGATTGCCTTGCACATCCATACCTAAGGCAACCGTTAATTTGCTCTTGGCCTTTTTCATTTCGGCAGAACCTAAAACACTCTTTAATGAAATTGTTGCAGGTGTATTGTTTGGCACTTCAATACCTACAAGATTAGTTCCAGGAATTGGCGCTACAATACGGACTGAACCACTTGGTGATTTTATACGCAAAGCTAAATCTGTAGATAATGTTGTAATTTTGCTAGCTTTTGTACCTACTGGCAAACTCAAAGCATATTGCGTGACAGCTGGACCCGGATGAATATCTGCAATCCCTACTTTTACACCAAATGCTTGAAGAGTATCTTCAATAGATTTTGCACGTTCAGTTATATTTCCTGCATCTGCAGCTTGGTTTGGAGAATTAGAAAGCAAATCTAACGATGGATATTCCCAAATTTTATTTGAAAAAGGTAACCTAGGTGTTTTTGATTGTTGCAAAGTTGTGCCATCTAAAACTTCAATTGAGTCATCATCTTCAACTGTTTCAATTGCAGAAAAATCTTTTGACTTAGTTGGACTAATTGATAAGTCTTCGTCTTCCCCTATTGGAGAAGATGGAAGTGATAACAATTCGATATCTTCAAACTTATTTGAATAACCATTATTTTCATCGATAGCCTCCATACCAGAAGTATCAAAATCTAGTGATTCTTGATTAGTTAAATCATTTGCTTGGCTAAATTTAGTTGAGATATTATATGTTGAAGGTGATTCTTGTTCCACCACTGCATCTTCTAACAAATTCTGATCTTGAACATCTGCTTTAACATTTTGGTTATTTTTATTTCCAATCAAACCAAATAATTTTTGTAATGCAAAAAACGGATATTCAACATAATAACTTAACGCCTTATTGAAAATAATTAACAAAGCAATTACTACTGCTGAAAAAAACAAAAAAACCGCACCTGGATATGAAATAACTTGTGCGACTTTTAACTGCAAGTATGCACCGAAGCTACCGGCATTTGCGCCAAATAATCCGCTTAAACTAATCCAAAAACCAAAAATTCCACCAAAAATTCTATAGTTGATAAATGACCATTTAATAGTGCCGATAAATAAAACTCCACTATAAATGAGTGCAATTCCTAATAAACAAGCTAATACACCAAATAATCTATAAAGTGCCTGACCTAAATTTGAACTAAATGAAGATAATGACAATAAATCATTTAATGACGCTAAAAAAATAACAAAACCACCTATTATTAAACAGATCGAAATGATTGAAAATATTGAGTCTTTATACTCTAGAATATCAAAATGAAATTTAGGTTTTCTTCCACGTCTAGCCATATTTTTAGTATAACGCAGAATTATAGACTTCACTATTAATATGTGTAGTTTGGAGCATTTTAATAAATCAATTAATATGAACCTGATCTAAAGTTTAATAAAGATTCAGGAATCTCAGATAAAAATCTTGAGATAATACTTGAACCCATACCTCCATAAAAATTTCGATGCTTTGCATAAGTCATATATAAACGTCTTTTAGCACGAGTTATACCGACATAACACAATCGACGTTCTTCCTCTAACTCATTTGGATCAGCTAATGCACGTGCATGAGGGAAAATACCTTCTTCCATACCTGCAATAAATACAGTATCAAATTCTAAACCTTTAGCAGCATGCATTGTCATTAATATTACGCTATCTTCGTCAGCTTTTTCAATTTTATTGGAAGACTCTATTAAGGCTATGTTTTCTAGAAACTGACCAAGTGATTCATAATTTTTTGCTACAGATCTTAACTCTTTTAAATTTTCGATTCTCTGTAACCCTTCTTCACTACCATCATTTAGATATGCTAAATAATCAAAGCCTTTTAAAACTTCATCGATAAGATCTAGCGGTTTTGTTTCTGGCAAGGCTGCTCTTGCAATCATTTTTTGCCAAGGTTTTTTTGTTAATTCCTCTACAAGTTCCAAATTAAAACCTGAATCAAAAATCTTCGCTAAAGTTTTCTCGCCTATTTTGCGAGGAGGCGTGTTAATTGATCTGGACCATGCCACAGTATCACTCGGATTAAAAAAGACCTTTAAATAGGCTAATACGTCTTTGATTTCTTTTCGATCATAAAATTTTAAACCGCCAATGATTCTGTACGGTATAGAAAAATTCAAAAATGATTCCTCTATCGATCTCGACTGTGCATTTGTTCTATATAGAACTACATGATCAGAAAATTTTTTTGGCTCGTCGATTACTTCATAACTACCAAGACTACTCCTACCCGATGAAATTATTTCTGCAATATATCGTGCCTCGTCTTTTTCATTTTCTGCTTCATATAAACTTATTGGTGCTCCTTCTGGATTATCTGTATAAAGGTCTATTTTTAAATGTGTTGAGTTATTTGCAATCAATGATTTTGCAGCTTCAAGAATTACTGCTGTAGATCGATAATTTTTTGCAAGTTGTAAAGTTAAGGCTTCAGGATAGTCACTGGTAAACTGAGCCATGTTTCTGTAATCGGCCCCTCTCCATGAATAGATCGATTGTGAAACGTCACCAACAACAGTTATATTTTTGTTCTTTTCTGCTAATAATTTAACAAAACTGTATTGCACACGATTTGTATCCTGATACTCATCAACGAGTATATATTTAAATTGATTTTGATATTTTTCTAACACCGTCGGATTCTGCTCAAATAGGATTAAGGCTTCCAATAACAAATCATTAAAATCTAAAGCATTGTTCTCTTTTAATCTTTTTTGATACTGTGAGTAAATTTTTGACACAGTCTCATAGAAATAGCTTTTAGGTGCTTCTGCTGCAAATTTTGCAGGTGTTAGCATTTCGCACTTCGCTTTTGAAATTGCTCCAGCAATTGAAGAAACTGTAAAATCTTTAACTGATACATCAAGCTTTTTCATTGCCTCTTTTATAATTCCTTCGCTATCATCCGAATCATAGATTACAAAATTCTTGCCAATTTGTAGATGCTGTCCTTCTATTCGAAGCAAACGAGTACAAATCGAATGGAACGTTCCAATCCAATTTGGAGATTTAGTTGGGAACCTATTATCTGAGGAATATTTTGGCTCAAGTTGCTTCACAATGCTTTCAACACGGGCCTTCATTTCTTTTGCAGCTTTGTTTGTAAACGTCACAGCCAATACACTATCCGGATGAATTTTTTTTTCTAAAATTAGATATGCAATTTTATGAGTTAACGCTCTGGTCTTTCCGCTTCCTGGACCGGCCAGAACTAAAATAGGACCATCAGTTGTTACAACTGATTTGTATTGTTCTTCATTTAAAAGCTCTTTGAAAATTTCTGACATCAACATCCAAAATAACAGGAATGAATATATAGTTCAATTAAAAGATTTAGTTCAAATATTTTTAAAAATTATGCTTCGGACAGGATTTTGTTCTGCAATAGCAGAATCAAAATACTACGCGCGAGCTTCCTGCGGAATCTCTTGCTGACCTCAAAATAATTTTTAAAAATATCCGAACTAAATTTAATACTTTGGGAGGAAGTCTTTCATTTTTTGCTACCAATTAATATTTTGGCAAAAAATCCTTCATTTCCTTACAAATTAGTATTTTGGTAGGAAATCCTTAAAATTCTCCGGTGTAACATGAACCTGAGTTGTTTCATTTCTAACAATTGATAATGCTGCTTTTCGAGCCATACCTTCTACAATTCTTTGCAGAGAACGAATACCGCTATCAAAACCTAGAGGTCTAATTAATAATGGCCAAACTTCAGGATCAAAGCTTAACTGATCAGCGCCCATACCAGTTGACGCACGAACTCTGGGCAATAAATAATCACGAGCGATAACTTGCTTCTCTACGTCCGTATATGAAGGCATACGAATCATTTCCATACGATCCATCAAAGCTGCACTAAATGTTCCGATTTTGTTTGCAGAAACGATAAACATAACTTCAGACAAATCAATTGGATAATCTAAATAATGGTCTCTAAAAGTTGTATTTTGCTCAGGATCTAATATTTCAAGCATCGTTGCCATAACATCTGCTAATAAGCCTGTTTGACCACTGGCTTTATCAAGCTCATCAAGTAATATAATTGGATTTCTTACGCCTGTTCTAGCAATGGCTTTAACGATCTGGCCAGGTTCTGCACCTTCGTTTGAACGGTTTTTTCCTCTGATTTCTAAAACAGAACCAATAGCACCCATAGAAATTCTATAAAATGGACGATTCAAAGCACGTGCCATACTTTTAGCCATGGTTGTTTTACCAATACCTTGCAAACCCACCATACAAATAACTGGAGATCTTTCCATCGCTTTAAAATCTTTTTTTTCTGATAAAAGTTTTCTAATCGCAATATATTCTAAAACTCTTTGTTTTACAGCTTCTAAACCGTAATGATCTTCATCCAAAACTTTTTTGACACGATCAATGTCTAAAACTTCTTGGGCTCTTTTGTTCCATGGAAATTGCACAACCCAATCCACATAATTTCGCAAAATTTCGTATTCACGAGAATAAACTCCAGTTCTAGCCATACGTTCTAATCTTTTTATGGAATCCATTGCCGAGGCTTTAAGCTCGTCAGGACAAGACGAATCTTGAATTACTTTACGTAATTTATTGATTTCTTCTTTTTCGTCAGCTGCATCATCTTGATCTGTATTTATTGTTTTGTTTCCATCTCCGCCATTACCTGCAGTTTCTAGCGGCTTTAAATCGTCAGGTGAATAATTCGCTTGTGGTTGTGTTTGTAACTCAACTAATCGAGCCTCATCAGCTACTCGTGGATTATTTGGATCATCAATAGTTGTAGACACAGAATTTGCTTGATCTTGCATCATAGAAAAATCATTTTGAATTAAAGATTGTACGGCAGTAGGCATCTTAATAAGAGTATAACAATGCTGAGCTCATTGCGAAACATATTT
>CAZEDS010000001.1:11730-22070 GCA_964510925.1 uncultured Candidatus Saccharibacteria bacterium
TTTAAATATGTTTCTCTTCGCTCAGGTTATTAACAGGGAATAGATAATCGATTACTTAATTCTTGGGAATAGTGCTTCGATTGGTTGATTTGTTAAAAAACCTTTTATGATTTTATCCGAAGTTGTTGGCGTAATCGGAGAAATTAAAAGAGCTATTTCTAAAAGTTCGTTTACAGATTTTTCTAGAATTTGAGCTTTTTCTGCACCTTCTTTTTTCCATGGAGTAGTTTCGCTCAAATATTCATCAACTTTTGAAATTTTTTGGCTAAGTAATTCAATAACTTGATTAAATTTTAGGTCTTCGTATGCAGTTTTAATTTCAATAGATTTCTCAAAGATGTTTGCAACGTGTGGTTCAACAAAGTTCAGATCAAGGCCTTCAACCATTTTCTTCAATCTAGAAGATAAATTGCCGAGTCCATTTGCCAAACCAGAATTATATTTTTGATCAAACCAAGTCCAACTTACATCGCTGTCGTTTTCGTATGGCATACTTGCGGCAAGCAAATAGCGAGTTCCATCTACGCCGTATCGATCCATTAATTCTTGAGGCGAAATAACATTGCCTAAAGATTTACCCATCTTTTTTCCTTCGACATTATAATAGCCATGAACAAAGACCTTTTTTGGCAAAGGCAAATCAAGCGCCAATAATAGTGCTGGCCAAATTACAGAGTGAAACCAATTGTTTCCTTTTCCCAAAAAGTGAACATCGGCTGGCCAGAAATCTTCTTTATGCCAAATTCTGGTTGCAGTGTAATAATTCATCAAAGCTTCGATCCAAACATACGTAACTTGAGTTTTATCCCAAGGAATCTGCACACCCCAAGTCAAATTTGAGCGAGAAACCGAAGAATCTTTAATTTCATCGTTAAGTCTTGCAAGCATTTCATTCTTTTTGTTTTCAGGAACAACAGGCAATGTGCCGTCTTCCATATATTTTTTAACCTGTGGAATGTACTTTGATAGCTTAAAAAAATAGTTCTCTTCTTCTCGATATGAAACTTGATCAGGTCTATGTTCAGGGCATTTTCCATCTACTAAGTCTTTTTCGGACTTGAATTCTTCACAACCAACACAATAAATTCCTTTATATAATGCCTTATAAATATCACCTTTATCGTAAAGCTTTGTTAAAAGCTCTTGTGCAATGGCTTTATGTTCTGGCATTGTAGTTCGCATAAAAACATCATTACTGATGTTTAAGGTTTCCCAATATTGTTTCCATTTAACGACTAATTCATCAACAAAAGGTTGTGGTTCTTTTCCATTTTTTAAGGCTGTAGTTGCGATTTTTTCGCCATGCTCGTCTGTTCCGGTCAAAAACAAAACATCAAAACCTAATGCACGTTTGTATCTAGCGGCAATATCCGCATAAACAGTTGTGCCAGTGTGTCCGATATGTGGGACATCGTTAGCATAATATATTGGTGTTGTTATATAGAATTTCTTATTCATTATGCTGAAAATTATACCGCATTTTACAAATAGCCTTTATATTAGGCTATTTATATCAAATCAAAATTTATCTGCAAAACAAGAAAAAGGAAACAAACCGCAGTAAAATACCAACCATTTTTTATACATCTTTTAAAAATAATTCGCTTCATCTCAAAATTAGACTTTTCACTTGCAATATAAAGCCCCAAGCCAAAAATCTGTCCACACAAAGAAGATATTCCCAGCGCAACCAAATATACAATCCACCATTTTGGCGCAACAAAAAATAGAGTATAAAAAATAGCACCTATTAAAAATACTATGAACAGATATACTGGAAACACGAACATCTCTGATTGATTATTCACTCTAATTTGTGTAATTGGTCGAGGTTTGTTAATTTTAGCTTGTTCCATCATTTCAATATGGATTCTAATACACTTTTTATAATTTCAATATTATTATCTCTAGGAATTTTTACAGCACTATTCATTTTTATAAATAATAAATTCAAAGGATTATCAAATACCAATGAATCTGAAAAAAAGAATGAATTATTAACGAGATTGCTCGAAAACATGCAAGATAATCAGATGATGCTTCAAAATACATTAAACGAAAGGCTCAGAGAAAACCAACAAATGCTCAACAATCAACTTCAACATGTTCAAATGCAACTAATGAGAGGCTCAGAAACCTTAAATCAAAGAGTTGATGAAAGTAGCAAAACATTAAACATGCGATTAGATAAAGCGGCTGAAGTCATTAATAACGTTCAAAAAGAACTTGGCGCAATGAGCGAAATCGGTCGAGGCATGAAATCTTTGCAAGACTTTTTAAAAGCACCAAAACTTAGAGGCAATATAGGCGAAGAAGTTCTCAAAGACCTTTTGGTCCAAATGATTCCAGCTGAAAACTTTTCATTACAATACGAATTTAAAGGTGGAGACAAAGTTGATGCGGTTTTGCGGGTAGACGAAGGATTACTCTCAGTTGACTCAAAGTTTCCGCTCGAAAATTTTAATGCAATGATCCAAAAAGAACACGAAGAAGACCGCAATGCAGCACGCAAAGAGTTCATCAAGAATGTGAAAAAACATATTGATGATATAAGCAAAAAATATATTTTACCTGACCAAGGAACACTCGATTTTGCACTAATGTACATTCCAAGCGAAGCAATCTACTACGAAATCGTCGTAAACAACTCAGAAGAACTAGGCAAATACTCCTGGTCTAAAAGAGTTTTACCAGTCTCACCAAACGTGTTTTATTCATATCTAAAAGCAATATTAATCGGACTAGAAGGGAAAAAAATAGAAACTCGTGCAAAAGAAATTTTAATTTCAATAAGAAGTATAAAAGATGACACCTATAAATTTGCCGAAAACCTAAGACTTATGACTAAACATTTAAATAATGCACATAATTCTGCCGATGATGTAAATAAATCTTTTGACCGATTGACCGAACGAATTATAAACTTAGATAGTCATAGATCTTTAAACGAAGGATCAGAAGACAAAGAAACAGCTCCGAAGTTAATAGATTAAATAAAATATGAACCTGTCAAAAATTACTGATAAAAATGGATATATTAAAATATCTGCATTTGATCATCGAGATTCCCTTAAAAAAGAATTACAAGAAGACCAACTACCTTATTTTAAAAGCATAGTATCCGAATATTTATCAGATTCATGCACGGCAATTTTAGTCGATCCAGAATATGGCCATCATGCTATAAAAATTGCACAAGCAAAAGGATTAGGTATTTTATTAAGCCGTGAACAATCTGGATATCTTGAAAGCAACCCAGAAAGACCACTAGAACTTTATGAAAACTTTACTGCTCAAAAACTAAAAAATATGGGTGCTGATGCATTAAAAGTGCTAGTTTATTATAACTTGTTGGTACCTGGACTTGAGCAAAAAAATGAGACTCTAAAATTTGCAAGGGATGAAGCTCACGATCAAGGGCTTCCACTTTTGATAGAACCAATCACATTTGCAACATCAAAAAATTTTGAATACAACAAAGCGGAAGCAATTGTTGAAACTGCAATAAAACTTGAACCATATGCAGATGTTTTAAAAATTGAGTTTCCTGCCGAAAATTTAGATTATATTGAAAGCGCTGAAATTTATTTGCAAATGCTAAAAGACAACATTGAAATTCCATGGATTATCTTAAGTCGTGGAATGCCTTTTGAAAAATTTAAAGATGCTTTAAAACTTTCAAAAGAATATGGAGCTTCAGGATTTGCAGTTGGACGTGCAATCTGGCAAGATTCATTAAAATTAAATTCATTAAAGGATATTGAGTATTTCATGCGAACAACTGGTGCATCAAGAATGCAAGAATTGTCAGAAATATTCTAAGTTAAAATATAAATATGCTAAAAACACTTAAAAATACAGATATAAATAACAAAACAATATTATTTAGAGCTCCTTACGATATCGAAACTACTAAAGAAGGAGAAATTTATAAGCTCAAAGATGACTCTCGCATAAAATGCACACTCGATACGATAAATTATTTAATTGAACACAACTGCAAAATAGTCATTCTTACTTGGGTTGGAAGGCCAGAAACGCCATCTGAAGAATTTTCAACCAAATGGCATGCAAAGGAACTATCTTTTTTCCTCAAAAAAGAAGTAAAACACATTGACGATTGCGTAGGAAAAAAAGTACAACAAGCAATAAGTAACTTAAAGCCACAAGAATTATTAATGCTTGAAAACACTCGTTTTCATAAAGAAGATCTCGAAGACAACGACGAATTTGCAAAACAACTATGCCAAGGCTCAGACTTTATTGTATTTGACGGATTTCCACAGGCGCACCGAAAACACTCTTCAACAACCGGGATATTAAAAATTTTACCCTCATGCGCTGGATTCTACTTTGAAAAAGAATACACATCACTAAAATCAATTTTGAATAATCCAGCAAGACCATTCACAGTTATTATTGGAGGCGCAAAAGTTTCTGACAAAATAGATGCTATAAAATCAATGTCAAAAATAGCAGATATAGTTTTAACAGGCGGTGGAACTGCAAATGTATTCTTAAAAGCTGATGGCAAAAATATTGGTATTTCATATGCCGAAGAAAAATCAGTCGATAAAAATAAACAGGAAATAAATTATTTGCACGAAGCAAAAAGCTTATTAGATCAAAAACTATCACCAGAACAATCTGCACAGTTTGATGTAGCCGTAGAAGCAAATTTTTATAAAATAATGTTGCCTTATGATTTGATCACATCCAAATCAGTTGATGATGGCGCAAATATCAAACTATCGATAGCACATAAACAAATAAACGCAGTTGACCCAGAATATGCAGCCTTTGATATTGGCCCAATCACTTGTGATATATACAAAAAAATTATCGAACAATCAAAAACAATATTTTGGGCTGGACCACTAGGTGTATATGAAAAACCAGCTTTTTCTCTTGGTACACAAACGATAGCTCAAACAATGTCTAACCACTCAGGTCAAACAATTGTTGCAGGAGGAGACACTATCGATGCACTTAATAAATTGGGAAAACCTGAAAATATAAAACATATAAGCCTTGCAGGTGGCGCAACTTTAGATTTTATTTCAGGAAAAGAACTCCCGGTATTAAAGTATTTAATTGAAAACTAAACATGTACGTTTCACTCGACATAGGTGGAACAACAACACGCATTGCCTTTAGCAAAAACTTTATTGCATTTGAAGATGTCATTAAATACCCAACACCTCAAAGTTTTAATGAATTTGTTTTTGAGCTAAATACACATCTTTTAAGTTGCCCCGAACCAATTACAAATATTTCACTTGGAATAGCTGGAATCATAAACAGAATTGATCAAAAAATCTTAAGATGTCCCAATATCAAAGAGATTGAAAATCTTGGCCCATACGACCTAATACATGACGTAAAAAGAGCATCGCAAGTGTTACCTCAAAAAAACACATTATCAAAAGCAAAAATCTTGATCGAAAATGATGCAGCACTAGCAGCCCTTGCCGAAGCCCACACCGGAAAAGCAAAAAGTTTTAATCGAGTTGCTTATATTACAGCGAGTACCGGAATCGGTGGTTCATTAATAATAAACAAAAAAATCCAAGACACAGTATTTAATCTTGAACCTGGCCATCATTTTATTAATTACACACAAGAAATAGGTCGTACATGGGAAGACATTGCCTCAGGAACAAGCTTTACAAAACGTTTTGGAGTAAAACCTGACAATACAAATGATTCAAATATTTGGAACAGTTATGTTAATTATTTAGCTTCCGGTCTACACAATATTTCATTAATGTGGAGACCAGATATAATCGTTATCGGCGGAAGTATCGCAAAAAAATCAGATTTATTTTTAATAAAACTTCAAAAAAAGCTTAATGAATCACTTGGCGAAACTCGCCCAGAAATCACAACGTCCGCAATCGGTGACGATAACGGATTAGTTGGAGGATTTATTAATTTAAAATCCGCTTTAATTAGAGTTTCTAAATAAAGCTCTAGCCGTCTCCCAATAATAGGGGTTATTGTTCTTTTCTTTTTCCCAGAGCCACCATTCGGCACCCCAAAAGTATAAATCTTTAAAACCCGCATTTTGTGCATAAGTAATTGTAGATAAAAAGTCATTAACCGACATTGTTTTATCTTTTTCTTTATCATCCAACAAAGAATTAAGACCAGGACCCCAAGGTTCACCCTGCAACTCAGTAATAATTATTTTGTCATATGGAATTCGTAATAAATCTGCTTTAAGCTTATAACTCCAATTTGCAAGTGGATACTTAAAATAAATGAAATCGCCACCAAAAAAGCCCCAAAAGTCGTACCAAATTTTTCTATACATCGAAATACCAAGATAATCGGCCTTTTTAAATGAATTAACCCAAAAACCACCTTCTCCGCTGTCTTGTGTCAAAATTGGACGGGCATCTAAACTTCTCACAATACTAATTTCTTTATCTAGTGTTTCTATATTAAATGGTGAACATTCACCAAAAGGAAAAAATGGTTCGTTTTCAACTTGCCAAATTTTTATTGCACCATAAGGTTTGAGCTCAACAACCGTTCGTTTAACAAAATCTATAAGCTCATGCTCTTTTTCATCACTTGAAGACATTTTCTGCCACCATTTAGGTTCAAAACATTCTGGCCATCTTGGAACTTTTTTACCAACCGCCAAAATCACATTTACATCACGTTTTTGAGCTTCATCAAGTTGCCACTTAATATTTGAATAATCAAATTTATCGTTCTCTTTTTCAATATCATCCCAATATGCAACTAGCCTTATATTTTTTGCACCAAGATCATCCAAAATCTTAATGTAGACATCTTTCCAATCCATCATCATTTCTGTCGCATATTTATCGCTAAAATTTACACCATAGTTAATATTCTCTTGCCTAACGGGATATCGGATCCAAAAAAATATTCCTAAAATTAAACTTACAAAAATTATTGATAACAACGTAATCCGAAAACCGCTAATACCAAACATTTTTTTTAAGAGAGACCAAAAGCCTTCTTTTTTTTCGTTCTTCCAAAATTTTAAATTTATTGCCATATGTAACTAATGATAGAGGTTCTCAAACAAATATGAAACAATGAAAATCAATCTAAACCGTTTTGCTTTGAGATCTTAGCGTAAAAATAATATGAAGGACGTGGCTTTCTTTCTAAATTATTTTTTCTATCAATTTCAACCAAACCAAAACGAGGCCAAAAACCCTGAGACCATTCATAGTTATCAATCAATGCCCAATAAAAATATCCTTTTAAATTAGTACCCGCTGCAATTGCTTCATGGCAAACATTAAGCATCGATTCTAAAAATGGAATCCTTTTTAAATCAGTATCATCTGAAAGACCATTTTCTGTAATATAAATTGGTAATTTATATTTTCGTAAAAACAGCAAAATATTTTTTAAACCACTCGGCTCAGACCACCAAACCAAATTTTGCAAATCATTATTCGAATCAGTTATGCTTAAATTTTTGGTAACTTCCGTAAAATAATAGTTCAAACCAATAAAATCCAACTTACCTCTTAAAAATCCTAAAAAAGCATCCGTCATTGCAAAAAATTTTAGCTTAGCCAAGCATTTATCAGCAAAATAAATAATTTTATTCGTCGACACAAAAGCTTGATGCCAAACTATTTGCTGTACAATTCCAACTTGAATATTTGAATTCACAGACTTTATAGCTGTATAAGCTCGTCTATGAGCTCTAAGAAAATTTATATTTATCATTCCAGCCAAAAAGATATTCTTTTTCCCAGGAAACCAAGCACCTAAAACATACCCCATCCCCAAATAAACTTGAGGCTCATTTATAGTCATAAAATGATCGACTTCAGCACCAAACTCCTCAGCACACTTTTTGGCGTACCGCGCAAAATAAAAAGGAGAACTAATCATAGGCCAACCACCTTTTTCATAAAACCATTGCGGCGATGTAAAATGATGCAAAGTTAAAAACACTTTTAAACCTCGAGCTTTAGCGGATTTTATAACTTTTCGATAATGGTCAAATTGAGCTTCGTCAAAAGATCCAGGAATTGGCTCTAATCGTGCCCATTCTACAGAAATTCTTATTGCATTATTATTAAGATTCTTAGCTAAATCAAAATCTTCTTCATATCGATTATATGAATCACAAGCAATCCCAGATGGTTCGAGTGGCCAATGCCTACCTTCTGCTTCTTTAGTCTGCTCCCAATGCCACCAATCACTATTTGTATTGTTTCCTTCGGTTTGATGGGCAGAAATCGCAGTTCCCCATAAAAATTTATCTGGAAAAATTTTAGCCATGTTCTAACCTTTATTTAAAATAACAGACTTATATATTTTTTCTAAAATCAAAGCCTTTGATCGCCAACTATATGCAGATTCTATTATTGACCTTGTATCTTCGTAATTTGAAACACCAACAGCAAGAGACTCAATTAAGATAGCTAATGAATTAGAATTTATATCCGCAATAAAATGCAAATCAGGAATTTCTTTATCAACATTAAAACCACTAGCCAAAACTTTACAACCAGAACTCAATGCTTCCATAACAACTTTTGGCAAACCTTCATACGATGATGGCAGCACAAAAATATCACTTGACCGATAATACTTGTCTGCTTCAAAGTATGAAATCAAACCAATATCTTTTATTCTTGAAGATAAATTATTATCAGCAATTATTTGATCAACTTCTTTTTTAAAGGATTGATCCCATTGTCCCCATAAAACTAATTTAAAGCGTTCATCTAAATGCTTTAGTGAAGAAACCAATACATCAATATTTTTTCTTTTACTCAAACGCCCACCATTTGCAATAATTACTGAACCAGAAGAAAAACCAAAATCTATAGTTGGCCCCGATTTATTAAATCGATTTGCATCAACACTAGATTCCAATAATGTAATTTTATTCTCAGGCACTCTATAAATATCTATTAAATCCTTTTTTAAATCTAAACTAACCGTAACCAAATGATTCGAAACTCTAGACATTAAAAAATCTGAAAATTTATGCAATGGATACTCAAAAGCCCTAGTCAAAAATGAAACCTTAGCGGATTGTTTTTTTAAAGCAACCTCTCTACTTTTTGCAACGATATGATAATGCCCAACAATAGGCGTGTTATCAATCAATCCAAACAAATACTTATACAATAAAAACCAAATCCCCAATTGCCCATGATTATGTACAAGATCAATTTTTTTTGTAAATTTTAAATAAAAATAATATGGAAGAACAAACAATGAGGTCGTCAAAAAAGGCCCAAATTTCGACAAACCACGTGGGAGATTATAAACAATAACATTCTTATGACCTTCTAAAGAATATGAAAATTTTAATTGCTTTAGATTTTTACCATTTAAATTTCCACATAAAACATAAATCCGATTCCCTAAATCAGCTTGTGCAAGGGATAATTCATACGGAGCTGGAGCCAATCCATCTGTATAAGTATTTTTATCAGGCCAATCATAAATAATTCTTAAAATATTCATGCTCTATTAAATTTATCGTGAACTGCAAATAGCATAAAAATTCCACCAATCAAACTCATAATCAACCTAACACAATGTATCAAAAGTGAAGCCGCAACCGAAATAGAAACCGTCACTCCAGCCGCCGGAAACAAATATGCATAAACAGTTTCTTGTGTTCCAAATCCATTAAAAGAAGGAATCAATGCAGCCAATGAAGTTAACGGCATATAAGCTAACACACTCCATAATTCTAGTTTAATTCCCAATCCCAAAAACAATAAATATAAACCAGCAAATGAAATCAACTGAACTAAAACAGAATATCCCAAAACAACTGATGCCTCTTTTTTTCTTTGCATAAAGACATCACTTGCTGACTTAAAGTTATTCAAAAATTTAATCTTTTTAGCCGCAAATTTTAATACAGGAAAATACAAAACCAAACCAACAATAAGTATTATCACGGACAAAAAAATTCCCATAACTCCATACAACGAACCAATTCCCATTAAAGCCATAATTAATAAAACGATAAGCCCACCAAAACGATCCATAAAAACACTAAACAATGACGTTGATTGATCATTGATGCTGTTTCCAAGGGCAATTGATTTATAAACATCTCCACCCATTTGCGTTGGTAAAAAGTTGTTATAAAAATAGCCTTCTGTATAAAGTGTAAATAATAAATTTGTAGGAACATCCAAGTTTGAAGTCTTTAAAATTTCTCGCCATCTAAGACTTGATACATAGGTTCCAAGGATTTGGAGAAGAAGCGCTGCAAACAAATAAAAAATATTAAATGATTGCAGCGCTTCTTTTAATCCCCCAAGATCTTGCTTAAAAAGTAAAAACGCAATCAAAAGAGTACT
>CAZEDS010000001.1:22170-93593 GCA_964510925.1 uncultured Candidatus Saccharibacteria bacterium
GTAAATCCAAAAAATCTACCAGGCATAGCTGTAAATGGCTTTTTAGAAAACTTAAGCATAAAAAACAATGTTAGTAAGTCCAATAAAACTTTTATAGTTCTTTTATGACCTGCATATGCAGAAACTCCAAATTCTCGGTCTTTAAACTCTGTATCAAATTCAATAATCTTTGCGCCATATGCACTTGCATAATCTGGCAAAAATCTATGCATTTCTCCATATAAATTTAGTTTTTTAGCAATTGGTGCAATCATTCCTTTCATACCGCTCCCACGATCCATAACTTCTACACCAGAAATTTTCTTGATTAACTTATTTGCAGCACCACTTTTAGCAGCACGTTCTCCACCCCAACGATTCATTCTGTTTGAATTTACAAAATCATACCCGCTATCTAATAGCTCAATTACTTTATGAATATAATGCAATGGAGTTTCTAAATCTGCGGAGCACAATAAAACATAATCACCGGAAGCGTTATCAAAACCTACTTGATATGCCTGTGATTGACCAAAATTCCCAAGTTGATTAATACCAACAACGTTTGGAACATCATGCGCAAATTTTTGGATAATATTCCATGTATCGTCTTTGCTACCATCATTTACTGCGATAATTTCAAATCTATATTTTGATTTTTTAGATTCATCTAATAAACCTTCAATAGTTCTAGCAATATTACCTTCTTCGTTATAGCAAGGAATAATTATAGAAACCATACCATTAGCAGGTGTTTGTTTAATTAAGTTTTTTTGTGATTTCGACATGCCCCAATTGTACCAAATAAGCTATAAGCAACATCTAATATTCACCCTTTTTATACCAATCTGGTTGTTCTAAAAACCAAGTGTAATAAATTTTTAGCATGTCTCTTATTGTTTCGGTTGGATTATACCCAAGAATCTTTTTTGCTTTAGAAATATCAGCTAACGTATGAACCATTTGTCCTGGCCTATTATTAATAACCAAATTAATTGGTTTGCCAGTTATTTCCTCAACACTTTTAATCAAAGTTTCAAGGCTGACGTTATTTGAATTACCAAGATTAAAAATTTCATATGACCAATCTCCTTCTAATGCCTTTTCGATTGCCATACACATATTCGCAACGTATGTATAATCCCTTGAGGTAGTTTTTATATCTTGAAAAACTTCAAAATCTGTTCCATATAATGCAGATCTAAATAATTTGGTAATCGCTAAATCTGGCCTCAATTTAGGTCCAACAGGATTAAAAAATCTAAACACAGTTACTTTTAAAGGGAAATTCAAACTATATCCATATAAAAGTACCTCACAACCCTTTTTACTTGCAGGATAAGGTGCTGATGGATTATCTGTATTCATTGACTCATTAAATGGAGGTTGATTATTATTTCCATAAATTGATGAAGTCGAAGCCAAAACAAACGATTTAACACCATGTTTTACAGCGGCCTCTGCTAAATTGTCGGTTCCAACATAATTATTCATCGCATATAAATGAGGTTCTTTTACTGATTTGGTTACATTTGCTCGTGCGGCCAAGTGCACAATAGCATCTGGCTTTTCATCTGCAAAAATTTTATCGATTGAATCACGGTCAACAATATCAACTCTATACTCTTTAAAATTAGAGTTATTTCTAAAGCTCAAGGTATTTAATTCTTTAACTTTAGTGGAATAAAAATCATCAAAATTATCAATACCGACAACCAAAAATCCTTTATTAAGAAAATATTCGGCTACGTTTGAACCAATAAAACCAGCATGACCTGTAATAATAATTTTCATAGCTGGATTATACCCAACTTTATAACAGTTACAAAATTATGATCTATCAATTTAAGAATGATAAAATCTCATTAAAAGAATTAATTGAAATAATATTTAATGAAACTAAAACTTAGGCTTAAAGAACCAACAAAATTTATTTATCTAATTTTTTCAATATTCCTTTTACCACGACTAATAAATTTGGGCTCCGATGTATGGAATGTAGATTCACATAGATGGATGACTCGTAGCGATAAATTCATAAACCATCTAGAAACTTTCAATTTCGATAAAACATTCCAAAGCTACCACCCCGGGACTGTATTAATGTGGTTAACAGGAACTGCAAAAGCATTATTCTATTTTTTATTCGAACAAATTTTCCACTATCCAGTAAAAATTGCAGATGGCGCAGTTTATCCAGAAAAATTCTTTTTTACATCCTTTATAGCTTTGTTGCCAATCATTATCACGATTTGTGCACTTCTCACTTTGGCGCTCATCAATATCAATAAAGTTATAAACAATAAAACACTAATAATAATATTCGCTATTGTTTTGAGCTTTGAACCATTCTATTTAGGAGTAACAAAATTTTTACACCTAACCGGATTAGAAAGCGCTTTTACATTTGCTTCCTTTAGTTTCATCTTTAGATATTTTCAAAATGATGATAAAAAAATTCTAAAAATATTTAGTCGAAACTTACTACTCGCCGGAGTATTAATTGGTTTTGCAAGTGCGACCAAAATTTCAGGATTAATATTTTTGCCGTTTGGCGGTCTAATAATATTGACTAAAACTATTATTGAAATCTACAAAAATAAACCAAACGCAAAGAATCTATTAATACAAATGGTAATAGAGGGTTTAACATTATGCGCTATTCCATTTTTTGTTATGTATGTAATCACACCTTCAATGTGGGTGCACCCAATAAAAAGATTAGACCAAATTTTTAATCAAGGAATCGAAAACACAGCCTTTGAGGACGGACCACACCGAACCATCTTAAAAATTAAAAGCTTATATTATTATGAGATTTTATTTGTAAAAACATTAGGCCTATCGATTCTTGGAATTATCACTAGCTTTTTCTTTATTAGAAAAGAACAAAATTCAAAAATTAAAAGCATATTCATCATGACCATAACTTATACCATTTTCTATTTTATGGTCATGTCATTTCCGTCTAAACAAATGACAAGATACTTAGCCGTTATATATCCGTTCATCTTGTTTGCAAGTGCATACAGCATATATTTTATTTATTCAAAATTACAAAATACAAAACGAACAATCTTCATTGCAGGAATATCTATATATTATTTTTTAATTCTTTTTATAACGTATCCAGCGCCTTCAACATTTATTTCTGAATTTTTAGGCGGATATAAAGGATATTCAAACCTTTCGGCAATTTATAACGACGGAGAACATTATATGCAAGTTGGCCAATATCTTAACAAACTAGGACAAAAAGATGCATATGATTATGCACTGGTGGTGCCTTCTGGTAACAAAGATGTTTCAGTTCAACCAGGATTTCTTGGTACTGTATTCGTAAATTCAGTCAAAGGAGATAAAAAATTTAAAAATATATTTATTGCCGTAGAGTACTATGACTATGAAGATATTCCATATGACTGTGAATATATCAGAGGATTCGGTCATCGATGGCCAGATAATTTCGATTATTTGTATCTATATAAATGTCCTGGCGATTATAAAACAATAAAAAATTCGATTGACTTCAAAAAGTATAAATACTAAAGCCTGTGATAGTATTAAAAAGCTAATTTATGACTAACAAATACGTTCAATACATCAAAAACAAATACAACAAAATTCCAACGCCTATCTTCTATTTGATAGCAATTGCCTTCGCAATAAGATTTATTGGTATCAGTTATGGCTTACCTCTTTATATAAACTCAGATGAACCCGTTTTAATAAGCACAACAGTAAATCTGAGACACAATATAAATCCAGAAAGATTTGATTGGCCACACCTTTATTACTATATTAATGCGGTTGCCTATGCCATTTTTTTTGTAATTCGCTCTGTCATAAGCCTTTTTTATCGTTTTGAATATCTTTATTCAGATAGCATTTTATTTATCATATCTAGATTTTTGAGTGTAATATTTGGAACACTTACAATCATTCCGGTTTATTTTTTTACAAAAAATCTATTCAACAGCAAAAAAGCTGGTTTGTATGCGGCCATGGCTCTAACATTTTTGCCTATACATGCAAATGAATCACATTTAGCAAAACTTGATATCGCTCAAACATTTTTTATCGCAGTAGCCTTTTATTTCTTGCCAAGAATATTACATTCAAATCGAGCAAAGGATTACATGTATTTTGGATTATTTACTGGAATTGCAACGTCCATCAAATACAATGGATTTTTAATTTTTTTACCTTTACTTTTAGCCGTCTATTTTAATAAACCTTCTATTAAATATTATTTAAAATTAAAAAACATATTAATAGACATAAAAAATCTTTCTATTGCAGGAATAACCTCCGTGATTGCGTTCTATTTAGGAACACCTTACGCATTAATCGATTATGAGAAATTCTTTTCAAATGAAAGAGCAGTCGGTGCAATGTGGCAATTTGAAAATGTAGGAAAAGTCGACTGGATTGATTATCCCGCAAAGCTCATTGAAGCACTCTTTTTTATGTACAGAGAAAACTTGGGACTAATGTTATGGATTGTATTTATGGCAACAATTATTGCTTATTTATTTTTTAACAAACGAAGCATCGCATACAACTTAACTGTTTTTCCTGTTTTATTCTTTACTTTTTATATTTGTAGATTCGAAAGATCACCTGACCATTATTTTTTATTTTTGATTCCTTTGTATTGCGGATTTTTGGGAATGTTCATGGAAGAAACAATTCAATATATTGAAAAAATAATTAATTTTAGAAATACGAACTATATTCTTACACTGTTAATATTAAGCACATCAATCTATACATCCTTAAAATATTCTTATTTATACCTACAAAAAGATACTAGAAACATGGCCTACGATTGGGTAAAACAAAATATTAATGAATCAACTGATTCACTATATGTTTATGGAGATGAGCTAGAACAAATCACATTTCAAGAAAAGAATTCAACTCGTGTTCCTAAAATAGATAAAGCACATTTTAGGGAATTCCCACTACCATATTATGTATTAATTGGAGTAACGGGTGTTAGCAAAGAATCAATGCTTAGCGGCGATAGAGATCCAAAAAATGTTGAAGGCGACTCAGAAGCAATCTTAAAATATGCCGAAGTAAAATATACAATCGACAACACAAACAGATTAGGCCCACCAATTTATATATTTAGAGTAACCGAGATCAGAGATAAATAAATTGATTATCTATTTTCTAAAAACTTAAAATCTTTGCTATCACGATCAATATTCTTACATTCAAATATATAAAGATAAGAATACTCAAAAGGATATCTAGGTCCAACAGCCTTAATTTGCTGACACTTGTCAGTAGCAATTTGATTTAACATAGGTTGCTCTACAACCAAATAATCCAAAAATCGACCTTCAGGCAATTGTTTGGTTGTAATAACCGGTGTCCCTAAATAAAAATAACCAAAAGTTTCTTTTCGCTCAGCATGATAAACCAAAGTAAATTTAGAACTTTTATTATCATTAATCGAATTCAAATAATATGCCGCTTGAGCATAATATTCACCTCTATTTTTTAATTGGATACCTAACCGTGAAACATTTGCAGGTCCACCAAATATCTCCGAATAATAAAACGAAAAATTTGGATAATATGAAAACAGCACTGCAAAATAATAAACAGACAAAACAAAAATAGATTTTTTTATTCCGACCAAATCAAAAATAGACTTAAATCCAATTGCACAAATCACAGCCAGAGGTGGAAAAAACGTAATCATGTATCGATCAATCATTTTTCCAGGAATACTTAAAAACAAAAAATTAAACAAAAAATATAAAATTATCCAAGACAAAAAAAGTTGTGACCGAAAATCAATTGCCAATGACTTATTCCAATTTTTAATAAAAATAAAAACTCCAACAAACATACTAAATAAAAATATCGGAGTACTTCGTAACATAAACATATAAGGATAAAAGAGATATTTGTAATTAAAATTTTCGCTAAAATCCTCAAGATCACCTGAAACATCCAGCGCATTCTTAACAATCCCTTCATTATAAATTCGCTGCAAAACCGCTACTGGATCAACCCACATTGCAGGAAAAATCATATAAAAAACTATTAATGGAATAAAAGCATAAACCAAACATTTTTTAAAAATTGATAAAGTTATAATTTTTTTAGTTCTAAAGGCTAGTACAAAGTACAAAAGTGAAAGATTAAAAATATATGCTCCGATTGAATCAATCTTTGTTAAAAATGCAAAACCAATCAATATAGATGAAAAAGCTAACAACTTAGTATTCTTTGCACCATGAATTAAATAATCAGCAATAGCTAAAAATGAAGCATACATCAACATACTATTTATACCAGTTAGATGTAAAAATCGAGTTACACCTAAAAAAAACGGTTCAATCGATAATAAAATTATAAAAATAAAAGCAATTTTACTTGATAAGTTTTTCCTTATTACATAAAAGCAATAAGTCCCTAATAAGCTAATCAAAAATACCAAAGGAAATATCGTCGCAAAATTTAATCGTGGAAATTGCGGTTGCACAAATCTCGGATTATACCCAAAAACAAATTCAAAAATAATCTGAAAAAAATAACTAGCAAATCCACTTACCCACATCATCAAAACCCCTGGATGATATTTTTGATATGTATCAAGATATTGCCCAGAACTTATTGCAATAACAAATCGATCTAATCGTGGATACCACAAAGTTGAATCGTAATTCGCAAGATCTCCGCCTAAACCAATTATCCTTGGTATAAAAAATACCAAAAATGCAATGAAATAAATTAAATATTTTTGATTAATTCTTAAAATCTTTATATTCATTATTAATGCCTTCACATTTGTAAATCTTCACTATTGGGTAATCAAAAGGAAATTTTGGTGAAGAAATCTTTTCAAGAACACACGTTTTAGGAACAATATGATCCAACGATGGCCTAGCAACAATATAGTCAACATTTGCACCATTTGGTAAAAACTTCGGATTAGAATAAGTTTTTCCATAAAAAAATTTCCCGAAAGTATTCATCTGTTCACGATGCGACAAAACAACATTTAAATCAGCCGCTGAATTTTTTTTGTTTAGATATTCAGCAGCTTGGGCATAATATTCACCTCTATTTTTTACATCATATCCAAAGGCAGAAAAGCCCTTTGCACCTAGAATCGCATCAGAATAATAAAATGAATACACAGGATAATAACAATACAAAATAATAATGGTTTGTAAGATAAAAATTATTATGTGCGCTTTTTTTAACAATTCGGATTTAACATTCGATAAAAAAAGCGCACACAACAAACACAACGATGGATAAAAATAAATAACATATCTATCAATCATTTTTCCTGGAGCTGTAAGCATTATCAGAAGCAATCCGAAATATATCCAATTATATAATTCAAGATTATCTTTAAATGATTTTTTATAACGAACAAAAAAAGCTATAAATGAAAAAGCTGAAACAACAACTAAAAAAACAGAACTCCTAAAAAATATAAATGATGGATAAAATAACAAACCAAAATTAAAATTTGGAGCATCTCCCGCATCTTGTGTTGCTGTATCAAAAAAACCTTCATCAATAATTCGTTTTGTAATTCCATACGGATCAACCCACATTGCAGGAAAAACCAAAACAAACACGCCAAACGAAATCAAAACATAAAACAAAATCTGCTTAATAAGCAAAAATAGTTTCTTTATCCATGGCTCGTCAATAAACGCTGTACGATACATCAAAAAAACAATGCTTACAATACCAGAAAGCACACCATCAATTCTTGTTAAAACTGCTAGTCCACAAAAAATTGCCGACAATAAAAAATACTTAAATGCATCTTTTTTTTCATCCGCTAATTTTATGTAATATAAAATACTGAGAACAGATGCAAACATAAACATGGTTGTAAGAGCGGTCAAATGCAAAAATCTTGAAACACCCAAAAAGAATGGCTCAAAAGACAAAAGCACAACAAACCACCATGCAACTTTATTATTTCTAAGATTTTTAATAAGAAAAAATTGATATGTTCCTAAAAGTGAAATAACAAAAACAAGCGGAAACACCGATACAAAGTTTATTTTAATAAATTGTTCTGCTAAATAATGTGGATCATAATGATATACAAATTTAAACATTGATTCAAAAGCGTATTTAGATAAGCCTGCGAGCCACATAACTGTAACACCCGGATGATAATGCTCATAAGTTTTAATATAGTCACCTTTCAAAAATTCTTTAATAAAGTCATCTATTCTAGGATGCCAATAATAAGCTCCATCATAATTATTAATATCTCCACCTAAACCAATAACTCTTGGGATCAAAAATATTAAAAATACAAAAATATAAGGAGAAAATCTCTTAAGCACACAACAATTGTATCAATAATATAGGTAATTATAATAATTAAGCCTAAGCCTTAAGTTTAAAAAGCTTTGTAGATTCAGCAGATTTAATCCACGAAAACCAATATTCAAATGAAAAATCATCGATATTTTGACCATTAAATGAAATATCAATAAAACCGTCTTCATTACGAACCACCAAAGTATTTCCATTGGAGTCAATAAAATTAACACTTTTTCCTAAAACCAAATCATCTGCTAAAAGACCATATTTTATACCCTGATTCTCAAAAGAAATAATACTTTTTTTAGCTGGGTAATCAGGTTGGTCATAACTTAAACCAAATTCCGAATAAACCTCATCAGAACTTTCATACTCTTTATATGGATTATTCTTATAATCACGAACATATCCTGTATCCGTTGTTAACACCATCAAAGACGGTGCTCTTTTTTGAGCTTGAGAAAAAGTCATCAACTGAAAAGATAATGGTTCTAATTTACTCGCCACATTTGCTCCAACAATCGATGTTCGTTCAACTTGTGACCAAAGAGATTCAGTTTCAACATCATAAAGAACTAAATTCGATTTATATAAAAGTCCGCTAACACCAAAAGTAATCATCCCAGAAGGAGTATCATTCGAATTCCTAGAAAAAACCAACGTAGTCCCAGTTAATGGACAATAAGTTACAGCAAAAGGACTCGCACCAATATTATCGTTTACAACTTCGTGCCAAACCAAAATATTTAATGGATAAAATTTTGCTATATTTCCAATCTGAACAAAAACTCCTTTATCAGAATCAGTAAGCTCAAATTTATTAATCGAATTAGCCAAAACAAATTTAGGATTCTTAATTGCAGGAATCGCATCACGCGATGGACCGGCACTATATATTGTATCGAGATTTATTTGCGATTTAGAAAAATCAGTTTTTGGCCACATAGACTGAATATCCACTTTTTGGGTAGCTGTTTCTTTGTCTTCTATATCAAGCTGATTTTGTTCGAAATTGTATGCTCGACCCGTATAAATTGCTTTACGTGAATATATTTCAACAATCAAAAAGAATACTAAAATTCCTGCTATTACAATAAAAAGCCATAAAAATAAATTGTAAGCTCTAAAGAACAATGAGTTTTTTATATTACTAATTAATTCAGACTCATTAGTATCATTAATATTAAGCGATTTTACGCTAGAATTTGAAGCTGATTGAGTTGTTAATATAGTCACGGCAGATTTCTTATTCACACATCTAATATACCAAAATTTAAAAGAATTAGACAAAGATTATGATTTAAAACAGTGTCTGTTGTATAGTTAGTTTTAAATGCAAAAAAACAATCACCCAACACAAATATTAATCATTGGAGGAGGATTCGCAGGACTAAATGCTTATACGCTCCTACAAAAAAATAATAAAGATCAGAAGCTATGTATTAAATTAATTTCTGAAAAAGATTATTTTTTGTTTACACCGCTACTACATGAAATCGCATCTAATAATTTATCCTACAAAAGCATACAACAGCAGTTATCGGACGTAGTTAACTGCAATGATTTTATAAAGGCTAAAATCGAATACATAAATACAAAAGATAACGTAATTATTGATTCCAACCAAACCAAATACAATTTTGAATATTTAATTCTTGCAACCGGGGCAATTACAAATTATTTCAATACAATAGGAGCAAAAGAATTCACAATTCCACTAAAAACATTCTCAGATGCTATAAAAATCTCAAAAGCACTTAATGATTTATGTTTACAGAATAAACAAATTAAAATTGCATTAATAGGGGCCGGTCCAACATCAATAGAACTTGCAACTGAAATCTCCAGTTATTTTAAAAAGAAAAATTTTCTAAATGGGCAAATCACAATAATCAATAAAGGGTCAATGCCCGTAGAAACCTTCCCTGAATTTATTCAAGCTGAAACAAAAAATGTTTTAGAAAAAAAACACATACGCGTAATAAATAATTGCATAGTATCCAAAATTGAAGATAAAAAAATCTTTACATCAAATAATGAACAAATCGATTTTGATTTAGCAATTTGGACTGCCGGTGTAACGCCAAATTATCCGCAATTTGATATCACTTTAAAAACAGATATGCAAAAACGAATTATTACAAATCAATACCTTCAGCTTGAACAAGCAAATAATATTTATATAAACGGTGATATTTCTTCAATACAAATGCCAAACGAAACGAAATCAGTGCCGATGCTAGCACAAGCCGCAGTACAAGAAGCCAAAATAACAGCACATAATATAATTCAACAAATCAACCAAAAACCATTAAGCCCATTCAAATACGAATCAAAAGGATTATTAATTTCATTAGGCAAATACTCAGCGGCTGGTCAAATAGGAAATATCAAAATCACAGGATTCTTTGCTTGGATTATTTGGAGAACGATTTATCTTTTCAATTTTAAGTCTTGGAAAAAAAGATTTTCGATTGCTTACGAGTGGTCTATAAATTTATTTGAATAAAATATTAGCCAACAAATCCATAGCTATCATCAGAATCATCGGACTGTACATCTGAACCAGTCATAATTTCGGCATCTGATCCCCCCACGCTACAAGTATCAAGATCTACAGAATCATTAGTATTGGACTCATCATCAATTGGTGGCATTTCTTCAAATTCGGTCATAATTGCCCTACTTTAAAATTTATCAAATGACTTTCGACAATTAACAATTAATTTTTTAATTTCATATTAAAACTCATCATTTGCATAATCAGATAATTGATAAATAAAACCATTCTCAGCCCTTGTAAAATATTTCCCTTTTTCAAATTTATAAATGGGCCTACCCATTATTGTATCGATTTGTTCCTGATCTTTAAATATATCTTTAAAAGGGGCTGCATAATACTCAATCTCATATTCTTTTTTAGTATCTGAAAGAACACGAAGAGTTCCACCAGCACCAGTTGCATTCGCAGAAAGATATTCATCAAAATAGGTGTTCTTCCAAACGCCTATACCCTCACCATCCATATGGAATAAATTCCAGATTGTTGTTTCTGAATATTGATCTGCATGAATCAATGGCTTTTTAAGTTGATATTCATCATCCGTATTACCTGTAAAACTTGAAAGATCAACTACGGCCATAGACAATTGATCCTTACTTAAAAGAAAGGTAATGGTTTCAGGTTCATTCTCCAGATTTTGGTTGTCTATTTTTATTACAGGTCTCACAGCTGATACTACATGCCAACCACTAAAGTCCTTAGTCGTATCAATTTTAAGATCCACCGTATTAACTACATCACCTTGATAATAAAATTTAGCATCTGAATATTGTGGATAATTTTTCAACAATATATCTATAGGCCTAGAAATATCCTGTAATTCATTATTATATGCAACTTCCAAGTTAACCTGATCTTCGTATTTGTAACCAACCTTTATAATATTATTTGAAAGTTGAAACTCCTTTAACACTTTCTCATTGTTTTTTTGTATATTAAGTTTATCCTTAGGCTCTTTATTATTGATAACCTGTGTCGCACTCGGATCTTTATCTTCTGTTTTAGATATAAACCTATAAGCAGTTATACTAGAGACAAGAACAACTACAAAAACAATTATTAAAATATAATTTTTATTATTCATAATCCAATTGTACATACAAGCTATTATCGATACAACAACATGCGAAAACCTTTTATTTTCATCAAACCTCAGATAATCGCCCTGCTTTCAAATTCAAAATTTTAGTAATACCTACACGTTCAACGAAAAATCTATCATGTGAAATTAAAAATAGTGTTCCATTAAAATTACGAAGACTTTCTTCAATAACTTCAGTTGTCTCAATATCTAAATGATTCGTTGGCTCATCTAAAATTAAGAGATCATAATCATTATAGGCAAAAATTGAAAATGCAAATCTAGCACGTTGTCCAGGACTCAAATGTCGAATTAACTTTCCTAAATCTTCTTTTAAAAATAAAAATCTTTTTAAATATCCAAAAGCCTTTCCATATTCACATCCGGTTAATTCTATAAAATGTTCAAGAAGATTTTTAGAATGATCCAGCTGATCTAATCTCTGTGCAAAATAACCAACTTTAATATTGGGTCCAATAAAAATACTTCCGGAAGTTAATGTTTCTATATCTTGAATGATTTTAACTAAGGTAGATTTTCCAGCACCATTTGGCCCAAACAGCCAAACTCGTTCCTTGCCATATACATCAAAAGATAGATCTTCAAATATTTTTTTCGTACCAAAATATTTTGAAGCGTTTAAAAATTTGATTACTAATTTATGCTTACTCAATTCAGTTTCAAAATTAACATCTGCAATTTTTTTGCTCTCGTATTTTTCTTTTGAATTACTTGTGACTTCACGTTCAATTCTTTTTTTAGCACTACTAACTGCTCTTCCTCGTTTTTTACCATCCTTTATTTTGTGTACATTTTCTAAAAGTTTTTCAAGTTGAGATTTCTTTTTTAAAAATTGAATATATTCTTGATCCCATTTATCGATTAGCTTAAGTTTTTCTTCCCTATAAAAATCATAGTTCCCAGCGAAACGAATCAATTTTTTATTTTCAATCTCCCAAATTTCATCAACCGTGTTATTTAAAAATTCTCTATCATGTGAAATCATCGCAACTGTTTTTGGCAAGTGTTTTATATATTTTTCAAACCACATAATGCCTTCAATATCTAAATGATTAGTTGGTTCATCAATCAATAAAATAGTCGGATCCTCAAAAAGGATTTCAATCATCTTAAGCTTCATCTTTTGACCTTCGCTTAAAGTCTTTATTTCTTGATATGGATCATAATTTTCAAATTTTAGCTGATTTAATAAAAGCTCAATCTTATAACTTTCCCAAGATTCCTCTAATAAGCCCTCTAAATATTCACCTACCATTTGATCAGGAAAGCTAAATTCTTGTGGTAAATATCCAATACGCTCGGACTCATAATTTATATTTCCAGCGGTAAGCTCTTCTATTCCAACAATTAGCTTTAACAAAGTTGTCTTTCCACAGCCATTTTTTCCAACAATCCCAATTTTGTGATTATTACCAAGTGCAAACTCCAATCCCTCAATAACAGGATCTCCAACAAATGCCTTAGTAATGTTTCTACCAGTAATCATGCGCATATTATACTAAAATTAACGTTTCAGCCTATTTTTCTGCTAGGTTTGACAAACAGAACTAATTTAGAGACGATTTATTTAATGCAAAAAACAAAAGGTAAAAACTCAGGTCAAAAACTTTATGAAAGAAAAGATCTATTAACCCCTAATTTACTTTTATTTTCATTGTTTGCCTTAGGAATTACAACCTATGTTACATATGCAGCCGCATCTAGTTTTGTACCAAAAGTTACAGATGACTTTAAACACTTAGGACTGGTATTAGGTGATGATGATGAAGACGACGATGATGACAAAGACGAGGACAAAGATGACGACAGAGATGATGATAAGAACGACGACAAAGACGAAGAAGATGATGATGACAAATCCGAGAAAGAAAATGAAAAACGAAAAGAAGAAGCCAAAAAAGAAGCAACCCGTAAAATTTACGAAAAGCGAAAAGCCGAAAGAAAAATAGAAACAAATAAACAAAAAACAACAGAAAGAGTCACTAATGTTGATGGCACTTACTCAATAATCGAAAAAGAAATAGAAGGCACTGAAACAAAATACAAAGTCAAAACTTATGATGCAAACAATAATTTGATTGGAAAAGGTGAAACAGAAACCAAAGATGGCGAGACAAAATCAGAATCAAAAACATACGATACAAATGGCAACACCCTAACCGAAGTTAAACTCGAAAGCAAAGATGGTAAAAAATTAGAACTTAAAACCAAACAAAACGGAACCGAATCCAAGGTTAAATTCGATGCTGAAAAACAAGAATTAGAGATCGAAACAGAGGACAACGAAATAGATGATGATACTAACGAAATTAACGAAACTGAAAACACAGAATCTAAACTTAAGATTAAAGTTGTCGGCGACTCATTTGAAATTTCACGAAAAGGAATAAACGCACAATCTAAATTCCCTCTCGTTGTTGATGAAACAACCGGTGCTATATTTGTAAAAACACCAAATGGTGAAGTTCAACTAAAAGCAATGCCTGACACAATCGTTGAAAAAGCCAAAGCAGCTAGCAACTTAGACACAATAGACACAGTAGAATTAAATGACTCAGCCGATGAAGCCGACGATACAATTGAGTTCACATTAACAGGTACAAAATCTCAAAATTTATTAGGAGTTTTTGAGATGCAAATACCAACAACTGTTACATATGATGCGAACACCGGTGAATTCATAAAAAGCGACCAAACACTTACGAATAGGATTATCGACCTATTCAGCTTTTAATCAATCCAGCCAAATCACTTAAAAATCTTTATCCATTCGTAGGCTACGCCTTATCACTCACCCTATAGCATTGACAAAAAGGCCTTCCTGACATATAATCACCTGTTTTTAGAGATAGGAATACTTAGATTTGAGCCAAAAGCTTAAATCAAACAGTAGTAACTAATTTAAAGAAAGGACAGGGCATGACTTATAGTAAAGCATTTAGATGGATAGTATCTCTATCTATCGCAACTCAATTTATTTCACATTCAAGCACAGCTTATGCTTGGGCAACACAACAAAGTACTGCGTCTATATGCGAATCAAATATCGCAAAAATTGCAGTATCCTTTAAAAATACTGAATACGTAAGCGAGGAGATCAAAACGAATTATTGGTCAATGAACGTTATTGCTACAGACCAAAACACAAACAAATCAATAGATTTAGGAACTGTAAAACCAGGTGAGACAAAAACAGGAATAATCAGCACACAAAGTCAATCAACAAGCGCAGGTAACATTAAATTTGACCTAACATGGACAGATGGCAGAAAAGGAATTGATAGTAGAACATCAGCATATTCAGCAAAAGAATGTGTAGTAGTTACACCAACACCTACTCCTACACCTACAGCGACACCTACTCCTAAGCCAACATCAGAAGTTAGACCAAACGAAGATACTGTCGCAATAAATAATGAAACAGCTGATACAACTACAACGGTAGTAGATGCACAATCAAGCGCATCACAACCTAAAAGTGAAGAATCAAAAGAAAAGAAGCTTTCTATAAGCAAACAAGTACAAGATGCAAATGGAAACTTTGTAGAAAAAATTGAAAATATTTCTAAAGGGCAAACAATCGTTTTTAAAATAAAAGTTAAAAACAACGGAAAAACAGATGTCTCAAATGTCGAAGTAATCGATGAACTACCAAATGCATTTGAAAAAATCTCAGGAGAATTATCAAAAGATCTTGGAAATTTAGAAAAAGGAGATAGCTACTCATATTATATCGAAGCAAGAATTAAATCAGGCTACGATGTAACCGGAAAATGCATAACAAACGAAGCAAAAGTTGAATACAAAAGTAATGGAAAAACACACAAAGCAGATGACGATGATGCTACCGTATGTTTTATGGCAAAAGATCCAATAATGGTTTTGCCAAAAACAGGAGATAACGGATATATGAACTTAGTAATAATATTCGCTTCAGCAGGTATGATTACATTTGGACTTGGTTTAAGAAAAATAGATTAAAAATTCGTTAGGTATATAAATTCCAAAAAAGGCGATCGAAAGACCGCCTTTTTTGTTTTACAAAAGCACATATCACAATAAACAAATTATGGTTATTATAGTAGGAATGGAAAACCAACCCTCATCATATTGCGATTATGTTGCAACGCTCGACATAACAAACGTCCACCGAATCTATCACGACACAGAATATGGGTTCCCAATTAATGACGACAATGAATTATTTGAACGTTTAATTTTAGAAATCAATCAAGCCGGATTAAGCTGGACAACCATCCTAAATAAAAGAGAAGGTTTCAAAAAAGCTTACGATAAATTCGATATAAAAAAAGTTGCCTCATACACCGAAAAAGATCGAGAAAGATTAATGAACACATCAGAAATCATACGTAATCGATTAAAAATAAATGCAGCAATACATAACGCGCAAGTTATTTTAGAACTCCAAAAAGAATCAGGCTCATTTAAAAACTGGCTAGACAATCACAAAAAAAATACAAAAGAAGAATGGGTCAAACTATTCAAAAAAACTTTCAAGTTTACCGGCGGTGAAATCGTCAACGAATTTTTAACAAGCACCGCATATTTGCCAGGAGCACATATAAAAGATTGTCCGATTTATAAAAATTCAAACCCTCAACATCCCCCTAAATCCACGTGAGGCATAATATGATTCTGCACCGTTATGATAAGTAAAAACATGATCGTATCTTCGATCACAAAAAATCGCTCCACCTAAAGTTCTAATCTCATCAGGCGTTTTTATCCAGCTCGAAGTTTTCAAATCAACGGCCTCAATTTCTTGCAACATTTTATATTGATCCTCATCTAAAAGATCAATACCCATACTTTCACACAGATCAACCACATTATTTTTGGGCTTAAATTCTTTTCTTGAATCGAGAGCTTTTCGATCATAACAAAGACTTCGACGACCTTTTGGACTTTCAGATGAACAATCATAAAAAATATGCGCACCAGTTTTTTTATCAAAATCCACGACATCAGGTTCACCACCAGTAGATTCCATAGCATTAAGAGATTTTATTTTTTCAGCATTCAAATTTAATTTTGATTCGACATCAGACCATTTAATATTTTTATGACGATGCATATTTTTTTCAAATCTCGTTTTCAAAATATTTAATAGATCTTGGTTTTTAGATTCCATAAGATATCAAACAATTCCAAAATAAAGCAAAGTTAAAACAACGATCGTAATAGCGCCAAAAATACCAACGGTTTTTACAAAAAAATTAACAGCATCTTTCTTCTTTCCTTCAATAAGCAAAAGAACAGGCTGATAAAAAAAGATATATGCCATAACCGCAACAGATAAAGTTAAAATCGAAAGAAAAACAATCGGCGCAAAAAAAGTATCTGGTTTATCCTGCAACGGCTCGGTTACAAATTTCATAATCGTAACGCCCAAAAGAATATATAAAAAAGCGGCAACAGCATTTATAAAAGGATTCTTAGTCATAATGTCATTATACATGTATAGAAAATGTGATTGATTAGCGTAGCGAAAAAGAATAATGGGGAGGGAGACGAGGCTATGATTTATTTGTGATTTCTATAAAAAAGATACATATGTATCTAATAGGAATCACCCCCGCTCCCTCCCCAATTCACAAGAGATTATTTTTCTTCCCCTCTCGTGCTGGGAAGCTTGAACTTGCAGATAAACCTGCAAGCTCAATGGTGGCTCGGTATTAACCCCGAGCCTTTGCACATGCAACTGTATTGGATTTCCTTGCGGAGAATCCATGGCTTCGACTTATAAAAATCGAAGTCATCGATTGAAGTATTAACCCTCCAATCCAAGCTGAATGATTTTGGGCATGCACCAAAAACATTACTGGTTCAAAATTTTATATTTAAAATAGGAAAAGTCAAGAAAATGTACTGATTTTAAGGCGGTTATTATAGAAGTCCTGATATAATCCCTTTATGGCAGCTCCAATAACACATATTGTTTTCTCTGAAAAACTCTTTAATAAATTTAAGTTAACACACGACAAAAAAATTTTTATGGTAGGAACTAGTTTTCCTGACATAAGATATTTAGGTGTGATTAACCGAGAAACTACACATCTAAAAGTTTCAAGTTTAGAAGAAATATTAAAAGATTCAAATGCGTTTACCGCTGGGCTTAAATTTCATAATTGGCTAGATCTAATAAGAGAAGACTATATAAAAACCAACAATATATACGATATGGTTGAAAGCAATTCAAAATATGTAACGCAAGCCCTCAAACTTTTAGAAGATCAAATTTTTTATAGAAAAATTAGCGATTGGAATGAAATTCAAAACTACTTTAACGAAACTCAACCAGAAGAACTATCATTTGGGATTAATGAAACTGATATTAAAAAATGGCATCAAGCATTACAAAATTATTACGCAACAGAACCAAACCTAAAAAGTTTAAGCAAATTCGCAAATACTATTAACCTACCAATAAATGCAGATAAAGAAATTTATGCACTTTTAGAACGATGGAAATCGGATCAAAAACTAATGACCTTAGTTGAATCGATGTATGATAACTTAACACTTGATGGTGCAAGTAACACAAACTGAGTTATATTTTTTATATTACTTATTTAATAAAAATTCAAAAACATGAACAAAAAACCACTTCTACATAAATTGCTGACCACAAAAGTATTTGCGTCATTTTCAGCCGGAATAATTACTTTAGTATTAGCAATCACAATAGTTAAAGCCCAAAACGTAAACAGTATTAATGTTTGTGCAGCAAATGGATCAGGACTCTTACGCCTTGTTAGTAGTATTGCAGACTGTAAACAAACAGAAACCCCTTTAAGCTGGCAAACCCAAACAAACAACAGCTCAGCAAGTGGTTTAAAAGTTTATGACTCACAAAATCAAGAAGTCGGACTAGTTTTAGATCCTTCAAGAGTCGCCAGGCAAATAGGTTCTAGATGGGTTTTCTTTGAAATTTGGGAAAATAAGATTCCACAAACTAGTGCCTGGATGGAATACGCATCAACTGATTGCACTGGAACTCCATATATGGAATATAGCTCAATACTTGGATACGCAAAAGTTATAGGAAATCAAATTTATTACATGGATAGCAATACGCAACAAAGACATATGCTCTCGGCACAAAATTTAAACACCGATGGAACATATGGAGCATGCGAACAATGGGATCACGAAAGAATAAATGCAACAGTTTTAACTAATACGCTTCCAAACTTTATCGCACCATTCCACGTAAGCCTACAATGAAAACACTGTGATTAAAAGTCATTCGAAGCATAATATTTAGGGTGATTATTTAAATGGCTCCGCTAGTGAAAAAAATTGGAATTGTTATATCAGAAGAATCTTATTAAAAAATACAATCAAAATGACCATTAAAAACAGAAACCCTATTAGGAAAATCTTACCAACAGGAGAAGCTTCTCTTATTTTTTGTAAATAACGTAAATTTGAGTCGAGCCACATGGTTATATCGTACCAGATTCAAAAAAAGTGGCTCCGCGACTTGGATTCGAACCAAGAACCTTGAAGTTAACAGCTTCCTGCTCCACCGTTGAGCTATCGCGGAATAAGAGGTAAATATTGTTCTAACTTGTGGTATTTTAACAGATTTAGAAGAAATTTTTAATACCGCACAAAATACTAAAACCCCATCGCAAATTCTAGGTATCGGATATAAAGCCCAATCAAAAGGATCGGCAAGATCGTCAAAACGGTAACAACAACCTTTGTCTTTAATTTCCAATCGTCATTCCAAAGCCACATTGTTATTAACCCAATTGGCCCAAGAACCGTAAGTAAAACGATTGTTATGAATGACCGACTCTTCGCTGACAGCCCTAATACCATTGATTCTGCAGGTGAATTGCTCTCATTTTGAATAGCTATAAAATCTTGAATTGGATTAGGTGTAGTTGGCGGATTTGTATTATTTATTTCCATGTTATATCTATAAGCTATCACAAATACAATATGAACCCAACCAAGGGCGAATATTGTAGGCACAACCTGTTGAAATGCTATTATGTATTAAATGAAACTTAGCCCAAGATCAACGCTTTTACAAAAAGCATCAGCAATAAGAAATACTGTTTTATCCGCAAACGATGGGGTTATAACCACATTTGCTGTTGTCGCGGGTGCAAATGGAGCCAATTTAAGCTCCAAAACAGTAATTCTGTTAGGACTTGCGAATCTTTTGGCAGACGGAATATCAATGTCTTCTGGGAACTATTTAGGCATGGAAAGTGAGAACGAAATACTTGGGAAAAAACCGGCAACAAGCGAAAACTCATCACCAGTTAAAAGTGCACTCATAACATTTTCATCATTTGTAATCGCAGGTGCAATCCCATTATTTCCTTATATATTTATTGAACACCAAGAAATTAGGTTCTACTCATCCATAATTCTAGTAATAGCAACGCTAATTGGTTTAGGATTTATCCGTGGAAATTTCTCAAAAAAGCATCCAATTACAACTATTTTTGAAACGGTACTCATCGGGGGAGTTTCCGCAATTATTGCCTATATGATCGGCTATTGGGGAAACATTTTTATGAACGGCTACTAGAAAGGTTAATGAAAACTTATCTAAAATTTTTCTGAAGGTAGCAAGAGATTCCGAAGAGTAGCTCTTGCGTATCAATCATTCCGCTAGTGCGGAATAGATTGATGACCAAAACAAATTTTTGATAAGTTTTCAATTAAACCGTTTACCCTAAATAATCCTTTAATTTTCGGCTTCTTGAAGGATGCTTTAGTTTTCTTAAAGCTTTAGCTTCGATTTGTCTGATACGTTCTCTAGTAACTCCAAAAACTTTACCGACTTCTTCAAGTGTTCTTGGCTTGTTATCTTTGAGCCCAAATCTAAGTTCTAAAACTTTTTTCTCACGATCACTTAAGCTTTCTAAAACTTCTTCAACATGGGTTTTTAAAAGTTCATATGAAGCAAAATCTTCAGGACTAAAAGAGGTTTCATCTTTAATAAATTCATAAAGCTCTGTATCTCCGTCTGGTCCAATACGAGCTTGCAAACTACTTGGCTCTTGAGAAATCTTAATGATTTCTTCAACCTTTAATGGGTCAAGTTCCATAACTTTACCGATTTCTTTTGCAGTAGGTTCACGTTCATATTTTTGGCTCAACTCGCGTTGTACTTTTTTGAGCTTATTAATAGTTTCAATCATGTGCACAGGAATACGAATAGTTCTAGCTTGATCAGCGATAGCTCTTGTAATTGCTTGTCTAATCCACCATGTTGCATAGGTTGAAAACTTGAAACCTCTTCTCCAATCAAATTTATCAACAGCACGCATCAAACCCATATTTCCTTCTTGGATCAAATCTGGAAATGTTAAACCACGATTCATATGTCTTTTTGCGATTGAAACAACCAAACGTAAGTTTGCATTGATCAAACGATCTCGTGATTTTTTAACTTTGAATTTCATTCCATTTTCCATGAAGAATTCAAGTTGCTTTCTGTATTCTTTAATACGTTCTGGATCCGGACCTGATTCACCATCATACAAAAAGTCAGCTATTTGTTTTGGTGTTGGATCTTTTTTGATCTGCTTTTTTAATTCTGCGGTTGCTTCTTGGTATCTCAAAGCTTCAGTCATTTTTGCCAATTCGACTTCTTCTGAAGCAATCAAAAGATTTTCACGACCAATTTCACGCAAATACATTCTTACAGGATCTCCTGTAACTGCACGATCTAAAGTGGCTTCTAAAGTTGTAGCTTTAAGTTCAGCTTCAAGAATTAAAAGTTCTTTATCAGCAACTAGCTCTTCTTCGGCAATTTCTTGAACAACATCAATTTTGTTCTCCAAAAGCAATGCATAAACTTTATCTAAAGTATCGATATCATCTTCGATATTTGGAAAAATCTTTAAAATATCATCATACGAAACAACACCTCTACTAACACCTTTGCTTATAAGGTTTTTGATCTGTGGATTATCTTTTATAAGATTTGACATGTTTTTTTGGCAAGAAAATGTTAAACAACTTAAGGAAATTTTTCTGACTTTAACTTTTATCTTTCAAAAATCACTCAATTTGAAGCTTTTTTAGCTCTTCGACATAAGAATTAGTCTCATGTTGAAGCTTCGTTAACTCTTCAGAGTTCGAAACAGCTTCTGTTTTTCTGATTTTTTGAGAGATTTCTTTTATTTTAAACTGCAAAAACTGCATTTTTAAACGTTTAAGAGTTTTATAAAACTCTACCTCAATGAGGTCGTTTTGGTTAAAATCAAGCGGATTTTCATGTAAGAGAACCGCTTCGAGTGCCAGCGGCACTTTTTGTGAACTATCCTGTAGTTTATCATAAAATGCTTTAATGTTAAAGCCACCCAAAGCCTTCGATTCCTCAATGTTTTCAACAAAAAGCAAGAAAAGCTCTTTAAAAATTGGGTTCAAAAAATACTCTACTTTAATATCTTTCAAAAACTTTGTTATAAGTAATGGCTTAGAATTAAATAAAATATTCAAGACATAAGATTCTTGATTAATTAAAGTTCGTTTATCGACCGATTGCTGTGGCACTGAACTAGGCTGAACAGACTCAACTGATAACATTTGAACTTGCGGATTTTTGTTTAATTGCGACAACACATTCTGCTCAGGAACATCAAACAAAGTTGCAAACTTCTTTACATATTGGCTTTTCATAATTTCATCATTTATTTTTGCAATAACACCAAGCAAAAAGTCTGAGGCTTGTTTTCTAGCAAAGACATCATCAAAGTTGTAATTATTCGAAACATAATAAAAGCAAAAATCCCAAATTGGCAAAGCCTTGTCTAAGCAAGACTGAAATACTCGAGGATTTTTTTGCATTAACTCATCAGGATCTTTTACCTCTTTTGGAAGCACTGCGATTTTTGCATTTATTCCAGATAATTGAATCAGATCAATTGCACGCAATGCTGCATTAACACCAGCTTGATCACCATCAAAAACTAAAACAATATTTTTGGTAAATCTTTTTATTAAATTTAAATGTGCAGTCGTTAACGCTGTTCCACAAGTTGCAACAATATTTTTATAGCCATTTTGATAAGGCGAAATCATATCAAAGTAACCTTCAACTATAATTGCAAAATCATTTTCTTGAATATATTTTTTTGCCTGATACAAACCGTATAAATTTTTTTCTTTATGATAAACGTCTGATTCTTTTGTATTTAGATATTTTGGAACTTGGTCAGGTTTTAATGCCCTAGCACCAATTGCTATAAATTTTCCAGTAATATCTTGCATTGGAATCGTTACTCGTCCTCTAAAAAAATCAAAATATTTTTTTCCATCTTTGCTCAGCTTAATCACACCGGCATCAACTAAATCTTTATTATCAAATCCTCTTTGTGTTAAAAATTTTGATAGGTTATCCCAACCTTCTGGAGCATATCCAAGTTTAAATTCAGTAATTGTTTCTGGTTTGATTCCACGTTTTACAAAATATTGTTGAATAGGTTTTGACGACGGATGCTTTAATAACATTTGATAATAAGCTTCTGCTGCTAATCGATTTATCTCATAAAGAGAATCTAAATTTTTAGAGGCTCCAGAGCTTTTTATATTCAAAAGTTGCGGATCAATTCCGGCTTTTTCACCTAAAAATTTTATGGCTTCAGGAAAAGTAAGTCCTTCTTTTTCCATTGCAAAAGTAACAATATCGCCGCTTTTTGCACACCCAAAACATTTATATCTTTGTATGTCCGAAGAAACTATAAATGATGGCGACTTTTCTGAATGGAACGGACAAAGTCCTTTATGATTTTTCCCAACATGCTTAAGCTCAACATAAGTTGAGATGTAATCCACAATATTTAGCTTTTCTTTTATAAGCGTGACGGCATCCATATTTGTATAGTTTGTTACCTCCAATATATCAGGAATCACCAAATTTGCAGGAAACGATTTTGAAATCGATGGGTTTTTCTTATATAAAGAAAGAATAAAAGATAAATTTTTCAAAAATATTTCCGTCAAAATCTTCTATAATCTCAATGTCTCCAAGTTGCTTAATAAAAGCATCCTCATTGGGGATGCTACATAAAACCCGATAAGTTAAAGCACCTGAACTCATCTTTAACAACTTACTTATAAAATTTGTTTTTGTTTTAAAATTATTTTGCCCCAAATAGATATCGGTAAGCTGAATTGCTAGTAAAAAAGAAGAAGTCTCAGAACTATCAATAAAATTACGAATCCTCCAAATCCTTTTTATTCTGGATAGGTCGATCTCTTCCTGTATAGGATCTGATATTATTTTAAACCTTCGTTGTTTTATAATGAGGAAATTATCTACAATCTTATATAAAGGAGAAATTAGCCCCAAAACAACCCTTGGCACAGAAGTGCCAACTAAAAAAATAATAGAACTAAGCAACAAAGATCGAGGTAAATAATAATCAACAATTTTTATAAAAATACTGTGAGGGGCCTGGGCATAAATTATAAGACCAAGAACCATGATAACGATTGATGTGTATAAAACGGACTTCAAAAGACGAACAAAATCCTTTATTAACCCATATAGCAAAAGCCCTTTTAATGATGACTTAACTTCAACTCCAGCGGAAAAATTTGGCTGAGGAATCTCACCTGTTAAAAAACTCAAAATAAATTCAGGAGATTCCACTGAATCAAAAGATATCTTTTGTGCCTTTGATCCCCCCTGCGCAAAAGCAATCGTTTGTGTCTGCAAATCAAGATCGGTTGCTAAAGTAAATCCAAACTGTGGGTTTGTATCAATATTTAAGCCAGGTTGAACTAGAGTTTGTTTAATAATAGGTTGAAAACCTAAATGAAAAAAAATTGTTTTGCAATTTGTTCCAAATAATCTCTCCAACATGGTTTGCTTCATTACCGTACTCCTAATATTTTCATACGAGAATACGCCTTCATATGGCATAAAAGTACTATTCAAACCACCGAGTTCGGCAAGAATAATAATTCTCTTTTGTGAAGTAATGTAATAGGTAGGATATCCTTTCCCAGAAAAAACCAATAAATATTCCCAGAATAAAAAGAAATCAAAAAAAAGAAAAAATGGAGCAAAAACTAATAAAACAAATGCTTGATTTATAAGTCCTATAATGATGGCAGTTGTTATTGGAATAAGAATAGCAGACGGTATTAGTATTTTTTTTAAAGCCCAAACAAAAAAATCAGGGCGACCTTGCCAAATAATTGTTTCATTTTGATTTAAATACTCGGTAATAGCTTTCATATAAATAGAATGCTACTACACAAGATATAAAAGGAGAAACAAAAATTAAATGGCGGAGAGGACAGGATTTGAACCTGCGCGGGGTATTTTAAGACCCCAACGGTTTAGCAAACCGTCGCTTTAGACCGCTCAGCCACCTCTCCAAGGGGCGTTACAATTGCGTTACATGGAATTTTATCATAACTAAGGTTTCAATAACGAGCTTTCATTGAAGGTGACAATGCGAATTGGTACTATGGATATATTATGGCTAGATTTTATTTTATAAGACACGGAGATGCCTATGATGAAAATGGACTCCAATTAGATGATTACCATCTGAACAATCATGGACGAGTACAAGCATTACAACTCGCTAAAAGGCTAAAAGATAATAAATTTGATGCAATGTATTGCAGTAGAATCCAACGAGCGATCGATACCTGCGAAATCGTAAATGATATTCATAAAATGAGCGTTGTTTATACCTCAAGCTTAAACGAAGTTGGCGGAGAAAACTGGCCAATGCCCGGTGTTCAAGCAGGCGTTGCAGAATTAGACAACTACAATAAAGCAGTAGAAAAAGTTGCAAAGTTTTTTAACAAACTGATTTATTCACATAAACAAAAAGAGGTAATTGTATTTACCCATGGAAATTGGATTAGAACTTTATTGAGCAAAATCCTCACAAGTGGCGATCCAAATACATTCTTTCATTTTGTTATTCATAACACGTCATTAACAATAATAGATGTTGATGATAATACTGATTTTGAAAGCATAATATCAGTTTCTGATGCAGCACATACTAGGTTATATGATTCACATATTTAGACAAATTAGTATCAGGTGTTAAAATTAATTTAATATGAGTTTACAAGAAGCAAAAGATACATTATTAGGAAATACGGAGAACGAATCTCAAGCTCCAGAAATAATTAAACCAACTGAAGTAATTATAGAGTGGGAAGCACCTGAAAGAGTGTTCAAAAAACAACCTAGAGAATTCTTCAGAAGGATCGCTGTTATCATTTCGTTTTTTGTACTTTTGCTTTTCTTTATTAAAGAGTTCCTTGTTATTGCAGTCTTAGGCGTAGTATTTTTTGTAACCTACGTGTTTTATACAATACCTCCAAAAAATGTTAAACACCAAATAACAAATAATGGAATTAATTATGGTGGACTGCATTTTTACAAATGGAAAGAACTATTAAACTTTTATTTTGAGCTTAGAAATGGTGCTGAAACACTAATATTCGGCACGGTAGACCCACTACCTGGAAGATTATTCCTTTTGCTAGATAAAAAGGTTGATAAAACAAAAATGCAAGAAATAATTAACAAACATATTTCAATTCTAGAAAATCCAGAACAAAACATGTATGAAGATTGGATGAAAAAAATTAGCTCTAGAATTAAAACTTCTTAATAAAAAAATGGTGCACCCAGTAGGATTTGAACCTACGACCTCAACTTCCGCAAAGTTGCGCTCTATCCAGCTGAGCTATGAGTGCACAATAGACGCTATTTTATCTCAAATATCATTATATTGAAACGCCTAAGCAATTTCAGCCCACCGTAAAATGCATTATAATGACGATTACAAAGATCTCTATTCTAGCTGGAGAGGTGCAGGAGCGGTTGAACTGGCGGCTCTCGAAAAGCCTGCGTCCAAAAGACACGAGGGTTCGAACCCCTCCCTCTCCGCCATTTTTGTCTTTGAGCCAAAAGCGAAAAGCTACAAAAATGAGCGTGCCCCCTGAGGGTGCGCCTAGTTTTCCTTTGAGCCAAAAAGCAAAAAGCCACTAAAATGAGAGTGTCCCCTGAGGGTGAGCCTAGTTTTCCTTTGAGACCAACAACAAAGCTTGTACACTATATTCATGAATCAATTCACATTAAACACAGCTTTCTTCTCCCTAGGACTAATTTTTGCAGGTTTTATAATCGGCCTCGGAGCAGTAACCGTAATCGATATCCATGGATTTTTAGCACAAAAATCTAAATATTGGACAGAATCAACAATTCGAGCACACAAAGTCACAAAGCCATTAATTTGGCTAGGAATTTTCCTTTTATCAATCGGAAAAATAATTTTATACCAAACTAAAGGCACATCCTATGTGAATGAATTAGATTTAATTCTGATTTCAACATTAATCATCAACGGTTGTTTTTTAAGCTTTAACATAAGCCCAAAACTTTTAGCTCAAGAAAAAGTAGGGAAAATCGCACAGATACTTCCAACACAAATGCAAAACAAAATTAAAGTCAGCTTTATATTCTCCGTTATCGGATGGTGGGGATTATTTTTACTAACGGTTTTTAGAATCACTCAAAACTTTTAAGATACTAAAGAATTCAGATAGTCGAGCCTATCAAACGTAGGACGTTTATCATAGTCTCTTTCGAGGTCTTCTCTTTTATGTGGATCTAGTAGCAATAAAGATGTTTCCATACCTGTACCACTAATAACCAAATTATCTTTGCCAAGCAAATCAATTGGCACTTCGTCCAACAAACCTTCTTGATTAGAACTAAAATTCTCTAAAAATTTCTGAATTTGAAATTGCAATGCAGGATTTTCTTCAAATAACGATTGATACTCAGATCGGTTTGTTAGAAAAGCATCCCTTATAGGTGCGACAAAGGGTCTTGCGGTTGACACACGATTAAACCCTTTATTGTCCGCCCAAATAAAAGGCATCTCAGCGACAACATACTCATTCCCAAAAACTTTTGCATAATAATTACGCTCTGATAAGAGCCTATCTGCAAATAAATGTGCATCTACAAAATCTGGAAAACGACGACGATCAGTAGCGATTGCTGCAGAATACTGATCATTTTCTGCATTCAAAAAATAAACAGTACTTTTAGTACCCGAGCCGATTCTTTTAAAAACCTGCCCATCTATTCCATCGGGAATATTTAAAGGCATCTTATCTACAAAATCTGTCTGCGAAGCCTTAAGGTATTTGTCGGAAGCATTTCTTGCAAGGATAGTGAAAACCACAGGACCAATAGATCTCAGAAAACCACGCCTTTGACGCGAATTATATAAAATCTCCTTAAAAGTTGCTCCCTCAAGCAAATCACCAAGATCAACTGCACGCTCCTTATAGCCTATTATTTTATTAGCACCAGGAATACCAGAATCAGGAACTTTCTCTGTAAGATCCAAAATAGACTCAACAGCTCTATGCATAGATAAAGGTTACCATTTTATTTAAAACAGAATTTCGATTTAGCCCAAAATCTCTGCCATCTGTTTTAGCATTCCGATTACAACCGGATGTGGCAATAAGCTATAAGAATCAATACCATTATCATCTTTTATAGTCCATTTTGATTCATGTGTTATAACTTTTTGATTAGCTTCGTCCCATTCATAGCTGTATCCTGGTGTAATTTCGTAGTCATCAAAATTATCATTTGCAACAGCAGCTGGAATATTATTTCTTAACAAAATTTTTGGAACACCATGAATATTAAAAATCATTTTCATGATATCTTCATCTTTAGCTAAACGATCACGAATAGGTTCGATACCTAATGAATCACCTTCTTTTGGAACCATTCTCTCTGTTCCGCAACCTGTGCATTCTGAATTATCACAAATCAAATAAAATTCTTCTTTTTCCTTATCGTATCCAACATTCTTCGTTGTTAAACATTTTGTATTTCTTGGAGTTTTACAAATTGGACAAATAACACGATATTTTATACGCTCCTCAATGATTGATTCTGCTACGTCCAATAAAATAAACATATCTGGATCTTCTCGATAATTTATTAAGTCTCTAAAATACAATGAATATGAAATTTGATCCATTTCACGTGGCAAGCCATCAATAAATAAAGTCTTACCTTCATGTTTCGCAATATTATATTTTAATAAGGCTAAAATAAATTCTGTTGGAAGCAATCCTGACTGTGATCTACCATGCAATCTTTCTACAGCTTCATCAAAAGAAATAAAACCTCTGTAGTGTTTTTTTAGATCTTTAAATTCTTCGCTTTTTTCAAATTCAGACCAATTCGCATGAATATCTCGTACACAATCCCCTACTGAAACATGTGCAATTTTATCCATGCCAAAAATCTCACCAAAAATTTTAGAATAAGTTCCTTTGCCTGCATTCTTTTTACCAACCATATTTGCAATAAAAGTATGGTCTTTCATGTAATCACGAATCTTTGCGATTTCATTTCCAGCTTTAGCTAAAAAATATTCTTTACGTTGATCCGCTTGAGATAAGTCAAACTTTTTAGTTAAACCTTCTACTTTGGTTGAGATAATTGGGAATTCTAAATTTTTCATATTGCGTGTATTATAGCCTTTTTGTAAATTCTTAGAAAGACAGATCTCAAAGATTTATTCCCATCGCATCTTTTACTTGAGACATTGTCTTGTCTGCTTCTGTTAAAGCGATACTAGTACCTGCGGCTAAGATTTCTCTTAATTTATTTTTGTCATCGTATTTTGCACGGCGCTCACGAATTGGTTCTAAAAATTTATCTAAAGCTAAAAATAATTTTTGCTTAACCTCAACATCGCCAACTTTTCCTTGTGCATAACGAGTTTTAAGATCTAAAACTTCATCAACATTTGGATTAAAAATATCGTGATACAGAAAAACTGGATTTCCTTCGACTTTTCCAGGATCAGTTGCACGAACACGACTTGGATCTGTATACATGCTCATAATCTTAGTTTTTAAATCCTCAGAAGTTTCTTTCAAAAAAATACAGTTACCAAGAGATTTGCTCATTTTTGCATTGTTATCCAAACCTACTAAACGCCCAGTTTTACCAACCAAAGCCTCTGGCTCAGGAAAAATTTCACCATAAATAGAATTAAATTTGCGTACAATTTCTCGAGTTTGTTCGATATGTGGAACTTGATCTTCACCGACTGGAACCAAATTAGCTTTTACAATCGTAATATCAGCAGCCTGCGAAACAGGATACATAAAAAATCCTAGTGGCATAGATTCATCAAATTGCTTTTTTGATTTAGATTCATCCTTAACAGTAGGGTTTCTTTCTAACCTCGCCATCGTCACAAGATTCGCATAAAAAATAGTAAGCTCTGCAATTTGTGGAATAGCCGACTGCAAAAAGAATGTAACTTTTTCAGGATCCAAACCGACCGCAATGTTATCCAACAAAACTTCTAAAGTATTTTCGCTAACTTTTTTTGGATTATCAAAGTTATCAGTCAATGCTTGTACATTAGCAACCATCACAAAAGTTTCGTATTCATCCTGTAACCTAACACGATTCTGCAAAGAACCTACAAAATGTCCTAAATGTAATGAACCCGTTGGTCGATCTCCGGTTAAAATACGCTTTTTCATAATAAATGGATTATAAGCCATATCAATTAAAATTTATAATTTATGGAAAATATCTGTACAATAATATTATTGAACAACAAAAAAGTACTAACAATCTATCCAAATCAATGGCAGAAATATAACGAAGTTAACTCGTTTATCCCGGAATTAACACCACAATTATCCACAAGAGAACAATGCTTGAGTGATCCAAATTCAGTAATCGAAGCCAGAAATAAATGGACAACAGAATATTTCGACTATTTAAAAACACTAAAAGGATATACCCCAAATAAACCTTGTAATGTAATAAAAGCCGAAAAAGATCAAGATAATACCTTAAAATTATTTGATCCATACGGAGGTGATTTACTACAAGACGTATTACCAACAGTTCAAATAATTGAAACCCAAAAACAAACACAAAATAAAATTGCGCATTTATTTGAAAACAAAATAGAAGTAAACCGATTAGCACTTGAAGTGCCTTTCAATGGAATTATTGGATTAGGGCATGAATTTGGCCATTTTCTTGATCCTCAAGGTTTAGTAATGCAAGCAGAAAGGGAAATGAATGGAGAAAAATTCAAACAAATGGAACCTGGTTTAGATCGAATATTTTTTACAAACGATTATCTTCTCAAGCCAAAATTAGTCGGAGAAGCTCGAGCTTGGCATTACGCCAATCCGCTTTTCGATTTTTGGTCCCTACCTGAAAGTACTACAGAATATATTCGAAATCAGGATTTAGGTGGCTACTTTAATTATTGGCAACCAGCAGCAATAACAGCCGAAGTCTATGCAGCACAAAAATCAGGTATTGAGGTAGATCTTTCAACTGGGCTATCGATTCTAGATAGTCAATTAAATCAACAAACATTACCACTAGGGACAATCGTGGATTCATTTACAAATACTTATACAAAAATGGGGATGACAAATATTGCAGAAGCATTAGATGCTTTTGTATAGAAAAAACTGTGCTCAACTTCCACTAAAAGCCTGAGCGATTGCAACTGCAGGGTCATCATTATCATTCACAATATATTTTAAGTTAAAGGCGTCATGAATATCACCTCTTGCACCAGCCAAACAAAATATTCTTTTTTCAGGCGGTAACTGATCAGAACCTAAAAACCCAGCATATCCAGAAAAATAATTATTCTTAGCACAAAGGCTAATAAGTTCCAATGAATCATTAGGCTTTAAATGATAATCATTAAAATAATACCCAGGAAATAAACAAATACTTTCATCTTGCTCGGGATTAAAAAAAAATGTATGACCGCCACCACGAGATTCTCTAGAATTAAAAATATAACCAGAAACGACATCAAAACCAAGCAATCCGCTAAATGCTACGTGATCATTTTCTAAGATATTCAAAACAGATGTTAGTCGCATTTCAGAAAGATGCCGAACCGCAGCTGAATATGGATTAAATGAAGATTTAGCCATATTAATGTGTAGATATTCTCGATAATAATTAGCAGCTAGTTCAGATGCAGAGCAAACAATAAGCTCATTCATTGCAGACAAAGTATTTAACCCTTCTCTCAAAGTCGGGCTTTGGACCTCATTAAAATGGCATATGCCAGATTGTTCGTTTTGCATTTATAAAGAAGGAGGAAAAAATACAACTTGGTAGCGGCGGGTGGGTTCGAACCACCGACCTCAGCGTTATGAGTGCTGTGCTCTAACCAACTGAGCTACGCCGCCAAAATCTTCACAATTTTAGCATCCCAAAGCATTTGCACAAAGCAATACGTGCCAAGCATAGAAAACTTTATAGCTTCAGATATAATTCGATATATGCCCATAAGAGATTTGATTGAAAATTTAAAAGATCTTCCAAAACCTTCAATCACTCAGCTAATAATTACGGTTATACTGTTATATCTACTCTCAAACAACGTACAATCCCTCTTAAATTACCGAAACGGCCTAAAAAGACTTGAAGACAAAACAAATGCTATTAACCAATTAGAGTCAAAAAACTCAGAAATCAAAGGACAAATAGCAAACACCGAAACAAGCGAATTCCTATACAAAGCTGCAGTAGATCAACTAAATTTATCAAAGCCAGGAGAAAAAATACTAATTCTTGAAAATCCAAATAACCAAGATTCTGAATTCAAAACCAACCAAGACAACTCACAAGACAAAGAAAACAACCCTAACCAAACCAATAATTTTCAAAAATGGATAAAAAGCTTCAATCTCTAAAAAGCCTCTAGATTAAAGCTTTATCAATAATTGTCCGTGCAAAATATGTCAAAATAGGCTAGAATAGCCTAGATGCCGCGGGGTGGTGAAGTAGTTATCATGTGAGGCTCATAATCTCAAGACCTAGGTGCAAATCCTGGCCCCGCAACCAAAAGAATTGTCCTTCAGATCTTTGGCAAAGCCAAAGATATCCAGCCCATTGACACATACTCTAGGCATGAATAAACTCACCTTATAGCCAAGCAAAGAAGTTATAAAAACTTTGATGCAAAACTTAGAATTAGACAGTGTATAATTTCGTCCTAGCCTTTTTTCTTGCCAAAAGAATGCTGAAAAAAATTTATGTTGCTTTTTAAAGCTCGTGATCAATTTGTAAATTATTTAAAAACAAAAAAAAGAGCAGAGGCAACTCTGATTGCATACTCTAAAGATATACTACAGCTAGTAGAATACCTAGATAAAAACGGAGTCAAAGACTCAAAAAGTCTTAAAAAAGCTGATCTCGAAGATTTCTTAAAATATCTTGCAGAAAACGGATATACAAAAAAAACAATCTCTCGAAAAATAAATGCTATAAAAACATTCTGCAAATATGTTTTGGAGCAAAACGAAATGAAAGAAGATCCAGCATCTTCAATAATGCACCCAAAACTTGAGCAAAATGCACCAAGGATCCTAACCAGAATTGAATATCGAGCACTTAGAGATACCGTCAAAGATGACGTTCGTACAAAAGCTATCGTAGAAATACTTTTGCAAACAGGTATAAAAATACATGAACTTGCAAACATGAAAATCACAGATATTACATTTACAGCAGAAAACCAACCAGGCATATTACATGTTAGAGCTTCGAGCTCAAGTGGCCCAAGAGAAATCCCACTAAACATGGCTGTACAAGACGCAATTAAAGAATATCTAAAAGAACGACCTCAATCAGATCTAGAAAATCTGTTTGTAACAAAAACAGGAAAATCATTATTGATAAGAAATATCCGTGCAACACTTGACCGATATTTCAAACAAATAAATCTAAACGACATTACAGTAAATGATTTAAGACATACTTTTATTGCCGAGCATTTAGTAAGAGGTGCAAGTGTATTGCTTGTTTCTAAAATTGCTGGTCACAAAAGACTATCAACGACAGAAAACTATCTAAAATATATTGATAGAAAAGAATCAGGACTTGGAGTACTAGAAGAACTTTAAATTACTTCTTAACGATTGGTGATAAATCTAATTTATCGCCAATTTTAAGACCAAGCTCTTTTGATTGTCCACCATTTAACTCAATAACATATTTAGCAGGTCTTATTCCAGGAATAACACTAGAACAAATAGCCGAAACTATATTGCTGCATGGTTGTGCATTTTCTTTAATAAAAACAATTTCACCTGAGTCATTAATCCAAATCATATCTAATGCAATTTTTGTATCTTTCATCCAAAATGGATAAATACCACTGGAATCAAAAATAAAAAGCATTCCTTCATTAATTGGCATAAAAGACTTGTTCATCAAACCGATCGTGCGTTTTTCAGGTGTATCCGCAAGTTCTAGTTCATAAGTTTTTTCCGCAAGAACAAATGAAATCCTATTTTTTGCACTGTTATCTTTTGGTGTATTAATTAACAAAAATTTAGATATAACAAAAACCAAAAGTATAAATAAAAATGCATAACCAACCCACATTAAAATTGAAGACATTTTAATAGAGCTCCTTGTATTTTGTTTCAAGGTATTTTTTCCATGCATCAGCATTAAAATTTTTACCTAATTGTTTACCAACTAATTCATTAAAAGTATAAGTTGAACCATACTGATGTATGTTAATTTTTAACCAATCTTTTATTTTAGAAAAACCTCCATCAGATAAAATTAAAGAATCAATAGAACCAAGTTCCGATTCGAGTTTTTCTTTCCACATAGCACTCAAAACAGTTCCTGTAGAATAAGTTGGAAAATAACCGATCGACCCACCAGACCAATGAATATCCTGTAAGATACCAGTTCTAAAATCTGTAGGTTCAACACCAAGATATTCTTTGTATTTTGCATTCCAAACTTTTGGTGCATCACGAACAGTTATCTCTTTGTTAAGAAGCATTTGCTCCATTTCAAAACGTATCATTATATGAAAATGGTACGTAACCTCATCGGCTTCGACTCTAATCAAATCTGGGTTAACCCGATTAAAATAAAAATAAAAATCATCAACCGTATAATTTTTAAATTCTGGAGAGAGTTCTAAAAGATCAGCATAAATCAATTTTAAAAATGGTTTTGACCGACAAACAAAATTTTCCCAAAATCGAGATTGAGATTCATGCAACCCCAAACTTTCAGCACCAACAATTGGTGAATACGCCAACGCTGGATCACACTGAATTTCAAAAAGAGCATGACCATATTCATGCAAAGTTGCTGCAAGATTTTTACGTATATCTGCATCATGATACCAAGTGGTAATTCTTGCATGTGAAGGTGGAAAACCTTGTGTAAATGGATGTGATGAAACATCCAAACGCAAAACATCATTACCGGTACCAAGCATATTTAAGATTTTTGAGTTCAAAGCCTCAAGTTTTGTACGATCATATTTAACAAGTTCCAATGGATGTTGTTTAATAAATTTTGGAGAAGCTTTTATATAAGCTAAAAGTTCTTTTAAAAAAGGCTTTATCGATTCAAAGTAATCTTTAATTTCTTGAGTCGTTAATCCGTATTCATAATCCTCAACCAAAGCATCATACTTATCATTCTTAAAACCTTTGTAATCAGCTTTGCGAATCGTAAGCTCAACAATTTTTTCTAAATGCGGAGCAAAATATTCAAAATCATTATTTAATTTTGCCTGAGACCAAGCAACCTGACTTTGAGTTACTTCACGGCTAAACTCTTCAACAAATTCTTTTGGAAATTTTTTGAATGAATCAATGGATTGTCCAACAACACGCAAAACAGCTTTTTCAGAATCGTTCAAATCAGATTGAGATTTTGCTGATTCATAAAGCTCTAAAAATTTATTATTCAAATAAAAACTTTGAATCAACGACGCAGCTTTAGACAATGCTTCACCCTGATCTGATGCACCATTTTTTGGCATACAAACCTCAATATCCCAACCTGCAAGATTACTCAAATAACTTAACGCCCAAATATTTTTATATTCAGAAACAAGTTCAATGATTTTTTGGTTTTGAAATGGATTAGTCATGTACTAATTATAAAACATTTAAATCAGCAATGACTCACAAAGCACAACTTAAATAAATCTTAAGAAATAAATAACAATGGGGATATATACATAACTAGTTTCTTTGATTAAACGCACCCTAGAATTATTAATTGGATATCTTTTTTCAATAAACGAAAAATAAAGAATAGGTTCTAGCCAAAACCAAACGAGTGAATAAAACACACTCATCAACATTACAAAAAAATGCCCAAAAGGAAAAATAACATAAAGCGGCAAAGATAAAATAAATCCAGCAGTTTCAAATTTGAAAACCTCCGCTAAATGCAAAAAAAGATACCAAATAGCAAAAACTTGTGGAGCACTAATAAGTGCGTATACAAAACCTTTAAAAAACATACAAATTATTTTTTTAAATTATCAGCTTGAGCTTTAGCAAAAAAATATCCAATCATAAAGCCAGTAGGCATCGAGATAACGGCAGTTGCTTTAGCATCCAATGAAAATACTGACAAAGCACCAACTAAAAGCATTCCCAATACAATACTTATTTGCATTTTTGTTTGATTATTCATGTGACAATTTTAACAAAAAAGTAGTGAAGAGTGTTGAATGAAGTGTAGACCTGACTATCTTGAAATATCAGCGAGTGAATCGTTCCTAAACTCTACCTCAACTAAATTTATAAATGCTGTTTTAAAAAACTTAGATCCGTTCAAATCAATTTCTTTATCGATTGGAAAATCGCTTGCTTTGAATTTATTCAAAAACGCATCATAATCTTTTACTTCAAATGCTATGTGTTCAATACCTGGTTTTAACTTTCTTATATCTGCACCTGGCTTTGGTTCAAATATTTCAATTAGATCAATCTGTATATTTTTATATTTTAGAGGAGTATTTAATTTATAGATGTTATTACGCCGATTATGAATTAATCCTGCATGAATAATTTTACTGTAAGCAGATAAAAGTTTATCGATGGTATCAAATTCCTGTGTGGATAAAACTTGGACACCAAGATGATCTCCTTTAAAGATATTCTCTGAAAGGTCTATGCTAAATTTTTGAAGAAAATTTTCTACGAGAGGTAAATAAACGTTTGCAAAACTTTCTAAATCAGTATAGCTATTTAATGAAAAATATTGGTTTAACATAAAAAAATTATATATCAATTTTTTATGGTGCACCCTAAAGAATACACTCAAATTTGTAACTTTTCGCTTTGCTCAAAGACAAATTTGGTGGGCAGACCTGGACTCGAACCAGGAACCTCCAAGGTATAAGCTTGGTGCTGCTAACCAGTTGAGCTATCTGCCCTTAAAGAGAATTTCTAATCTTAAAGGTCTAGCATCGGGATTAATTGAAGGTGTACCCAACTGAACCAAGCATGAGTATTCTATCATTATCATTGAATTTATTGAAGATTTTAAAGAAGTAACCAGAAGTACAATTAAAGTTCACGTTAGTTTTGAAAATTTTTCTGAGGTTAGCTTGAGATTCCGTAGAGTAGCTCAAGCGTAGACTTTTGATTCTGCAAAGCAGAACAAAAGCCTAACCGAAGCAAATTTGAAAAACTAAAGCGAACTTTAATCTACAATCTCAATCTGCACACCACTTGCGGCCTTTCGCAGGATCATATTATTAAAATCTGAAGTTAATAAAATTTTGGATAAGCCAGAATAGCTAAAATGAGCAGAAAACCACTCAACATATGCTGTCCAAGCTGGTTTTGATTTTGTACTTACAAAAACCCTCGCCAAAGCTATTCCAGCAGCTTTATCATCAGATGCCGAATACAATGCAGATTTCTCCAAATTAGGCAGATTACCTTCTGATAACTCAACCATTCGATCTAAAAATTCTTTTGAGCTTCCCACTAAAAAGTAATACTTATCATCTTTATACTTGATCAATTTAGTTGTCACCTTCGAATAATCATATACTGCACCCTTTGGCTTAACTTTTAATGCTTTATATTTGTCTAACAAAACAATTTTTTCATCCACAAATTTCTTATTTTTAGTAACAGTTATTAAACCCCAATTTTTAAGATCATCCTGAAAAATCATCGAAAACTTATTTTCAAAATAAACATCAATGTCATCATCCTTAAAATCAAATGATTTTTTAGCATCATCAACAATCTTTTTTTCTAAAAAGTTATTAATATATTTACTTAAGCCAAAAAGCTCTATAAATAGATTTTCATCCGCACTAGCAAACTTTGCATAATTAATTGAATCTAAACTACCTTCTGATAACTTTGGATCAAAATCAATCGTTTTGATATTAGATTTAATCTCTACACTATTAAATTCACCTTTTTGTGCTGTTTTCGCACCCAATATTACTGGAGAGGTCCAAATTTTTGGAGTTTTATTCGCATACCAAAATCCGCCCGCTAAAATACCTATCCACAAAATTGATAAAAATATAAGAAAAAACACTTTTACCATGTTTCCTTTTTTTGTACGCTGTTTTTTTGCGTTAGACGCAATACTATTATCAGCAGGTTGAAATAGACTTGTTATTGATGACATATTTGGATTTAGCAAACTACTGCTCTCAATTTTTTCATTTAGGGAATTCTTACGATCAATAATCCCGCAATTCAAACAATAGGAGCCCAACACCGGTTTCCCACACTTTATACAATTTATACCAGATTGAAATTTCTCCATGAAGCTATTCTTTAACTTATTGCTAAAAAGGTCAACCTATCGCTTTAGCAATAATTTGAAAAGCTAACAATTCTCGACAAAACCAATGACTCAATTTAAAAATTTAAAGTCAATCTGCGAGACGCTTTTCAAATTATTCCCTCAGCGATAGTAAAATTCTACCTATGGAATTCTTGACTTTGTTCAAGTGCTTTCTTAGAAACGCTAACTTTTCCATTTTCAACGCCAATGACTTTTACTTTAAAACGGTCACCCATTTTTACGTAATCATTAACATCTTTTACAAAAGTATTTGCGAGTTCAGAAACATGCAACAAACCATCTTTTGTATGATTAAGTTTTACGAATGCACCATATGCTTCAATTCGATTTACTTCACCTTCGAAAATATCGCCAACTTTTATGTCTTGAACAATAGATAAAACCCATTCTTCTGCAGCTGCAATGGCCTTAGGATCGATTGCACTGATAGAAACCATTGCTTTTCCTTCCATTTCGGTAATATCAAGCTCTGCACCGGTAGTTTCAACAATATCTTTAATCATAGAACCACCAGAACCAATAACCATACCAACCTTATCTGGATCAATAAATACAACTTTAATCTTTGGAGCATATTGGCTAACTTCCGTTCTTGGTGCAGAAATTGCTGAATCCATGACATCCAAAACTTTTTGTCTAGCGATAAATGATCTTTCAAAAATCACATCTAATAAATCCAAAGGAATTCCTTGTAGTTTTAATTCAAGTTGAATAGCGGTCATTCCTGCCCTTGTACCTGTCAACTTAAAGTCCATGTAACCAGCAAAATCTTCTTCACCGATAATATCTGTTAAAACAATAAAATCACCCAACGATGGATTTTCAATCGATTTATCAACAAACAAGCCAATTCCGATTCCTCCAACATGTGAAGAAATAGGAACTCCTGCATCCATCAAAGCTAAAGATGAACCACAAGCAGCCGCCATTGAAGTCGAACCATTTGATGACAAAATTTCTGAAACAACCCTAATTGTATATGGGAAATCTTCTTCTTTTGGCAAAACAGCCAACAAGGCTTTTTCTGCTAAAACGCCGTGACCAATTGCTCTTCGATTTGCTCCACCAACATTACCTGTTTCACCAGTTGAATATGGAGGGAAATTATAATTGTGAATATAACGTTTTTCAGTATCGCCTTCCATTCCTTGTCCAATTTGTTTATATTGACCAGAAGCCAAAGTACAAAAGGTAAGTGATTGAGTTAGACCTCTTGTGAACAAACCTGTACCATGAACTCTTGGAATATAATTTACAATGGCATCCAGATTTCTAATTGTTTCAAAATCTCGTCCATCAATACGCTTTTTATCTTTAACAACAAAATAACGGATTAATTCTTTATCAATTTCATCCATCAAAATTCCTAATTGTGTCACAGAATATTTTTCTGCAAATTCAACTTTTAATTTTTCAATAATTGAAGATCTTAAAGCTTTCCATTCTGGGCTCTTGTAAACGACTCCAGAATTTAATGCACCATGCAATTCATCCCAAACTTTAGATTTAAATTCAGAAACACTATCTTTATTAATCCAAGATGGTTTATAAGCTTTTACAGGAACATTTGCTTCAGCGGCAAAATCCTTTGCAATCTTAAAAATCGCAGGAATTACTTTTGAACCTTCTTTAATTGCGGCAACCACTTCTTTTTCAGGAACAATATGTCCATGAGCTTCAATTGCTTGAACCTTTGAACCATCGTCCAAATAAGAAACAATCATGTCTAAATCTTCACCAGCAGATTCATGATGAAAACCAGATTTAACAACACCATTTGCTCTACTAATTCTAATTGCAGCAGCTGGACCCTTAAATGGCATTCCACTAACGCTAAAAGCTGCAGTAGCGGCTAAAAAAGCAACTAATGCTGGGTCATTTACTTTATCGATTGAAAAAACAGTCAAAACTAATTGCGTATCATTAACAAAATCTTTTGGAAACAATGGTCTCAAAGCATGGTCAATTAATCTGCCGCTAATAACTGCATCGTCATTTGGTTTTCCTTCTCGTCTTGAATAACGAGTACCACCAATAACTCCACCAGCATAATAACGCTCTTCATAATCAATCTTTAAAGGAAAAAAATCCAAAGGCTCAGATGGTTCTTTTGAAACAACTGTTGCTAAAACACTAGTTTCGCCAACCGTTGCTAGAACTGCAGCATCAGATTGCATTGCAATCTCACCCATTTGTAACACTACTTTTTGACCGAAAAAATCGGCTTCATGCTTTATTTTTTTTAACATTTTTTATTTTTGTGGAGAACGGAATCAAACCTGCGGATGTTGCTGCCCAAAATCAACTGGCAACTCGTAATCGAATAACTAGCGATAAAGTCGCCACATACTCAACTACGAATTAGCCGCGAAAGATTAATTACTCTCCAATTTTTAACTTTTTTACTAACTCTTCGTAAACCAAAACGTTTTTAGTCTTAAGATAATTTAGGAGCTTTCTTCGTTGATTAACAATTCTCAATAAGCCTCTTTTTGAAGCATTATCTTTTTTGTGTAACTTTAGGTGTCCTTGTAGATATGTGATTCTTTCTGAAAGTAATGCGACTTGCACATCAGCAGAACCGGTATCTATTTCGGATCTTTGAAACTTTTTTATTACTTTTTCTTTTGTCTTTTTTTCTAGTGCCATAATTAAAACTTCAGTGATTTTAACAAGACTATTCACTTTACGCAATCAGATGAATTTTTTTGTGACGGAAAACTCAATTATTAACTGCGGACTTCATTAGCCCAACCAACAAACTTTTGCTAACTTCGTTATCTGGGACATAATTCCATTCCGCAAATTTTGAAAAAAGCATAGCAGATAAGCTCTGTGCCTCACTATTAACTACATTAATTCGACCAAAATTTTGGTTATTCTTTGAATTATCAAAATTTATGATCGTAGCGTTATCAAATGTTTCGCGATTTTTAGCATATAAATCGCCTAATTCATTCAAATCTGAAGCTCCAATTACGATTATTAAATCATAATTAGGTCCAACAATAGCAAAACTTATTCGTCGTGTATCAAAATTGCGCTCAACAGGCTTAATCTCCATTACAAGGCGTGAATTCTCTTCATCCCGTGCATGTGTTACTTTTTCAATAATCGTGTCTTTATAATCCAATGTAAGCTTTAAAGTCATTGGGTCCAATTCTTCCTTTATCTCGTACAAAGTTAACAATTCTGGATCAACATTCCCAAAATCACCGCTATATACCAATGTTGGAACTTTATTAAAAACCTTTGTTATATATTTTGCTAAAGAAATACCACTAGCTAAAGAATCGCTTCCATTATTATGGCAAACGATCAACGGAGTGGTTGATTTCTCTAAAAAATCCTTTATATAATCCTGCTTTTTATCTACTTGCATAATACTTTTGATTTGCCTTACTGGGAAATCCGACAAGTGTAGCAAATATTATAGGTCAATGCAAGAAATATAGAAAAGATTAAAGGACAACAATAACATCATCAAGCTGTATATCAGTAATAGGGGGTTTAAACAAAAGCCCACATTCTTGGCCTTTTTTAGCAACTTCTACTTCATTTTTGCCAATATGAATACTCCTAATTCTTGTTACATGAACAGGGTCTTTCATATTTCCGCCTCTAAAAATTCCAACACGTGCATTCAGCTTATATTTACCGGCCTCAACCATTGTACCAGCGATTACATCGCCAGATTTTGGCAAGGTAAAAGTCTGAATAACAAAACCTGTACCTTTTATTTTAGCTTCTTCTATTTCTAGAACGCCTTCAAGTGCACCTTCAATTTCTTCAATTACTTTATAAATAATGTCGTGTTCTCTAATAATTATTTTATGAGATTTAGCTAAATCCATCATAGAATCAGCAACTTTTGTTCTAAAAGCAATAACAACAGCAGACGAAGTCGAAGCCAACAAAATATCAGACTCTTTAATATCACCGGTACCCGCAAACATAATGTCGACAACAGCTTCATCAACTTTTAGCTTTTTAAGTGAAGCAACCAATGCCTCTTGTGTTCCTTGGGTATCTGCACGAACAATAATGCTCAAGCGTTTTTTCTTTGCTTCTTCGCTATTATCCATGACCGCACTAGCACCAGAAACTGCCGTTTTTGCAGCGGCTTTGATATCTTCAATCGATTTTTCACCCTTACGATAAATATTATCGCCAACTGCAGGTAAGCTTGAAAACCCAAGTATTTCTACAGCCAAACCTGGCTGAGCTTCAGTAATAGCTTTTGCCCAGGAATCAGTTAATAGCTTGATTTTGCCTTCAGCCGTAGGCGTCATGACTTCATCTTTAACTTTTAAAGTTCCGTTTTTAACAACAGCTGAAACAACAGTTCCTTTTTTTGAGTCGTGTTTTGCCTCAATAATAACTGCTTCAAGTGGTCCTTTTGGATCAGCTATAAATTTTTGTTCATCTAATTCTGCTACCAAAGTTATTAAATCTAAAAGAGCATCAAGTCCTTGGCCTGTTTTAGCAGATAATTCAGCAACAGGAATATCTCCTCCATAACCTTCAACTAGAATTCCAGATTCAGATAACTGTCTTTTAATTTTAGGAGTATCTGCACCTGGCAAATCAATCTTATTAACAGCAACAATAATTGGTACACCAGAAGCCTTGGCATGGGAAATCGCTTCTTTTGTCTGAGGCATTACACCATCATCTGCGGCAACAACCAAAATAACAATATCTGAAGCAGCTCCACCTCTAGCTCGCATTTGGCTAAAAGCTTCATGACCAGGAGTGTCAATAAATGTTATGTTTTTGCCATTTCTTTCAATCGTATACGCACCAATATGTTGAGTTATTCCACCTGATTCTTTAAAAGTTATGCGAGATTTTCGAATTGCATCAAGAATTGAGGTCTTACCATGATCTACATGTCCCATAATCGTAACAATTGGGGCTCTTAAAAATTTTGCAGGTTCAACAGCTTTTGTTTTTTTTGCTTTTGACGTTTTTGCCATAGAAATCCTATTTAATTAAAAACAAAGCGAGTTATCGAGGTACCAAACGTCTTGTATACAGGCTTAAATTTAAGCAGAAACATCAGAAGAATTATCTTCTGGATTCTCTGTAAATGAAGTGTCTGATCCTTCTACTGTTATTTTCCATCCTGTTAATTTTGCTGCAAGTCTTGCATTTTGACCGCCATCACCAATTGCTAATGATTGTTGATCTGAAGAAACTCGAACAAGTGCACTCTTAGTTTCAGGATCCAATACAACATCAATAACATGCGCAGGTGATAAAGCCGCAGCAATAAATCGATCTGGATCTGGGCTATAGTTTATAATGTCAATTTTTTCGCCATTCAATTCATCAGTAACAGCTTGAACTCGAACTCCTCTTTGACCAATACATGCGCCAGAAGGATCAATTTTGGGATCATTTGATGAAACGGCAACCTTTGTACGAGATCCAGCCTCTCTTGCGATACTCTCAATCTTTACAGTACCTTTTTCCATTTCTGGAACTTCTTCTTTAAAAAGTGCGGTAATAAGCATTGGATCTTTTCTAGATACAATAACGGCAGAAGAAGCACCTTCGTTTTTAGTAACATCTTTAATCAAAACCTTATATTTCATGTTTACAGAGTAATCTTCTGAAGGAATTTGCTCTGAAAAAGGCATCGAACCGTGTGTTTTTCCTAAATCCAAGACGACTTCATCTCGGTCTCTTCTAAAAATATATCCTTGAGTAATAGTACCGATTAAATCTCTATATTCAGAGGCAATAGATTCTTTTTCGACTTCTCTAACCTTTTGCAAGATAACTTGTTTAGCTGTTTGTGAAGCTATTCGACCAAATCCGACTGGAGTTACATCTTTCTTTTCAAGATAAACACGAATTTCACCTGTCTCATCATCGATCTTTACGCTTAATTTTTCTTCATCTTCTTCAGAGATCTCATGATCTTTTTTATAGGCAGCAATAACTGCCTCTTGTAAAGAAGCGATAACATCTTCTGGTTTGATGCTTCGTTCACTAGCTAATTGATTTAATGCTGCTCTAAATTCTGATATTGCCATATTTTTATTGAATGATTGAACTAATACTGATGTAATTATATCTTAATTGGAATTATACCTTAATAAATGCGGTTTAATTCAATAAAGTGTGACTTTTAATAGTCAGTTCTCTCGAACTATAAAATATCAGAATACAGTCTTTTAGTAAAGGTTTGAGCAGTAATTACGAGCCAAAAATTGCCTGTTATAATAATTTTATGGACTCATTCATAACAAAAAAATTCAGGTATTTATTTAAAAATATCAAAACAATAGATGAACTTATCGTGTTTGACCAAGAAAAAGATATAAAAAGTAATATATCTAGAAAATTTCTTAATTTTTTCACAGAACTTGGTAGCTCAATTCCAATTTTAGTAATAATTTTTATACTTTATTTTTTTCAAGGGAAATTAGTTTTGTGGGCAATATTACCAATTTATTTATTTCAACTTATAACTGTTGAAATTATAAAAAAGATATTTAACCGATCAAGACCAAAAACACACAAAAAAACTAGCCTTTTAGGATTTAATACATCAAGTGGATCGTTTCCTTCAGGGCATACCTCAAATATTTTTTGCCTTGCCTTTTTATTAACAAATCTTTATCAAACAAATATTGTAATAACAACTTTGCTTTATGCGATTGCTGCCAACATTGGCCTAAGCAGAATACTTTTAGGAAAACACTACTTGGTTGACGTTTTTGCCGGAGCAATTTTCGGCATTAGCCTTGCAGTAATGGGCGTCTATATTTGGATACTACTTTTTAAAAATTATCCTGAGTTATTCCCTAACTTATTTTTTTAATAAGGAAAAACCATGGAATTTTTTGAATCACATTGCCATCTCGCCGATGATAAATATGCATTAGTTCTCGACGAAATTATTAATAACGCTAAACGTGAAAATATTAAAAAGATAATCACAATAGGATGTTCTATTAGCGAAGCTGAAAAATCATTACAAATAGCTAAAGCATATAATCAGTACGTTTATTCAACGGCAGGATTATACCCACATGACAACGAATCAGAGCAATATCAAAAGCTTTCTACAAACGAACGATTAAAAATCGTCGAATCAATGTTAATTACCAATCCAGAAATAAAAGCAGTTGGCGAATGTGGACTAGACTACAAAGAAGCACCTCCGCATGAAAAAGCCCGTTCAAAAGAAGAACAAATAGATTTATTTCAAAACCAAATCCAAATTGCAAAACACACAAAAAAACCATTAATCATACATTCAAGAATGGCGACGGCCGATACTCTTAAAATCATCAAAGAAACAAAACTTGAAAATTTTGTATGGCACTGCTTTAGTGAAGATTTAGAAACAGCAAAAGCCGTAATAAATGCAAATGGCAAGTTATCTTTTACAGGATTAATTACATATAAAAAATTTGCATTTCTAAAAGAGGTTATAGAATTTGTGCCAACTACAAACTTATTAATCGAAACTGATGGGCCATATTTAATGCCTGAATCCTTAAAAAAATCCAAACCAACGTTTAGTGAACCTTGGCATGTTAGAATAATTGCACAGGAAATCGCAACAATCAAAAGAATTTCTCTTGAGCAAGTCGCTGATTTTACAACTAAAAATGCAATCAATTTTTTTGGAATTTAGAAAATTTGTTCTCCACTTTTTAAAAAGAAATTTTATGTTCTTGCTGTTTTTGATTTCAGCTTTGATAATGCTGAAATTTATAACAGATACCGCTTTTAGCTCTATTACACAAAATTTAGTAATTCTGTACACAATTGGCTGGGGTGAAAAATTACTTTTAAATAGGAATTATTTATATATTTTCTTTTATTTAGCACTTAGTATTTCTGTAATTTCTGTGTTTTTTTCAATCCGAGAAACATATAGGCAAAACTATTTTGTAGCAAGATTGTATCTAATCAATGCTCTTGCAAGCTCTATCGTATTGTTAGCAGCATTACTAAAAATTATTAACTTGAATTCTATAAAACCGGTTGAATTTCCATTTTATGCTAAATACATCGCTTTGCCGTTTTTTTCATCAGTTATCATCTCTTTTGCGGTAATACCACTTGTAATAAAAATTGCAAAGAAATTTCAATTTATGGATGATCCAATAACGCACAAACATCCAGGAATGCTAATTAAAAAGCCAACACCAAGAGCAGGCGGACTTGCATTTTTACTTGCTGTTTTTATTCCCGCATTGTTCTTATTACCTATATTTGAAAGCCAAAAACTTTTTGGTGTTTTTTTAGGATGCGCGATATGTGTGATAATCGGATTACTTGACGATAGAAAAGATATAAATCCGTTAATCAGGCTTGGTGGACAATTTTTAGCCGCATTAATTGTAACTTTATCTGGAATATTATTAGTTTATATTCCAAATCCTTTTGGAAATGCAATTAAGCTAGATGAATATAAATTTGTAATAGATTATATGGGTGAACATAAAGTTTTTTATGTTTCGGTAATCGCAACGGTGCTTTGGATTGTAACTACGATGAATTTTTTATCTTGGAGCAACGGAACCGATGGTGTTTATGCAGGATTAATAACTGTTTCGTGCCTAGTCATGAGCATTTTAATGCTTAAATTTTATGACATTGATGAAAATCTAAAGACATTCATAATTCTATCTGCACTTTGTTCTGGTGCTGGTTTAGGTATGGCATTTTTTACCTGGCCTCCACAAAAATTACTCTGGGGATTTGGAGCGACAGGTGCTGCCTTAATGATTGCTGCTTTATCTATCATTGGAAGCACAAAAGTTGCAACGATGTTAATTGTATTGATTATTCCTTTTCTAGATGGAATATTTGCAATCGTCCGAAGATTGAGACGTGGACAATTACCATTTTGGGGAGACCGAGAACATTTACACCATAAATTATTAGAAGGATTAGGTTGGACCAAAGGACAAGTCGCACTATTTTATTGGACAACTACAATAATTTTTGGAATAGTAGGCCTTATAACATCTGGACAAGCTAGAGCATTATCGCTGTTATCATTAAGTATTATTCTTATTGTCTTTATATTATTTTTAAATTTTGCAGGAAATAAGATAAAAAAAATAAAAGAGCAAAACAATTAATGTTTAAAGCCTGTTATAAGAATAATCATCACAACCCAAACGATACCAGAATAAAAAAGAGGTTTATCATTTAACAATACACGTTCCGGGCTTTCACCTTCTCGCTTCTCATAAATAACATACAAATAACGGGCAACAAGGTATATAACAACTGGGATTGTTAACATTAAAAATCGAACGCCAACTAAAGTATGTGGCAATAAAGATGATAAATAATCATTTCTTAAATTTTCAGGTGAAACAAAAAATGTAAAAAGAGAATAAGTAACAATACACATTGAAGCTGAAACAGAAATCATAGAATCTAATAACGTGTCAGGATAATGCTTCAATATTGCACGTGTACTATCATTGCTCATCCCTTGTGCTTCTAAAAGAGTACGTTCAGCTCTTCTTTTACCAAAAGCTAATAATAACGAGACTCCAGTAATAGCAAGGACTAACCAAGACGAAACTGACAATGGTATAGCTAGTGCTCCTGCATATGCACGCAAAATAAATCCACCGGCAATCGCTAATGCATCAATAATAATCAGTCGCTTTAAAAGGGCATTATAGGCAAATTGCAAAAGCACGTACATACTAACGACGATTCCAAAAAATTTTCCTACAAACATAAAAGATGCAGGAATCAATAAAACCAAAAGGAAAATAGCAAAAAACCAAGCAACACCTAAAGGCAATAAACCAGAAGCTACTGGTCGATTTTTCTTGATCGGATGTAATCGATCTTTTTCGTAATCAAAACAATCATTAATTATGTATATGGCAGAAGAAACACCACAAAAATAAAAAAATGCGACAAAAGTTTTTAAAAAATATTCAAAATTAAAGAGCTCTTCATTAAAGACCAAAGCTGCAAACAAAATACCATTTTTAATCCATTGCCTTGGCCTAGAAGCACGTAATAAATAATAAAAGTACTTCAATTTAAAAAGTTGCATAGTGATTTATTAAAATATTATAGCAGAGGATACGATAACGATGCCAAAAGGCTATCAAAGTTTATAAATCAAAATCGTAACAGGAAAATTCAAAAGAGGTTCTTCAACATCTGCTAGTGTAAATACAAAGTTTGTACTAACACCATCTTTTCCAACTTGCTCCGATAAAGTAACGCCACCTAAACTTGCGTCTTTTGGCAATACGAAATATTTTTTATATTCTAGACCTTGGTATTTTTCTGGAACAACATTGTATATTACTTGAACTTTATCTTTTGAATTTAAATTAACTTCCATATCAATTTGATCTATAACTTCTAAAGTTGCTTCAGCTTTATTCAATTGACTAAAGCTATTAACACCTAACACAGAACTTTGTGTGTTTTCTTCTTCAACATAAGTAGCAAAACCAAATCCGAAAAAAGGTAGTGCAAAAAGAAAAGCTAAAAGAAAAACCAAAGATGTGTTAACTGCAAATTTTCGATACATATTACCAAGACTCCTTTAACTTTGAGAACGAAACCATTTTATTACTATTAGTTTGTAACTCGTCATCATCATATCGATCATCTAGTTCACCGGTAGATTCTTTTTCAATATCAACAACTAGCAAAACAGTAATTACCGCACAAGCAGAAATAGCAACATAAAAGATCCACCAAGCAGAAACACCAAACGAAGCGTGCACAAAAAACATACAAGTTGCTAGCCATGCATATGAAAGCCAAATAAATGATTGTGTGTAAACAACTTCGCTGGAATGAACCATATCCTGTAAATTCATTGAATAAAGTTTTGCTGAAAACGAAGGTGAAATATGTGTATCGTGAAATAAATGAGCTTTAATAGTAACCCAAATTAAACCGGATAAAATTGCAGCAAACGCAAAAATTGAAGAATAGGTTGATACTGAATAATAGTCGCCTTTTGTGAGAACCAATCTCATTGAGTCAACTTTATATTCGACACCAAAATAGTTAACAAAAAAAACAATTCCAATAACCTTAGCAGCTACAATAAGTACTGCTGGAAATATAGAATAATCAATAAGATTTATTAAAGTTTTAGAAAACATGGCAGGAATCTTTTACTTAATTTATATTAAACGAAACTAATCTTTATTGCAAAATCAGATTTAAAAAACCTGATTAATTCGCAATTTTTTTGACATATTTTGCATCACCAGAAACCCAACCTTTCTTTCCTTTTTCATATTCAATCTGATACCAACCAGATTTTTCTGAGGCTACAGCAAATTTTTTACCAACATCAACACGGCCAATTTCTTTTCCTGTTGTTGAACCTGCATCACGAACCCTTAAATATCCAAGAGAGTTCGAAAGAATTTCGATTGAGAATAAACCATTAGCGGTAGCACCTTCGGATGAAGTACCGGTTGTTTCAACTTTTTTACCAGAAATTTCTGACAAAACAGCCAAAGCCGATTCAGACAAATTTTCGCTTTGAGAACTACTCAAATATGCAATAAATGATCCTTGTACTAATTTTGCTTCTTTTACAAGAATTTCGTTTCCTGTTTCTGTGTATAGTTTACCGTCATCAGTAATAAAATAAGCGAATTTTTCAATCTTATAATCACCAGAAGTCATAAAACCTCTAGTTTTAAGCCAATAGTTTATAGCACTAGCCCACGATTTTCGATCAGCGTAACCATTGTTTGAAACTTTTGAAAAATTTATTACAGAAATACCATCAATTTTTGAATCAAAAATAGAAAGTGATTCAGGTATTGGTTTTAAAAACATCGAAACTTTAATATTCAATTCATAACCATCAATCAACTTAACGGAAGTTTCTTGCTGTTCATATCCATCTTTTTTAAAAGTTAATTTGTATTCATTATTCTCATTTTTATTCAGTAAGTCTTTTGTTGAAAACTTTAAAGGAGTTTTTCCAACCTCAACATCATCAACCAAAACTTGAACATTATCTGTATCTGGAGAAATAATAGAAAAAGATTGCAATCCAGAAGTTCCTCTCTTAAACCAAAAATCTTCGCCAGAGCTAAAAACTTTGCTAACGCCTAAATCTCTTTTTATATAAGCTTCTGTAGAAGATGCTGGTGAAACATATGCAGTATACGAATTTGATTCACCATTTAAATCGATTTTTACTTCACCAGGAAAAAAAGCCTCTTTTTTAAGAGGTGCCTCACCAGATGCAATTCCATTGATTAAAATGGATGCTTTTCCATTTACCGTTTCAATATTAAGTCTTGCACGTCCAAGTTTTCCTACATTATTTAGGTACAAAAGGACTGCAGCTGAGCCAATAGCTAGTACTGAAACTAAACCTATCAAAAGTTGGTAAATATCAAAACGTTTAGACATAATTCGATGATAGCATAACAATTAACAGAATGAACTCTTCTAAAGCCTCTCGGTAAATGAAATTTGGTGCACTTCAATCAAGGCTTCTTCATGTTATAATCCCCTATATTAACCGTTATGGTGAGATAGCCAAGTTGGTCACGGCATCGGTCTGAAAAACCGACTATGTGAGTTCGATTCTCACTCTCACCACCATGGGAAAAACTTCCAAATGCAAATCCGCATAAACAAATATCTTTCAACATGCAAAATAGGATCAAGGCGAAAACTCGAGCAATTGCTTAAAAACAAGGAATTTAGAGTTAACGGCAAAATTGCCGAACCTGGACAAATGATTGAAACTGATACTGACGTCATAACTCATCATGGAGCAGTTTTATCAGCTCAAGATCAATTTGTTTATATAGCATTAAACAAACCTGTTGGAGTCTTATCAACCGCAAAAGACGAACACCACAGAACAACTGTATTGGATTTAATCACAACAGACGAACGATTATATCCAGTCGGAAGATTAGACAAAGAAAGCTCCGGATTAATCTTATTAACCAATAATGGTGACCTAGCTTTAAAACTTACACATCCCAAATTTCACTTGCCTAAAACATACGATGTCTCAACATTTGAAACAGTAACACCAGAACATTTAAAAAAGTTAGCAGATGGAATAAGGCTTCCACAAAACATAAAAACATTACCTGCAATTGCAACACCTATTGGAGACAACTCATTTAGAATCATTTTGTATCAAGGATTAAAAAGACAAATACGTGAGATGTGCTTATCTATTGGCCTAAATGTAAAAACATTACATCGTGTAGCAATTGGCCCAATTCATATTGGAGGTTTAAAACCTGGCAAATACAGATATATAAGAGAAGCTGAAATCAAAAAATTATTAACGACACAACCAATACCTTTTGAAAAAAAAGAAAAAATTGATCCAAATGTCTATTAAATGATTCAGTAATATTTCCAGATAACTAACAAACTGTTAAAATTACCCACGTAATAATTAACGTTGAGGCTCGGTAGCCAAGTGGTAAGGCAAGAGTCTGCAAAACTCTTATGCGCCGGTTCAATTCCGGCCCGGGCCTCCAAAATGTTGATATTACTTATTTAAAACCACACAAAGATATCTTGACACTCTCGGGTGTGGTCTGCTAAATTTTCTACGAAACAATTTGTTCATTAAGTTTTTAGTTTTAATAAATTTATGAATTTACAACCACTAAGTGACCGTGTAATCCTAAAGTTGGAAAAAGCGGAAGAAATCACATCAGGAGGAATAGTTCTTCCACAAAATGCACAAGAGCAAACACATCTTGGCAAAGTTATTTCCGTTGGCCCAGGAAAAAGAAACGACAAAGGTGAAATTATCAAACCCGACGTTTCAACTGGAGACATCGTTGTAATCAGCGGAAAATGGGTAGGCGAAAATGTAACGGTCGAAGGCGAAGAATACAAAATCGTTTCGGCTTCAGATGTTTTAGCAATCGTAAAAAAATAATTAATTAACCACAAATAATCTATGGCAAAAAAAATACTTTATAACCAAGACGCACGAATGAAACTAAAAGCCGGAGTAGATGCCGTTGCAAATGCAGTCGGATCAACAATGGGACCACTCGGCAGAAATGTAGCCTTAGCAAAAGACTGGGGCGGACCAACATTAACCCATGATGGAGTTACCGTTGCAAAAGATATTGAATTAAAAGATCCATTCGAAAATATGGGTGCAAAACTCGTAATCGAAGCAGCGTCAAAAACAAATGACATCGTTGGAGATGGTACAACCTCTACTACTATATTAGTACAAGCTCTTGTAGAAGAAGCACTAAAAAACGTAGCAGCCGGAGCAAACCCAATGTTAATGCGAAGAGGATTAGAAAAAGCAGTTGAAGAAGTAATTTCAGAAATAAAAAAAATTGCTAAGCCAATCAAGAGTAGAGATGAAAAAGCGCAAGTCGCTACAATCTCAGCTCAAGATGGACCTATTGGCCAAATCGTTGCAGACGCAATGGAAAAAGTCGGAGCAGATGGTGTTATCACCGTTGAAGAAAATAAAGGTGTAGAAATGGAAGTTGAAACAAAAACTGGATATAACTTTGATAATGGTTATCTTTCAGCATACTTTGTAACAAATCCAGACAAAATGGAAGCAGTTGTCGATGAACCTTACATATTATTAACCGATAAAAAAATTGAAAACATACAAGAATTAGTCCCAATGCTAGAAAGCGTTGTAAAACTAACTCAAAATCTAGTAATTATCGCTGATGATGTAAGCGGACAAGCTCTTGCTACATTGGTTTTAAATAAACTAAAAGGAACATTGAGAATTCTTGCAATTAAAGCTCCTGGTTTTGGAGACCGAAGAAAAGCAATGTTAGAAGATTTAGCAATATTAACTGGTGGAAAAGTCATAAGTGAAGACTTAGGCAGAAAACTTGATTCAGTTACGATTGACGATTTAGGTAGAGCTGGAAAAATAATCTCAACAAAAGATGACACCACGGTTGTTGATGGAAAAGGCGAAAAAGAAGAACTTAAAAATCGTGAATCTCAACTACGAAGAGAAATCGAAAATTCAAACAGCGAATATGATAGAGAAAAACTCCAAGAACGATTAGCAAAACTAGTAGGCGGAGTTGCAATCATAAGAGTTGGCGCAGCAACAGAAACAGAAATGAAAGAGAAAAAATACCGAGTTGAAGATGCTGTAAATGCAACAAAAGCAGCTGTATTAGAAGGTATCGTTCCAGGTGGCGGCGTTGCACTATTAAAAGTTAGAAAAGTATTAAATGATTTCAAACTTGAAGGCGATGAAAAAATTGGTGGAACAATTTTATACAACGCATTAGAAAAACCATTCAGAAGAATTCTTGCAAACGCAGGACTCGATGCTGGAATGTTTATTCGTGAAGTTGAAAATAACTTAGATAAAAATATGGGAGTCGATGTTATGAAAGAGGGCAAAATGGTTGACCTAATAAAAGAAGGAATCATTGATCCAGCAATGGTAACAAGATCCGTTGTCGAAAAAGCAGTAAGCACGGCTATTCAAATAATGTGCACTGAAGCACTTATAGCAAATGATCCAGACGATAAAAAAGAAGACTCTAACGATCATGGTGGTGGTATGGGCGGTATGGGTGGAATGATGTAATTCATTTCAAAAAAACTTTTTGAAAAAGCGGCGTCAACTTTGATGCCGCTTTTTTTTTGCAAGAATACCTACCTTCTTTTAATGTTTTGTAGTAAACTCACGTGTTAAACTTTTTGTATGAATGAAAATCAAATAGAAACACCAATAAATCAAAACGAATTTGCAGAAAAACCGCCGCTTTTATCACCAGCATATAAAAAGGGATTAAAAATAGGCTTGATCTCCTGCTTTGGTATTATGATCTTCGCAATTGGCGGATTAATAATTTATCGACAAATACAAGAAATAATAAAAAATAAGAAATTAAGTTCTATTGATCCAAATCTTGTTGCAAATCCAACACCAACAATTGATAACACAAAAATCAATGAATATTTTTCATACATAAAAAATAAAAAAGAAATTTGGATAGTCGACACAAATGGTGAGAATAAAGCAATGATTTCAGAACTTTCACCATCAAATGCCAGTATATTTTCTACCCTAGATTGGAAAGATAAAACGCATATCTCTTATTCTGAATGTAATAACGAAAGTCCTTCGATCACAGATATTAAATGCAAAATAAAAACATATGATATTGAAACAAAAGCAACAAATGATGAATATGAAACAGATGCATTAATAAGAAAATTTTCATGGTCATTAGCTGCAAATTATTTATCTATTGTTGAAGACACCGATAGCGAAACTTTCTTTAAAATAAAAGCCGGTACAGTAACAAATACTCTAAATAAATTTTATAGAATTAATGACCTATCAAATACTCAAGGAAAAACACTTTTTACAGCCGATAGCCAGTATGTGTTATTTTATTCAATCAATGGACTACCGGATGAAACTAAATCAAAAGAAAATGAAATTGCGATAATTCCTTCTTCAACAATTGAAGTTTATTACGTAAATGGTGTAAAAGTAGAACATATAGAAGGTGCAAATGATCCATTTTTACTAAATGATGGGAAAATGGGATTCAAAAAGGACAATAAAATTGTGTATAGAACAATTGGCAAATCAGATGAAACAGTAATCACATCATTTAACGGATTTAATAGCGAAATTTCACCCAATAAAAATTTAATTGCATATTGGTATGCAGAAGGAAATCTAAGCAACGTTATTTTAGGAGTTTTTGATTCTGAACTTAATATACATCGAAATATTTTGAGAGGAATTATACTTCCGATTTGGATCAATAACGATAAAATATTAGGAATAAAAGCCGATAATTGTTTAGGTGGAACAAGCTGCCAATTATACGAATTTCAAACAAATAGTATTTCACTGATTGATGTCGAAAAAGGAAATGTAAAACAAATAGATCAAGGTAGGAAAATTTCAGAAGCAACTTATAAAAGTTTTAATTAACAATGCCAATTAAAGAAAATAGTCAAAATCCATTAGAAGCAATATTATCAGGAGCATCCGCAAACGGAAGAAAACATCCTGTGCCACAAAACGTTATGGATGTTGAATTTAAAGTTGTGGGAGACCTAACATTAAGACAACTTGCATATTTGTTTATGGGAGGAATCCTTGGATATGCATTTTTTAAAATTGGATTGCCTTCATTTTGGTCTTGGACTTTAATGATATTTTCAATAATATTAGGAGCCGCAATTGCTTTTGTACCTTTTGAAGAACGTGGTTTAGATAAATGGTTAGTCCTTTTTATTCATGCAATGTTCAATCAACAACCACAAATGAAATGGAAAAAAAGTTCAAACACTCCGATTTATTTTTTAACAGATTACGCAAGTATTATAAAAAACGAAATTATCACATTAACTCCTGTAAAAAGCAGAAATAAACTAGAAGAATATCTTGGGATGTTACCAGAAGAACACGATGTGCAAGATTTATATAACAAAGACAAAATGGATGGGATTTCTGCGAATTTCTTATATAACTCACCATCAACAGTTAAACTTGCGACTAATATCGAACCAAAAGTACAGATTGAAGAAAGAGTTGTTCCAATCGGCGATCCAATATCTTTAAATAGACCAATATCGGTATCAAGACCTTTCAAAAGCAAAAATGTTAATATGAGCGCAGCACCAAAGCCAATTATACAAACACCACAAATAGCAGAGCCAAAAGTTGAAATAAAACAACCAAGCGTAGCACAGCCGCAAATAATAACAAAACCTGCGCCAATTATTAATCCGGATAAAGAACTAGAACAAAAAGAGATAGTTAATCCACAACAACCAAATCCAGAAGTCCAAACTATTGCCCCAGTAGTACAACCTGAACCAATTAAACAAGAATCAATAACAATAGAAGAAACACCAATTGATCCACAGCTAAAAGAAATAGCAGAAGAAGAAATGGAATCCAAAAACGAAGTATTACAGGCTTATATCACGCAAAAAGCTGAAGTACTTCCAAATGCACAAATTGATAGACCAATAAAAAACTGGCCAAGTTCAATGCAAGATCAACTAAAAGGCGAAATAAAACTTACTCATACTCAAAAACTACCGCCAATAATAGTTGCCCAAGATATTAAACATATAAAAGAAAAAGAAGACTCACTAGAGAAAAAGGTTCAAGAATTATTAGAAGTTGCAGCAAAAGCTCGAGAAGAATTTGAAGCAAAAGGTTTAAAGCTCGAGACCAATCCAAAATTAGATTTCTATAAAAATAAGTATTTAGAACTTCAAAAAGAAAAAGAAAATTTAACTACTGAATTATCAAAAAATACTTCAAGGGTCGAAATGTTAGAAGGTCAAAAACAACAAAAACCACTCGAAAAACAAGTCATTGATTTAACAGAACGCAATCAAGAATTAGAACAAAAGCTTCAAATGATCCAAAATCAATTATTTGAGCTAAAAAATACAACGCCTACTTCAAAAGAAGAACTAACAAAACAATCTGAACAACAAGCAGAACAAAAACCTCAGGCTCAATCACAACCAGTTGCAAAAACAATTTTTAATTCAGGTCAAAATATAAATATAAATTATGGTCCAAATATTTTGGCAGGATTAATAAAAGATTCTCAAGATAACTTGCTAGAAAATACAGTTGTATTAATAAAAGATTCACATGGAAATGTTGTACGAGCATTAAAAACGAATAAATTAGGACAATTCAAAACACAATCTCCATTAATAAATGGCGACTATATAATTGAAACAGTAAAAGCGGGTGAAACCTTTGATATAATTCGTTTGTCTGCTGTAGGAAAAGAAATACCAGTCGTAGAGATAGTTTCAAAAGGGAAATCAAATGAATAATAAAGTAAACGCAACGACACAAAACCATTTAGACATAGCACAAATAAAAGACGATTTAGTAATACTAAAAAGTGGTGGAGCAGCCGCAATTTTAGAAACAAATGCAATAAACTTTGACTTGTTATCAATTGTTGAACAAGACGCAGCAATTGCCGCATATAGTTCATTGTTGAATTCATTAGCTTTTCCAATTCAAGTTACAATTCGATCTAAAAAAATGGATATAACAAATTATCTCGAACGTGTAAAAAACTTTGAAGAAAAACAAACAAACGGAAAAATAAAAAGCCAGATTCAATCTTATCGGGCTTTTATTCGAGATGAACTAGTCACAAAAGAAAATGTTTTGGAGAAAAAGTTTTATGTAACCGTGCCATATAAAACATTTGATTTGGGGACAACTTCACCTTTAGGATGGATCGAAGATTTAACATCATTTTCTCTCGCACCAAAATCAAAAATAAATATCGAACAAACTTTGCTCGAAGCCAAAACGGATCTAACACCAAAAGTCACATTTTTATTAAAAGAATTTGCAAGAATTGGAATCAGAGCATCCCAATTAAAAACAGCTGATATGGTCAAACTATTTTATGAAATATACAATAGTGAAACAGCACAAATCCAAAAAATAAAAATTGGAATTGATAACTATACATCAACAATGGTTGAACCTAAAATAATTTAATAACTATGTTTTCATTATTCGGAAAAAAACAAAAATTTAATAGCGGAGAACCAACACAAGCACAACTTGATCGAGCAACAAATAAAGTTTTAGAAAACAATGAAAAATTTGCTAAACAACAAACACCTCAAAGCGTTGAAAAAGCATTGGCAAATGGAATACCAAATATTTCAGATATTATTGCACCAAGCGCTATCGAAGTAGACTTTAACCACATCAAAATTGGAGATAGATATTTTAGAACACTTTTTGTTTCAGGTTACCCACGTTTTGTTGGAGCAAACTGGTTAGCACCAATCATTAATTTTGATCACAGCTGTACAGTCACAATGTTTTATTATCCGATGAACGCAAGAAACGTTCTTGATGATTTAAGGCGCAAAATCGCCGAAATGGAAGCCACACTAAGCATGGACAGAGAACGAGGCAAAGTTGTAGACCCAGGCGTTCAAGCAGGTCTTGAAGACGCAAAATCGTTACAAGAACAATTGGTCAAAGGAATTGAAAGATTTTTCCATTTTTCATTCTATATAACAATCTCAGGTAGCACACTCGAAGAACTCAACAACATTTCTTATCAAATTGAATCAACCTTAGGATCTCTTTCATTGATATCGAAAAAAGCAACTCTAGACATGGAAAATGCTTTCAAAACAACGCTACCTTTATGTCTTGATCGCTTAAAAGTCATCCGAAACATGGACACAACTTCAGTTGCAACAACGTTCCCTTTCACTTCAAGTGAATTAACCGCAAATGAAGGTATTTTATATGGAATAAATAAACATAATGGATCATTGATAATTTTTGATAGATTTTCAATGGAAAATGCAAACACAGTTATCTTTGCAAAATCAGGTTCAGGTAAATCATACCTGGTTAAGCTTGAAGCTCTCCGTTCACTATTATTCGGAACAGGAATCATCGTATTAGATCCTGAAAACGAATACCAAAAACTAGCTGAAGCAGTTGGTGGAGATTACATCGACTTTAGTATTAACTCAAAAGCTAAAATTAATCCGTTTGAACTATCTGTAACTAGCGATAATGAAGATAACTTGAGCATGAAAATCTTGAGCCTTCATGCATTATTAAAAATTATGTTAGGCGATATTAACAGTGCAGAAGAAGCCGTTTTAGATAGAGCATTAATCGATACATACCGATTAAAAGGAATAACCCAAGATCCTGCAACTCAACAAAATAATGAACCTCCATTAATGGAAGATTTATACAAAGTCCTCCAAGTTATGGAAGAACCAGAATCAAAAGCTTTAGCCTCAAGACTTGAACGTTATGTTAAAGGTTCACTCGCAGGAATTTTCGATCGAAGATCAAACGTTGATTTGAATAATGATTTCACAGCCTTTTCAATCAGAAATTTGCAAGATGTTTTGAGACCAATAGCAATGTTCATGATCTTGGATTTTATCTGGACAAAAGTTAAATATGATCTTAAAAAACGTATCTTAATTTTGGATGAGGCTTGGACATTAATGCAATATCCAGACTCTGCAGCTTTTGTTTATTCTCTGGCAAAACGTGCTAGAAAATATTATTTAGGTATGACGACCATCACTCAAGATGTTAATGATTTTTTAAGTACAGATTATGGAAAATCAGTTGTTACAAACTCTTCAATACAAATATTGTTAAAACAACACCCAGCCTCAATTGATAAGTTAGCAGAAGTTTTCTACCTATCTTTAGGTGAAAAAAACTTTTTGCTTTCCGCTGGCATTGGAGAAGGTTTATTTTTTGCAGGAACAAACCATGTTGCTATGGCTGTAAAAGCCTCAAAAATTGAGCACGAACTAGTAACAACAAATCCGGCAGAAGTCTTAAAGCAACAAAAAGCAGCAGACATTAATTCAGTCCTTAAAAATGCAGCAGAACCAAGCATCAATGCAACTCCTGCACCACAGCCACAACAAGCTCAACCACAACCTCAAGCACCAAGATACAAAGAAGAACCAATTGCACAAGTAATGCCACAACAGCCAACTCCAGTGCAACCAATCGTTACTGAGCCACAAGCAACAACGAACCCAATATCAAGCACACCAATAACAAGTGCTCCAATTTCGAATCCAGTAATACCAAATTCACCATTAGGCAGTCAACAGAAAAAGAATGAGGAAGAATATGATCCTTTAGATATTTATTCAAATATTAAGCCAATAGAACCGATTAAAGAACCAATCAAGTTTGCAAACGACGATGACTGGCAAGATCTAGCAAAGCCATCAACTACATCAGTTGCACCTGCGGCACAACAAACAGCTGCACCACAGCCAATGCAACCAAAACCAGCAATGCCAAACCCTTACTCAAGCGAAGAAGGCGACTATGTAAATGGAAGCATTAACCTAAGAGGCGGATCGGATAGTTTCTGATTTGAATTTTAGTTTAGACGCATTTCTAAGTTTTGATAGTAAACCGTATGAGCGCATAGCAAATTCTGGGTTTCTATTGGCTAGAACCACCAACTTATCTATAAAAAAGTTATATGAGTTATTTTCGAATTTAAACGGGCTACTTAACTGTTCGTATTCACTAACCTGAACCATGAAAGAAGTTGGATTTGGAAATTCCAAATCATTTTCAGATAATAAGTCAAACCAAGATTCAACCATTGAATCCCATGATTGAGTTAAAGATGAACCAAAATCATGGTTACTTTTAGATTTTTGCTTTTCAGCAATCGCATACATCCCCCAATAAGTAGTAGCAAATTCTTTAGCAATTCCTAAAAACTTATTTGGTGAAAGGATAATATCCGAACGTCTTTCTACGATGCTATTTGTAGCCGATTGATCATCATTATTAATAGGGTATGGTTGATTTGTTACTGAATTGATAGGTTTTACACGATGTCTTGGTATATAGAAATATTCGTTCCCAACATTAGAGGTTTTCGACACACCTTCTTTACAATAAACTTCTCCACGGGAATTAGATTCAACAATCGAACTCAAAACATCTTCAGATACCTGATCATTAATAATTTTTTTCCCATATCGATCAAAAGAACAATACGCAATCGAAGGTTTAAGCAACTTTGCAGCTACCTCAACCGCATATAAAATCATAGGCTCATAGTTAGTTGGATCCAATTTAATGCCTTTAAAATTTTCATGAACACCTAAAATATCTGATAACACCAAAAAAGACTCCTTATCAGTTAATAAATCTCTTATGTTTTGTAATGATAATTTATACGAGGAAGAAGGTTTAAAGGAAACTTCAGGAAATGAATAAGCATCAATAGAGTAATCATGTATCTGCAAAGTAGATAATCGTTGCTCAGTAGTAATATCAGGTGTTAGATGAAGACCAAGTTCGCCTTCAATCTCATAACCAACAGTAATAGGACTACCATTAAAAGATTTTTCCTCTAATGCTTTATTTAAAGAATTTATAGCCGATACTTGATTAAAAGATCCATTATTTAAGGATGTGTATAAATAAGTTGCAAAAGTATCAATAATTCTATGCTCAACAGGATCAGTAGTCGTGAGATCTCTAAGAGATTCAACTCCCGCAGGAAAACCCGAAAAACTATCTTCGCCTAATATCTTTTGAAACGGTTCTAAATACTTTTGTGGAGAATCAAGAATACTCTCAATTGCATTACTCATAAAGAAAAGTATAAACCAAATGAGCTAAATAATTTCACCAAAGCACTCGCAGGCCCAAAACGCATTCGGACGAGAAACAATGTCGTGCCGAGAAACTTATTTGCTTTAAAAAAGATTTATAGATCAAATCCCAATAATTTTCTAAAGTTTTTTTGAGATTAGCAAGAGATCCCGCAGAGCAGCTCTTGCGTAGTAATTCGATTTCGCTACTGCGGAACGAATTACAATCGAAACAAACTGCAGAAAATTATTGGGATTTGATCTTACCAATTCGCCTTCATCGGCATCACAATATAAATATATCCGTCAAAGGATTCGAGCTTAAAGCCTGCTGGTTTGAATGGATCATTAGATTGAAAGACAATGTTTTCTTTTGCAGCATTTGATAAAAAATCATTAATGTATTTTGCATTAAAAGCGATTTCTATATCGCTACCTTCAATATTCGCTTGAACATCGATTGAGTTACTACCCGATTCGGTAGGTTGCGATTTAACAACAATTTTTCCATCTTTAATAATAAGCTTGACCATGTTGTCGTAGTCTTTTGCAAAAATACTAGCAAGTTTTATTGCGTTAAAAATTTCGTCTTTTGAAACTGTAACTTTTGTAGCAAATTCAGAAGGCAATATCGCTTTATAATTTGGAAATTCACCTTCAATTAAGCGAATCTGCGCTTCCATATGTGGAACTTTAAAAGATACTGCATTCTTAGATGAGATAGGAGACATATCAATAACATCAGACTCACTTGCGAATGCTTTGATAATATCGATGGTTGAACGTGCTGGCAAAATAAAAGAATACTCTTTAGAAACTGGCTTATCTAAAGAAATTTTATACTCAGCCATTCTAAATCCATCAGTAACAGCTAGGGTCAAAACATTTCCAGAAATATTAAAAAGTATACCGGTTAAAACTGGACGACTTTCGGTTGCAGCAGGTACAAATTGTAGACTTTGCATCGCACGCAAAAGATCTTCGGATTTTATAGAGATAACTTCTTCAGAATCAAAACCTTCGATTGATGGAAACTGATCTGCACTTATCGTAGAAAAAGTTGAGTTAACTTTTCCAGTTTTTACGTTAAAGTTTTCTGCATCCAAGATACAATCAATTTTTTCTTCTGTAATTTGTGATAAAAAGCTATTTAACAACTTTGCTGGAACTGTAATCGATCCTTGTTCTTCAACTTTTGCACTAACCCAAACAGAAATTGTCACAAAAAGGTCTGAAGCAGTTAATTTGACTTCGTTTTCTTCGGTTTTAATTAAAATGTTGGATAAAGAAGGAATAGACGCTTTGTTGCTTACGGCTTTGCTGGTAATTGCAACGCCTTTATAAAAGTTTTCGCGTAGCAGGGAAATTTTCATATTAATCCTGTTTAACAGTTATTATAACTTTTCTTTCACGACCTTCACCTTCTGAATATGAAGTCATACCTTCAACACTTGAAACTACTTCGTGAACAAGTCTTCTTTCATAACTGGACATTGGGTAAAGACTTACTGGTTTGCCTAATTCTTTTGATTTGTTAGCAGCATCAAAAGCAATGTCTTTTAATTTGTTTTCTCGTGCAGTTCTATAATCACCAATATCCAAAACAATACTGTTATCACCTTCTAATTCTTTAGCAATTAAAATATTCAAAATATATTGAAGAGAATTTAGATTATTACCATGATAACCAACCAAAAGGCTGTCATCCGTAGATTTAACAACAACTCGGGATTTTCCACCTGCAACACTATCAATAAATTCAATCGAAAAATCGATACCTAAAAACCCAAGTATGTCACTTAAAATTTCTTTAATTCTTGTTTGCGCTGTTTGATCCATAACCTCGATTAACAATTAGGTACTGAGCGGCAGCAATTAACGTTGAAACTAACATATACAAAGTCAAACCGGCAGGTAAGCTTATACCAATAATAAAAGTCACTATCGGCATTGTATATAGCATTTGTTCTTGAACATTATACATAATGTCATCTTGCTTGTCAGGCGTATTTTTCGCTACTTTTTCAGCTTTATCCACAGCAGGCTTCATTAATTTTGAAAGATAAAATTGTGAGACAGCGGCCAAAACAGGAATATAGTAATTAGGAACAGATAAATCCATACCTAAAAAATGTGTATTTAAAATTTGACCATCATGAAACTTTAAAAAATCCCAATTGTAGGTTAACTCATTTACTCTGCTAACAATCGAGTCCTTGTGATTCAAAATATCGTGAAAAGCCCCATACAAAGGTCCAAAAACAAAAAAGATAGTTATAAGTTGTGGTAAACAACCCAACGCAGGGTTTATTCCATTTTCACGCATAAGCTCCATCTGCTTTTGAGCAAAAACTTGTTTATCTTTATATTTTTCTTTAAGAGCATCGATCTGTGGCTTTAAACTTTGCTGTTTTTTAGCAAGTTCCATTGAAGACTTAGTCAAAGGGTGCGTAATCAACTTAATAAAAAGAGTAATTCCAATAATGGCCAAACCTAAATTAGTAAAACTTATTTGATAAAAGAAAATAAGCAAATTAAAAATAGGCGTATATATTAAGTTATTCCAAGCAACAGTTATAAATGTCATTTTAATGGGTCAAAACCACCTTTGGTAAACGGATTACATCTTAGTATACGCCAAGCTCCTAATAAAGAACCTTTTATCAATCCATATTTATCAATCGCTTGATAGGTGTATTGAGAGCAAGTAGGTTCAAACCTACACACCTTAATACCCAAGGCTTTTGGATATCCTTGATCAAATGAGAGCCATTTTTGATATTGCTTTATTAAAATCAGAGCTAAATTCTTTAACATCAACTCCAATTTTACCATTAGTATCGAGAACATTTCTTTTAGGGACAAAAACATAATAACCCGGTTTAAATTTATCGTAACAATCATTCACATTTGCCAATATAAGGCGTCTAATACGATTTCTAACAACGCTTTTTGGAGAAAACTTAGCTGAGGCCGTAACTCCAAATAATTTTGGCTCCGTCGATCCTACCTCAACAAACGAAGGAAATTTTCTAACATAAATAATATTAAAATAGCGTGCATTTATTACAGTACCCTTTGTAAAGATGAACCGAAATAAAAACTTATTTTTAAGCGTTAGATTTCTTTTAATCACAAGTACAGTATAACAATCCACTCAGTAGATTCTTATTTATATGTTTAGGATTTTTTGAATTAGTCTGCTCGACCACGATTAATAGCTAAGCGTCTTCGACCTTTATCTCTTCGTCTCTTAAGAACGTTTCGACCGCTCTTTGTAGACATACGTTTTAAAAAGCCGTGTTTTCGATTTCCTTTTTTCTTTTTTGGTTGCCACGTTCGTTTTGTTTTAGCCATAACTCGGGTATTTTAACATAGATTTTTATAGGCTGCACCATGGGTTTTCTCCTAAGAATTGCTTATTATCTGGCTTTTAGAAGGGTACCTTGATAATCAGTGATTGACTGTGGATAACTGATAGGTTAAATCTATTTATATGGATACCCAAAATGTGGATAACTTATGGAGCGAAGTGAAGAACAGTTTAGAGCAAATAATAAACCCAATTCATTACAAAACATACATTCCAGGAACATACATAAAAAAAATCAACGAAGAAGATCTTTTAATTGAAATCACTTCACCTACAGAATTTCAACGAAATTTTATCGAAGAGCGGATGTATGGTCATATCAAAGAAAGTCTTTCAAACCTAATTGGCCCAAAATATCGATTAATGTTTAGTGTCACCCAAAAAGAAACTAAACAAATGACGATCGAAGATGTTGGACCTCTATACGAACAAAAAGTAGCTTCAGAAACGAGTATCACGCAAACCAAAAAAGATGCGGGTTTAAATCCTCAATACACATTTGATCGATTTGTAGTCGGAAATAGCAACAGACTTGCTTATGCAGTAGCCACTGGAATCGCTGAAAATCCAGGTAAAATTTATAATCCATTTTTTGTTTATTCAGGAGTAGGATTGGGAAAAACACATTTGGTACAAGCAATTGGACACAAAATCATTGAAAAGCATCCAACCTACAAAGTTTTATACAAAACTGGAGAGCAATTTCTAAACGAAGTCGTAGATGCATTACGAAAATCTAAAATACCTGCAGATTCAAAAAGAAATGCTCTTAAAAAGAATTATCGAAATGTTGATGTATTAATAATCGATGATATTCACTCAATAGCAGGGAAAGAAGCAACACAAGAAGAGTTTTTCCACACATTCAATGCACTATACATGAGCCAGAAGCAAATAATATTGACCTCAGATCGTCCGCCAAAAGAAATCAAAACACTTGAAGAACGATTATCTTCAAGATTCTCAAGTGGAATGATTGCAGATATCCAAAAACCGGACACAGAAACAAAACTAGCAATTCTAAGAGAAAGAAATGAAGAATTAAGACTAAACATCAGAGACGATGTTTTAGCTTATATTGCAGAAGCTGTCGAATCAAATATCAGAGAACTCGAAGGAAAACTGTTACAAACGGCAACAAAAGCAATGAGCCAAGGAGTTGATCTAAACCAAAGCTTTGCCAAACAAGTTATCGGAGATATCAATAAAAGCAAACAAAAATTAATAACCCCAGATTTAATAATTCAAGAAGTATGTTCTTATTACAATATTTCCTCAAAAGAGCTAAAAGGGCAAAGAAGGATGAAACCTATCGTCATGCCACGCCAAATCTGTATGTATCTATTTAGGGAAATTTTAAAGATGAGCCTAGTTTCAATTGGTGAACTTTTAGGCCGGAAAGATCATACGACGGTTATACATGCTATACAAAAAATTGAAGATCTCTTAAAAGATAAAGCCAATGCAAAAATACACAATGATATTTCTTACTTAAAAGAAAAGATTTTATCTTAACCTTTTTAGGTGACTTTTATATCTAAAGTTATACACATCGTTTTATTTAATAATTTAATATATATATTTAGTAGTAGTAATAGTAGGGGATGTGGATTTGTGTATAAATTACAAAAACGCCTACAATGCAAAGTCATAGATCTATTTATTTTGTGGAATTCTTTAAACCCTATATTTTCGCCATTTTTTTATAAAAACACTCATACAAGCTTGATTTTTCAACAAATAAACATTTTCTAAATATGTTGATATTCGGGTGATGTTCTGTTCTTCATTTGTGCTAGTTATAAACAATGACCGAGTAGTATTTACTACTTTCTGCACATAAAAAGGCTATGGGTTATACAACGGTTTTCGCTTAATTTAAGCCTGTTTTTGCAATTTGGTGGAATGTTACAATGAGGGTAATGAAGTCTCTTATAAAAATAATTCTTCCCTTATTTGTAATTGCCATTGTTTTTGGTATTGGTTTTTTTGCTTGGAAGTTAGTGAACAAAAGAACAAATCCTAATTCCGTTAATAGTTCCGCAAATGTAAATTTAGAATACTGGGGTTTGTACGAATCTGAAGCTGTAATGCAAAAACTTATTAATGTTTACCAAGAAGAACATCCAAACGTAAAAATAAAATATATACAAAAAACCTTTGATGATTTAGATACCTATCGATCTTCTTTAACAACTCGTTTAACGCAAGGTTCAGGGCCGGGTATTTTTAGAATGCACTCAACGTGGACTGATACCTTGTTTACTGAGATTGCACCTGCCGGAGATCACTTTTCATATGATGAATATTCAAAGCGTTTTTATCCCGTTTCTTTAAACCAATGCACTGGGCCAACAACTAAAAAAGTTTATTGTATTCCGATTATGTATGATGGTTTGGTTTTGCTATACAACAAAAATATGTATAAAGACGCAAACATCACTCCTCAAATTGTTTCTTGGGAAGATTTAAGACAAGCAGCTATTCGTTTAACTGTTGTGGATGAGAAAAATAATATTTTGAAATCAGGTCTTGCGATGGGAACTTCAAATAATGTTTCTAATTTTTCTGATGTTATTGCATTAATGTTTTTACAAAGTGATATCAAATTTCCTGAAAATTTAGATACAACAAGTGCTATGCAGATTTTTTCTTTTTATAAGAGCTTTGCGAATGATAGCCAAATTTGGAATGAATCGATGCCTAATTCCATAAAATCTTTTGCAGCCGAACAAACTGCTATGGTTTTTGCTAAGAGCACAGATATTTTAGAAATATTAAGGATAAATCCAACATTAGATTTTGGCGTGTTGCCTGTGCCTCAATTGCCTAAATTGGGTGGTGGAGCAACAAGCAAGAATTGGGCATCCTTTTTTGTTGAAAGTGTTTCTGCTGATTTAGATGAAAACGAGCAAAAAGAAGCATGGAAATTTTTAGATTGGCTAAGTAAGCCTGAACAACAAATATTGCGTTTTAATGAAGCTTCAGTTATTAATCCGAGAAAATTTGGCGAAGCATACGGAAATGCTCAGTTAAAAAATAATCTTATTAATTCGCCTTTATTAGGTCCTATTTTGCAAGGTGCTCCAACGGCAGAAACTTCTGTTTTGGCAGATGATTCTGGAAATGGTCCGATTGTAGATAAGTTAAGAACTTTGATTGATGATACTAGTCTAAAATCCCCAGAGGAGATAAAGATTGAAATTGACTCATTTAAATCGATGATTAAATGATTTTAGAATAGGCTTAAATGCTATAATTTTCATGTTTAAAAGTTGTTTTTAATACTAATATCTTCTGCTTATGATGGAAAAAGTTTACGATCACAAAAATTTAGAATCTAGCCTATATGCGTTGTGGGAAAAAATAGGAGCATTTAAACCTGAAAATGGCTTAAATACCCAAAAATCAACTTATTCTGTTTTGATGCCACCGCCTAATGCTAATGCTTCTTTGCATTGTGGTCATGCAACTTATTCGATTCAAGATGTGATGATTAGGTTTAAACGAATGCAAGGATTTGAATCAGTCTATTTTCCAGGTACTGATCATGCAGGTTTTGAAACGCAAGTCGTGTATGAACGAAATCTTAAAGCCGAAGGTAAAAGCCGATTTGATTTTGATCGAGAGACTTTTTATAACAATGTTCTGGCTTTTGTAAAAGAGAATTCTGACGTTGCAATTTCTCAACTTAAAAGACTTGGTATGAGTTGTGATTGGGATCGCTTAACCTTTACCTTGGATGATTTAGTTATCGATTTTGTTCTTGATACGTTTATAAAAATGAACAAAGACGGTATGGTTTATCGTGATGGATATATGGTTAATTATTCGACCTATTACGGTACGACTTTTAGCGATTTAGAAACTGACTATAAAGATACGGTTTCACCTCTTTATTATGTTAAATATTTTTTAGTTGAGGATTCATCAAAATTCATAACTGTAGCAACGGTTAGGCCAGAAACTATTTTTGCGGATGTTGCTATTGCAGTTAATCCAAAAGATAAAAAATATAAAGATTTAGTTGGGAAATTTGTAATAAATCCATTAACTCAGGTGCAAATCCCAATTATCGAAGATGACTATGTTGAAATTGAATTTGGAACTGGCGCTCTAAAAATTACACCAGCCCACGATTTTAATGATTTTAAGATTGGTCAAAAACATAAATTGCCTTTAATTTCATTGATAAATTTAGATGGAAAAATGAACGAAAATGCTGGTGTATTAAAAGGTTTGTTTCCAAAAGAAGCTCGACCTAAATCAGCTGAGCTATTACAAAAAACAGGTAATTTAGAAAAAATTGATGATAAGTATCAAAATCGAGTTTTAGTGGACTATAAAGACGGGTTCCCTATTGAGCCGATGCTTTTGCCAAATTGGTTCATAAAAGTTGATACGTTGGCGGATATGGCTATAAAAAGCATAGAAAATGATTCAGTTAAATTTAATCTTCCAGAATGGAAAAGAGATATTTTAAAATGGGTCCAAGAAAAAAAACCTTGGCCGATTAGCAGACAGACAATTTTTGGTATAAGAATTCCTGTTTGGTACAGTATTGCCGAAAATCCAACGATGGTGATTAGTTTTATGAATGAAAAAAAAGAACTGATAAATGGAAAAGCATCAGATCTAATAAAAACATATTCATTAGCGGAAATTACAACCGGTTTGCAAAAAGTTTTTGCTGATCAAGATGCTAAATTTGTAGTTTCCAAAGTTTCTCCAGGTGAAGATTTTCTACAAGAGACTGATACATTTGATACTTGGTTTAGTTCTGGACAATGGCCTTTTGTTACGATGCTTAAGTATGCTGATGATAAAGCCAAGTATTTTCCAACTAAATTTTTAGACTCAGGTTACGATATTATGTTTTTTTGGATTGTTCGTATGTTGATGTTTAGTTTGTATTTAGAAAATAAAGTTCCATTTGAAAATGTTTATTTTCATGGCCTTGTAACGGATAAAAATGGAAAGAAAATGAGCAAAAGCAAAGGTAATGTTGTTAGTCCGATTGAGATTATCGAAAAATATGGAGCAGATTCTTTGAGGATGAGCCTTTTGGTCGGCGGAAACACAGAGGCACGATTATCACCATTTGATGAAGAAAAAGTCCGTGGATACCGAAATTTTGCCAATAAAATATGGAACATCGGCCGCTTTATTCAGCTTAAGCGAAGTGAATTCTCTGATTATAAAGAAAAATATGCAGTTTTTGATTCTAGCGTTTTAACTGATGCTATTGATAAATCATTAGTTAATGATTTAAATACTTTGGTTAAAACTGCAACTTTAAATCTTGATTCATATAAGTTTAAATTTGCTGGTGAATCAATCTACCATTTTATTTGGGATGAACTAGCCAATAATTATCTTGAAAAGATAAAAGATCGTAAAGATATCGAATCAATTTTAACTTTGGACCATGCATTTAGAGATTCTTTAAAGCTTATTTCTCCATTTATGCCTTTTATTACTGAGGCTGTTTGGCAAGAGCTTTATAAAGATAGCGATCAAGAAACAATAATTCTTTCGACCTGGCCAATCGCATGATCAATTCATCAGGTTTTGTTTCTAGAGCCGGTGCCAAAATTGAAGCCGCTTTAGATGCTTTTTTAATAAATCCAACCGATTTTATATGTGCAGATTTTGGTTGTAGCACTGGTGGTTTTACTGAGTGCTTATTGGTACGTGGTGCTGCTAAGGTTTATGCCGTAGATACTGCTTATGGAGAACTAGCTTGGAAGCTTAGAACCAATCCTCAAGTTATAACAATGGAGCGTATAAACGCATTAAATGTTATTTTGCCGGAACTATGCGATTTGATTGTTGTTGATACAGGTTGGACAAGGCAATCAAGGATACTTCCTGCGGCACTAAAGAACTTGAAGCCAAATGGAACGATCATCGCTTTATTAAAGCCGCACTATGAAGCTGAAAAGCATATGCTTATGGGGGGAAAACTTAAACCAGAATTTGTTGAGCAAGTGGTGGCAAAAGTTATGAATGAAGTTTTCGAAATTATGGAAGCTACTAAATCTTCTGTACAGAATTATAAAGTCATGGGACCAATTGAATCACCAATAGTTGGCGATAAGGCTAAAAACAAATAATTTTTATTTGTAATAAGCTTACAAGATTAAAAGATTTCATATTATAGTTTTTCATTTTGTTGTTTATTTTTATCGGCATTGTCATAATATAT
>CAZEDS010000002.1:0-32471 GCA_964510925.1 uncultured Candidatus Saccharibacteria bacterium
ATCAAACTGCAGGTCGTGGTTGTGCAAGTAGTGGATCTGGTGATGGAGCGACAGATGCTCCTGCAAATAGATGTTGGTTTGCATTGACACCTGCGCCATTTGCTTCGATTTCAGGTTCAATAAAAGATAGTGATACAGGGGCATTAATCACAAGCCCTGTTACATTAACTGTTGTAAACATAACTAATAATACTAGCAAACTTGTTACTACTGTCGGAGGCAGTTATGATCTTTCCGATTTTATTCGTATTGGCGAGAAATACAGTATAGAAGTTACAACAGCTCCTACTGGTTATGATTCTGATGCATTGGCTGTTTCGTATGATTATAATTTTGCAGGAAATCTTTTGCCTTCACCTACCTATTCGATTCCTTTTACTTGGGATGTTGATAACGCACGTGATACATCTTCGCAAAATAATATTTATGATAACCAAGTTGCCGGTACAAATGATTGTGCAACTGCAGTTCCTGCTGCAAGTTTGCCTGCGGGTCGTTGTATTTTTGTTTTGAATAAATTTTCTACGGTAGGTGGAATGTTAGTTGATTCGAAAACTCGAGGTGGTGTTTCAAATGTTTCAGTAAAAATTACAAATTTAACAAAGAGTACTTCAGTTACTGTTGTGTCGAATTCTGCAGGTGTTTATAGCACAAGCGCTTATAGCAATTTTATTGCAGCTGGTAATCGATATTCCGTATCAGTTGTCCCAACTGGTTTTAATGCTTCAACTTATTTATCTGCTACCACATATGATTGGCGAACTGACACAGGTAATATTAATGTCGGATCAATAATTAATTACACAATGAATCGTTCAGTTACTCCAAATACAGATACTCGTGTTGGTTTGGCGGAATATACTGGTCAGACCTTAAACAATTTTGATGATTGTAGTGCAAGTGTTAATGGCGTTTCTGGTAGATGTTGGTTTGCAATGAATAGAATTGCAAGTGCACGTGTCTCGGCTGAAGTTATGATGGATTATCCAGTTAATGGTAATTTTAGCCCTTATATTGTTTCTAGATTACAAAATAGTCAGCCAATTGAGCTTAAATCATCTGATGGTGTTAGTAGTGTTTTTAATCCAATGACCTTAAATGGTACTCAGTCTTATTCTGCCGTTGGTGGAAATTGTTTGACGGCATTTCCTGATAATAAAAATGCACCAAATTGCGATAACTATTTTAATTCTGTAAATATTTCTACGGGCAGAGCGTCGTTAAGGGTTATCTCCCCTTCTGGCTTGTATACATGCCAATGGGAAAATCCAGATTCACCTTTTGGGAATAGAAGAATGGAATCTATTCCATTAGTAAGAGATCAAAATGAAGGCGATTATTATTGCCAGACTCCAACTTTTGCGGTGATTGAAGATACGACAGGAACGCTTAATGCTAATAGCCATTGGTCGACACTTGTTCGTATTAAATTAACTCCAACTAAGTCGCATATTTTATCTAATGTGTTTACAAGAGTTCCGACTCAGGCAAATGATGTTGCAGGTACAGGAAGGTTTGTTCCTAGCTCGGATATAAATTATAGACCAACTTTTGCAGGTGGTAGTACTAGCGTGATTTTTAGACAAACAACTGGAGTTTTACCTACAACTTTTAGCTGGTTTGGAAGAGCTCCTTGGACTTATAGTGGTTACAATAATAATGCGTTTATATATCCTTCTTATACTAAAGATGGGTTTTCGGATGGAAGCACATTTGTAGCACAAATTACTCCACCTGTTGCAAATCAAGTTTGTTATTACAAAGTTAGCAATTTGGCTAATATGAATGGATTCAGTTTGAGTCAAAACTTTTTAGATCTTGCAACTGCAAATAACTTGAACGAAGTTGATCCTTCAGTTTCACCAGGCAATTATTTATCATTATTAAATTCGATGACGTACAGTCCTAATTGTACAAACATTCGTGGAAACGCATCACTTAATGGATATGGACCTGGTTACAACAATACATTAAATGTTTTGGTTGCTCCAAAAATAAGTTTAGAACCATACCAAATTACAATTGTTGATGGACCAGATCAGTGCGGTTCAGCTGGTGCAAATATTACATCTTCTGCAAATCCGTATTTCTCTCTATTTAGAGGTGGAAATCGTGTTTTGACGAATGTGACTTCGTCTGTGTTGTCAGCTCAAGGTTTGATATTTCCTTCTACTTATCAAGTCAATTTAGAGCAAGTAACTATAAATGGTGAAACCTATGCAGCATCTGATATTTCTAAAATTGGTTTTTGTTCGGATGATGGCACTTCTGGTATTAATCGAGACGATATTGATTTAGGTACACTGATCCCTACTTATCCTGATATTCCTAATGCTGATGGTTCAATACCTGGATCTTTCCAAATTTATATAAAAGATAGTAATAATTGGTGGCAAGTTTATAACGGTGGAGTTCATTCTAACTTTTCATCAATCAGTGTAGATAGCTTTGCCAGACCAAGCGATTCAGTTCTTGTTGGAGATCCATCGGCAGCAGCAATAGTATTGCCTAACGAATATAACTTAACCGATTTTAATACTGGCGGTTTAGTTTCTTTTTCACTTATTAATCCTTCAAATTATTCTAATTTTGGTATGAGTAATAGAGATTGGTCTGTAAAACAAGATGAAAATTCAGATGGATTGAAAGCGCTCGATATTAATACGGTAATTAAAAAGATTACATCACCAGGATCAAATTGGCAAAACATTGGTAATGTATCAAATGCTTTATCTAATCGGTATAGTTTCATGCGTCTTAATTCAGCTTCAATTAATAATGAATTTACAAACTATAATTTCCCAAGCAATAAAGTTGTCTTGTTTATGGATGCAGGAAACGGTTCAAATGTTACATTAACAATAAAATCAAACATTACTAGAACAGATGGTAGTGGTCTACTCTTTTTAATTGTAAACGGAGATGTTGTGATTGATCCTGCTGTTACACAAGTTGATGCGGTTATTTACACTACAAAAACAGCAACTATAAAAAGTGCTGGTAATGATTTGGATGTATCAAATTTGATTCAAGGTGCTTTGTATACTCAAGATGGATATGTGTTTAACAGAGATCTACCTAATGATCTTGCAAGTCTTGATAAACCTGGCCAACAAATATTGTTTAAACCTGAAATTTTTACTAAAAAAGGTGGAACTGGAGCTGAATTCCCACCTGAATTATTAGAGTCTAATATTTATTTTTCGATTGAGTGACTGGATGATTGAAGCATCGGCTTATTTTATCTTTACAAGTGTATATTGTTAGTGATAGATTGATTTTATTATGGATATAACAAATTTGAGCCAATACAAAATTTTGGTAGTTGATGATGAAGATTCTCAAAGAATGCTTTATGCTGAATATCTTACAATGGAAGGCTTTACCGTTTTACAAGCCGCCGATGGTCAAGAAGCATTAGATAAAATTGAAGCTAATCAAGATATTTCTGTTGTTTTATTAGATTTGATGATGCCAAAAGTTGATGGAATAAAAGTTCTAGAAAGAATTCGAGAAAATCCTAAAACAAAAAATATGTCAGTTTATATGATGACCGTTTTAAATCGAGATTCAGTAATTAAAAAAGCTTACGATCTTGATGCAGATGGATATTTAATCAAAGAATCAATTTCACCTGCAGATATCAAAAAAGAAATTATGCATGCAATCGAGTCTAAAGCTCAATAAAATTTTAGCTAAATTTCGCTTATTTGAATCTAATTACACCGCTTTTATCGCCCGTTTTTATATGGCTTTGAGTTGTACTTTTTGGCATAGTAAACCAAAAAGTTGTTCCTTGATTCACTTTGCTAGTAAAGGAAATTTTCCCTTTCATTGCTTCAACGTAATTTTTTGTAATGTACAAACCAAGTCCAGTGCTACTTCCTGTAGTCGCTCCTTCGAGCTTTAAGCCTTCACTAGCACGTCCAAATTTCGTAAAGATCTTTGGATAGTCCTTTTCAGGTATACCCGGTCCTGTGTCCGCTACTGAGACTTTTATATGATTAGTCATATTTTCTATATATAGATTGATCTCGCCTTTGTTAGTGTATTTAATTGCATTGCCGACTAAATTTTCGATACATTCATCAAATCGTTCTTTATCAATTGTACATTTGTAATCTATTAAATCGGATTTAGATGGAATTATAAGCTTAAGTTTTTTCTTTTCGGCAAGTTCTTTGAAATTATCCGTGATTTTTAACGTTTCATCAAAAATATCGATGTCTTCTAAATTTACAACTAATCTCCCCTGCTCTATTCTTGAAATATCGAGCAAATTATTAACTATTTTTTGTAAACGAACCAAGCCAATATCAATTTCAGAAAGAAACCGATTTTCCCTTTGCGTGAATTTCTTTTTAGTTATATGAAAAAACATCCATAAGTTATTTTTTATTATAGAAATTGGTGTTTTAAGTTCATGCGAAGCTATTGAGATAAATTCGTCTTTACGTTTATCCATTTCAACCTCAGCCGTAATGTTTGAAAGTATGATGACCGCTTCTCTGTGATTTTTATAGTCAATATAACTACTTTTGAGCTTATAATATTGACCTTCTTGGCTATCTTCTTTGATTCTTATTCTTTTAATAGCAAACTCATTTGTTTTAAAAACATAGTCGAAGGCTTTGATCTCTTTTTTAGCTTCATCATCGATTAACGTTACATATTGGTCAATATTTTTTCCAAGAACTTCTGATGATTTATTTCCAAAAACTTCTTCTGCAATATAGTTAAACAATGTGATATTAAAGTTTTCATCAACTGCAAAAATAACCTCAGCGACATTAAAAAGAATTTTATTTATTCGACTACGCTCTTTTTCAAGTTCAAAATTGTTTTGATAAAGAGCTTCGGTTATGTGTTTGAAGTAAGTCGGATCGATGTGCTTTCCTTCAATTATAGGTTTTACATTTTTTGCCGGTGTATCATCCATTTTATGACTTTAGAATTTCAGGTAATTCTTCTTGAGTAAAGTTAATTTCTATCGATTTAAGTGCGTCTTTGGAAACTTGTATGGAAACCAATCCAAATAATGTAGAGAATTGTTCAACTAATTTTTCAAGGGTTAATTTAGGGTTATTTGTTATGATTTCCATTTTATCTTGATTGATATTAATACCTTCAATGGTGCTCGCCATTTCTACAGCGATCTCTTCACCCACTATTTTCCCTTGCTCTTGTGTGATTTTTTCTATTGCTTTCGAATACTTATCATTGCCTACTACTTGTAGCATTTTTTTTTGAAGTCAACTCTAAATAAACCTTGTTAAACTTTATAAATGATATCCCTAATAATAAATACGAACTTAGATATAAAAAATCTGTGATATCACCTTGGCGCCATGTTTCTTGATATATAAAGTATGTATAAAGTGTATCCCCTAAGTATTGTGCGTATAAGCCTAACATTAGGAATATTACAGGTGTTTTAAGCTTGCCACCTAATTGTTTTAATGATGCAAAATATGTAAATATAACTAATGAAACTTGTATGCTTTGTAAAATTGGATAAGCATAATCAAGCATTACTGCAATATTGGGGTAATCAGAAGGGTCATAATCTTTTAAAAATAGAATATAGTCTAGGGATAAAAATGTTGTAATTAAAACTAAAAAGCTCAACATATTTATTGATTTATTAAAGAAATCTTTAGTTAACCCGCATGCTGACATTAGGAACACTACTCCAATTATATAGATAGGTATGCTTGTGAAATAAAATAATTCAGCCCATGACGGATATGGAAGTTCAACACCCAACACAAATGTGTAATATAAAGCAACAAGTTGACCTAAAAATTGAAATAAAAGCCCGATTGATATATAAAACAAAGCGTTTCCTAGCTTACTTTTAAGTAGTCCCCAGCCAATTGCGGTTAAAATACCGATTATAGCGGCAATTAATGACACTATTCCGTAGGTATCTCCAAATATTTCAAGTGCATGATTATTAAACAGATTAGTATTTATTTCTTTTACTGTTTGAGAAAGGATGCTTGGCTCCCATCCATTAAAAATTAGCCAAAAAACAATTGAGATTGTTCCTAATACAATAAGTATGTTTTTTGAAATAAGATAAACGAATTTAAGAGAATTTGATTTCACAATACATTCTAACTATATTCATGTAGAAATATCAAGTTAAAACGTTACTATGTTTATCATTATTAAACCAATTATCATTAATCCGAGTATATAAAAGTTTTTAATTTCAACTTTGCCAACTAAAAGCTCAATTTTATTTTTATGAGCATGCATTTTTCGAGCCATTGTAATTAATATCCCTATTAAAAAAACAAAAATTGGTTGAAAACCTTCTGCAGTGATTTGCACTATAGGTAATGCTGCTTTTAGTGTTGCATAATAAAATGCCAAATTACCTAAAACTGCAACAATTTCGCCCAAAGCATTCACCCCTATTCCTAGGAATCCATTTTCATAAATAACATTGATGAAATCATCTCTGTATTTTTTATTAAAAGTAAATATTAGCAGACCTGCGATATTAAATCCAAAGTATTGCCAAAATGCAGATAGCCAAAAGTCATTTTCTTCTATCGAAATATATTTAAAAACAAATGCATTCAGTGCAATTAAAAGCGAAGCTGTCGCCATATATCCAAGAGTATCTTTTTTAATCGTTATTGTTTCTGAAGTTTTTTCAACATTTATTGCAATTACTCCGGTGATTATAAATATTGCACCTATTATTTCGCTCGTTGAGATCTTTAATTCTCCTAGAAAATATTCAAGTATAAGTCCAAAAATTGGTACTAACATGAATTGTGGGATAACACTTGAAACTTCGTCTTTTGCTAATCCATGTAAATATGGGATTAAAGCTAAAATATAAATCAATCCTGCAATTATTATTAACAATAAGCTAAGAGGATTGATCATAAATAATCGATTACCGATTGTTAAGTATATGATTGTGCAAAATGGGAATCCGATAAATGCTGAATAAAGGACTAAAGAACCTATTTGTTCTCCTTTTGAGAAGTATGTAACTATATATTTGTCGACGTAATTGACAGTTGCCCATAATCCGGCAGCCATCAATGCATATATTATCCACATATTATTTTAATGCGACTTGAAATTTCTTAAGAAAATTATTAGGATGCCAAGTTTCCTTACTAGTTCTTAATCCATCAAGTCCCAAATCACAATCAAAGTTTAACAATTTTATATTATATTTTTCTTTTAAAATTTTATTAGTTTGGTAGAACATAAATGTACCTGAATTGCTAAAATCCAAATCCGTTTTTAATAAATTAATAAGCGCATTTTCTTTATTTTGTAAGTGTGTGCTTGAAAATCCTATAAGCTGGTCTTCAACAAAAAGTCCTAAATTGACTTCATTAAACAGGCCTTTTGTATTAAATTTATTTTTTAAAAAAGTGTCTTCGAATAATTCATTTTTTATAACTTTTTGCGTATGCCATTTTTCAATTATTTCACCAATAATTTTTAGCGTTTCCTTTTCATATATATCAATTTCTTTGACGCTAAAGTTTTGATAAGTATTAATAAATTGGTTTATTTTTCCTCTTTTTTTTGCGTATTTGGATCCTTGTATTTCGTTTATATCGATTGTTGAGTAAATATAATCATAGCTATTTCGGTCATCGTTAATTTTGATGGGTATTTCATTGCTAACATTTTGCAAACTTATTTCTGGTATATAACCAAATAGCTCCCCTTTTTTCCCGAGCTCAATGATAATATCAGTAATGTTATTTTTGCTTAGCGCTGTTACAACTGATTTCTCTCCATAATTATCTACTGTTTTTACTATTAGGGTGTCGTTTGATATACAGTATTCGTTGGAATTGTCTTTATTCCAGCACAGTAAGTTTGAAGTGGCAAAGTCACTGTATCCGTCAAAATTTTTGGTGAAATTCTCTATGGTCTGCAATTCATTTGCAGTAATTTTCTTGAATTTAATGGCCTCTTTTATTTGAGTCATTTTATTACTATAGGACTAGAGTATACATTATGGTGTTAATATAGGCAAATAGTTTAATTTTGACTTAACCCAGTTTTTATTCCTCTACTATATGGCTATGTAGCTATGTTTTCTATAAATCCTTCCATCTCTCATTAAAGATCCGTATAATAAAAATGATAAAAGTTTTGCGATCAGTTATAATTTTGTTTCGTAACCTAATCAATTTAGTTTTCTCTGCCCATGACTAAGATAGGATTAGATATTGGTTCTAGTCACATAAAAGCTGTAGAAATAGACGTGCAAAAAAATGGCAAGAATAAGTTGCTTCGTTATGCAGTTTCCCCTTCTAATGATTTTTTATCTAAAATTGATCAAGCATCCGATGATTCAAAATCTCAAAAAGCTGCTGTAGAAATTATTAAGACTTTTATTAAAGAGTCCGGTATGACCTCAAAGGATATCGTTTTTACTTTGCCTGAAAGTAGAATTTTTACAAAAGTTATTACAATTCCAACTTTGGCCAGTAGTGAAATGCAACAAGCTGTAGAATGGGAAGCAAATCAATATTTGAGCCAACCTGTTTCGGAAATGTATCTTAAATATACGGTTTTAACTACGAGAGAAGATGATAATAAAGAAAACAATTTATTATCTAAAGTTGAAAAATTATCTGAATCAATTACTTCATCTGTTCCACTAAGTATTCCTGGGTTGTCGTCTGGTAGCGAAGGATTAACTGGTACGAGTGAAGTTTTGCTTGTTTCTGCACCTAAAAAATATGTGAACAGTTACATACAAGTTTTTAATGATGCAGGTATTAATACGTCAGGAATTGAACCAGCGTCAACTGCATCAATAAAATCATTGGTGTTTCGAGAATTAGAGTTAGATATTCCTACAATTGTTATGAATTTTGGTTATAACAATATGGATTTTTATCTCGTTACTAATAGCAAAGTTAGATTTGTTAGAACCGTTCAGTTTGGGGTCTCCTCTTTTTGTAGTGCTTTGTCAGAAAATCTAGATATGCCTCCGATTCAGGCAAATGAATATTTGTATACGTACGGTTTTAATGAAACTGGTTTGAACGGCAAAGTAACTGAAATTATTAAACCTGCTGCTGAAATTGTGATCCAAGAAGTTAAACGACTTCAAAATTACGCAGAAAAGCGTATTACATTTGATAAATCTGTGATTGGTTCAAAAGTTAAAAGGTTAGTTGTTATGGGTGGTGGTGCATTGATACCAAATTTAATGATATATTTAATTAGTAATCTAAATTTAGAGGTTGAGTTTGCTTCTCCTTGGAAAGTTGTTGAAATAGATATGATTAAGAATCAAGAGGTTGTAAAAAATTTGGGTCCGTTGTTAGTTACCGCTGCTGGAGCAGCACTTTAATTAGATTCAGAGTATGCCTGCCTATAATACTGATATTAATTTTGCCCCAAGACAATCAAGTACTTCAAAGGCTTTAGATGGTGCTATTAGTGCTGGTAATAAGCTTTTTATTTCCGTTACAACAATCATTTTAATAGTTGCAGGTGTTGTTTTTTATTTGAATTACACCAAACGTCAAGAAATTAAAGCTGTTCAAGCAAACATAACCCAGGCTCAAAATGATATCGATAAACTTAAGGATTTAGGAAAAGAAGGTTATAAATTAGGATTTAGATTAAAGAATTCAGAAACTGTAATTAATAAAAGAGTTTATTTGTCGAGAGTTCTACAAGAATTAAAAAATAGAATTCCAGTTGGAATCGCACTCAAAGAATTAAGACTTGATGATAGTGGTGTTATTAACTTTGTTGGATATGCTGAACCAAACTATACCCCTATTACAAACTATCGTGCGTCACTTTTAGATAAAACCAAAGAGAAATATTTTTCGGATGTAAAGGTTGTTTCATCAAATTTTGATAAAAGCACTTCTAAAATTGAATTTACGTTGTCAATTACTTTAGACCCAACGAATGCCAATGGACCCGCAAAATAATATCAATACAAATCAACCAGTGTCTCCTATCCCACAAGCGCCTGTTCGTGATCAAAATGATATGGCATCTTTTAAAAAACCAACTTGGGTAAATAATGTTAGTACTACTAGTCATTTAGGTTCAGACATTGTTAGTACTTTAAAAAAAGCATTCAGCTATACACTTTGGATTGTATGTTTTGTGGTTTCGGCGATTTCTGTATATTTTGTGATCTACCCAGGGTATTATGATTATTACACATTAAAAGAAGAGCATATTACTGTAAATCAAGAATATGAAAAAGTTTCAGCACATTTAGCATATTTAAATAAGTTAAAAGCTCTTGGAACTGAATTACAACAAAATATTGCTATTGCAAAGAATGCGATTCCCGTTGATGAAGAAATCCCCTATTTTTTAGATCAGAATATTCAAATGGCTAAGGCTGCCTTTTTAGAAACTCAATCGATTACTTTTGGTGGATTATCGGTTGGTTCAGCCGAACCTATTCAGGATCCTGTAGATGGGGTTCCAGTTATAAAAATGAAATCTATTTTGGTACGTTTAAGTTTGAATGGTAGCTATAATAATTTTATAAAATTTGCAGAATTAATTGAAAATTCACGTAGATTGGTATCTCCTAAAACTATGACTGTTCGAATTTTAGATGATCAAACACAGATTGAAGAATATCTTGAGAAGATTAAAACAGGTGAGATAACGGATTCAACAGAATTTGGCATACTATCACAAAAAATTGGTGAAACTGAAAATTATGACACAAAAGATTTTGATTCGACAAATGGTTTGTATACAATCGAAATTTATTTGAATGGTTATAACCTAAAAGATGCTAATACTGATAATGTTAGGATTGAAGATATTGTTAATGGTAATCCAAATGCTGATAAAACCCTTAAGATATTAAAGGAATTTAAGTTCTATGAAGAATCACCGGTTGCTACTCAAACAATAGATTCTCTGTTTATTGATCCTAAAAAAGTAAGTGATCCTTTTGGTGTTACTTCAACACCAACGCCTACACCAACTATCGCTAAATCAAGTCAATAAAGCTTTAAATGTTTGTATTTTTTATCAGTGGTTTTGTGGTTTATAGTTAAGCAATAATTGCTTCTTGGATTTTTACATCCACGAATTCTTTGTCTTTGACTGCTCTAATTTTGACGAGATTTCTAATGCTTTGAATAGTTCTTCCTTCTTTGCCGATTACGATCTTGATATCGTCAGGATTTGTATGGATATAAAAAACCTTAGTTGCTCTACCGTAAAATTCTTCGATTGATTCCGTTACCTGAACTTCGTCTGGATTATTTACGATTCTTTTTACAATGTATTCTATTAGTTCTTTCATCATAATTTAAATTTATGCTGCTACAGGAGTTTCTGCAGGAGCAACTTCCTCTAGATTTTTGTTATCTTTTGTCTTTTTGAAGACATATTTACCACTAATTAGCTTTTTAACAGCATCAGAAGGTTGTGCACCTACTGATAACCAATAGTCATATCGTTCTTTTGTACATACAACTTTTTTAGGATCTTCTGTTGGATTATAATATCCCAATTTTTCGATATACATACCGTCTCTCTTTGATTTTGAGTCGATTACTATGATTCTGTATGATGGCGCATTCTTGCGACCTGTTCTTGTTAATCTTATTTTTACCATAGGAGCTATTATAACAATTGAAAAACAAAATGTCACTGCATTTCAATGAAATATCGTGATTATTTAGTTTTTCAACACTAATTTACCTTATTTCTTCAATTTTAAGTGCATTTGCAGCAGCTTCTTGTTCAGCTTTTCTTTTACTGGCACCTGAACCATGCGCAATTTTCCTATCATTTAAAAAAACTGCTACGGTAAAAGACTTATTGTGATCTGGACCAACTTCTTGAACTACCTTGTATGTTGGTGTAATTGAGTATTTTTCTTGAGAAATTTCTTGATATAAGCTTTTAGGATCTTTTAATTGACCTTCATTGACTAAGCTTTCAATTTTGTAGAACAAATGTGTTGTTAGAAAATTCCTGCATAAATCTATATCTTTTTGATCAAGATATATTGCACCTAAGAGCGCTTCAAACGTATTTGCCAAAATGTGGTCACTTTCGTATGCTGTTTGTTTCTCGCCTTTAGATATCAATATATATGAAGGAAGTTCAAGCTTTTTGGCTTCGGATGCAAGTGATTCTGTATTTACGATTTTTGAGCGAATATTTGTTAATACACCTTCTTCAAAGTTTGGGTATGCTGCAAATAAGAATTCTGAAGATAAAAACTGCAATACCGCGTCCCCCAAGAATTCTAAGCGCTCGTTAGATTCTTTAACGGTTTCATCTGAAGTCTCATTTAAGAATGACCTATGAGTAAGAGCCTTTTTTAATAGGTTTTCATCATTAAATTTTACGGATATTTTTTTTTCAAGTTTGTTTAGGTTTGTCATCTTTTGTATTTTGAAGTTCTTGAACCACTCCGGCAAGTACTCCATTAATGAATTTAGCAGATTCAACATCGCAGAATTCTTTTGCGAGTTCTACGGCTTCGTCAATTGCTACTTTCATTGGTACTTTTTCGGTCTTAATTTCGCAAATTGCAATTATTAATACAATGATATCTGGTTTATACATCTCTGCTAGTTGCCATTCTTTGCTGTTTTTTGTGATAGTTTCGATTATCGAATCTCTATCTTTTGTGTAAATGTTGATTATTGATTCAAAAAGGTCTTCGTTATAGCTGCTTATTTCTAACAGCTCTTGAGCGGATTCTTTAACCGTTGCTAAGCTTTCAGCATCAAATTTGACGCCGGCGTTTTCTATTGCATGTATGTAACCGAAAGCAAGGCGTCTTGATTGATGCCTTGGGTCTTTGCTGGTTTTCATTCTATGTTAATCTACTTAATTTTAATAGCTAGAACAATTTTTACAGATTGTATGTGGTCTTTTTAGTTTTCCGCAAGATTCACACTTCTGCAAAGATATCTTAACAACTTTTTGATTTTGGTGTGCTCTTCTCATCGCACTCTTTGATTTTGATGTTCTATGTTTTGGTTGTGCCATAACTTCGTTATTATATCTGATAGAGTCTTCTTTGCAAAGGATGTATAAGAGCTACTTTTAGTTAGTTTTGGTTTCGAGTACTTCTACTAGAGTTTTGGCATATCGTCTAGAATCTGTAATTTTGAGTGATTCGTTGATTTTTGTGATATTTTCGGAAAGATTTAGTATGTTTTCGCTAAAATAGAAGATTTTTCCTTCTGGTTTTAGTATCTCGTCTATTGTTTTGAATATGTGGACTATGTGTTTTTCTGCATAAGGTGGATCGATGAATATAAAGTCATAGTGTTCGTAGATGTTATTGATGTATTTTAGGACTTCGCTTTTTATGATTTTTGCGGGAATTTCTCTTTGATATTTATCCTCGAGTTTTTTATGATTTTCTTTGATTGATTTAATTGCAAAAAAATCATCTTCAATAAAGTCGCAATGTGTGGCACCTCTGCTTAGTGCTTCAAAGCCTAGGTTTCCTGATCCTGCGAACAAGTCTAGGCATTTTGAACCAATGATGTCTGAGCCGATTATTGAGAAAACTGCTAGTTTTACTCGTTCCATGACCGGCTTTGCGGAATCTGGTACTCCTAATTTTTGATTTTTAAATTCACCTGCGGTGATTCTTAGTTCTGCCATTTTGTTAATCGTCGCCAATATATTTGAGCGATTTAATGATTTGTCCTATTTTATGATACTTTTGCTGATTATTGAATACTTTTAGTGCTACTTCTTTTGTTTGTTTGATTAATTCAATGTCGCTTATATCTGCAAACTTGAAGTCCATAAATCCATGTTGGGATGTTCCGTACATGTTTCCTGGACCACGAAGTTTAAGGTCGATCTCTGCGAGTTTGTTACCGTTATGGACGGTTTCTAAATGTGCGAGACGTTTGCTTTGTTCTGAATTTGAAAAAACAATGCAATAACCTTGAGCTGATCCCCGCCCTACTCTACCACGTAATTGATGTAATGAGGCTAAACCAAGCCTTTCACCATTCTCAATAATCATGATATTTGCATTTGGAATGTCTACTCCAACTTCGATAACTGTTGTTGCTACTAAAATTTCGAATTTTTTGTTTCTGAAGTCTTCAATTATTTTGTCTTTTTCTGTGGCTTTGAGTTTTCCGTGCAAAAGTCCTATTTTGTATTCTGAGAATATATTTGTGATATTTTTAAATTCCGTTTCAGCAGATTTTACATCTGAAAAATTTTCGTGCATTGAATCTGTAATGAATGGACACACAATAAAGACTTGTGTGTTGTTGTCTTTTATTTCTTTTTTAATCCAATCATATGCAGGTGCTCGTTTTTGGTCTTGAATAACCCACGTTATGACATTTTTTCGTTCTTTTGGCATTTCATCAATTACTGATAGCGAAAGCTCTCCGTAAAAGGCTAATGCGAGGCTTCGAGGTATTGGCGTTGCGGTCATTGTTAACAAGTTTGGTGTGATACCTTTTGATTGGGTTGTATAAAAATCAATAATTTGTGATCTTTGCGCTACGCCAAATTTGTGTTGTTCGTCAATGATTATTAATCCAATATCGGTTAGTTTTTCGAGATTATGCAAAACGGCATGCGTCCCTATTATTATTGATCCACTTTTATAATTAGGTAGTTTTGATGTATTTGCAGTTATTAGTTCAATACTTATTGAGTCGTTTGAAAATAATTTTTTAATTGAGCTAAAGTGCTGGTTAGCTAGGACTTGTGTTGGTGCTAATAAAATTGAAGTTAATCCTGACATTGATGCAGCATATAGACCGGCTGCTCCAACCAGTGTTTTTCCGCTTCCTACGTCCCCTTGGAGCATTCTATTCATTGGCGTGTCTTTTTGTATGTCTTCGAAAATTTCTTTGATACATCTGATTTGGGCTTGTGTTAGCGTGAAAGGTATTTTTTTTATATATGTTTCAAAAATTTTGTCGTTTGCCTCAAATTTATAGCCTTTTGTTTTGGCTTCCCAATCTTTTTGGGTTTTTAGGCCTGATAGATGTGTAAATAGCATTTCTTCGTATTCGAGGCGTTTATGATAGTAAGATATTTTTTCTAGCGATTTGGGTTGATGTAAATAATGTATGGTTTCTCCAAAATCTGGAAGATGTGTTTCTTCTATTAAAATTTGATCTAAATGTTCTGGTATTGAGATCTGATTTAGAATATCGCTATTTTTTTTGCCGAACCATTTTGAGGTTATTCCATTTAATTCTGAATAAATTGAATAGATCTCGCTATTTTCATCAAGAGTAGTGATGATTTGTGGATTTATAAAATGTGGTTTGTGAGTTTTTTCGTCTAACTTGCCGATTATGTATAATTCAACGTTTGTTGGTGTAGATTTGATTACATATGGTTGATTGAAAAATGTTATATCGAGTTTGCCTGTTTCATCTTCGAATGTTCCTTTGACTATTTTGAATCGACTTTTTGTAAATATGTTTTGGAGTTTTGTGAACTTTCCTTTTACGGTGAATTTTTCGCCCACTATTAGATTTGAGATTGTTGTTAGGTTTTTCTTTTCGTATTTATAGGGAATATTTAGTAAAAGATCTTTTACTGTAATAATTCCAGATTTGTTTAGTAGAGTTTTGAATTGTGGTCCAATTCCAGAAACCTCATCGACCTGAGATTCTAATGAAAGTTGTTTCTTCATGTCATCACTCTACAAGAAGTTTTGTAGAAGTTCAAAGGATGTAATTTATTATAAATTTGCAAACATCGGCAGTAATGTTGATATTATCAATGCAACTAATGCAAAGAAAAATACTGTGAATTTAATGGCTTGTCGGTATTTATGTTTCATCTTGTAATTGTGAATTTTTCAACTTCTTCTTTTAGTTTTTTAGCATTAGCGTCATTCTCAAAATGTTGAGTTATTGGTGCTAAATATTTAACAATATATTCCGTTAATGAGTTTTTAAGGTCAAGCGGAAATAGCTTCTTTTCTGCATAATCTTTTTCTAGCTCTTCAAATGATTTGTATTCAACATCGCCACCGAATTTTTCTGGTCTTTTGATTAACATTGAGGTTTCTTTTCCAAAAACTAAATATTTTGAATATTCTAATATTGGGTTTTCTGATGTGACGCCTTCGGGACACCAAGCTTTTCTAATTTTATCTTTAACGAGATCTGGTGTGTCGGTCATAAAAATTGCTGAATCTGGGTTTGATTTGCTCATTTTTAATCGGATTGTTCGGTCTGTTGCAGATTCTTCTGTGGTTTTTTCGGTTGGAGGAAGTAGACCTAATAACATATGATGACTGATTACTACTGGTTTCCAGTATCCGAGTTCTTCGCCTATTTCACGTGCAAGCATGTTTACTTTGCGTTGATCCATACCTAATTGTGTGGCTTTTGCATTGAGCATGAAAATATCAGCACATTGCATTAATGGATACATGATTTGTGAAGTTGATAGTGTATCGCTTGCTTCCCTACCCATGATTTGTGTGGTTCGTAGTACACGCGCTAAATTGGTTTTGATTGCGATTTTCATTACAGTTTCCCAGTAGCCTGGAGTTTTAACCAGATCGCTTGCCCAAACAAATTCGACATTATCTGTATCTAGGCCACAGGCTTTCCATACTTCAATAAAATATTGTCCGGCAATTTTGATTTTTTCTAAATCTCCATCAAGTTTATGATTTGCCCATGCGTGCCAGTCAGCTACAAGCATTTTGAATTTAAAGCCTGATTTTGTCATTTTGTTTATGTTCATGGTTCGGATTAATCCTTGTGGAATATGTATTTTTCCACTTGGTTCAAAGCCATCATAAGCAATTGGAGTTTCTGGTGATTCTAATAATTTTTTAAGTTCTTCTGTTGTGGTGATCTCTTCACCAACTTGTTTTATTAAATCTAGTTTTTCATTGATATTCATATATCGTGATTATATCAAATGATGAGAGTTGAAGGTCGCACCTTTGCGAAGGCTTATAAATAGCCGATATTTCAATTTTTGTTGTTTTTAAGATAATCTGTTTTTGTTGATTTATCAGCTATTTTAAAGGTGCGACCTTTAATTTTTATTATTTACAAATTAGTCGTTTTTCGGTGCTGTATTGTACGAATGGTGGGTTACCTTTTATTTTTTTTATGTTTTTGATTGCATCAAATTGTGGATAGTGGTTTCCATCTTTTGTTATCCATGAAAAATGATCAAATGGTTCATTGTATTTTATTGTGAATGGAGTAATGGCAACGATTCTGTCATCTGGAAGCCATACTTTTTCAAATGCTTCTTTGTAGTAATCTGCTACTTTATATTGATCGATATATGAATTGTTATCGTTTTCGCCTTCTTTGTGTGGCCAGCCAGTTTCTGTTATAAATACAGGTAGCTTTTCTATATTTACATCAAAATCTTCTTTTAGCACGTTTAATTCCCATTCATATGCACGGATACTATCTCTACCTGTTGCTTTTGGTGAACCGGTAAAATTTGGTTGTGGATATGGATGTGAAGCCCAGCCGTCTAGACGTGTAAAAATTCCGGGCATTTGTTTATGCATTCTGCGCATATATACTCGCATATCTAAATAGTCGCCGCCGGTTCTGGCTGAGGCATTAAATGCGCCATTCATAATAAAAAAATCTTTATCAAGTTTTTTGAATTCTTCTATTGTCATGTTTAATACTTCTGCGTAACCTTCTGGGTCTTGCTTGCCTTTCCAAAATTTGGCATCGTTCATTTCGTTATAAGCTGATATATATTTGATTTTAATTGGCCAGCTTAAGGAGTTTAAAAATTTTGCAGATCCTTTTATTTGTTTATCTCGTTCTTCACTATCGTTTATATCAAGATCCCAAAGTTGAATTATTGGTATTAACTTTTTTTGATAAAGAAGTTCAAATAAATGGCTCCATCTATCAAGATTTCTGTCTTTGACATTGTATGGGATTAAAACATAACCCCACTCACCTCCGTTTGAATTTGCTAGTTCATCAGCTTTATCTACAAATTCCGTGACTTCCGCATAAATATATAGTCCAACTTTATTATTTTGGTATCCAATATTTTTTTGGACTTTGTCAGAATTGTTTGGTTTATTTATTTTTTCGATGATTAAATCTTCATAAAAACAGTTTTTTGCGTTTGGATTTGCCTCTTCGATATCAGAGTTTTTTATTGGTTGGTTGTTTGGAAACGTTGGCGTAGTTATGTATGCGATTGTTGATCTAAAATTTTTTATTGCTAATGAAATATCAATTGAAAAATATGCAAAAAACAATATTGTTAAAATCACAAAATATAGTTTTTTATGTGATTTATTGTTTTTACCTGATTGTTCTAAAGGATTTAATTCTTTTTGTTTTATTATATTTTTAACCTTGTCGAAGAACAGCATTATTAATATTAGTTAAAAGTATATCGTAATACATCCTTGGATTGTTTTAAACTGTATGACGTGTTTGAAGTTATTCGTTGCTAATTATTTTTTTCTAACAGAGTGAGGATTAGTGCAGCTATGTCTCCTAAGTAAGGAATAATTTGCAAACTTGTTAATATCCAAATACCTACGGATAAGAAAAAGGCACCTCCTACAACTGTTGCGAACCCATAAATAAAACCTCTTAAAAATGTATAGGTTAAGCTGTTGTTAATATGTAGCAATCTTATAGTTTGTTTAAGTTCTTCATTTTCTGTTTCTATATCGGCTTTTGTAATTTTTTGTTTTGTAGAATTAGATTTGTTTATAGCCATATTTTTAGAATCCGGTTCGTTTAAAAAGTTTTTCAAGCTCGTTAAATGTAAATTCAATCTTAACAGGTCTTCCATGTGGACATGTATATTGTATGTCCGTTTCTTCAAGCTTTGCGATAAGGTTTGAAATTTCGATTGGATCTAATTTATCATTTGCTTTGATTGATGAACGACATGATAAGAATGTTAATGCACGATGAGATGCTGAATCAACGTCTTTGATTTTGTTATCGTTTTCAAGGTCACCAATTAGTTCATTTATCAGTGCTGGTATATCTGCCTCGATAAATATTTGAGGGATCTCTGTTACTTTTACAGAATTCGCTCCGAAATCTTCTATTTCAAAGCCAATTTTTTTAAGTTCTTCTAAGTTTTCGTTGAGGATTGAATAATCTTTAGCAGATAAGTTGATAATAATTGGCGTTAACATTTTTTGGGTGTTGCCTGATGTTTTTCCTTTTTCGTGTATTGCTAATAATTTTTCGTAGTTAATACGTTCATGCACTGCATGTTGATCGTAAACAATTAGTCCGTTTGGGCCTTCGGTGATTATATATAGATTTTTTACTTGTAAGAATTTTTTTTGGCTATTTGGGAATGAATCAGTTTTATCTTCTTTTCCAAATTTGTCAGATAAAAAATCTGCATCTCCAAAAAGATCATCATTATCAGTGTCATTAAATGCAAATGGGTTTGCTTTTTTGGGAATGTTATTGTCATTCATTGAAGGAGTTCGGTTAAATGGACTTGTGTTTCCGAATGGCGATGTTGCTGGTTTAAAAGATTGTCCTAATGGATTCTGTTTGTTTGCTGCAAATGGAGCGAATGGTTTTCGTTCAAATGGAGATGGGTTTGGTTGAGCCCCAGCTGAAGGTTTTGGTGCAAAAGGATTATTTTGCATTGGTGAACCTAAGCTTGGATTTCCAAATGGATCGGCACCGAACGGGTCTTCTTTTGATATTCCTGGAGTTTGGTTTTCTGCGCCCGGTGTCAGATTGTTTCTTTCGATAGCTTTTTTAATGCATTCTCGAATACCTGTAAAAATAAGTTGGCCATTTGAGAATCGTACTTCTTCTTTTCTTGGGTGGACGTTAACGTCTAATATATTTGCAGGTATATCTATAAAAATGACAAATTGTGGGTAAAAATTTTTTGGAATTAATGTCTGAAAGGCATCTCTTACTGCCGCTGAAATTGTTTTATCAAATATCCTACGTTTGTTTACATAAATATATTGATTTTTTACTCTTTCAGTTGCTGTTTGTGGCTTTCCTGCAACTCCATAGATTTCTAAGTGTGGGTGTTCGTAAAATAGGCCAACTGTTTGATCGTATATGTCTTTGCCAATAACCTCTTTGATTCGATCTTCAAGTTGGTCATCTTTTGGAAATGAATAGATGACTTTTCCGTTATTAATAAATTGGAGTCCGACATGCGGAGATGCCATTGCATGTGCGTTTATAACTTCTAGGATTGCTCTGTATTCTGATTGTGCTTGTTTTAAAAATTGTTTTCTTGCGGGAACGTTAAAAAATAAGTCTTCAATTAATATTGAAGTTCCTGCTTGGCATCCAATGTCTTCGACTGAGATTATATTTCCGCCTTCAATATATACTTTTGTACCTAAAGGATCTTGGTTTCTCCTTGTTTTTAAAGTAACTTTTGAAACAGCCGCAATACTTGCAAGAGCCTCGCCTCTAAATCCAAATTGATGAATATTTAATAAGTCTTCTTCAGATTTTAGTTTGCTTGTTGCATGAATCTTAAATGCATTTATTGCATCATCTCGATCCATACCGGTTCCATCGTCTACAATTAATATTTTCTTTTCACCGGAATCTTCTATTTCGACTGTAATATTAAGTGCTTTTGCATCATATGAATTGTCTAATAATTCTTTTACAACTGATGCTGGTTTTTCGACGACTTCCCCTGCTGCAATTTTGCTTACAATTGATTCAGGAAGTAACTTTATTAATGACATGTTTATTCGAAACCATTTGCATCGTCATATTGCTGTCCGAATCCATCATTTTCCATTGTAGAGTATGGCATTGTTTGCTGATTTTGCATGAATGAGGTCATTTGCAACATAAAGGTTTCAAAATCTATGCTTTGTGCAGGTTTTACTAATTCAGCTTCGAAATTTTCGCCATGTTTATCAAGTGAAATTGATGTAGCCATTGAGAATTTGAATGCAGGATCTTCACTGTTAATGGTTCTGACACCTAATACTTGGTCATTAGTATTTTCTTGCATTGCGGTTGGTTCGCTAGATGTTGTAATACCTAAAACGCCTGTTGCACTACTCATATCAGGTTGCGAAATTTCAATATCAGATACTGAGGTTGCTTTTGTGAAATAATAGTTACTTTTATTAATCCAAATCGTTGCTTCTAGGCCTTTAAATTGTGTTCTCGCTATGTCGTCAGTATATAAATTTGCATTTGTACTTTTGTCAGCTGCAATGATTTCAAAAATTTCTTTGTAATATTCTTGTGTTTGATTTTCGTCCATTTTTATTGTTAGCTTATACATTGGTTTTCCATCTAAATCTTCTGTAGTCATTTTTATTAATGGCAAAATTCTATCTGAAGTTAATTTTTTAATTCTATTTTCTACTTCAGTACTTAGTTCTTCTGTGTTTTCTTTTTGTTTATCTCTATTTTCGAAAGCAGATCTAGCATCTGTGTCTAGTCCACTTAGATCATATGAAATCCAATTATTTAAGAATGGTGCTGATTTTATGTTGGATTCTGTTAATCCGATTAATGGATACGTGAAAGATGGTATTTTATTTAGTTTTGCATACATTACATTGTCCAAAAATCTAAAATCCATATCGAATTCTTTTGTAAGTTTGAAATTTAGCCCCATTTTAGGGTTGTCTTCATCCGTTGCATCAATTGGTCCTTCTATTGCAATGTCGATTCCATCTTGAAATATTGGTAATGATTTTTTAAATTCATCTGAGTTAATTATTACTGAGCCTTTAAAGTATGCGCTTGCAATATCTTCGTGAACTTTTGCGGATTGCATAAGAACATATTCAGGAGTTTTTGGCATAAATGGGATTAGTCCTGAGATATATGCAACTTTTTCACGTAAAGCGTTGTTACTTAGTTTGACTGTTCCATTTGCAATTAAGTATATTGAAGCAAGACTTCCACCAACTAATAAAAATAAAACCATTATTAATACCAAGAATAGTGTGAGTTTGTTTCCACTTGTCTTATTGTAATTAGGTTCATTTGAGAGTTTTGACATTGTTTGTGCAAAATCTGCACTCGAACTTGTTGCATTGTCTGCAACTGGTGTTACAGGTTTTGAAAAATTTGGTAAAGAGTCTGGGTTGTCTTGTTTATTATCTTGTTCCATAATAAAAATTTACTACATAAATGAGTATTATGAAAGGATTACAAGCCTAATGTTAGTTGTAGTTTGTTTTGTAAATTTAAATGTTTTTTTGCAATGTCTATGACTTCGGTTGGTAGTCCTGCGAGTTTGGCGACTTCGATTCCATAGCTTTTGTCAGTGAATCCTTTTTCTACTTTGTGTAAAAATCTAATTTGACCAGATTCATTTGTTTCACTTACTTTGATTCTGTAGTTTTCAATTGTATGAAATTGATTTGGCATTTGTGCTAATTCATGAAAATGTGTTGCGAATAATGTTTTGCATTTTATTTTTTCGTGTATGTATTCTAGAACTGCTTTAGCAATACTTAAGCCATCTAAAGTGCTTGTTCCTCGCCCAACTTCATCAAGAATAACTAGGGAGTTTTCTGTAGCGTTATTTAATATTTTTGCAGTTTCTATCATTTCAACCATAAAAGTACTGAGACCTTGAATTAATGCATCCCCTGCTCCAATTCTTGTATAGATTGCGTCGACTATCGCAATTTCTGCACTATATGCTGGAACATAAGATCCAATTTGTGCCATTATTTGGATTAGTGCGGTTTGCCTTATAAATGTTGATTTACCAGCCATGTTGGGTCCTGTTATTAGATGTATTGAGGTGTTCTTTGTTAGTGATAAGTCATTTGGTACGAAGTCTCCTTTAGGTAAAAAAGTTTCGATAACAGGGTGTCTGCCCTCTTTGATTGTTACGTTGTAAGAATTTGAGTCAAACATTTGTGGCTTTATATAGTTTTTCAGAATTGCATTTTTGGCAAAACAAAAAACACAATCAAGATAAGCAATGACTTGGGATATCTTTTGAAGTGATTCAATATATTTTTGAGCTTCAACTAAGATTTTATTAAAGATCTCAAATTCTAGATTAAATATTTTTTCTTCTGCGGATAATACAATGCTTTCTTTTTCTTTTAATTCTTGGGTAATGTATCTTTCGGCATTTACTAATGTTTGTTTCCTAATGTAATTTTCTGGCGCCAAGTGTGAATTTGCTTTGGTAATTTCAATGTAGTAACCAAATACACTGTTAAATCCGACTTTTAAAGTGGAAATTCCTGTTCTACTTTTTTCTTTGGGTTCAAGGTTGGAAATCCATTCTTTTGTATCTTTTATTGAATCTAACAATGATTTTAAATCTTGGTTAAATTCTGGGTTTATCATTTTTCCTTCTCTTGTTGTTATTGGTGGATTTTCAAGTATTGAGGTATCGATAAAATTTATAAATTCTGAAAGTTGATCTTGATCATTGGTTGTGAGTTCGAATTCTTGTGGAAGAATTTGTTTAATATTTTCAGTATTAATAATTACTAAAGCATTATTTAATGATTCGACTGTGGCCTTTAGATCTCTTGGGTTTGCTCTCAGTAATGCAATTTTTGATGCGAGTCGTTCGATGTCTTTGATTCTGTTTAAATTTTCATCGAGAAATCTATAGGCATTTTTAGTGTTTATTATTTTTTCAGTAGATTCATGGCGAATATTGATTTCATCAAGTTTTATCAATGGTTTTATTATCCATTTATGCAAAAGTCTTTCGCCCATTGGTGTTTGTGTTTGGTTTATTGTTTCAAAAAATGTTTGTGTTTGGCTTTTGGTATTGCCTAGTCTGTTTGAGCTGAAAATTTCAAGATTAATGATTGAGTCAGCATCTAAATGCATGTAATCATTTCTGTTTAAAGTGGAAATTTTTCGGAAATTTTTGAGTTCCGTTTTAAGATTCTTTTCAAGGTATGTAATTAAGAATTCTATGCTTGTTAAAAGTATTTGGTCTGTTTCGTCTAAATTAAAGATCGCTAATGATTTGATTTTAAATATGTCGCATATGTATTTTTGTAAGTCGTTTAATGTTTTTGTGCTTTTATAGTGAAATGGAAAAATATTGCTGTTTAGATTTGTTGCTAACAAGTTTATGAATTCAAAGTTTTCATAAATTTCGCTTGGAATAATAATTTCTGATGGATCAATCTTTTTTATGATGCTTATCGCTTGTAATGATTTATTTTGGTTTTTATCGATGTTGTGTGTTTCGGAATAAAATTCGCCTGTGCTTAAGTCACAATAAGCTAAATAGATTAAATCTTGGGATAAGCTAAATGTTAGTAAATAATTGCTTTTGGCACCGTTTAGCAAGTTTTCTTCAATAAGGCTTCCCGGTGTGACAATTCTTATTACTTTTCGTTCTACTAAATCTTGTCCAGGAGTTGGCTTTGAAACCTGTTCGCAAATGGCAACTTTTTTTCCTAATTTGATAAGTTTTGCGATATAAGTATCAGCCGCATGATATGGGACTCCACACATTGGTATTTGTCCGTCTGTGCCTTTTGATCTTGCGGTTAGAGTGATGCCTAATAGTTCTGATCCAATTTCTGCGTCTTTATGAAACATTTCATAAAAATCTCCCATTCTAAAAAAAAGAATACAGTCAGGGTAATCTTTTTTGATGGATGCATATTGTTGCATCATTGGCGTTTTGAAATCTTCTGTGTTCATTGTCTTAAAGTTCTGCAAATATATCTGCTGGAGTGAATATTACAGAAGGTATGTTAATTTCTCTATTCTTTTTTGTATATAAGTATGTACCTGGATGATATAAGAAAATAGCTGGAGCTTTTTGTTCAAACACATCTTGCATAATTGCATAGTGTGGTAGTCGCTCTTCATATTTAATGTATTTGCGGCCTTCTTCTAATGCTTTGTCTAGTTTTGGATCTGAAAATTTTCCAATGTTAAGTTGGCCAATTTGAGTTGAATGCCAAAATGAATATCGATCAGGGTCAATTGAAGTTTCGTGTCCTACTAAAATTACATCATATTTACCTGATTTTGCTTCATCAACAAAATCTTCTTCGTCCATAAATGATGTATTTACTTTGATCCCTAGATTTCGATTCCAATCAGCTGAAATAAAACTTTCAATTTGTTTTGATTCTTGGTTATTTGGAACTAATAATGATATTTCATTAAGAGTTGATTTTTGACTTGGCGAAAGATCTGCGGTTGGATCAAAAGGATTTCTTAATAAATTGTTTTTTGTATATTTTGTTCTGCTAATTGGTCCTATTGTTCTAATTGCCCCTTGGTTTAATGATTTTAAGCGAAAGTTTTCAATATCTAATGATTTTGATAAAGTTTTTCGCACTTCTAGATCTGCTACTTTTTCTGAAGTAGTATTAAAAATTAGTGCAAAATAACGACCTTGGTAAGTGACTGGAATCTGTGTTGAGTTTTCCCACTTAAATTCATTCGGTGAAATAAAGGCATTTATCTCGCCAAGTTTGTATGCAGTTTTTAGATTTTCGTTATTTTTGTAAAATTTAAAAATAATTCTTGGATACATTTTGTCTTTTTGGAATGACTGCAGCGTAACTGAGCTCACACTATTATTCTCGGATGATATGTATGCTACATGATAGCTTGTTGATCCTGTCTGTTTAAATTTATTGTCTTCACTTGCATTTGCTGGTTGAATACCAAAGGTGAGTATTGAGTTTAATATGGCATTTGGTGCAGAAAGTGTGATTGTAAATTTTTTATCGCTTAGTTTTTCTATATCTAATTGGTTAATTAACTGTTTGTTTTGTGAAAGTGAAAATATCACGTCATCAGTTGTGATTGGTGAACCGTCTTGCCAGTTAGCATCATTTTTTAATTCATACTTATAAATTTTTTTATCTGGAGATATTTCCCAGTTTTTTATTAAATCTTCGCTAAGTTCACCGTTATGATATTCAAAAAGTTTACGGTAGATCAAGCTCGATATGATTTTTTCATTATCACTTTTTATCTCACTTGGAACTAAAGTATTTATACTTCCTTCTAGCCCAACTACTAACGTTTTTTGTGGTACGAGTATCCAAAAAAGTAAGAAAATTTTAATTAATAGTAGCTTTAAGGCCTCTATAATCATAAATAAAAATTAATTGCTGATATCACAAGCATCGTAGCAATTAAGAATATTGTGAATCTGAAAATTAATTTTTCTGAGCCACGTTTTGTCCTATTTATATTGGAAAATGAAGAATACATTCCATTATCCTGCATTTGCAAGATAACCAATAGAATAAGAATAACGGAGATCACGATCTGTGCTAAATCTAAATAAAACATATATTACGGCAGTTAAAAAACGAGCTTTTTTAGGAGCCAGTTAACAGAACTAATTAATAATGATGCAACAAGTATAGTAAAAATCTTGCTAAGTTCAATTTCTGGAAAATTTATAGGTATAAAGCTTACTAATGAGTAGTTAATTTTTCCGCCGTTAACAACTACTCCATCTACAAATAAAATTGCCAAATATAGCACAAATGCATTTATAACATATGAAAAGAACCCTAATGTTAGCAAATTTATTGGGAATGAAATGATTTTTAAAGCCGGTTTGATTGCGATATTTAAGAAAATCAGCGCAACTGCTAAAAAGAAATACGTATAATAATCCTGTTTGATGCTTAAACCTTTTAAAAGCTGATCTGCAACCCAGATTCCAATAACGTTGCAAATTAAGTTTTGAATGATTACTTTTATCATGAGTTGATTCTACAAGCAATAAAGTTTTATTGCTAGGTGCGATGGTTTGACTAAATATTCTTCTAAATAACTAATATCAGCTAATTAAACTTTTTCTGTGTAAACTACGATAGTATGTGATTCCAAATCTGTGTGCTTCGTCTCGACCTTTTTTGAGTAGATTTAAACCTTTTGAATTATTTGCAAGTTGGATCATTAAAAAGTCTTTTCCATCATAAAAAACAATTTCTTCGAGTCTTTTTGCAAGGCCAATCATTGGAATATTTATGTTTTTTTCGGCTAAAATTTTTAATGCAGTTGAAAGTTGGCCTTTGCCTCCGTCTACTACTATTAGATCTGGTGTCGGCCATGTTGTATGGCTTAATCTTCGTTTTAGCATTTCATCCATCATGGCGAAATCATCAGGTGTGTGTTTAGTTTGTATCTTAAATTTTTTATATTCACTTTTATCTGAGATGCCTCCTGTGAGAACTACCATAGCACCTACTGCGTTTGTTCCTTGGAAGTTTGAGATATCAAAAACTTCTATTCTAAAGTCTCGCCAATCGTTGATTTTAAATTTGAAATCGGTGTTTTTTTCTAGCTCATTTTTTAAATCAATGATTGAGTCGTATGCGTTGTCTTCAATTAAATTTGGTTTTTCAATATATTCTCGAGCACTTCGCTTTTGTTGAGTTAAATACTTATAACTGATGAGTTGGTCTCTAAGGATTGCGGCTTTTTCATATTGATGTTCTTTTGCTGCTTCTTTCATGTCTTTTTCGATTTCATTGAATAATTTTTTTCGGTCTCCTTCTAGGTATTCTTTTAATTTTTGTATATTTGCATTATTTACTTCGATTGATTCAATTGATTGGCATGGAGCTGAACAAACACCGATATATCCATATAAGCATGGGCGTTTTGCTTTTTGATATCTTGTAAATTTTGACATTGAACAATCTCGATACGGAAATATTTTTCTTAAAGTTTTTAGAATTATTGCAATGGATCCTGAGTCTGGATATGGACCAAAATATTTAGCTTTTGGGTCGTCTTCTGTTTTTCTTGAGGTACTTATTTTAGAGATTTTATATTTTGTTTTTGATTCATCTTTTGGGTTTACGTATTCATCCGAAGATATTTTTATATATTTATAAAATTTGTCATCTTTTAGCATGATGTTATAAGGAGGTCTGTGATGTTTGATTAAATCAGCTTCGAGCAAAAGAGCTTCAATTTCGTTATCAACGTTTATATGATCAATATCAGCTATTTTTTCTACAAGAGCTTGGGTTTTTGAACCTAATAGTTCAGTTTTTTGGAAATAGCTCCCTACCCTGTTTCTTAAATTGACGGCTTTTCCTACATAAAGGATTTTTTTATTTTTATCTCTGTAAATATAGACGCCTGGATTTTCGGGTAGTTCTTTATAGTTTTTTGGATCCACAAGTGAATTTTATCAGATATTATGAGTTCTATTTTCGCAATGCCTTGCGTAAGGCTTCCCCTGTAAATGACTTTTTGTCATTTAATAGTTCAGAAGGTGTTCCAGTAAAAATTATTTCACCACCGAATTTTCCGCCTTCAGGTCCGAGGTCAATTATGTAATCTGCATTTTTGATGACGTCAGTATTGTGTTCGATTACCAAAACGGTGTTACCTCTTAGAGTTAAACGCTTAATTATTGCTATTAGTCTTTCGATATCGGCAAAGTGCAAACCTGTTGTAGGTTCATCCAAAATATAGAATGTTTTTCCTGTACCTTTTTTTGCAAGTTCTGAAGAAAGTTTTATACGTTGTGCTTCTCCACCGCTAAGTGTTGTTGCAGATTGTCCAAGTTTTATGTATCCAAGTCCAACATCGTTTAGGGTATTTAGTTTATGGAAGATTTGAGGGTGGTTTGAAAAAAATTCTAAGCCATCTTCTACGGTCATGTTTAGTACATCACTAATAGTTTTCCCTTTAAAATCTATTTCGAGCGTTTCACGATTGTACCTAGTTCCACCACAAACTTCACAATCAACATATACGTCTGGCATGAACTGCATTTCAATTTTTAATTGACCATCTCCCTGACATGCTTCGCATCGGCCGCCTTTTACATTAAATGAAAATCTTCCTGGTGTGTATCCTCTAATTTTTGCTGCTGAAGTCATCGCAAAAAGCATACGGATATCATCAAAGACTTTTGTATAAGTTGCAGGATTGCTACGTGGAGTTCGTCCTATTGGTGTTTGATCTATGCTAATGATTTTATCTATGTTTTCAGCACCCATGATTCCTTTATTTGGTGCCGGTTTTTCATCATTTTTAAGCTTTAGTTCTTGTCTTAGCATTGCCAATAAAGTTTCGTTAACAAGGGTTGATTTTCCAGAACCAGAAACTCCCGTTACACATACAAATTTATTTAGAGGAAAGCTTACGTCTAAATTTTTTAAGTTATGACCTGTTGCTCCAAAGATTTTTATGAATCGATCATCTTTTCGATCTTTGATCTTTTTTTGCTCATGGTGTTTTTCAAGTTCTTCTTTTGTTAGGTAGTTAAGGATGTTTATTTCTTTTCTACCTGAAAGATACGCACCAGTAATTGAATTTTTGTCATTCATTATTTGCTCTGGTGTGCCGTGTGCAATAATTGTTCCACCTTTATGTCCGGCACCTGGACCGAAATCAATAATATAGTCGGACTCAAGCATTGTTTGGTCGTCGTGTTCGACAACTAAAACTGTGTTTCCTAGATCTCTTAGATTTTTTAAAGTTTGGATTAATCTTGAGTGATCTCTAGGGTGTAATCCGATTGATGGTTCATCTAAAACATATAAAACGCCAGATAATTTTGAACCAATTTGTGAGGCTAGTCTGATTCTTTGTGATTCACCACCTGCAAGAGTTGAAGAGTTTCGACTTACGGTCAAATATGTAAGTCCAACATCAATTAAAAAATCTAGTCTGGCTTTTATTTCTTTTATAATCGGTAATGAGATTTCTGATTCTCGTTTTGGGAGATTTTGAACATTTAAATCACTGACCCAATCACTACATTCTTTGATAGATAAATCTGAAACATCTGAGATATTTTTGTTTTTTATAGTGACACTCAAAGCTTGTTTATTTAAACGTGTTCCCAAACATTCTGGGCATGGTTCTTTAATCATGAATCTTTCGATTTCGTTTCGAATGTAATCTGAGTTCGTTTCTTTGTATCTGCGCTCAAGATTGTTTACGATACCTTCAAATTTGCTTTCTACTGGTCGTCCTTTGTATTTGAAGCTATAAACTTGAGTTCCACTTCCTTTTAATAGAATGTTTAGCTTTGCTTTTGGAAGGCTTTTGATTGGTTTGTTTAATTCGATTTTATGATCGTGTGCAACCGCTTCAACTAAATATTTGTTCCAACTATCGTTTTCGACTAGACCAGACCAAGGGATTATTCCTCCTTCTAAAATGCTGAGATCTTCTGCAATTAAAGTATGCTCATCAACTTTTAGCTGAATTCCTAAGCCTGTACAGTTTGGACATGCTCCTTGCGGTGAATTAAATGAAAATGATCGTGGCTCAAGTTCTGGGAGTGAAATTCCGCATTTTGGACAAGCAAAACGCTCACTATATAAGTGATCTTCGATTTCTTTTGGGCTTTCAGGGAAATCAAATGAAGCATCTTGTACTAAACCTGCGATTACGTAGCCATTTCCAAGTCTTAAGGCGTTTTCAACAGATTGGGTTAGCCGACTTGTTGTTTCGTTATCAATATTTTTCTTTTCAGGAAGAACAATTCTATCGACGATTGCTTCTATTGTATGTTTATTTGTTTTGATTAAGTTGATGTCTTCGTCTAAAGGTATGACTTTTCCATCTACTCTAACTCTAGAAAATCCTTGCTTTAGAAGATTACTAAAAAGCTGAGCGAACTCACCTTTTCGGTCTTGGACAACTGGAGCCATTATTAAAATTTTGTTTGTTTTTCCTTTTAAAATTGGAATTGAGCTTATTAGATCTACTATTTGGTCAATTGATTGTTGTGAAATTTCGTCTCCACAATTTGGACAGTGTGGATGGCCAATTCTCGCAAATAAAAGTCTTAAGTAATCATATATTTCAGTTACTGTACCAACTGTTGATCTTGGATTGTGTGAAACCGTTTTTTGGTCAATGGCAATAGCTGGAGATAATCCGTCAATCGATTCAACTTCAGGTTTTTTCATGACTCCTAAAAATTGTCTTGCATACGAAGAAAGTGATTCTACATATCGTCTTTGGCCTTCAGCATAAATGGTATCCATTGCTAAAGAAGATTTTCCAGAGCCAGAAACTCCTGTGAATATTACAATTTTATTTTTTGGTATATCAATGCTGACGTCTTGAAGATTATGTTCTTTTGCTCCACGTACTTTTATAAATTCCTGCATATTATCTGAAACATTCTAGCATAGAAAACTTGTTTGGGTTATATTCGGGAACGCGCATTTTTATCGATGAATTTATTTATTGTCATCTGTTTTGGTATCTTCATCTAAGATTTTTTTATATTCTATTAATTCTTTGTTAAGAACTTCATATTTATCTTTGCTTAAAAACTCTAGAATGGCTGCGTTATCTTTTATATCAAATTTTTGAGCGGAGATAATAAATTCGTCAGATTGAATATCGAAAGGTGCCGTAATTCGGGTTATTTTTTGTCTAGTTGTTAAAACGGGTTCATTTATATCCACTTTAACAGGTTGCTCTATTACGTTTAAATTACCATTTTGAGCTTGTTGAACTATCTCTTCTTTTTTATTTTTTGTTTGGATGTATTGGTATACATAAAAACCTATAAATCCAAACGTAGCAATGACGATTAACGCCAAAGTTATTTTTGAGAATTTATTAGAAGGAAGGCCAATATATATTTTCTTTTTTTGTATTTGGTCATCTTTTGTATCGTCGACTCCACCAATTGTCTTTTTGTTCATCAGATATTCGTTTGTAATTTTCTTATCAGGGTTATTTGGCATCTTTTATTAAAAAGCTTAATTCAGAAAAAACTTTATCGTATTCGAGTTTGCTATTAGTACCAATATTGAGTGTAAATTTTACTGCGTCTTCGGGAGAAAGTTCCTTTTTTTGAAGCTTATCTACAATAAAAAAGATTGCACTGTTATTTGCTTCGATATTTCCGAGTGTCGTGGTAATGGTTTCTAACTCTTTATTGTAGTCTTCATTATCAAATCCGCTGTTAGTTATCTGATCTGATTGTGCTTCGATTCGTTCTATTATTCTATATAGGAGTGAATTTAGTTCTTCGTATCTTGCGACTGTAAGCGAAAGTAATTTTCTTGCTTCATTGGTTTTCATTTCTTCGATTTCGAGTTTTTCATTAATCTGAATTTTGGCATATGCGCTTTTAATGCTATCAAGTTCAGCTGTGTTTAATTTCCTAAGCAGATCCATATATTCTTTATTGTTTTTGCTTTGTTTTCGTAGGCTTAAATGAAGGATCTTTGTTTCTGAAATTTTATCTTGTATTTCTGTATTTATATCTTGCGGCTGTGATTTTTGTGCATTGGCAAATTTGGTGTTTTTGGATTGGCTTATAGATCCAATTATTAATACCGCAAATGTGATCGAAAAAATCGTCAGAAGTAGTAATTTTTTGTTTTTTCGATATTTTGAAATTGGCATTACATTGATTCTAGTGTAGTCGCTTATTCATATCAAGTTTTAAAGATTTGAAGGTCGCACCCGCAAAAAACATTATATTAAAAATTTTGTTATTTTTTATAGAAATTTGTTTTGGTTGTTTTTAAATACTTTTTAGGAGAAAAATATGAAAATCAGCAAGAACTTTGT
>CAZEDS010000002.1:32481-92967 GCA_964510925.1 uncultured Candidatus Saccharibacteria bacterium
TACAATGTTTGTTATTTTTTATAGAATTGTCTTTTGTTGGTTTTGCAGGACTTTTGCGGGTGCGACCTTCTATTTTTGTTTTTTGAGATCTTTGATTTTGTCACGGATTTCGGCTGCAGTTTCAAAGTCGAGGATTTCGGCTGCCATTTTCATTTTATTTTCGAGCGTTTTTATGAGAGCTTTTTGCATTTTTCCGCTCATTGTTTTGAATTCATATTCCGGAACGTTTAGTTCTTTGATTTCTGAGTCGCTCTCGTCAACCGATTTTTCCATTATTCGTTCTCGAATTGGTTTGTGAATTGATTCAGGTGTGATTCCGTGTTCTGTGTTGTATGCAATTTGTGCGTCTCGTCTTCGTTTGACTTCATCCATCGCACGTTGCATTGATCTCGTGATTTTATCTGCGTACATTATTACTCGACCTTGAACATGTCTTGCTGCTCTACCCATTGTTTGGATTAATGCAGAATCGCTTCGCAAAAAGCCTTCTTTGTCTGCATCTAGAATTGCAACTAAAGATACTTCAGGTAAATCTAATCCTTCACGAAGCAAATTGATTCCTACTAAAATGTCGTAATCACCTTTTCTCAAATTGTCTAAGATATCTGATCTTTCTAATGTTTGAATATCGCTATGTAAATAGGCAACTTTAAAACCTTTGCCTTCTAAATATTCTGAAAGTTCTTCGGCCATTCTTTTTGTAAGTGTGGTGACTAAAACTCTTTCGTTTTTAGCTACGGTTTCTGAAATTTTTGACTCAAGATCTAAAATTTGACCTTTAGTTGGAAGGATTGTGATTTCTGGATCTATTAATCCTGTCGGACGAACCAAAAGCTCTACAACTTGTTTGCTTTTAGAAAGTTCCCATTCAGATGGTGTTGCTGAAACATAAATTGTTTGTCCCATTCGCCTTTCGAATTCGTCAAATTTTAAAGGTCTGTTATCTAGAGCCGAAGGCAATCTAAATCCGTAGTCGACTAATGTTTGTTTTCTAGCTTGGTCGCCATTGTACATTCCTCTAATTTGAGGAATTGAGATGTGTGATTCATCAATAATTAATAAGTAATCTTTTGGAAAAAAATCCAATAAAGAATATGGTGCGTCTCCAGGTTTTCGATTGTCAAAATAACGAGAATAATTCTCGATGCCTTTGCAGTAACCAATTTCTTTGATCATTTCGATATCGTAGTTTGTACGTTGTTCAATTCTGTATGCTTCAAGCTTTTTGCCTTGATTGTTTAAGGTTTCAACTCTTTGGGCTGCGTCGATTTTTATTTGAGCTAGAGCTTGTTCAAAGTTTTCTTCTGGTGCTACGTAATGTTTAGCTGGATAAATGACTAAATTGTTAACTTTTGTTGAGTGATTTTTAACAAAATCTTCTTGAGCTTTTGTGAGTTTATTTGTTTCTGCTTTTACTTTATCAATATCTAAAAATTCGCCAGTTACAGGATCATAATGTCTAATTTTGCTTATTTTATCGCCTAAAAACTCAATTCGCACGGCATAATTTTGATATGCTGGGAAAATATCAACTGTATCCCCTTTTATTCTGTATTTTCCACGTGAAAAATCGAGATCATTTCGTTCATAATATAGAGTCACTAATCTTAGTGCTAAGTCTTGAATGCGAATTTTCATTCCAACGGTTAGCTCAATCAGTTGCTTTTGATATTCTACTGGTGAACCAAGGTTATAAATGCAAGAAACCGAAGCAATAACAATTACGTCTTTGCGTGTTATTAATGATGCGGTTGTTGATAATCTTAATCGGTCTATTTCTTGGTTTATGTCTGCATCCTTTTCAATGTAAGTATCGGTTGCAGGCATGTAGCTTTCTGGTTGGTAATAGTCGTAATAGCTTACAAAGTATTCAACAGCATTATCAGGGAAAAAATCTCTAAACTCTTGATAAAGCTGTCCTGCCAGCGTTTTGTTATGTGAAATAACCAAGGTTGGTTTATTTATCTCTTGAATAATATTTGCTGCGACATAGGTTTTTCCTGATCCAGTTACACCCAATAAGGTTTGGTCTTTGTACTTATTTTTAAGACCGTCTAGCAGCTTCGCAATTGCATCAGGCTGTCCTCCAGTTGGTTTGTATGGGGCTTTGAGATTAAACACGCTTAGATTTTAACATTTTAAAGATGTTTATTTTAAGCTTTCTTCTTGGATGCGATTTGTGTCGTTTTGTTAGTTTCCCTCATTTTAAGGATCGCCACAATAATACAGGCATAGATATAAAAGATTATCGCGTTCCCAATGAATATGAAGCTTTGGAATATAGAATAATAATTAAAGTTCATTTCAAGAAAATATATAGGTTCAAAAATTAATAATATTAGATTAAAGAGTAGGCTTTGATCTGGGCAGCCTCCACCCATCGCACAAGCTGTTAGCATTATAAAAAAGAAAATGCTTGAGATGGCGAATGCTACTGTCAAAGCAATTTTATTTTTTGTTGGCTTAAGGAATTCAGTTAAAAAATTTCCAATGTTTGTTTTAGATAAATTTATAACCAAAAATGATAGTGCTAAATAATATAGTGCTGATGCGATTATTCCAATTAATATTCCTGCTATAGAAAATTCTTGTTCTCCAAAAATTGCTGTGTAAACAAGATTTAACGGGAAATTTATGATGCCAGAAACTGCAAATAATATTAACTCAGAAAAATTTGTAGTGGTTATGCCAAGCTTATAGAATTTAATAATTGAATAAATGTATAACGCCGTATTCGAAATAAATAATCCGAAGAAAATTTGTAAGAATTTTTTGTCAATATTTATGTTAGTCATAATACAAGTTTACATGGTGTGTTTGCTTTGTCTATTTTAATTTTAGAGTTAGGGCGTATCCTATAGTCTCCGCTGTAGGTGGTTTTTAGAGGTTTTAGTAAAAAATACTATTGCATACACTAAAATATTATTTATAATTTATTTTAGGTTAGGATCTGAAAAGGATGGCAGCATCCTACCTCACCGAGAGTTTTGGTGAAAAAATTTCTGAAAGTTCTTCAGAATATAAACTAAACCAAAACTCTCGGTGTCATCTCCTTTTAAATTTCAAAATCAGTATAAATCACAATACTTTATATTCGTAACCTATTTAGGAATTTGTTTGTTGACACTTCGGTATCGGTTCGGTATCTTCGTATTATGTTCGGTTTAGTTTTGCTTTAATTAATTTATTGCAACATATTTTTATGGCCGTATATTTATATCAAAAACAAAGTGAGATTTACGATTTTATAAAACAGTATATTCAAAAAGTTGGTTCAGCCCCTACCCTAAAACAAATTGCTGAAGCAATGGGATTAAAATCTTTAGCTACGGTTTCTGAACATCTTGATGCATTAGAACGAAAAGGTTTGATTGAAAGAATTTTTGGTGAAGCTCGAGGTATTCGTATTTTAGCTGAAAGCGATGCGTTTAAAGATCCTATGGATGTAATTGAAGTTCCAGTTGTTGGTTATATCGCCGCAGGTAAACCAATCGAAGCAATCGAAAGTAACTCAAAAACAATAATGATTCCAGCTGAGTATGCAAGTCGTACCAAAAGAACTTTTGTATTGCAGGTCGTTGGTAATTCCATGATCGACGCACATATTATGGATGGTGACCAAGTTATTTGTGAGCAAGTTAGCACTGTTAATGCTGGTGAAATTGTAGTTGCTATTGTTGATGGTGAATATGCCACTCTAAAACGATTCTATAAAGAAAAAGATCGTATTCGTTTACAACCTGAAAACTCAACTATGGAGCCAATATATGCTGTTAATGTTGAAATAAAAGGCCGGGTTATCGGTGTTATTAGAAAATACGACTGATATCTTTGCAAGTTTTACAGGATTGATAACCGATCAGTTATTGATTTTGTAATAGTCTCTTTTTTTCGTTTTAATTTAAATGAGCTCAAAACAAACCCTACTTAATTGTAGGGTTTTGTTTTTATAATTACTTTTTGTGAGCGAATTGCTAACTATTTTGGCTTATGATTTGAACTTTGAAAGGATTGATTTAACCATATCTAAAATATCTTTTCTTTTAAAGTAAGCAAAAGCTAAAGCACCTAAAACAATGAGGTATTTAACGAGAGTTTCATATTCAGATGTGTATTCAGATATTACCGTATAATTTTCACCAAATGCATAGCCTAAATAGGTAAGAATAAAGCACCAAAGGTAAGTTCCAACAAATGTTAATGCAATGAATAGCCAAATATTCATTTTAATGAAACCTGCTGGAATTGAAATAATAGTTCTACCTAGTGGGAGCATTCTTAAAAAGAATACAGTCCAAACGCCATATTTTTTGAACCAAACTTCTGCGTTTTCGATTTCTTCTGGTTTAATAAAAAAGTATTTTGCGTATTTATTTATGAATTTTCTTGAATGATCTTGTGCAGATTTGTATCCAACATAATAAAGCACGAGAGCGGCTGCTAATGAACCTAACGCACCAAAAAATGCTACTAAAAATATATTGAATCTTCCTTGTGATGCTAAAAATCCTGCACTTGGAAATACAAATTCTGAAGGAATTGGTGGGATTACATTTTCAATAAAGGTTACGGCAAAAATACCGAAATAACCGAATTTATCGATTGTTTGATTTAATACTGATATTAACGTTTCTATAATGGAATTTAACATAATTGTTTGCCAATTATCACACATGCGGGTCGCACCTTCAAATGTTTTGTAATATCAATGTTTTTTGAAATCGACAGAATTTAGATGTTTTCAAAAAACATTTAAAAATAAACACATTTGAAGGTGCGACCCTAAATGAAGTAGAATTGCCTCATATGTCGACCTTGTATGTTGTTCCAACACCAATCGGAAATCTTGAGGATATTACTATTAGAGCTGTTAACGTTTTAAAATCTACAAACATTCTTTTGTGTGAAGATACGAGAAATACTCGCAAATTAATGGTTGCTTTAGGAATTGATCCTTCTGGAAAAATCATGATCCCCTATTTTGAGCATAATGAGCGTAAAAAGCTTTTAGAGGTTTTAAATATGCTTAAGAATGGTGAGGATCTTGCATTGGTTTCTGATGCTGGAATGCCATTGATTTCGGATCCAGGTTATCCTTTGATTCGTGAGATTAGGCAGAATCATCCTGATATAAAACTTGAGATTTTGCCAGGTGCATCGTCGATTTTAAATGCATTGGTTGCAAGTGGGTTTCCTACGGATAAATTTACGTTTTTGGGATTTGTGCCGAGAAAACCAAATGATAAAAAGCGTTTTTTTGGATCTGCTATTGAGTCTGCAAAAGTTTTAAAATCTACTTTTATATTTTTTGAATCACCGTTGCGATTTTCTGCCACAGCTGAGGTTTTAGTCGAATTGCTTCCAGCTGAGGCTGAAATTTGCGTTTGCCGAGAACTGACTAAAAAATTTGAGACTGTTTTTGTAACAAAAGCTTCAAATTTTGTGCAATATGTTAAAGATCATGAAAAAGCTTTAAAAGGTGAAACTGTTGTTCTCTTTCATATTATAGATTAACGTTTATATATGAATAAAAGTTTGTGGGAAAAAATCAAAAAAGCTGCTCAAGATTCTATTAAAAATCCAGGTAAAAATAATGTATCGTTGCCGAAATTTGAATCTGAAAGATATCCAGAAATTTATGTTTTTAGGCATGGTGAATCATATGATAATAGAAATAAGATTTTTTCAGGATGGCGAGATTCCAAGTTAACTGATATTGGCGAACATCAGGCTCATGTTTTAGCTTCAAAGTTAAAATCAAAAGATATAAATTTGTGTATTACTTCCCCATTAACTAGATCTAAAGAAACCGCAAAAATAGCTTTGGCAAATCATCCCGATATTATTTTCGAAGAAGATCAAAGAGTTATAGAGCGTTCATATGGTGATTTGCAGGGTACGAGCAAGGAACGTTTGATGATGACACATCCGGATTTAGCAATAAAATACCGACGAGCATATGATTTTCCACCTCCAAATGGTGAATCTATGAAAATGGTCGAAAAAAGAGTTTTTAATTTTTGTGAAGAGCTTATTGAGCGAGTTAAAAAAAATAATATAAGCGTTGCAGTTTCTTGCCACGGAAATTCAATGCGGGCAATCCGTAGATATTTTGAAAATTTATCAATTGTTGAAGAGCTCACCATCGAAAATCCATTAGCACAAGATTATGCTGAATACGTAGTAAAAACTAGTAAGTGGAATTAGGCTAGGTTAATATAATCGTACCGTTTTGCCCAAGTTCTGAAGTATTAAATGTTGGGTATGATTCCACTTCAATTTAAAATATTCCTTTGAATTTCAAGTAATCTATTATATTTTGCAATACGTTCGCCTCGAGCTGGAGCTCCGAACTTTGTGAACTGTGCACCAGAACCTACTGCCAAATCTGCAATAAAATCGTCATTGGTATCTGTACCTCTGTGTGAAACTATGATGTGCCAGTCTTTGCTTTGTGCTAATTCGATTACGTCTAATGTTTCAGTGATCGTACCTATTTGATTTGGTTTTATAATGATTGCATTCGCACAGTTTCGTCTCATTGCTTCTGCTAAATGTATTGGATTTGTTGTTGTTAAGTCGTCTGCAACTGTGATAACTTCGCTTCTATATGTTCTGTAGAAATTTTCCCATTCGTTCCATTGGTCTTCCATGTATGGGTCTTCAATAGATAAAATATTGTAGTCTGCGATTAATTCTTCATAATTTGGTAACTCTTTTTTTAGCTCGATAAAAGAATTTGCGGCGACATCTAGTGCAATTTTTTCATCCTTGATAACTCGAGTTAACGTGTCGAGCACCATATTGTTGTCCATCCCTGCAGGAGAAAATGCTCCTTCTGCACCTAAATTTGTTGATTGCCCCATATCGTGCAAAACTTTCTTTGCCTTTTTATAAATATCTACGGCTTGAGGAATTGTGTCGCATACGGCCATGAACTCTTGGATTGATGCCTCGCCTGAACCGTGGAGTCCACCTTCAAAAATTAAAACCATCATTTGTGGCATTGCAAATTTAATATCATTGAGTGGAATATCCGGATTTAGAATTGTGTGAATATGTTCATAAAGCTCAAGCTTTTTTGATTTTGCCTCTGCTCTACAGAATGCGCCAGATAACGAGAGCATTGTGTTTGATCCCAATTCTGATTTGTCGTTTGTACCATCTTTTTCGATTAAAAAATCATCAAAGTCTGATTGGTTTTTAAAAGATTTTCCAATTAATTCTTCTTTTAAATCCTCTATTACAACAAGTGCATTATCTGGTGATATTGAAGTAGATTCTTTTCCACCTTTTGATAATCCACCTGGAACTGAAAAGCTGCCTTTGTTGTCGTATTCATCAGTTATTGTTGTTTGAATTGTCCAACTTGCGTCGGAGTTAAGTATTTTGTTTGTTTCTATATTTTTTATTTTCATATTTTTAAGTTACTTGATTTGAAGGAGAGATCTTCATTTTTTGGTTTTTTATCCGCGAGCATCAATTGCATATGGACTAAGATCACTTGCTTCATCTAATTCTTGTAAAAATAGTTCTTTATACAAAACTTTTTTTGGATCTGCTCCTGCGGCTTCTGTAGCAGCATAGTGTAAGGTATTTACTTGGTATTCACGAAAAGTTGGCAAATCAATTCTTCCAGTTTCCGCCGTAATTGCGACTGCAAGGGTTAATTTCCCTTTTCTTTCAAAATTTGCATCTATTCCCTCTTGATCAACAAATAGTATATTATTTTCATTTAAACCTGGGTATTTTGATGATATTTGCATTTCAGTTGTATCATCATATGAATCTAAAATTTCGTTTCTTCGAAGTTCATCAATTATTGTAAATTTCACTCTTCCGCTTCCATCTCCTCTTAATGTGGCATCTGATATTTCATATTGATTAACACTTGGTTCTGTTTTAAGAACTTTCTCACCGTAACTTCTTTTTCCTTGAAGATCTTTGATGTTAACAGTAAGTGATCTTAATTCTGAAGATTGGACTCCTTTTGAAATTAATCCAAGTACATCAACTTCGATTGCTGGTGCATGTAATAACTGCTCACCTGTTTTCTGATCCTCAATGGTTGTTGTACTAAAGAAAACATCTAATGGATCGATTGCTTTATTTTTTTCTGAGGTAGTTGTTTCAGGCTTACCATCATTTTTTAAGAATGGATTTCCAAACAGCTTATTAAGCAGAAACATAGTTGACCCGATTGCCGCTCCATTTTTAATGGCTTCAAGAGCTTGCCTTCTAGTAATTCCTTCTGACATGTTTTTTAAAATTAAAACTAAATATAAAATTTACTTTTTCTTTTTTATCACTTCAATTTCGGCTTCGGTTATTATTTTTCTAGTCAGATAAGCGGTATCTGCTGAAACTGAAATTGATGAGATTCCCCATTTTACTAATTTTTCTGCTAGTTCTGGATAAGTTGTTGGTGCTTGTCCACAGATAGAAGATTTTATATTGTTAGCCTTTGCTGTTTTTATTGCTTTTTCTAATAGCCATAAAACAGCTGGGTTTCTTTCATCATAAATGTGTGCGATTTTTTCGTTGTCTCTATCGATACCCAATGTTAGCATCGTTAAATCGTTTGAACCAATAGAAATTCCATCGATGCCTTCTTTTATAAAATCATCTAGCATTAAAACACATGATGGAATTTCAACCATTAAATAAAGTTCGAAACTGCCTTTTCGAGTGAGTCCGAATTTTGATAAGAGTTTTTTGACTTCTATAAGTTCTTCGACTGTTCTTACAAAAGGTAGCATTAAGTGCAAATTTTTATAACCAAGTTCGTTGCGAATTTTTTTGATGGCTTCGATTTCTAGCCTGAATACTTCTTGATCTATTAAATATCGAGAAACACCACGATAACCGATTAATGGGTTGTTTTCTTCGCCTTCGTATTTATCGCCACCCTTTAGTGATCGATACTCGTTAGTTTTGAAATCTGTGGCACGATAAATAACAGGGCGTGGATCAAATTCTCTGACAAAAACTTCAAGACCTTTTACCAAGGCATCTGTGAATTGTGAACCTTTGCCTTCTTCGATAAATTTTTTTGGATGTTTGCCTATTTCTGCGATCATGAATTCAGCTCTTAAAAGCCCGACTCCGTCAACACCCATTTGTGCAATTTTTTTTGCTTGGTCTGGTTCTCCTAAATTCACATAAAGCTTTGTAGCAGTTTTTACGCTTCGGTATTCGGAATAATCGCGGTCAACTTCTGCTGACTTTAATTCTTTTGCATAGTCTCCGGCGTAGATTTTTCCTTGGAATCCATTTACCGTTATTACTTCTCCATTTTTAAGCATTTTTGTTGCCATATCTGTACCTACAACGGCTGGGATTCCTAATTCTCTTGAAACGATTGCAGCATGCGATGTTGCGCCTCCTCGATCAGTTACAATAGCGGATGCTCTTCTCATCGCTGGAACAAAATCAGGATTTGTCATTTGTGTTACAAGAATATCTCCTTGTTTGATTTTTGAAATTTCACTTGCCGCAGAAATTATTTTTACGGTTCCTGAAGCGATCCCAGGTGAAGCTGGCATTCCTTCAAGCAAAATATCTTGAATTGGTATTGAAAGCTCAACTTTTTGTTGTTTTGCGTTTTCTTTTGTATTTTTTTGTAGTGTGGTGATCGGTCTTGTTTGAACAATGTAAATTTTTCCACCTTGCATACCCCACTCAATATCTTGTGGTCTACCATAATGTTTTTGGAGCTTTAGTCCAATTTGCGCCAACTCAATTATTTGTTTATCAGGTAATTTTTGCTTTTTTTGGTAAGCTTTTGAAATTGCGATTCTTCCCGCTTTAGTTAGCTGCCAGGTTTGCGGGACGATATATCTTTTTTCAATCTCGAATCCTTTTTTTGAAAGAATGTATTGATCTGGAGTGATTGTTCCTGAAACTACAGTTTCGCCTAGACCATATGCTGCTTCGACAGAAATTTCTTCTTCATTATTTGTCATTGGGTTAACTGTGAACATGATGCCTGAAACTTCACTTTGAACCATTATTTGAACTGGTACAGCTATTCCAATTTTAAAGTGGTCATATTTTTGTTGCACCCTATAATAAATTGCTCTTGCTCCAAAAAGTGATGCCCAACATTTTTGTACATACTCAACTACATCTGACCATCCTGTGATATTTAAAAAAGTTTCTTGTTGCCCGGCAAAACTTGCGTCTGGCAAATCCTCTGCTGTTGCAGAAGATCTTACTGCTACATATTTATCTGTATTGCCACATAGCTCGTGATACGATTTTTTTATATCTGTTTTTATTGACTCTGGTATTTTTGCCTGAATGATTGCCTTTTTAATATTGTCTGATGCTTTTTGAAGTGCTTTGGAATTTTCTACATCCAAACCACTGAGTTCATCTTTGATGAATTCAGCGAGTTTTGTTTCTTTTATAAATCTATAATATGCGGTTGAAGTTACAACAAATCCATTTGGTACTGGAATTTTTGCGTTATACATTTCTCCCAAGTTCGCTCCTTTTCCACCTGCTAACTCGAGGTCATTTTTTGAAATCTCAGAAAAAAACAGGGTTGTTTTTTGAAACTTAGTTTGTATAGGCATTAACAAAATGTTAGCACATTTCCGTTTATCCGTTTTGAAGGTCGCACCTTGATTTGTATTGATATTTCAACAAAAACATTTTTAGCCACAAAACATAAATGTTGAAATATCAACCATTATAAAGGTGCGACCTTCAAATTTGCTAAAGCCATTTTTTTATGGCTTGTTTTAGGGTTTTATAGCTTGATTCCAAAGTAGGAGCTGACGGTGAAAAATCGAGCTCGTGTGCAATTTTGTTTCTGATTTTATGGGCTTCCCAAATTTTTTGGTAGTCGTTCCAGTCATAGTGTTTTGTTGCAGACATTAACCGCTCACCTAGCGTCTCACCTTTAATGTTATTCATTTTTAAAACATAGTCTAAAAGTTTGTCGGTTTCTGTTACTACGTTTTTTAAATGGATCGTATCCGAAGATTTGCTCATTGCATCAAGTTCTGTAAGTTTTTGTGAAACTTTCAGTTTCCACTTTGTGTTTTTTGCTTTGCCTTTTAGAGCAATTGAAAAAAAGACGCCAAAAATAAAAACGAGAAAAAGTGATAAGAGCAGTATGGAATTTTCCATTTTTGTTAATTTGCTTTAATTATATTTTCGACTTCGCTTGTTATTTTTGCAACTAAATCTTGCGATTTGGCTTCAATGTTTAAACGGACAAGTGGCTCAGTGTTTGATTTTCGTAAGCTCATATGCCAATCTCGATCTTTATCAAAAGCGATTCCGTCGAGTTTGTCTGCTACTAATCCTTGTGATGTATAAAAATCTTCGACTTTTTGGATTGTGGTATCAGCATTTTGCACTGTGTAATTAATTTCTCCGCTTAAAAAGTATTTTTTCTTGTATTCAGTCATGATGTCTGAAAGGTTTAAGTTCTTTTTTTGTAAATTTTCTAACATTAATGCGATCGTTAAAAATGAGCTATCTGCATACGCAGTATCTTTGTAATAAAAATGTGATGAAGTTTCTCCTCCAAAAACTGAATCTTCTTGGCGCATTCGTGCTTTGATAAATGAATGACCAGTTTTTTCTAATAATGGTGTTCCACCGTTTTCACGGACTTTATCTTGGATTGCCCAGTAGACTTTTGGTTCGTGAACAATTTTTGAGTTTGGGTATTTTTTTAGCATTAGCTCTGCAATTATTGCTACAACAAAATATCCAAGAAATGCTTCGCCAGTATTATCTACAAAAAAGCAGCGGTCGGCATCTCCATCTAAACCAATGCCAAGGTCTGCATTTTCGGCTTTTACTCGAGCTGCTAAAGCTTGAACATTTTCTTCTTTCATTGGGTCTGGAATATGGTTTGGGAATGTTCCATCTGGTTCAAAATACATAGGGATAATCTCAAGGTTTGTGTTATTGAGTATTCGTTCTAGCATGTATCCGCCCATGCCATTTCCTGCGTCTACAACAATTTTGAATTTTTTCAGAGATGAAAGATCAACTAATGAATTAATTTTTTCTCTGTATGCTGAAAAAACTTCTTGGGTTGTTATGCTTGGCTCAACATGTGTTGTTTGAGATTCTAATGCTAACGCAATTTCGGAAATTTCCTTTAGGCCAGTCTCGATTCCTATTGGGTAAGCACCTTTTGAAACCATTTTCATTCCACAATATTGAGGTGGATTATGTGAGGCTGTAAGCATAATTCCTGATTCGTAGTTAAAGTGTCCTACAGCAAAATACATCATCTCTGTTCCAATTAAGCCAAGGTCTACTATTGAAGCTCCTGCATCAGCAATTCCTTGGTAAAGGCTTGGTTTTAATTTGGGATTCATTGTACGCATGTCGTATGCAACAGCGACTTGTTTAACTTTTAGATGTTTTACAAAGGCATAACCAATTTTATATACACCGTCTTCATCTAATTGGTCTGGGTATGTTCCTCGAATATCATAAGCTTTAAAAATACTTGGATTCAACATATTTGTTCCTTTCTGTTTAAAAAATGACTAATATCACACCTATTGTGCGTTTTATAAATGTTATTTTACACCATTCTATCTTTATTTATTCAATAAAGTCCTTCAAAGTATTTAATTTTAATTATAAAATGTTCAAAGAGATTCCTCCTGCAACTCTTGCCTGAAAGTTTTTGATGTTATCCATATCTAAATCAATATTTTTATTTTTAATATTCGCTTTATTGAGCGTTCATAAAGTTTACGCAATGCCAACTATTGGGTGTGTTGGAGGTACGAATATTAATATTGTCGCTCATGCGGATGATGATTTGTTGTTTTTGAATCCTGATATTTTGCACGATATTAAGGCTGATATTTGTGTATTAACGCTAGTTGCAACTGCAGGTGATGCGAATCTTGATAGTTCATATTGGTTTTCTCGTGAATCTGGATTAAAAGCCGCATATGCAAATATGGCAAACGTCGAAAATACTTGGGTGCAATCAGATGATTCAATTAATAATCATACAGTTAAGACTTTTAAGCTTGTTGATAAGCCGACTGTCTCTATCGGTTTTTTAAGATTGCCCGATGGAAATTGGGATGGCAGTGGGTTTTCAAATAATGGCTATGAGAGCTTACAAAAGCTTTGGACTGGAAATATTAGTAGTATTAATACGTTGGATTCAAATAGTTCATATACAAAAGAATCTTTAATTGAAACACTCAATGGGCTTATGCAGTTGTATTCGACCCAAAATATTCGTACTCAAAATTACGTAGATTCCTATAGTGAAGCAGACCATAGTGATCATTATACGATTGCATATTTTGTAAATGAGGCTAGTAAAAGATATCAATCTCAACATAACTTATTGCCATATTTTGACTATGAAACACAAAATATGGAAGTTAATGTTTTTGGTGAAGACTTAGTCCAAAAGCAAAATGCATTTATGGCTTATGCAGCAAATGACAACCAATTGTGTCAAACATTATCTGAGTGTATGAATAGAAATTATGGCCAATGGTTGCAACGACAATATCAGATAAATAAAAATAATAATTCAAGCCCTAACGAACTTTTGCAAACTGGTTGGAATTTTTCTGCAAACAGCGGGTCAATCGAAAAAGATTTGGCTTTGAATAACAGATCATTTTCGGGTACTTCGAGCCTCGAAATTAAGTTAAATTTACATGGAGCAACTTTTGGCACTGGTGAAGATGAGGCTTCAATAATTTTTATTCAGGATAATTTATGGAAAGCAGTCAATATTACAAGGTTTGTTCAGAATGGTTCGGTTTCGGAGCAAACTGTTACGATCCCATTAACGGCTTTTTCTGCAATAGGTGATCCAAATAATCGATTAGACATTAACCGTGCGATTTCTAATTTACATGTTAGATTTTGGAATAATAATTTTTATAATGTTGATATTTTGAGTATAAAATTATCAGATGAAGTTGTTTTTACACCAACACCGGTAGTGACCCCTACTCCAAGTCCTTTGCCTACACCTGTATTTAGCAGACAGTTGATTCAGAGTCCATGGATTTTTAATGGAGACAATGGTTCAGTTGAGAAAGATCAGCAGATTAATAGCAATTCTTTGAGTGGTGTTACAGGTGTTCGGATCAGAATAAATTTAAATGGTAATCGCTTTGGCCTTGGTGAAGACGAAGCATCATTAATTTTTATTCAAAACAATACGTGGAAAGCCTTAAATATTATTAATTATATTGAAAATGGATCAAGTAATATGCAACAGGTTGATATCCCGATTACTGCTTTTAGAGCGATTGGAAATTCTATCAATGTTTTAGATGTTCAATCGAGTGTTTCGAATTTGCACGCAAGATTTTGGCATAATAATACTTTTAATGTTGTAATTGATGGTATTGAATTGATTACATCAGAAGTTGATCAATCTCCTTCACCAACGAATAATTCCGTTCGCTTGATTAATTCAGATTGGAATTTATCCGCTAATAATGGTTCTTCAGAGCTTGATACTCAAATACCTGATAATGCATTTCAAAATAAATCAAAAGTAAAAATTAAGATTGATTTAAGAGGCAAAAGCTTTGGATCTGGTATTGATGAAGCTTCAATTATTTTTATACAAAATGGAGATTGGTATGCTGTTAATATCACTGGGTATGTTGAAAATGGTAAAAATGGTTCGCAAGAAATAACTATTCCATTAGATAGATTTAAAAAAATTAATGATTCATCTCAATTGGATCTTTCTAAAACAATTTCAAACTTGCATACAAGATTTTGGAGTGATTCAAGCTTTGATATTGAAATATCAGTAATTGACCTTGAGTAATGTTAATCTACAAAATGTTTGCCTCGATTTAATAGCCAAACTCGTATAAATGGGAATGCTAACCAAAGCATTAATAGCCAATAGCGCTCTTGTTCAAATGCAGAATACAAGCCTATTACAAATGAAGTTATTGCAAAGAAATCAAAATAATATGCAAATTTTCTTTCAAAATTTAATTTTGCCATTTTGAGAATTGTAGGATTTTTTGAAGTTCTAAAATTATCTAATGGAATATTATAGTTTATAATTGTTTTTCCGCTTGTGTTAAATATTTCACCTAAGTAGTTATAGTCGGATGTATCTTTATTTGCTTTTATTATTGTTGATGGAAAGCTAAATCCGTTTTTTTCAACAAACATTTGGTAGATTCCTTTTTTAACCAAAAAAGAATATCTGCCTTTTTTTCCTGTTGTTTCAGTTGCTATTAATTTTTTGTTTTTATCAGTTAAGAATACTTTAGCTTCTGCTATTGGATCTTTTGATATTGAATCATATACAAATCCAACTGCTTTGAAATATCCAATTATAGGTAAATATCTATGAATTTTATTTAAAATTTTCCAAAGTGTTTCATTTTTACTTAATAAAGGGATTAGATTTACGTAATTAACTATTAATAACAAGATTAATAGTTTTGGCATGTATGCTGATAGTCCATTAATGAATGGGAATTTCTCATAAATTAATTTTGTTGTATTTGTTGCTACACCTAAAATTTTTCCAATTATAATTTTGGTGATTATTTCCGGATTTTGGTTCTCTGATTGCTCAATTTCAGTTGAGAAATTGTCTTCTGGAGTTGGTGTAATGCTTGGAGTTATTTCAGCCAATAAATCCGAATTTGACTCTGGAGTTGGTGTAACTAAAAGTCCGTCGTCTTCAGTTATTGTTGGTTCAATTGTCGGTGTTGGTGTTGGACTTGCACTTGCACTGATAACTGGTTCAGGTGTTGGTGTGATTGTTGGAGTTGGGTCGATTATTTCTGTGAATTTGGTATGGTTTCCGGCATTATCTCTTGCGTCTAATACTATACTTGCGATTGATCCAACCTGTACATTTTTAATTTCTAATAAATGTTCTTGAGCGTTTCCATTGCTAAAAAATTCGGCAATTTTTTCTTTGTTCGTATTATAAACATCGCCGGATATATCAACTGATTTGTTTAAAATTACTACTGGGTTTGTAATGTTTTCAAACTTTGTAACTAAGAATTTAATTGGGGCTGTATCAATTGTAAATGCTACTTTGCAATCGTTATAACATGCAAAATCACTTTGATTTCCATGTTCATCAATTGCTTTTACTTTTACATAGTAATCTCCATCTTCAAGCTCTTGCCCTTTTTTACCTTTGTCATATTGACCATTATCTAGGCTTTGTCCAACATTGAAAGAACGATTTTCATCTGAAGAATCTTTTGATCTGTATTCTACGACTATATTTTCGTCGTCGAATTGTGGTTTTGTTGAAATTAATATTTTAAAAGAGATTTCGTCAGCATCTGGATCCGTTAATTTAAATTTTAAAGTGGGTGTTTTATCTGAAAATGAACTACCGATTTTTTCGTCTTTTATTTTAAGTGATGAAGGTTTATTTGGATTATTTCCACTGCTTGGCGTTGGTGTTGGAGTAGGAGTTGGCGTCGGAGTTGGTGTTGGTGTTGGTTCTGATGATCCGCCATCATTTGAAAGAATTGTATACGTGTATACGGTATTGGCTCCAAGTGTTGCATTTGTAGGTGATGATATTGTGAATTCAATTGTTTCATCGTTTTCACCTGTTGCATCATCGAGAATGGTTAATGGTAAATATGCATAAATATCTTCTGCATAAATAGTTATGGTTGATCCTGATAATGTGTAGTCACTGCCTAAGGTTGCTGTACCTCCAGTAACGGTAAATGTTACTGATACATCTTGATTTGATATTAATGTTGATTCTAATTGTATTGTTGGTGCTGTAACTGATTCGGCTCCAGATACTGATGTATTTGTGAATTGTGTTACGGGAGTTTCCGTAGAGCCGTCACCAAATTGTCCGAATCCAAATTGTCCATATTGAGTTAGTGTGTCTCCATTTATTGAATAATATAAACCGGAAGAATATAAAGTATCAAAAAAGACTTCAATATCATATGTGCTTGGATAATCATCGACACCTGAATCCCATGAAGTTATAGCCCCAGTCGTTTTGTTAACTTCGGCTAATGAAAATCTTGTAGCACTATTTAGGGTCGTATAATAACCACCTAAAAATATCGAATTACCATCGGCTGCAACATCGATTGCTACAATTCCATCATCAGCTTGTGGGTCCCATGCTGTAATTGTTGGTGGATTATTTGTTGTGTCGTATGCTGCACCGTAGCCTCTAGTGTTTCCAGAAAAATCAGTGTCATAATCAGAGCCAACATACAATAAATTGTTAAAAGGGTTGAAGGCAATTGCATTGATGTCATATACGCCGGGGTTCCAGCTTGTAATTGTGTATGATGGCAATGAAAATCCAGCTGCACCTCCTCTTAATTCAGCTCCAACCTGTGTAAAAAAACCGCCAACATATAAAATATCGTGGTTTGTATCTACGTCAAATGTTAAAACGGTAAAGTCAAAATTGGGATCCCAAGAATGTAATGAATTATCTGCAAGATCGAATGCAGCTCCATAATTTCTTATTGTACTTGCGATATTATTGAAATCACCTCCAACGTATAATATGTCTTTATATACTTTTAAGGCTTTAACAGTTGAATCCGGTGCTGGAGAAAATGAACCGACTGTACCTGTTGTTGCTGAAATGACTGCTAAATTAGTTCTAGCAGTAGCCCCATTGTTGAGCGAGGTTATATCGCCTCCGATAAAAATATCGTCATCATTTGAATCGATTGCATACACAATATCGTTAGGTGCTAAATCTGGATTCCAAGTTGAATCGACTACTCCACTTTGATTTAATCTTGCGATACCATACCTGGCGGCACCTCCAATACTTGGTGGTCCCATTGCCATTAGATTATTTTGCGATTTTATTACTTTGTACCCAACATAATCTGATGTTCCACTAAAATCCCAACTCAGTGCTAATCCTGTTGACCTTGATAATGATGCAAATGAAATTCTATGTTGTCCCCCTATTTTTATGAATCCTCCGCTTACATAAACTTCAGTCCCGTCATCTGATATCGCTACACCATAAATACCTCCGACATTTGGTGTAGGATTCGGATTAAAACTTGTTGCTGTTCCGTTTGTTAAATCAACTTCTACTATATATTTTCTTGTTGTTCCTCCATTAACTGTTGTGAAATCACCCGCGATAAATGCGGAGCTTGAATCTGCTTCAATGTATGTTGCATTTGTTGCAATGTTAGGGTTCCACGCAGTGGCTACTCCTGTTCGAGATGAACCTGCGAGTTCGAATGCAGCTGCATTGTTTCGTGTAACTGTTCCTCCTGTGACCCTATCGAAAGCTCCAACTGAATAAATTGTTGAGCCTTGTATTTTAATTGATTTGACATCTGCGGCTGGGAATCCTGCTGCAACCGTGACGTTTGGATTCCAGGATGCGTCTACTGTTTTTGATGTAAGGTTTATTGCGGCGAAACCCCTTCTTGTTGTTCCATTTACTGTAGTGAAAGAACCTGAAATATATAAAAACCCATTATGGACTTTCATATCTGAAACTTTGCCATTAACAGTGGCTGTATATGAAGTGTCTTGTACTCCGGTTGTTGCATTAAATGCTCTTACTTCTCCCAAGCCATTTCCGTGTGCCATAAAAACTAAATTTGTGACTGAATCATACGTTATCGATTCAGGTTCAAATGTAAATGCAGGATTTGCGGTCCAAGCTGGGTCAACGCTTCCGTCTGATAATATGTGAACTGAATATTGATTTGTAGTTGATCCTTGAATTTGTGTGAAAGATCCAATTACATAAAATCCCCCAGAGCTATCTGGTGCTGCGTTATGAAAATATAAACCGCCTGTGGGTTCATAACTTGGTGAAATCGTTGCTTTTGTTGTAAGGTCAAATATTGCCATTGGACCAGAGTTTGGACCTACATAATTGAAGTCTCCACCTATGTATGTATAGTTTCCTGCTCTGTGTACGGCGTAAGCTGTGTGGTCTGGCTGCCATGCACTAGTACTTAAAGTGCTTGAATATGTATAATACGCACTGACTTTGCTAACTATTATTAAAAAAAGAAACAGAGAAAAAATTCCAGATATAAATTTAAAATATTTGTTGCGGAGTTTATAAAAAATACCCATCAAAATAAATGTTAATGCGTTTTATTTGTCTTTACAATGAGATTCGCAAAATTTTTTAAGGAAAGATTTTATTATCAACACTCCAATTTGGTGTTGAATATTTTCCCCATACGTTATCAGTATCTTTTGCGTTAAAGTAGACCACCGTTTTTAAAAGAGGATACTTATCAAAATTATTTTGCATGTTATATAACCATGCTGTTTGATCAACATTTACACCAAGTTCTGCTATCATGATTGGTTTTTGGTAGTTTTTAAAGCGGTCATATCTTTCAGAAAATGCTTCATCAAAGCTCCGGACTTTTTTATAAAAATCTAGTTCAAATTCTTTATTTATATAAAGCGATAATCCAATGTAATCAACGTTTTGAGGGTCTGGCCAATAAAGATTTGCATTAGATTCCCCAGCTGGTGACCAGATATAGTATGCATTTTTTGTTTGGCTTTTACATTTATTAACAAAGTAGTTGTAGCCATCAATAAATTTTTGTGGAGTGTCCACAGCCCATGGATATCTACCTGTAACACGTTCCATTTCATGTCCCCATCTTACAAAGACTGGCGTAGATGATCGATTTATATGTGAGCAGATTTCAATGATTTTGTTATCGTCTTTTCCAGCTTGGATTTCTGAAAATAGATCGTCATTTGTTGGATATGGTTCAATTGTTAGTATTACCCACCTATTTTTTTCTTTCGCTTTTTCGAAAAGATAAGAAAGGTTATTTATTTCTGATTGGTTTTTCCAATCAAAAAAATAATGATTAAATGCTAAAAGATTGTTGTCGAATGTTTTATTAAAATCGTATACACCCCAGTTAACTTGACCTGGCTCTTTTAGCTTACAAGCATTTGTGTCTATTTTGCAAAACAAAATATCTTTTTCCAATTCTAATTGTGATTTATTTACATCCCAAAAAAGGCCTTTAATTGCATCTTCTCCTTTTTTGAATATAAAAAGCCCAGCTAGTAGTATTGCTAACGATAGGATTGTTATTTGAAGATAAATATTTTTCATGAGTTTTGTTCCTTTTCGTGCTTTATAACAATTGTTGCGAGTGTAAAAATGTACATTAATAATCCTGAGATCACAAAATAGTAATAGCCTTCTACTTGAGTTGAGTTACTCCAGACAATTCCAACCGTAACATATGTAAATATTATCAAAATATAAGGCATTAAAACTTTTGTAGGTAATGGTATATATCCAGTTTTGTTTTTTGGTGTGACTTTGAATGCAAATTCCGATTTAGTAATAAAATCAGACACTGAAGATAAAACCCCTAATAGTGTCCATGGCCATCGTGAAAGTTGAAAAACTATAATTTCCCAGCTTAATATTTTTGCATTAGTTGGTCTTAATAATTTAAGTTTTTTTAGGAAAATCATGATTGATAGTGTGATTGAAATATTAAAAAAGTTAAGTATTAAAAATACCGGATAAGAAACTGAAACCATTGGTTTGTTAGTGATTATTGTGAAAATTGGCATAAATAATCCTAAGCACATTATTGATGAATATAGTGGATACCACATTTGGGCAAATACAAATTCGATTTTTAAACGCCAAGGTAATTTTGCAATATATTTTGGTGTCCACATTAATAATAGGTTTGTTAAACTTCGTGACCATTGAAATTCTTGTGTCATAGCATCAGCAAATGTTGCAGGTCCGTCACCGATTGCGATTGCATCAATTGCATGCATACCGCTCCAACCATTTGCATTCATAATCATTGTGGTTGAGTGGTCCTCAGCAAGTTCGGGTCCTAATCCGCCTATTTCTTTTAAAGCTTTTGCTCTTACTGCATAGTGCGAACCAAAACAAAGAGGTGCAAATTTATTTGCATGGCCTGATTGTTGAGCTCCATGTAATAATCCTTCAGCATAAAGCCTGGCACGTGCGCTCCAACTTTCGTTTGCATTGCTTGAGCAAATGCTAGGTGCACTTACATAGCCGATTTTTTCATCAGCAAAAGGTTTTATCATTTCTTCTAGATAGTTTTCTTGAGGAATGTGGTCGGCATCGAGTTGAACGACAATATCGTAGTTATCATAACCATATTTATCGTAAAAATATGCAAGATTGCCTTCTTTGCATTTTGTTCGCCTTGGCCATGTTTTTCGGTTGTATTCTTCGATACCTTTTCGGCAAGATATCTTTATGCCATGTTTTGATGCCCAGTCTAATAATTCAGGTGTAGGATCTTCGTCTGCGATCCAGTTATCGTGTGGATATTTTTGAGCGATCATTCCTTGCATTGTCTTTTTTATTAATTCAAAAGGTTCGCTTGGAGCTTTTGTTACTACAATTGCCACTCTAAGACCGTCAGGTATTTTTAGCTCTGGATTTGTTTTTTTCATTCTTGCTACAAAAAAGAAAAAATAAGCAGGTAATAAGTACGTCCAGCTAAGGAATAAAGTATTAATTATGAATAACGTTGGGTTCACTATATGGCTTTTTTGGAACCACCAAACAAAAAACACGATGTTTGTTATAGCCCATAGGCTTAAAAGCATATAAAAGATCGATTTTTGTTTTTTTGTGAATATATCTATTGAATATTGCATAAATCTCCTGATATTGAAGCCTTTTACTAATGTGTCGATACTCTATCGGCTTGGCTTAACTGCGTATTATACACTAGATATTTAAATTGGTATCAATTAATTTAACATGATTCACTTGATAAAATGGGCATAAAAGCACATAATGCTCCAATGCAATTTCAACAAGAATCGGTACCAACACTCGACTTCGAATTAGAACCTATTAGCGATGGAGTTTCAATCCTTACACCACAAGAGCTTTTTGAGAATCCTGGGCTTATGGTAGCGGCTTCCAATTTGCTGATCAGTGGAATTGATACTGCAAGTCATTTTTATCCTGCACAAAATATCAAGGATTCATTACGCAATTATAGTTTGGATGATAATGCATCTTATCACCCTACTTTTTCATTATGGAAAGAATTACAAGATAAACCTGAAATAGAACCTTTTTTGGCTTTTGAGTTAGCGAATGAAGAGCTTTTGTCTGTCGCCATAGGTAAGATTTTTGAAGAAGGTAATAATGAACACCGTGCAAAACGTCTCCATATTAATTGGGTGGTCTCGCAAACTGGACTCAAACATGGAAATCCATTAGCAAAAGGATCTGCTTCAAGGGTTTATTCTCTTTTGGAAACATATGGCAAAGCTACAAAATGTGATTTTATGAGTGCTGCGGTAGTCGATATTAATAAACCTTCGTTAAAGTTACACGAAAAATTTGGCTTTACTAAGATTCCAAATACACCAGAAATGGCTGCGAGTGGTTTGTTTATGATCAATGGATCATTTAAACCATTTTTCACTTTGGGTGGACTCGATATTAATGGAGCTGAAATAGCTCCTGCAAAGCTCGAATATTATTGGAAGCATCTATAAAACTATTGTGCTAACATTCTATTAATTATGAATTTTAATCTTAGACTTACCTATTTGTATTTAGTTTCTTTTATCGCACTTATCATTTGCGTAATTGCTTCCGTGCAATTAATCGATCTTGGTTTAAAAGCATTTGTGTTTAAGGATGCAGACAAATTTGAGTATTACGCTGCACCGCTAAAAGATGAGCAATCTCAGTATGATGTAGAACAAGCAAAACTCACCGCAGAACGTGAGCAATCAAGATCAAGACAGAGAACAGCTTCAAATGCAATTGCAATGATAATTATCGGTTTGCCTCTTTACGTATATCACTGGAAAGTTATCCAAAAAGAATCTAAAAGCCTTTCATAAAAATAACAAAGTATCCCCTTGCCTTTTATCTTTTTTACTTTAGACTTACTCAAGTTACTTTTTGTAACTAAGTTTTTAATTCGAATTTTAAATATGGAAAATTTTATGGATGGATCTAGTGATCTTAATTCTGTTGATTCTTATCAACAATATGTCGAAGAACAACAATTGTTTGAGGCTGAACAAATGTTTCTAGGGAAAAAAACAGCAGCTGCAATGTTTGCGGTATCAGTCGTATTAACTCCATTCCAAGCTTATTCGCAAGATATTCAGCCTAATAATGCCAATAGTGAAACTAGCGAATCTAGTAGCCCTTTTCGTGTTTATTTGCCTTTGGTAGAAGCATCCAAAGCTCCAGCTGAGGTTGTAAAGGATGCCGTTACTAAAACTTATGGCGACTTATCTATTCCTGTTGAAAATATTAATGTTGTTAGGCCATTCACAGTTGATGAGGCTAAAACTTTAGAATTAACTTTTGCAAGTGGTGTAGAACACGCAAAGATTGTTAATAGTTTATTACCTACGGATAATCCAATCTTTAAAGGTATCAAAAATTTTTCAATCTATGCTGGAGATCCAAGATTGTTGAATTCAGGAGCTGCACAATTGGTTGATTCAGATACAAATGGTGTACCGGAATATTTGAATGTTTTTTACACTAAATTTTCTGATACAGCTAAAATGCCACCGATATTGTCTAATGAGCTTTTTGCATCAATTTGGGGTTTTGGTAACGAAGCAAGAAAAACAGCGTCAGACAGGTCTTCTGCTCCTTTTACATATGAGGCAGCATCAGACATTTTTGAAATATTAAATACTTCGTATCCAAGAGCAAGTTTAGAAGTTGATGGAAATGAGGCTTTATCGAGCCAGTTAAAAGTTGACCGAAAATGGGGTATTACAACTTTGCCTTCAAAAGATAGACAAGTTTTAAATGCATTATATGCACTTGGACTTGTAAATATTGACCAAGCACAATTATTATCAGAGCATACAGCTGCAGTTTTAGCTTCTAAAGTTTTAGCTGGTTTTAGTAAAGATGAAGCTGGTAGACAAGCTGCATTGGCTGATGTTTTATCATATTTCCCGGGATATTTTGAAGTTAACGCAGCTCAAGCTGATAATTCAGTAACAAGTAAAGCGGTTAATTCATTAAGAGATGATTTGTATCTAGTTGCATCTAAAGTAGATTTAAATGACCCTGCTACACGAGTAAAAGAGCTTGTTGGTGATTATCGCTTTGGCTTTGGTGGAAGTATTGATGGTCTTTTGATTGATGGTGTGCAGAAGGTACGTGTAACACCTTTTACAATGCGTGTAAAAAAGAATTCTGCAGGAACTGATATTGATCCTAATATAGAATTTGAGGATGATGCAAGATTTAAAGTAAATCAGATAAGTGTACGACATGCAGATGGGAGTGTCACTGAAGTCCTTTCAAGTGATGTTAGCATGGTAAAAGAAAATGGCGTTTTGTCATCATTATATATTCCAAAAGAAAAATATAATTTAGCTGAAGGTGATGAATTTGCTCTTGAATATAAAAATGGCTTAGTTTTATATGTATTGATTGCGCCAAGTCTTATAAAATAATAGTTTTGATTAAATTAATTTCACAGCCTGTTCTGTGAGATTAATTTATCAGATATTAAACTAGCAGCAATTGCTCCAGACATTATAAAAAGTATTATTAAAAAAGAAATTACGGAGTTGATTTCAATAGCAAAAATCCCAGCAACCATTTTCAATCCGATAAAAAGTAGAATAAACGCTAATCCAGTTTGTAAGTATTTTAATTTGGATATTAGCCCTTCGAATAAAAAGAATAAAGATCTTAATCCCAGTATCGCGAAAATATTTGAAGTAAACACGACAAAGATATCTTGAGAGATTGATAGTACCGCTGGAATTGAATCGATTGCAAACAAAATATCAGTAATTTCAATCATACATAAAGTTAAAAATAAGGTTGTGAATGCGAATTTGCCGTTAGCTCTATGAATAAATTTTCCGTGGTGGTCCCCTTTTGATATCGGGAGATACTGTTCTAATAGATTAAGTGATTTGCTTTCATTAAAATTTTGTTTTTCATCTTTGCCTTTGCTAAGAAATAATTTAATTGAGGTGTAAATTAAAATTCCGCCTAAAACATATAGAGCAAAATGAAAATGCGATAAAATAACAGCTCCAAGGCCGATAAAAATTGCTCTAAAGATCATAGCACCTAAAATTCCCCAAAAGAGAACTCGGTGATAGTACTTTTTATCTAGTTTGAAAAATTTAAAGATAAGCAAAATAACAAATAAGTTATCGATTGATAGTGCTTCTTCTGTTAAATATGCTGACATGAATTCAAATGATTTTGTTTTGCTGTCGAATAAATATATTAATACTGCAAAAAGTAGTGCAGCGACAAACAATAATATTGTGCGAAATAATGCGGTTTTAAATGAGATTTTATGTGCTTTAGTTTGAAAAATACCGAGGTCGATTATTAGGAATGTGAATAAACAGATAACAAATACAATAAAAAGAGCTAGCTCAGTCCCCATACCATCGATTATACATTAATAGTTAGGCATATTATTTAGTTCGGCTTGTTATTTAAATTGTTTGATGTCAACGCCTTCATTTTTTAGGAGTTCAAGTTTTTTTTGTACTCCACCTACCCCTGAGTAGCCACCTATTTTTCCATCGCTTCTAATTACTCTGTGACATGGTACTTGTGGTGCATAGGGGTTTTTTCCTACTGCATTAGCTACTGCTCTTATTGCTTTTGGTTTCCCAATCATGATTGCTAGTTCTTTGTATGTGATTACGCTCCCTTGAGGGATAGTTTTTAGTGCTTCCCAGACTTTTTTTTGAAATTCTGTGCCTTGATGCATCATTGTAAGTTAAATCTTACCAAAACATATAAAAGAAAAACGGGTCTGACCCATTTTATTAAAATTTAATTAACTTTTAGCTCTAGGGTATGTCTTTGTACAAATGTCGATATCGCAAACTCGCATAGTTTTTAATATTAACAGTTCATAAAACGGGTCAGACCCTTTTTTTTCAGGTTTGCACACCATCAATAATTAGTTACACTGTATATATGAACAAAACAATTCTTGCCGTCTTAATAACATTCGTTATAATCATTGCTTCCGCTGCCTTCATCTTGAAAAACAAAGAGCTTGGTGGCATTAGACAAATTGGTAACAACAATCCAAGCACTGGTGAATCAATGTTGGGTGATGATAAATATTATGAATCAGGCAAACTTTCTTTTTCGTATCCAGGAAATGTGATGAAGGTTGGCGAAGCCAAAGATGCGATCAATCCTAATATGGTTATGGCAAACGAAACTAGTACAAAGATAATTTATGGTGACGATGATAATATAATCTCAATTACAGAACACAAAGAAACTATGGATGATATTATCAATATGGTTGAAGCAAAAGGTTTTACGGAAACTGACATTCTAAAATCTGGTGATTTAAGATGGACTATTTTTTATGGTGACCCAGTAAAAACTAAAATGAAATATGATTCATACGTTCTAGTAACTGCTTTGGATGGCGTTACATATACGATCGATATTGATGGTTATGAAGGTTGGAATCCTGATGAACCTACCGTTCTTAAAATTTTAACTTCTATCAAGATTACTAAATAAAATTTTAATTTAAATTAAAACAAAAAAAGCGACATTTTATTGTCGCTTTTTTTTATAGTTTCAAACCCTACTATCTAAAGAGAGTAGGATTTCAATCTACTATCCAAGAGATTCAAAACGCTACACACTTTGGTAGCGCTTTGAATCTAGGTATTTAAATATTAATTAAATTCTATATATAAATATGGTTTATAAGTTGAAGTTCCTTCTCTTGAATAATAGTGCGCAGCACTTGTCGATGTTGATGATCCTCTAAAGCTATAGATACCATCTGCTTTGATTATCGAAGTAACATCAAAGTCAATCCATTTATTTGCACTGATAGCACCGACTGAAGCCACAGGCGAACCTTGTGATGCTGGAGCTGTATTCCATGTAACTTTTGGTTCTGTCCAATCATTTGTTACTTTATATAAATCTCCACCTTTTGAGCTAGAGTATTTTGAATAAAGTCTAATAGTAGCTTTTTTGATTGTTTTTTGTCCTAAATTTTGAACATTAAACTTAAGAAGAAAATTTTCGTTTGCACCAGTACTTGCGTCAACTCTTAGTGAATATCCCGCATTATGATTTTTGTCAGGTGATGAGCTTTCAATTCTAACGTCATCACTTGGTGAAATCTGCAAATTACCACTCGTTGTTGGCACTACTGTTGGAGTAGGAGTTGGCGTTGCCGTAAGTGTCGGAGTCGGTGTTGGTGTTGGTGTAATCGTTGGTTTTGGAGTCGCTGTTACCGTCGGAGTTGGCGTAGGCGTTGCTGTTGGTGTCGATGTAGGCGTTGGTGTCATAGTTGCCGTCGGTGTCGGCGTCGCTGTTGGAGTAGCCGTAGGTGTTGGTGTTAATGTTGGAGTTGTAATGACTGCGGCGATTACAGAATCTGAAAATGTAGCTTGTGCAATTGAAAGATCTTCGTAAACAATTTGGTAATCTATTTTGTCCCAGTTTACTTGTGTTGAGGTTAGATTCTTTGGGGAAAAATAAATATCTCCAATCTTAAAGTTGCCAGATGGTTTGCTGGCAACAGATGTCGGTTCTACACCTAAAACAAATACAAATTTACCGGTAGTGTTCGCTCTATCAATCGTTGTTTCGTCGATAATTCTATTCAGAGTACTTGTTGGGGTTAGTACAGAATCCATTTTAAGTTGGTTTGTATCAAATGTAATTACACCTCGTATAAAAGAGATTTTGTTTCCAGCGTTTGCCCAAATCTCAAACTTTTTACTTACACTTAATGTTGTATTGTTTGGAACTATTGATAAGCTAGTTGGCGCACCGATTGTTGTTCCTTTTACTGAATTGTAAAAATAATAATTTCGGTAGAATACAAAAGTTACCAAAAAAATTAATACGGTGAATGAAATAAAAAATAAAGGAGATTTGATTTTGTTTAGTATGTTTTCCATTATTTTGCCTCCCTGAAACTAAATGCATAATCGGTGTTATTTATTTCCATAGATTGAGTAATTTGTGTTTTTCCGTAATTATTTAACCAGATTGAATAATCAATACCGTCATTTTTTCCATCTCCATTAAAGTCCCCTTCTTTAGCTCCGTTTATTGTTGTTGTGTTATAAAATTCAAACCAATAATCAAAATCTAAATTATCGACTTTATTATCACCATTCGCATCGCCTTGCAAAGGAGCAACTGTAACAGTTGGAGTTGGCGTTGCAGTGACTGTAATATTGGCGACATCTGTATCAAATAAATAGTTATAACCTGTGGTTGCATTCCAAATATTTGCATTAGCAAGTCTTACCGCATATTCAGGTGTGTTTTGAATACTTGAACTAGCATCAGGCAGCCATAAATATACTTTGTATGAACCAATTGCTAAATTTGCGGTTGATACATTTGCATCAATTATATTAGTTGCAATATCTTTTGTTGGAAGCCATCTTCTAGGATCAAATCCATCTACTTTTATTGTAGTTTTCACACCTGTTTGTTTGTTTTCAAAAACTAAATATGTAGGTCTTTCGTTATACATCGGAGCATACCCTTCGTTTTTAATTTCTGCATGAAAATTAAACGATGAATTTGTAGGTAAAACATTTGGAACGGTAATTTTGTTAAGTACAAAACGGTAGCCTAAGTTTTTATGAATATCGTTATAGCAACCTTGAGTCTTTAATGCTGACAAAACAGTTGGTTCCCAATCATTACTTAAGGCAGTCCAGTGCATATATTTTAGATCTGCAAGTGCTACTGAACAGGTTGAATAAGTTGCTGAATAAGCACAGCTTTCTCCAGTCATCGGCACATATCTAGTTTGATTTGCCATATAGTCTTTAACCTGTTGAGGTGTTTGACCTGTAACATTATAAGTTCCACCGTCAGTTTTATCTGATGCAAAACAATCATTGTGAAAACCGGTTCTTGAAAGTGGAGAACCATTGAATGCATTTGAAGATGTAATTTCTGATGGTGAGATTAATCCTTTATGAAATGCAGCATATCTTAGTGCAGTGAATCTGTTTGAAGGAACTGCATTGAGTATTCCATCAAAAATTGGTTTGAGTGTTGTAAAATCTGCACCGTTTCCGTCAATTCCAGTATTAAAGTTTGTTGAAGAATGCCATTCACCCCAAGCTCCTACAAAACCAGCTTGAACCATATAAATGACATCTTTATTCTTTTCTAGAATTGGTTTTAATTGTGCTAAGTGCTTTGCAATCCATGCGGCGGATGCATCTGTAGAAGTCTCATCAAAATTATATGTGAATCTTAAAATAGTTTTGATTTTTGCGCTTCTTAGTTTTGTAAATCCGCCATCAATGTCAGTCAACAGTGTACTAGGTAAATCCGTGGTTTTGTAATTATCAAGCCTAATATATGTATGAACTAATGTTGATCCATTTGCTCTTACTGAAGAATAATCTGATGAAGCAGTTAAGTTTTTATCATTATAAAAACCGCGTTCAGGATTCAAGAAATCTTCAGCTGTTGGTTGGAATAATATATCTCTGTTTGTAACTGTGCCACTTGGTATTGGTGTTGGTGTTGGTGTAATCGTTGGAGTTATCGTAACAGTTGGTGTCGGTGTTATTGTTGTCGTTGGGATAACTGTTGGAGTTGGTGTTGGAGTCGGTGTACCTGATTTTGTTAATGTAACTTGGTCAAGAATTGTAGTTGAAGTTGGCGTTTGCAACTTGAATGCAATTGATTGATTGTCTGCAGTTACTATAACTGCTGCTGGTCCTGCGTTGTATCTAAATTTGCTGTCAGCATCTGGTTGTGTGCTAAATGAATAAATACCTGCTCCGCCTAATCCGTTTGTGATATATGGAACACCCGCTTTGTCATGTCTTTCATAAACATGATTGTGACCAGCAATTACTGCATTTGCTCCCCATTCTTTAAATGGCCATTGCATATATGTACTTGGCCCATGTTGTGAAGTTGTGTTGTATGGCGTATGGTGGAACATGACTATTTTCCATGGTGAAGTTGAGGCTGCAAGTTTATTTTTTAACCACATTGCTTGGACTGAATCTTGTTTGTATCCGTCTGGTTCTCTTCCATCGCTATCAATCATGAACATATGCACTGGTCCTCTTACAATATCGTAATAGCGCTCGTTACCTGGCAAATCAAAGTAATCAAAATGTGGTCCAGTAACTGTTGTTCCACTTTTTGTTAATCCGTCCCAATCATGGTTTCCTAATGTTGGCCAAAATCTATTGTAATTTGTTGTTGGAGCTGGTGTGATACCTGATTTTGTTGTTGCGGTTCCGACAAATGGATAGATAAATGATTTGTAGTATGCTCCTACGTAGCTTTCCATTGTTGCCATTGAGCCTAATGGATAATTATTATCTCCAACTGTTGCGATAAAATCAGGGTTCATATTGTTTAACCATTTTGCAACGGCTAATTCGTTTGAGCTTCCATCTCCAAAATCTCCAATTATTGCAAAGTTGATTAATGAAGCATTACTTGGAGTTGGTGTCGGACTTGGTGTTGGTGTAGGCGTTGGCACTACGGTTGGAGTTGGACTTGGCGTAGGAGTTGGTGTTGGTGTTGGTGTACCACCATATTCGAGGTAACCCATTTCTGGTGCTGTACCTGTGAATGAAATATTAAAAGTTTCACCATTCATTGTTAAAGTTTTTGCACCTTTGTCGATTGCTGGTGATGTGCTTTTTAGTGAGAAGTCACCTGTAGATGCGTTATTAAATTGAGGGTCAACTTTTAAGATATTTGTTTCACTAATAAATGATGCTGGTGTGTAATTTGCAGTGTTTCCGAAAAACAATGAATTTGAAACAGAAGTATTTGCAGTTGAAGCCGTCGTGTATTTATAAGCTAAAACAGAAATGTTTGAAAATATATTATTAGCAATGATTACTCCATCACCTGTTGTGTTTGGAGATGGTCTTCTTCCACTTCCTGTTATTCCGTATTGACCGCCATAAAATGTGTTATTAAAGATTCTGACTTTTTCATCAAGTGTTGCTGCACTAAATTTTTCTGAAGTTTCCGTTTCTGGGCTAATTGCGATACCAACATATGCGTTTGCGTTAAATAAGTTTCGATCTACATAAACGGTTGTTTTTGGAGTTGTGTATTGTGAATATTCTAAAAATTGAATACCGTTTTGGCCACTACGCTCAAATGTATTGTTTCTAATGGTCATTGTAGCTGCAGTTGTATATTCAAAAAATCTTTGTTCTATTCCATCTTGGCCGCTATTTCTAATTTTATTGTTTTCGACTAAAAGATTTTTATTTAAGCCATCAATGTCGATACCATCGTCACCAGAGTTTGTAAAAACATTGCCACGAATCGTGCCTCCGCATCCAGGTTCGCAACCTATTAAGTCTTTTCCGTTGTCTCTAAGATAGTTATATTCTGCGGTAAAAGTTGTGCTTACAGATATACCATCATTACCGCCGGCAATAACCAAGCCCCTGATTACTGTTCCTGTTGCACTAATTGTTAGTGCATTGCTTGAACTTGAGCCATTAATTATTGTTGTATTTTTTGTTGGATCAGCTGAGTTATATGTGGCACCTTCTAATGTGACTGCTTTATTTATAATTAAGCTTTCATTATATGTATTTGGTGCTATTTTGATTGTGTCATTTGTTAAAACTTTTGATGAGTCTATTGCTCCTTGTATTGTGAGTCCAGAAAAATCGTTTGGATAATTCCATGTCGCTGCTTGAGCTTTTGCGATCGGTTTAAAAAGGAATCCTAAACATAGAATCAAACTGGTAAGCAAGATAAATTTTTTCATATTAATATATCATTAGCTTTGCGAGTGTCAGAGTCAACCCTTTTCTGTGTTTTTGCTTTTATAAATTATAGCCTAGTGCTTTTAATGCATTACTGCCTTTTTCAAAAGTTAGATTTTTAGCTTTAAGTTCTTTATAAACTTTTGAAGTTTCTAATAATGGTTCAATGATTGGACTAACGCCTGATACTAATACTTTTTTCCCGTCCGCAAGTAAATGTTCAACGATTTCATCAAAAATTTCGATGCCATCTAGATCAATAAAATATACGCCTCTGAATCTAAATATAATATTTTTAAATGGTTTCTTAAATCCTGTTTCAAATCGTAGCAGATGAGCTTGGCCGTTTACATACGCAAGTTGACCTTTAAAAGTGTATACAAGAGTATCGGCTGGTATTTCAACAAGATCTTGACCCTCATCACCTTCTCCTTCGTATTTTTTTGTCATTGCTTTGTTTGTATCGTTTATTATGAGTTCGTATTGACCTTTTGATAATTTTTCTACAAATATCAATAATGATATTGTTACTCCAAATAAAATTCCGACAATTGGGTCTTCGTAAACCGTTATAAAAGCAACCAAAAGACTAACAATGAATGATTTTTTATCTTCTGCAAACATCTTGTTAAAGTGTTCGGTTTCAATCATTTTGATCGCAACATTAACGAGGATGGCAGCAATTACTGCCATTGGGATAAATTTAAAAGATGTTAAAAATATAAAAGATATAACAATAATCGATAAACTACTTATTGTTGCTGATATTTTATTTGTTGCGCCTGATTTTATATTTAGAGAAGTTCTAGCAAGTGCAGCGGTTGCAGGGATTCCTCCCATTGCCCCGCAAACTAGATTTGCAAGACCTAGGCCAAACATTTCTTTTCTTTTGCTATGTTTGGTTTTGGTCATACCATCGGCAATTTTGGCGGATATCATTGTTTCAAGTATTGCTACGAATGAAACGACCAGTGCCGTTGTGAAAATTTCATAACTTAATTTAAAGCTCCATGGCATAAATAATTGTGGATTTATGTCTTGAAAGCGCATTCCTAAGGTTTGTGTTTGAATAGGTATTTGATGTGTAGTTGATAAGTATCCTAGCAAAATTCCTACAGGTGCTAATATAATCGCACCAGGAATTTGCTTAGAAATTTTTGGCCAAAAAATTAATAGCGATAAAAAGATAAAAAAGATGGCTGCTGTTGGTAAATCAATAAGATGCAAATTTTTAAAGGATTCCTCCATGTTTGCTATTAAATTTTCATGAGTTTTTATACCATTAATGCCAAAGGCTGAGTTAAATTGGTTTAGTGCAATAATGAATGCTACTCCAAGTGTGAATCCATGTATTGTACTTGCAGGTACAAAAACAAGGTATTTCTCCAGCTTTAATAAATACGCTACCAATATCATTAAACCTGTAACAATCGATAAGGTTGGAAGTGCTTCAGCTCCATTTGTTATTGCAAATGTCGCTAGAATTCCAGAAAGTGCACCTGTTGGGCCTACAATATTAAAATTGCTTCCACCAAAGATTGAGGCAATTAATCCAGCCCAAATTGCTGTAATAATACCAGCAATTGGTGACGTTTGTGAGGCAACTGCTAATGAAACTGATAAAGGAATAGATACTAGTGATACTGTAATACCTGATTTCCAGTTGTGTTTTAAGTTATTTAATAATTCTTGCATATGCTGAGAACTAAATTGGAGCGATTATTTTGATCAACATTATATACCTATTTTTTAAATTGTAATGATGCGTTGGCAAGTCGGTAATTGTTAAGATTTTGAAAGCAATTTAACGTATGCACCAAATAAGCCTCTTTCTGGTAAATATTCATTGATTTGTTTCTCAAAGCTTTTTTTCAGTTCGAGTTGATTTAATCATCTTTATGAAAAATATAAAGCTAATAACACTGGTAACTTCTTCACTCATTTTGTTAATAAGCATTTTTGGTGAGGTATACTGGCGGCAAAAATCGACACAAGAAACTCAGGCAAAAGCTTCTACCGAGCAACCTGGCTTTGGTAATAAAGAACGAGTTCGTGGCCAACCTTCAACAAGAACGACTAGATCTTCATGATTTGTTCTATCGATTATTCGCCTTGAGGTTGGATTATTGAATTACCAACAATTATTTCAATATCATTTTTATATTCGCCTTTATAGTCAGCATCCCAGTTAAAAATATAGATGGAATCATTAGCAAGGACTACAAAATTAGATGAATTTTTATAACCAGCATATTCGAAATATTGACCAGTATAGTTACCTATTGTTTTGCTTGAAAGATTTTGAACCTTAACAATTGGGTCCTGTACGAGTTCTAGTTCAGTTATATAGTCCTCAATTGAGTTAATTACTGTTCCATGATAGGACTCTGTTCCTAATTTTATCTTTGCAATACCTAGGATTACACCTTCATTCATCTCTGAATTAATAGTCTTGTAGTCTGGTGAACGAAAAACCCCACATTCTTTAAAATTTTCTTGCGTCTTAGATTTTAAACTTAAATTTGCTGATGTCGTTCCATCAGCGCTAAGTGCTGACCAATTTTCTGGAATTATTACTTTTAGATTGCATTCTGTTGTATATGCGAGCCCTACTCCTCTTTTTTGGGTATTATTTACTTTTGTATCGATGGTTTCAGTTTGCTTTTCTGGAATTATTTCTGGATTCGTATTGCTGTTGAGATCTGTTGAATATCCTGATCTAAATAAAACAGGACTAGCGATTAGTCCTAAAACAAACGAGATCAAGATTATTAACCATGTTTGGGTTTCTTTTAGTCTTGATTGAAATTGAGGGGCATCTGTTTGGTTTGTAACATTTTTATTATCCATTACTTTAGTATGGGGTATTTTATATGTCTGGTAAAGATTTATTGTATTGGATTATTTTTGTATCTGAATTAAAATGCCAGGTTATGACAGATGCATTATTATCAGAATCAATAGTTCGGGACGAACAGCTTACACTTAATGGTGTCGATTTAATAGAAATCGGTTTGGATGAGACTGAAAAATTAGCTCTGCTTGGAGCTAAAAGAGATCTTTTAGATTATTCGCCACAAAATATTAGTGCAAATCCGTATATTTTACCTATGAGTGTTAAGAGATATCTTGTTTCACCCGATTGTATTCGTAACCTTAAAAAAGGAGTCGAAAAATTAGGTATTGGCGATTCTTTTAAATTGGGTATTGTAAGACAACAGTTGGGTTCAGAAAGCTTTATTCCTTTGCATTTTATTTCGATGTTTGAATACAATGGTTTTAACTTTGTTTCCCCTATTTTTATTTCAACATTGCACCATGTGATGAAATCAACTGTTGCACTTGAGAAAAAAGCATCTGTAATTTCTTATTATCTTAATAATTATTTTGTGCAAAACAAACAATTTGATTTCAACATAATGGGAATGCCAAGCTTAAAACCAGGTTCTAATACTAAAGATTTGCTTACAAGTATTTCAGGATCACCGGTTCAAACCTTATTTGATGGTTATGTTTCGAGAGATTTATTTTTTTTCGCTAATAATTTTAATGCTCAAGCTTATAGACAAGCATTTATGAATGACCCTGATCTTTTGACTATTAATGCAGGAATATTAGGTGCATGGTCAGAAAATTTAGCGATGAGTAAAGATTTAGATATTGAGGACATTCCTATAATCAAATCTCAAATTGATAGTGTAGTTTGGTCATTGTTGGCTATTTAGAATACTTATGCACGTTTTCTGGGCTTAATTCATCCGCTTTGGGTGCACAAATTCCCATTCTTGTGACAATCCAGTTTGGTTTTCCTTCAGTATGAAATCTGGCAAAACATATTTTTAGTATTGAAAAAAGCCCGATTATTAAAGTTTCACACTAATAAAAAAAGAGGATTGATTCGATTGTCCAATCCCAAAACAACACGCCAAATAATGGAATAAAGTTTGAACCTATTAATAACGCATTTTTGAGAAACATTAGGTTATTTTTTTGTCTTTAAAAAAAGATAAATGCTTATAATTGCGCCGATTGCAATTATGAAGCCATCTAAAATTCCTATGCCAGTGTCTAAATTTCCAAGCCCTTTGCCTAATGACAAAATTGATATTGTAAAAATTCCAATGGCTATTATCTGTTGTTGTTCTTTTTGTTGCATATTATAAGGGTAAAGGCTTTTGAAGGTATATTAAAATGGTTTTTGGAAAGTTAATGAATAAAAAAAATAGCTTGGATAGTCAAACTTTTGTGAAATTTGAGCTATCCAAGCTTAGTGAGTTTAGCAACCTCCGCCTGTGCAAATAATTGCACTGACATAGATGAAAAACGCACCTAATACTATTGCTACGGCCAATAGTAGCCACATACATCCTCCTAGTCCTTCGTTTTCCTGATTCCTTTCTTCTGCGTGTGTGGTTTCGTCAATTTCATCATCCGTTTTCCCACCGAGGATTGTCCTTTTCATGTTAAATCTCCTAGTTTCTTTTATCATCTTTACAGACGCAGTGTCTGTTTAGTGACTGGTGAGTGTATCGTGCTTTGTCTAGCGCGTCAAGTACTATGGGATATCTGCGGAAAGCTGTTTTAGGGCGGTTGTAGATACAGAAAAGTAAAGATATATTCTGATTCTCTTTATTTCATTCTACCTTTCATCGTAATCCGTTTGATTAAGCATTGAAACGGCTGCTCCATTCGAATCATAACGTTTGAGATTCTATATTCGATAAAGAAAGTGAAATTCAGAGTGGCTATCCAAGTTGGACTTGAACCACCGACACTCCCGATTAAAAATCGGGATGCTCTAACCACTGAGTATATTTGTGAATTTAAAAAATGGTGATCCAGGGTGGACTTGAACCACCGACACCCTGCTTAAAAGGCAGGTGCTCTAACCACTGAGCTACTGGACCATTAATAAGGTCTTTCGATTAGCTTTTGAATATATTTGTGGCTTTTATAACGCTTGATTTCCTTTTCACGTTTTAGTGCCAACGACTTTGTTTCAAAAGTTTCGAAATATATTAAATCTACAGGCAATATAGAGCTAGTATACTTCGATCTTCCATGTTTGTGGCGGTTTATTCGATCTTCTAGATTCGATGTGTATCCGATATAGAATTTGTCGAACTTTTCACTTTTTAAAATATAAACGTAAAACATTTATATTGCTAATTTACCACCGACACTTCCGATTAAAAATCGGAATGCTCTAACCACTGAGCTACTGGACCAAAGATTTTGGCTGTTTTGAGCTTTAAGATGTGCTCGTAAAACAACCTGATAATGACTCTCATTATTATACATATAATGCGGGATTCACGGAAGCGGTTATCCTACTATTCTTACCATTTATTGATCTCTTTGCTATAATGTCAGGCATAACTTATGTCTGAGCAATTTCCAATTGAATCCGATTTATCGGAACAAGGTCAATATCAATATCCATATATCGAATTTAATAGCGGATCGTTTGTTGATGGATTAGCTGCGATTGAAGGTGCTGCTGGATTTGTTGAATTATCTACAAAACGGACAACTCAAGCTTTTTATAAAATTCGTGAATCTCTTGCGAAAAACCTACACAAACAAGGGATAAAAGATCCACAAATTGGTTTGAGCGTTTTGGGTAGCCGTTTGTTTGAGCCTAATTATGCAATGGGTTGGACTACGTTTATGCGTGACGGTAATTCATTAGTACCAACAAGTTTTGATATGCCAGATATATCAACTCTTGGTGATTTAGCTAGTTCTTCAGTTAAAACGGCATCAAATTTTCCACGAGATGGTATGAGTACAATTGGAAACTTAGCTAAAACCTTAGGTTGGCATTTGCTTTGTGTTAAAGATCAGGAAGAACAATCAGCGATGTTGAATAATACTTTGTTGCATTGGCATGATATTGGAAACGCCATTCATCGAATGCGTTTTGGTATTAGGGTTCATTCTGAGCAAATTAGTAAGTCGCCACAATTATTAACTGAAATTTATGATGGTTTGAATCGTAATCAATTATTGAAGAAAGCATACTTATCCGTCGAAATTTCACATTGGATGCAAAGTCCAAGCGAATGGATTGAGTTTGTAAAAACTATTCAAAGAGATAAGCCATATTTAAAAGTTGTTGCTTCTGGTGATATTTCACATGTTCAGCAAAGTATGGATAGCCGCAATATGGATGGAACAGCATTTGAGACTCTTCGCAGAATTATGGAAGATCCTAGCGCACCAGAGTTTTCAGGTATTGAACTACATAGCTGGGACGGAAATAGCGAACATGCACATGGCAGTTTGCAAGAACTTAATCCAAATGGTTTATCAGATTTATTTTTAGCCTATGGAGCTTCGGCTGCACGTAAATCTCAGGCTGTAATCAGGGTCCCAAGCAATGCAATTATTGAGACAGCACCTCTAAGTGAAACTAAGTTCTTAGGAATTCCTCAAGGTGCATCATGGTTAATGCATAATGTTATGAATCCTTACCGCAGAGGTTTTAAGGGTAAGTAATAGCTTTAACTACTATCTGGTTTTACACAAATAATCTCCAATCAAATTTAGTCTACTAATAATGTATTTTTATATGGAATTCTCGACAGGTCTAAAAGTGTTTTTCATTTTTTTGAATGCGATTGCATCCAAATGATTAACATTTTAGACCTGTCGGTGCGGCGGCGGTGTTAGTTTAGATGATTATTGATATCCGGTGAATACGTAGTTTTTGGGGTCGTTTGCACCTGAGGTTGTTGCTCCCCAGCTCGATTTCATCGAGACTGTGTAGAAGCATTCTTCCTGTGGATGCCAAAGGCCAACTGCGGGGATTCTGTCGATGTTTTCCCAGTTTAAAGGGTAGTAATCACCCTTAAATCTGAGATACATCGGTTGAGGACTATTGCAGTCGACGGCTGCAGACCAGATGTTCCAGTCCCCGAACAGAAAACAATTTTTGCAGTCTTTCCCATCGATTTCCCACCATGTTACGGTTGGCATGGGGGTGGGTGTGATTACAATTGGCGTTGGGATCGAGGCCGGATCCAAACTTGAAACCAGCGGTAACCAAATGTTGTTATCTTGTGCCAAACAGGCTTTGTAGACTAGAAACGAAATCAACATTGCCACTACAGACAAAATTACTTTTTTGAATTTTCTCATTTTTTTCTCCTTATTCCGCCGCTTTTTGCTGTCTTGGCGTGTGTTTTTTAAAAGTAGCAGTCTTAACCTATAATGAGTTAAAATGATGGGACAAATGCACGATTTCAACCCTAAAATTACAAAAATCCAAAATGTGTTGGGCGATTCTGTGCCTAGGTTTCGTTTGGATCAGATCGCTGAGGCGATTTACAAAAAACATATATCTAAGTTTTCGGATATTAGTACCTTGCCTATTTTTTCTAGAGAAAAACTAGAAGAAACCGTTGGCGATACGTTATCTTTGACCATTGCACGTGAATCTATTGGTCAGCAATCTCACAAGGTTTTGTTTTCTACTAAAGAAGGAGATCAAAAGATTGAAGCCGTGCGAATGACTTATTTGCCGAATGCCAATAGAAAACATGTTCATTATTCATTGTGTGTTTCGAGCCAGTCGGGTTGTGCATTGGGTTGTACATTTTGTGCGACTGGTGCAGTTGGTTTCAAAAAAAATCTTACGGCCGAAGAAATCACTGACCAAGTTTTGTATTTTTTACAAAAGGGTTTGCCAATCGATAGCATTGTTTTTATGGGAATGGGAGAACCGTTTTCGAATCCGCATCTTTTTGATGCATTAAAAATTTTAACGCATGAAGATTTTTTTGCGATGAGCCCAAGGCGGATTAGTGTTTCGACGGTTGGAATTATTCCTGGTATTGAGAGATTGATTAAAGAATATCCGCAGATGAATTTGGCTTTTTCGCTTCACTCGCCTTTTAATGAAGAGCGTTTATCGATCATGCCGGTTAATCAATCTTATCCGATAGAATCTGTAATGCAGACGATTAATAAATATGTTGTCGAAACAAATAATCGTGTTTTTATTGCTTATATTTTATTAAAAGGCGTTAATGATTCTCCAAAACATGCAGAAGCTCTTGCTGATCTTATAAAAGGACAAGGTTCAAAGAGTTATCTTTATCATGTTAATTTGATTAGATTTCATCCAGGTTCAACTTTAGAAACTTATCAAAAACCTGAAGATTCCTCCGTGAATAAATTTATGTCAATCTTGACTAATCATGGTGTTAAAAATACTTTGCGACAAAGTTTTGGTTTAGACATTGATGGTGCTTGCGGGCAACTTTATGGAGAGTATGAATCCAAAAATAAAAAGGTTATAGACTGATTTCTTTTAGATACTCGATTTGATTTTTATATTCATTCGAATTATTTTTCAAAATGTGTGGTTGTCCAAAATCTTCAATTAACGTTGGATATATATTGATTGCTTCAATTTTTTTTGAAGCTTTATCTATTGTTGTTTTAACGATTATTCCTTCACGAGTTTTTTTTGACCACATTTGGTCAAAAATTGTGTTTCCATGAGAATAAACGATTAGTTTATCTTTGTAGATTTCGAGTGGTTGAATCCAATGCGGATGGTTTCCCAAAATCATATCTGCCCCGTCGTTGATTGCTTGATATGCAATATCGATTTGGTTCTGTGTAGGTTTTGCTTGATATTCGACTCCCCAGTGAAACATTATCACCACAAATTCTGAGTTTTGTTTTGTGATTGCAATCTCATTTTTGATTTTTGTTGAATCAATGCAATCAGGGCGTTTTTGAGTGCATTCAATTTGGTTGTAAGCTAAAAGTGCAATTTTGACGCCATTTTTTGTGATGTATTTTGGATTTTCCATTCCTACCGGAACAATATCTGCATCTTCTAAAATTTTTATTGTGTCGGAGATTCCTTTTTCGCCATAATTAAATGTGTGGTTGTTGGATAAACTTGCAGCATCAATTCCTGCCAAAAGCAGACCTTGTGTATGCTTTTCAGACGCACAAAAAATCATGCCGGTATTTTTTGAAGGGCAGTTTTCAAATAATGGATTTTCTAAATTAATAAATGTTAAGTCGCTATCTTTTAAGGTTTCAGAAATATTTTTGAAAGCCCAACTAAAATCTTTATGCTCAATTGTTTTTATGTTTACAGCACGGCCAAGCATAATGTCACCGGTTGAAGTTATTGTGAATGAGTCGTTAGTTTGAACTTGCGGTTGTTGTTCAAATATTTGGCTTGTGTTTGTTATAAATGTTTTGGTTTTAGCGGGTTTTTGTGGTTTTCGGTTTTGAATGCTTTGATCTATGACTTCTGTTTTTGATTGATAATGTGTTTGATTTAACTCGCTTTTTTTATGAAAGTATTTATAGATAAAGATGGCTTCAACTATAAGAGCGATTAATGCTAAAGAATAAATGTATTTTTTCACTTAATGCTTCGTGTGAACTTTTCAAAAATTATATTTTGTTCTGGAATTTTATTTGCCCAAAGAGTTTTTTCGCATTCGTCGACCATTGCTGGATGACCGCACAAATAATAATGCGCATGATTATCAAATTTGCTTGTATCTGAGATTGCTAAAGTTATTCGTCCTGCATTATATGGAAAAGTTTCATCTTGCTGTGGCTGCGAAAAATATACTTTGCAAACAAAATTTTTGAGGATTGTTCCAATTTTGCGGATTTCTTCGGCATAAAACATTTCGGTGCTATTTCGAACTCCAAAAAATAAGTTTATAGAACCTTCATAGGTTATGTCAGAAAGCTTATGTAACATCGGTATAAATGGCGCAAGGCCAGTGCCTGTAGCAAAAAAATTAATTTGAGGAACTGCAGTGTTTTTTAGTCTAAGCATTCCAGCTGGTCCAATAAAGTTTACTTCGTCACCTATTTTGAGCTGACGCAAATAATTTGAACCGACGCCTTCGTGTGCAGCTGTAACAATTATCTTTAATTGTTCCTTGTTTTTATAGTCTGATGCTATTGAATATGTTCGATACGCCATTGGTGATACTTTGAGTGAGATAAATTGACCAGGTTCAAAATTTAAAATTGGCGGATTTATATGCCTAAAAGTGAATTCCCAAACACGGTCATTTAGACGTGCGATGTTCAAAACTTCAGATTTATATTGTTTTGGTACGTTTGCATTTTTTATCAAAGTTGCCATATAAATTTAATTCAATCGTAACATACCATGTGTTTATGGTAGGCTCAATTAATGTCACGTATTAATAAAATTGTAAAGTCGCCTATTTTTATAGTATTTATCATTTTGATCGGCACTTTGTTACCTATTATTTATTTTTTGAGCATAAAGTTTAAGAATCTAAATCCGGTGGATTATATTCCTCAAGCTTCATGCAAAAGCTCAATAAAAAAGCACATGATTCATAGTCAAGACGAATTAAACAAATATCCATTTGCAATATTTGCTGGTGGTTGTTTTTGGTGTACTGAAGCCGATTTTCAAAAAATGGACGGCGTTTTAGAAGTGATTTCGGGTTATACAGGTGGAAAGCTCGAAAATCCAACCTATTCTGATGTTACAAGTGAAACATCCGGTCACCGTGAAGGAGTCAAAGTTTATTATGATCCATCAAAAGTTAGCTACGAACAGTTAGTTCGAAACTTTTTAAAACATATTGATCCAACAGATGCTTTTGGCCAATTTTATGATCGAGGCGAAAGCTATGAGACAGTTATTTTCTACTTAAATGATACAGAAAAGCTTACAGCTCAAAAGAATTTAGACGAATTAAATAATGCAAAGATCTTTGAAAAACCAGTTGCCGTAAAACTTATTGCCTTTACTAATTTTTATAATGCAGAAGAATATCACCAAAATTTTGCAGAAAATAACACAACAAGATATTGTGCATATAGAAATGCTTCAGGCAAAGATACTTTTTTAGACAAATATTGGAAAAACCGAGACTGGGTCGATTCAAATAGTAGCTCGGGTTCAAAGTCGTCGACCAATGTTTACACAAAACCTTCACAAGAAGAAATCAAAGCAAAGCTAACTCAGCTTCAGTATGATGTTACACAAAACGAAGCAACCGAACGTGCTTTTAATAATGAATACTGGGACAAAAAAGATGCCGGTATTTATGTCGATATTGTAAGTGGCGAACCACTTTTCAGCTCAACCGATAAGTTTGATTCAGGTACAGGCTGGCCAAGTTTCACAAAAGTTTTAGATCCAACATATATAGTAGAGAAAAAAGATAACCGATTATTTTTTTCAAGGACCGAAGTCAAAAGCAAAATTGCAGACTCCCATTTAGGTCATGTTTTTAATGACGGACCAAAAGACAAAGGAGGTTTGCGTTATTGTATGAATTCGGCTTCCCTAAAATTTATTCCAAAGGCACAGATGGAAGCCATGGGTTACGGCGATTATCTTGACCAAATATCGGAAAACTAGGATTCGGAAACGACCACCTATTTTCAGGCTTTGTTTTATTTGAATTTATATATCCATGTAGTTCTAATAAGTTGAATTCTTGTGTTTGCTGTTGTGGATATTCAGACGCACATGAAATCGCAGTTAGCTCTAGATTTGGATCGTTTTCAATCCCCAAAAATAAGATTTCTGGCGTACGTTGACCTTTATAACCATGAGGTTTGTTCTTAAAAGTTAAATTAATCGCACCTTGCGCTTCTCTCGCTAATGAGATCGCATTAACATTGTGCCCTATTTGGTTTCTAACGAATTTAACATTTTTCTGCCATTCAGATAATCTATATAGCAATGCGTCGCATAATAATTTTTCATTGTTACTAAAAACCGAAATTTGTGTAACGTTATTCCATTGCTTTAAAGGATTAATCAAAAATGCCAAAGTATCAGCAAGTTGAGCACGATTAAACCTTTGTTCCCAATCATTTAAATCTTTGGCATCAGGTTCAATTAATATTATTGATGTTGGATTTTTTGCTATTAGCTCAGCAGTTTCGTGTATTTTATATATTTGATCTGCTTCAGGTTGTTCACCTTCAGTATAAAATCTTGTAATTGAAGTCTCTTCTTCTAGGTGAAATTTATCTATCATCAAGAGATGATTATACTATAGGACAAGGTTGCAGGATATATCGCAATATATATGTTTTATCTTGATAATATACCGAAATTGGCCGAATTCCCTTATAGACCGGACAAATCAATGCTTGGTATAATTACCATCAGTTTGGCCCTATCGTCTATCGGTTAGGACAGCAGGTTTTCATCCTGTAAAGCGGGGTTCGATTCCCCGTAGGGTCACCAAAAAATAGCCAGCACCTAAAAGGTGGTGGCTTTTTTTTTTGATCCTACAACGGAATTTAACTTTCTGTTGCGATAGCACAGAGGTTCTGGGCGAAGCCTAGCGAACGCAGTGAGCGCTTCCCCGTAGGGTCACCATTTGTCCTTCACTCACATCAAATTCACGTTTTAGCTCTATAAATGGGGCTAATTGTGGTGTTCCATACTTTAATTCATCGTAGGTAGGAAGACCTTCAAAAATAAGACTCTCAAGCATACACACATTTTGTTGAAACTCTTGGAATCAAAATCTCTATGAGTAAAAAATCAAGCCCATGGGAAAATGGCTTTCAGGAATCTTTCTATTCACATTTTAAATCAGAATTTGGTGACTTTAATAGGTTTGACGATATTGCCTCTTTAATCGAAAATATTTACAGGCAAATTTGGTATCACAATAATCAAAGAATTCACACTGCTTTAAAAATGAGCCCACTTAGTTATAGAGAATTCCATTCCAAATAATTGGGTACTTGCCATTTAGTATTGATTCTTTTTCAGTTTCCTCTATTGCTCTTAATCCACCTTCAACCATTGTTACTGATTTATTATTATTTGCTTTTGGTAAAAACTCATCAAAGAATGATTTTAATTGATCAAATTGTGAATGGTCAGAATCAAACGTATGAATAGATCCAAAATAATAAAGAAATTGATTATCCTTTTCTATTTTAAAAGTTATAGGTTTGCCAGTTAGTCGAGAGATTAAATTGTTGTCCCATTTTGATAGTAGCGATTTAATTTCATTTAATTTATTCATTAGGATTCTATGCTTATTAACTTGAAATAATAATTTTCTTCTATATTATATCTTTATTACACAATTATATTCACATGGTATGACTAAACAAGGGCTAGAGAAAATATTCGAAAATAATAAGGATTTACAAAAAAGAATAGAAATACTTAAGCTTGCTTCAAATTTGAATCCAGGTTTTAAACAACCTCATATAGTTGGTGGATTTTTAAGAGACCTAGTTCTAGATAACAAGCCCTCTGACTGTGATGTAATTTTTGAAGGTAATATAAAAAATCAGCCAGGGATCTTAGAGTGTGTTATTGAGGCAGCAAAGACTTTGGGCTACGAACCGTACAATGATTGGGAATTTGAAAACTTTAAAACATGGGATTTGTCAGATAATATAATTGAGGATTCCATTGGATTCTATTCTAATCATACCGACTATTTATCCCAAATTACCTATGATACAGAAAAAAGAGTGTCTATTGGTTCTGATAGAGTTTTATATTGCTTAGAAAATAGACTATATGATGTTAGATATGATGGAATTTTAGTCTGGGTTGGCTTCAGAGGACGAAGTTATTTTAGATCTTTGGCTGGTCTTTGCGTTAGAGGGCTTTATCTTTGTCATAAGCTTAACCTAAGCACATCGGAAGCTTCAACTAAATTATTTAAGAAATTTGATGAATTATATGAGAAATTAACTAATAAAGAACAAGAGGATGTACTAGAACAATGGAAAAGAAAAACAATAAACCTGAGTAATTTAGAAGTAACGCTTTCAAAATACGAAATAAAAAAGTTAAAGTGAATTTATAATTAAATCGGCCTCTACCACAAATTTCTTTAACATTTCATAGTTCCTTACCTTTTTAGATTCTGAGTACTCTATACCGTCCAATATTTTCCCCGCATAAAAGTTTATTTTGTTCAATAACATTAGAACTCTTGTCTGATTTAATAATCTATGAAAATCATAGCCCGTATATAGTTGCTCAAATGCTTCTAAATTTATATCGGTCTTTGCCATTACCTCTACATAGTTTTCTATATATTGATTTATGTCGACGAGTCCGCTTCCAAATCTCGTATTAACCCAATCTAAAACTTTAATTTGCCCTGTAATTCGATTGACCAATAAATTCTGAGTTTCCAAATCTCCGTGTTCAAGTATATTGGGTAATTCATCATTTTCCTTTAAAAATAATAAATATTGTTCTTCCCTATTCTTTAGATTGAGCAGCATATCGTTAAGTTCTTCGAATTTACCTCCCATTAATAATTTTTCAATTATATTCAAAGGTTTGAGAATTAAATATTTTTTTTGAATATCAACTGGTTCTTTATATAATGTAGTATCTACTTTGAATGTAATTTGATGTTTATTTATTATCCAAGTCTTTAATTTAGATAGGTCGTTTCTATCAAAATTTCTATAATTATCAGAAGATAGGTATTCCATGATGATAAGGTTATTCGAGGAATATAATATTTTAGGGGCGGATAGGGCATCATGAGTATTAAGTATTTCGGTATATGTCTTAACCTCTCTTGTATGCCAATCTTCTAAATACTCTTTAACAATGAATCTTTTATTTACAACTTCTATCAAAAAAACATTGTCTGTAAAACCACTTGGTATGTGCTTTGATTTTATTACACCAATATCTTCTTGAAGAATATTCCTTAAAGCTTTTTTTATTTCTTCAATATCATTTAGCTCTCCCCATACAAGCTTATTCTTTTCCATATTTTTCTATTAAGTGGTCAAGAATAGTTACACCTTTATTTTCTAGCTCTATTCTCGGTGTATATTTTGTAACAATATTATTATGCCAAGTTTGATCCTTTAAAAAATCTTTCTTTCCGTGTAATTCATATACGTTATTAATTGAATCTATTATTTTTTTATAAGTTGCTTTGCTACAAAGACTATCTTTACCATAACTTCTAGTATAGTTAACTAGTACTTGAGGTATATATGAAAAAGCATTGGGGAAGAATTCAGCATGTCTTAATAAAAATTCAAAGTCTTCATAGAGGTCAAGTTCTTCATTCCAATAACCTACTTTATTTATTGTTTCACGACTATGAATCATTCCATTCGTATCACATTGTATTTTTAAACTTATTATATTTTCATAGCTAAAGATATCTTTTTCAAATAGTAATGATTCAATAAAAGTTTTTTGAACAGTTCCATCATTATTCAACAAATTAACCTTAAAATTTTTATTAGGCATAAAAATTTTTTTATCAGGCTCTTTTTTTATATGGGAGTCAATAGTTGATAGCCAATCAGTATAAACAAAATCATCGCTATCCAAATAAGCTATATATTCACCTCTAGCCATTTTAATTCCCATATTTCTTGCACTTGAAACACCTGTGTCATTTTCATTTAGGATATATTTAACCCTTTGATCATTAAAAGCCGTAACTAACTTATCAGTACCATCCTTAGACTTTCCATCAACTATTAATAACTCCCAATCCGAGAAATCTTGGTTAATAACACTTCGAATGGATTTCCATATAATGTTCGCTCTGTTTTTTGTTGGAGTAATTATTGTGTATTTCATTCTATCTTAATTATATTTTTCCTAGCTAGAAAATCAAAAAATAACTCTTGGCTATCAAAAACATGTAAATTGTTTACCATTATGAATCTATAATATTGAGATGTTTTATTTGCTATATCTTCTTCTGTAACCTCCGTACTGTTATATTTGGTACGCAGTCCAGTTCTTTGTTCCTTATTACCTTTAATTCGGTGTAATAAATCTATTGATTCCTCTGGTCGCAAATTTTCATGTCTTAAAGCTATTAATTTAGCTGCTTTCCCAGATAAATAACCCAATAATTTTTTTCTGCCAACAGGGTGAGTTATTTCTTTTGGATATAAAGTTTCAACATCTTCGTCCGTTAAAATTATTTCTAGGTTAAAAATGATTTCATATCCACTTTGAACTATATCTGCTAATAACAACTCTTCTTGGCTTAGTTCTAAAGTATCTGGTTTTATCATTATTCCTGAACTATCTTCTATAGTTGTTCGGTCAATATTTTCTATCATAAACGGGAACTTATTGTAACATAATGATCTTCTTTTACTTTTAATCTATAATCAGGTCTATGAATCACTTAGCTATTTATAGCAGAAACAGAAGTAAAGATTACATCACGATGATGCTGTTAGGTACAAAAACAGTCGATGTAAAACTTAGCTATAGGAAAATGGCACCATATAAAAAATTGGCCGAGGGTGATGTTGTTTATATAAAAGAATCTGCTGGCCCAATTGTTGGAAGATTTACGATTAACAAAGTAAAGGATGTAGAGATTATAAACCCTAATCAAATACTAGATATGCTATTTGATATTCGCGATGAAGTAGGATTAGAGACCGATGAAGCTGTCTTAAAAATGTATAACAAAGTTATGTATAAAAAATATATGACAATTTTTTGGTTTGAAAATCCTGAAAAATTAGTACCTCCAATTAAAATAATAAAATCTGATAGACGAGTTTGGGTTCCTGACTATAATATTCCTGATGAAATTTATTACTCCTTCTGATTTTCTTATACATAAATTGTATAAGGAAGTGTTGGCGCTTTATACATGATAGGTATAAGATTTCTTAGTATGCAAAATATCAAAAAGTTGAGAATCAACTTGCATAGTAAACAAATAGAGGCTAATTGGGATTTATATCAGAAAAGATATTTAGAAATCGAAGCACAGCTACAGAAGCCTCTTACCCTACTTTTCTCAACAAACTTAAAAAAATATATACATAGTACTGGATCCTTCCAAATTAATAGCAAAGAGTATGAATTAATTGATGACAAATTAAAAAATTTCTTTGAAACAGACCAAAGTGTTATAAGAATGAAAACAAAGATTATTTTTAGAGGTAAAAATTATTATCCAGGATTGTATGAAGACTTGAATGATGAAAGCAAATTTAAACTAATTTTTTCAGAAATTAACGAAATCAAAAGTAGTTTAAGTAACCTAGATTTAAAGTCTAATCTAATATTATTCTTAGTTTTGGCTGATTATCTTAAAAATTATTATTTGATTATTTTAAATGCCTTTGATGAATCGTTAAGAACTGTTTGCCCAAATGATATTGATGACAAAATTTATTTTAATTTAATAGAAACAATACAAAGAATTGAATATTGTACATTTAAATCAATTAATGATGAAGTAATACATTGGGATAAAGATATATTAAACTACAATATTCGTAAGATTGAGAAGCATCTATTGGAAATATCTAAATTAAAAATAGTATTTAACAAACCTTTAATTAGAAATATAAGGGAGTGTAATCATATAATAAAAATCCTAGATTTCGCAAATAGGATCTCGGACGAATACTTACCTAGAAATACTCTCTTAGTAAGCTTTGCCTATGGTGGAATAGAACTTCCATTTTCTATTAATGCTTTGAGAGCTATTCGGGGAAAAAGCACCTTGCCAATCTGTATTTGTCGCCTATCTAATTATTCTTCTGGAACGATAGATAAAATACAGGATTTATCTGATACGCTGTCTCATTTCTATTCAGAGAAATACATTGAACAATTTGAAAATATAATGATTTTAGATGATTCAATAACAACGGGAAAAACTATTCAAAACTTTGTAGACTTACTTCCTAATAAACTAAAAAAGCTTTATTTGGGGATTGTCTCATTTAAAAATAGTAACAGATATCACCATTTAGTAATGCCTTACCATGGGGGTGTTAATCCCGAAGTCTTAAAAAATGCGGTTATAACTTCAACTAGTAATTTTGCTAAGACGTACAAGAAATTTAGTTATACAAATAAAAATGGTGTTTTTGATAAAGAAAAAACAAAAATATACAAATTATTAAATATTTATAAATAAAAATGACAATTATATTCGACTTTGATGGGACTATAATCAAGTCCTCACAATTACATAAAAAGGGATGGGATCTAGCCCTTAAGCAATTAAATATTGATGATTCATTGGATATTTTGCTTCCGTATGAGCCTAATTTAAAAGAACGTTTCGATAGCTATAGAAGAATTAAATCTGGATTTATTGAAAATAAAAAAATATTCAACAAGGTAAGTGGATACTTCCAAAGTAACGATAAGTCTTTTTTGGTTAAATCTATTATGGATTTAAAAGAAAACATGACAATTTCAAACGTAATGAATATGGATACATATGATTTGATATCTCTTTGTGCGGTAAATTTAACCCCTGCTCTAATGGAGTTGAAAGATAATAAAAATACTCTTGGAATAATTAGTTCTACAAGGAAAACTATTATAACGTCTATTCTAACAAAGCTTAATTTAGTAGACCTTTTCGACGAAATAGTTGGAGAAGAGAGCATGTATAAACAGGATATATTAATGGATAAGCCGGATCGATATTCAGGAGATATATTTAGTAGCAAAACCAATAAAAAGATAGATGTATATGTAGGCGACAATGATTTAATAGATAGAGAATTTTCAAACAACTATCGCTGTAAATTTATACTAATGGATTACAAGTTTGATATGTTTAATTTAAAAAATTTAATATGAAAAAACTTAAAATATGTAATATAAAAAATCTATATGAGACTCGCAGTGCTGCAACTCTAGGCGTTGATTATCTCGGTTATCATTTAATTTCTGAAAGTGATTTCAACAGATCGAAAGAAATAAAAAATTGTATCTCTGAATTAAGAGATTTCTACCCTAAAACAAAAAGTGTTCTAGTAACAAAAGAGAAAAACATAGAAATATTAGAAAAGACAATTGATTTATTTGAATTCGATGCAGTTCAGCTTCATTATGAGGAATCGAAGGAAGTAATAGCTCATTTACGAGGTAAGTATGGAGATGTAATAGAGATATTTCAAGTATTAACAGTAGATTCAAGCGCAGTTGATATATCTGCAGAAGCGGACTATCACATACTTGATAAGTCATTCTTAGGAGGAACGGGAAAAGAGATAGGTTTAGAAACAATTGAAAATTATATTAAAAAGCTAGGGAACGTAAAGTTATTTTTGGCTGGTGGGTTATCTCCTGAGAATGTTCATAAATATATAAATCTTGAAGTATTGGGTTTTGATATACAATCTGGTATGAAGGCAGATATTACTAGCGAGTATGAAAATACTTCTTTCATAAAAATAAAAAAAATAACTACTTTGTTGGGAAAAGAGCTTCAAGTTAAATCAAATCAAATTGGCTTTGCTATTCAAGATATAAATCAAAAAAATTCAGACCTATTAAAAGAAGCCATCGCAGCAGGAATTGATTTCTTTCATTTAGATATTAGTGATGGCTTTATTGGTGATATTACTGATTTAACAAAAACAGTAAGCTTGATTTCTGGATTAAATGAATTATCATCTCATTTCCCTATTCATTACCATTTCTTTACTAAATCATTTGAAAAATTCATTGAACTTAATAACGAGTTATGGATTGATAAGTTAGATAACGCACATTTTTTTGTTCATATAAATCGGGATAATTATAAATATTTTACATCATTAGAACGAGATCATAAGAATATATTTTTCGCCTTAGATGTTAAAGATTTGATTGATGAATCTTTTCCTTGGGAAAATTTTGTTAAAGAATCATTATTGATTTGTTTTCAATCTGAATCTCATGCTGAAAGGATAGATAACTATAATAAAGCTAGAAAAATGATAAATTATTCAACAAAGAAAAATCCGATGATTATAATAGATAGAAGCATTAGTATAGATGTAGTAGAGCAAATTGATCAAATTCGTAACTTAAGTATAGTGAGTGGAAGTTACTTAAAACAAGATATTAATAAGAATTATAATATCTTAAAAAATTATTTAAATGAAAGGATTAAATATGAAAAACAATAAAATTAGAACTGCTGTTATAGATGTAGGGACTTTGAAATCCAAATTCGAGATTCGTGAATTCGATGAAAATCTTAATTCAAAAGTTTTATATAAAGATAAACAATTAACTGTTTTAGGCCGGGACCTAGATAAAACAGATAATATGATTATAGAAAAATCGGTAGTTAAAACTATTGAAGCATTAAAAGATTTTAAGAATAAATTAGAGGAGCATAAAGTTGATAAGTATATAGCTGTTACAACAGAAGCTATTAGAAAGGCGAAAAATGCAAACGAAGTTATAGATAGGATATATAATGAAACAGGTATAAATTTAACAACTTTGTCTCATGAGGATGAAGCTAAGCTATATTTCTATTCAGTCTCTAAAGATTTTAAAGATAAAACAATCGCCGTCTCTGACATCGGTGGTGGAAGCGTCCAAGTAGTTGTGGGTAAAAATAATGATATACATGAAATTCATTTGTTTAAAACTGGCACTTATTATCTACAAGAAGGCTTTTCTAAAACGCATCATCCAACATTAGAAGAGGTTGAAAATGCATTTAAGTATGTAAAAAAAGAATTGGAATCATTACTTGAAACAAAGCATACTCCTGAATATTTGATTTATGGAACGACAAATATAGTAGATTTTTTTAAGAGCATGAACTTAGAACTAAGCCCCTTGGACGGTGAAAATAATGATCACAGTTATTATCTGGAGGTGAAAAAGCTAATCCCTCTATACGAGAAATTAATAGGTCTAAGCTATGAAGATAGAATGCCTTTATATCCAGAAGAACCATATTATATGTGGGCCGCTGATAAAGCATTAATGAATATATTTGCTATTTCTGAGCATTTAAAGGTTAAAAATGTAGTGCCAAGCAATAACAATATCTCTACAGGTTTATTAATTGATTTGGCAAGACAACTAAGAGATGCAAAAGAATAATATAAAGAAAATTTTAATAACTGGAATTAGTAGCGGTATAGGCAAAGAGATTGTAAGAACTCTATCTAAAGATCCGAACTTATACATTATTGGTTGTAGTCGTAAAAACATAGACATAGATTTTAAAAATTTTGAATATCATTATTTGGATTTAGAAAATCAAGAAAGCTGTAGAAATCTCGCAAATAAACTAAAGAATATCGATGCGATAGATGTTTATATTAACAATGCATCCTTAGGTTATAAAGGGACGGTAGAAGATTTGGATTTAAATTTTATAAGGCAACAATTTGAAGTTAATCTTTTCGGACCACTTGCCATATTAAAATCAATAATTTCAAGTTTAGAAAAAAACAAAGGAATGATTATAAATATAGATGCATTAGGTAGTGTTATAGACACCCCTACTTTTGGGTATTATGCTTCATCGAAATTAGCTTTTAATAAACTGTTAAATATTTTAGCGATGGAAACAAATATAAGCTTTCATAATATATATCTTGGAGCTGTTAAATCAAATTTTGGTAGAAATATACAATCAAATATTGATATAGAAAATAGTAGATATAAAAATTTATATGAAGAATGGCAAGAAAGATTCATTAATTTCTTTAAGGCGAGAAATAAAGCAGAGGATGTTGCAACTTTAGTAGAAAAACTAATAAACGGTGAATCAAATAAATCATTTATATCTATCAGGGATCATATCTTATTCTTAAGTAAGATATATTTGCCTCAAAGTCTATATAAGTTAGTATTATTTCATTTCTATAAATTATGAAACCTAAAAGATTTGGGCTATTTGCCTCCATTAAGTATATCGATAAGAACATAGATACATATAAAAAGATTGCGGATGTTATTAGAAAAGAAGGGATTGATATGTATAAGCCAGAGTTCGTAGACGATTACCCTAATTCAAAGAAAAAAACAGCAACCAAGAATGATTCAATTGTTGAAGGAACTCAAAAACAAATAAGATATATAGATTTTGCGGTTGCTTTCTTTTCTGATAAATCTAGGACAGTGTTTTTTCAAACGATATTAGCACTTGAAAATAAAATCCCTGTTCTATGTGTTATACACGAAAATTCTTATGAAAACTTTCCTGAAACGTTGTTATCCTATGGAGAAGATTTTATTACCGTAAGAAAATACAAGAACCTTAATGACTTAGAGGAAATATTAACTGATTATATTAATGAGATCGAACCTCCCAAAAGGCGCTTTAATGTAGTATTGAAAACAACAACTCTAAAACAAATGGAGCAACTCTCTTCAAAAATGGATTATAGTAAAGCCGAGCTCATAAGATTCTTAGTAGAAAAGGAGTATAAGCGAATTTTTGGATCTAGATAATAAAATAGCTATCTTTTCTATAAGGGATCTTTCAAATAATATTTATCTAAAGTATATAAATATTATTTGAGTAAGTTCGCTTTTTGAATCTGAAACTCTTTTTCTGTTAATATTCCACTTTCTTTAAGTTTTGCTAGCTTTGCCAGTTCATCTGCAATACTAGTATTACTATTATCGCTCTTTACATTCATTATTGCTTCTTGTGCTTTATAAATAGCCTCTTTTACCTCTTTTTTCTTATTTGTTGGTATTTTATATTTTATTCCGCCTGAAGTTTCAATTATTATTTGCATGTATCCCATCATCCCTAATTGAATACTAGCAACTTGATTAATTGGAACATTTTGAGTCCCAGCCTGCTTTGAACTCAACTCTTGCGGGATAAACTTTTATCCAAAAACCAAGATAGCCTGTTTCGAAAATAGGTTTATCAACATTAGCATTGTGATTATTTTTGAAAAAATTCATATATCAATTTTAACTTATAATACTATACCTAATTAAATTTCCCATTCGAAATATCAAAGAATCGTTCAAAAAATCCAGTCAGTTTATCGATTACTGTTTCTCTCTTTTTTGTGCGATCACCGGTTGGCGAGAAAAGTGACATTGGAGGCAGTACTTTGGTAATAGCCGTACCGGTTGTCGTTACAGATCCATCCCTAAATGCATTTTTTATGAAATTATATGTTGCTGTTGTATCTAGCGATTCATTCTTTATAATTGCATCTAACTCTTCGATCTTTTCTTTTTCGATAAAAGTTCGCCAATCATTTTCAATTTCTGAATGAACATCTAAAGTTGATATAAATTTGTTAATAAGGTCTTTTTTGTTTCTAAGTTCAACGCTTGAATCTACGGCTTTGTTAATATCTACTAATATTTCTCGGTTTTTTGTGTGGTCTTCGTGATATTTTTTAATGAGGCTTAAAATATAATCGATATTAATTTCTATCTGTTTTATTAGTTCCATTTCAAAAATCAGATCATCGTTTATATTTTCCTTTTCTTCATTTTTTCCTTTTCTAAATTCTTTATAAAGATCAATATAAATGCTGTGATAATCTTGTATATCACGATCTGTTAAGATTTCGTTACCAGTAAATTCATCAAAGCTTGTTAGTATATTTCTTAATCTCAAAATTGAGTTATACAATTTAATAAAATCTTTTTGATTTTGTTCACCAACAATTCTTTCACCAATTGGAAATTTTTGTAAAAGCTCACCTACCAAGCTTGCATAGCCTCGAATATCTTTTTCATCTTCTTTATAACCATTGTAATAATCTGAATAAGATTTAAGCAAAACAATACCGCAAGCTTCTTTGTCTCCAAAGAGTGAGATTGAATCGTTTGTTGCTTTTTCTAAATTTCGGAAGCAGACAATATTTCCAAAAGTTTTTACACTATTTAATATACGATTGGTTCGGGAAAATGCTTGTAATAGACCGTGCATTTGTAAGTTTTTATCTACCCATAAAGTATTAAGCGTCGTCGCATCAAAGCCGGTTAAAAACATATTAACAACAATCAAAATATCGAGTTCTCGATTTTTAACTCGTTCGCTTACATCTTTATAGTAATTTTGGAATTTATCAGCTGATGTATCAAATGAAGTTCCAAACATTTTATTATAATCTTCGATGGCTTTTTCAAGAAAATCTCTTGAACTTGCATCTAAACCGCTCGTATCTTCGGAGTTTTCGTCCGTCATTCCATCTGAATCTTCATCATTTACTCCAAAACTATAAATAGTTGCGATTTTAAGTTGTTTGTCGCTTGGCACTTGGGCTAATTGATTTTTAAATTCTGAATAATATTTTTTTGCCATTTCAATTGATGAAACAGCAAATATAGAATTAAAACCTGCAAGTCTACGATCTTTAAGTTGATAGAAAATATTTCGTTTAGTTTTTTGATCAAAATGTTTTAAGATATAACCTACAATATTTGATAATCTAGCAGGTGAAGATAAAACTGCTTCCCTATCAATATCTTTTATTTGGGCGTCTTCGATATTTTCCGCTTCACGCACTGTTGATACATAATCAACCTTAAATGGTAAAACATTTTTATCTGCAATTGCATCAACAATTGTATAGGTATGCAACTTAGCTCCAAAAGCTTGTTCAGTTGTTTTTAATTGAGACTTACTATTAGATGAAGCATTATTTGCAAATATTGGAGTACCTGTAAAGCCAAAAATATGATAATTCTTGAAAGCTTTGGTAATAGCTGTATGCATATTACCAAATTGAGAACGATGGCACTCATCAAAAATTAATACTACATGGCCATTAAAAACAGTATGTCCAAGATTTTTTGATATAAATCGATCAAGTTTTTGAATTGTTGTGATGATAATTTTCGCGTTTGAGTCTTCAAGCTGTTTCTTTAAGATTGATGTACTTTTATTACTATTTGCAGCTCCTTTTTCAAACTTATCGTACTCTCTCATTGTTTGGTAATCTAAGTCTTTTCTATCAACTACAAAGATTACCTTATCGATCATTTTTAATTTGCTAGCCAATTGAGAGGTTTTAAAACTGGTTAAAGTTTTACCAGAGCCGGTTGTGTGCCAAATATATCCACCGGCATCTACAGTACCAAGCTTTTTATAATTGGTGCTGATTTCTATTCGATTTAATATTTTTTCGGTTGCAACTATTTGATAAGGCCTCATGACTAAAAGTTGGCGATCAGCAGTAAATACACAGTATTTAGTTAATATATTAAGTAGCGTATGTTTTGCAAAAAAAGTTTTAGCAAAATCTATTAAATCAGTTATTGGCCTATTAGTTTCATCTGCCCACCAACTTGTAAATTCAAAACTGTTGCTTGATTGTTTACCTTTTTTTACTTTGGAAGAACCTGATTCTTTAATATGTTGAAAGCGCGTTGTATTACTATAATATTTGGTATGAGTACCATTTGAGATAATAAACAATTGAATGTATTCATATAAACCAGATAAAGCCCAAAAGCTTTCGCGCTGATATCTATTAATTTGATTAAAAGCCTCTTGGATTGAAACCCCTCGCCTTTTAAGTTCAATATGAACAAGTGGTAAACCATTTACCAAAACAGTTACATCGTAACGATTCGCACGCTGACCATCTTCGGTTGCATATTGATTAATAACCTGCAAAGTATTGTCGTGAATATTGTTTTTATTTAGAAAATAGATATTTCGTATGAGTCCATTATCAAGTGTTAAGTTTTTAACATGATCCTCTTGAATAGTTGCTGTTTTGTCTTTAATACTCTGATTTGGATTTGCGATTTCGCCGGTAAAGAATCTATCCCATTCACTATCTGTAAAAGTAAAATTATTCAGCTTTTCTAGCTGCTTGCGTAAATTTAAAATTAAATCGGCTTCTGATTTTATCTTAAAAAATTCATAACCTTGGTTTTTTAACTGCTCAATAAATTCCTGCTCTAACTCTGATTCGCTCTGATAACCTTTATCACGAACAGATAAAGTATCAGGAAAATACTGTGCGACGACCGTACTCTTATTGTTTTGTGCAACAGTTTCATAACCAATAGATTTATTTGCCATATTCCTTAAAACTCAACAACTTATCACGATAATACTCGTACTGTTTTCTGCGTGCGTCAAGTTCTGCCGGTAAACCGATTGAAATATCGTTTACCAATGCGTCAAATTTATCGAGGATGGAGACGATGCGGGATTGTTCTGGGAGAGAAGGTAATAAAATTGGATATTTAAGAAACATTGGTCTTCTCAATGAAGAGACAGAAGCATGAACAGAAATTTGTTGTAAATATTTACCAAAGTTAGTCAACATATAATGATAGATAAATTTTACATTCACATCCTTATTTGGAACTATACGATAAGCTCGTTGATGTAATGCATATTTGCCATTAGCAAAATGAAAAACCTTTCCTACACCCACACCATCACCAGCTGTAATAATTGCACTTTCATCGAAATCATAAGTGTTCAGAGATAAGGGTTCTCTACCTCGTGCATAAAAAATATTTTTACCATTCTCAATTGCCTCTTTTGTATCATGAGATCCTGTACCAATTGTCGCTATATCACCAAGTAATACTTCTTTAGATTCTTTGCTAGAAAAAAGTATTCTATCTCGATAATATTCATATTGCACTTTTCTTGTTTCTAGTTCTGTTTCTAGTTCTGTTTCTAGTTCTGTAAAAGTATCAAGGATTTTTACTATTTCTTCTTGGATGGGTAGAGGTGGAACGGGGATTTTAATTTTTGATAGGTCATTAGCCGAAATATCAATAACTTTTGTCCCTTTTGCAAACTTTGTTTTCTCGCTGGAAAAGATTGCAGTTTGAAAATAATAAGCTAAGTATTTAGGATTTTCATGATGCCTAAATATAATTGCATGACCACCTGTTACAATCTCATCGTCACCGAGCCATGCAACAGCCTTACATACATCCTGAATATTTTCGCTGGTGCTAGTAATTATCAAATCACCTTTTGCTACTTTTTTTAATTTATTAGCGGTTTCAACAGAAACGAATGATTTAGTTTTTTCTGTGAATGTCCTATAAAAAGTATATATTTGTCCATAATGAATACATCCTACTCCACTTTCAACGAAATCCGTTTTAGGTAATCCATTACCACGTATTAAATTTCCAACTGATCCGAGTGGTTTATATTCAACACCATTCGGACAAAAGTTATTGATTAATTTTTCGATTTTATTTATTTGTTTAGCCATATTAACAACTGTATTAGCGAATTAGTTGAGCTCTCTAAATCCTCTTCATTAAATTTTTTATTATGCGTGTTTTCTGGATGATGAATTATATTTCTGATATAAGTGGGAAGTGTGGTGTTGTATTCTATGGTATTCCCATCTTTAAGTAACCGTATATATTTTATATCTTTCCCTAATTTGTGACTCACGTTTTGAGTCTCCGCTACCAACCAATCATCAAAATTTTTTTCCTCATAATAATTTTCATTCAACAAAGTCGCTTTGGCCTGAATAAACCCATATAGTTCGTTATGGAATTCAACTGATCCAACACCAAATGCATAATAATTGATTTCGCCCCAAGTCGGGCTCGAATCACCAAAGAGATTTAATTCTTGACTTGGCGCCACTTTATTTAAACCATTATTCTTTGAAAATATATTTATCGAATGGGTGCCTTTTTTATATTTCCTTAATAAATATGGTGAATGTGTGATGATAAATACTTGCGATTTATTCGATATTTTTTCAAGAGCATTTATCAATTTATTTTGTGCTTTAGGATGTAAAAAAGTTTCAGGCTCATCAATGAAAAACATTATTGGTTTTGAAACCGTCTCAGCGTTAATAGAGGTTATTTCAGCATATACCTGAATAAGCGCAAGTGCTAATGATCTTTGCATACCAGTACCTTTTTCCGCACTTTTTGTCTCAATTCCACTTTCAGATAACTCTATATTTCCTGTTTTAAAAAAACTCTCTATTTCAGGCAAGGAAAAACTGAATCTAACTTCAGTTTCACCATATTGTTCCGATAAAATTGTTTTTAACTTTTCTTCAACGGGTCTTAAAATCCTACAAATACTTTCTTCACCATCTCCAAACGCTTTTGCATGTGATTCCCTAAATTCCCTCCATGCTGGAGATTTAGTAAAATCTTTTGTAATGGCATTAATAATTTTCCCGCATATCTTGGTTTTTGAAAAATCTGATACATCATTTGAATCGGTATCAGCCCAAACAAATTGAGCATCAAATAATGCGGAAATAGTAGTATCTACCCCCGTGGGATTCTTAAAGTCCCTAGTCGTAGGATTAAAAAACCGAACATCCGCTATAGATAAGCATCTACTTCTGTTGTTTTGTATAACTTCATCCTCCTTACTAGAACGCATTACACGTATACTTTTTTGACCATCATTATCAATTACATATGATTGATATTTCTTAAGTCCCACTTTAACAAGAAGATCCTCGATATCATCTCCCTTGAATTCAATTTCTACGGAAACAAAACCTGAACCATTAATCTCTGTTTTTGTAATTACCTCTTCTCTTAATTTTTTACTCCGGATAAAATCAATGGCTTCAAAAACTGTCGATTTTCCACAATTGTTATCACCTACAAATAGGTTTACACCTTTTTCAAAATCTATTTCATGATCACCCTTATAGCCTTTGAAATTATGAAGTTTGATTTTCGATATATACATAATTTTTATTTATTACCTCAAATATTTAATCATTTTCATTCACTTAACTTTTTTGTAACATTCTTCTCCACTTTCTTAATATTCTCCAAATATTCTTTTTCCACCTCAGATAATGTTTTTGTCTGGTATTTTTTATATTCTGTGTGGGCTTTTGCTTCGGCTTCAATTTTGCTAATTGTGCCAGCATCTTTTAGAACTTTTCTGTCCATCGAAGCAATAAGATTATCTAATTGGTTGAGGTAATCTTGCATGTGTGTTTCTTTTTGATCTAAGGCTCTTAATTCTGCTATATCAAAAT
>CAZEDS010000003.1:0-86932 GCA_964510925.1 uncultured Candidatus Saccharibacteria bacterium
TGATGTTACTGATCTCAAAAAATATTATGATCGGAAAATATTGACGATTGATGAAGGTTTATTAAAGACTATTAATTATTATAAAGAGAACAAAGTTTTCGATTAATTTAAACTTTTGATTACGGCGTATAGATTTTTATAAAAATTTATACGCCGTTTTTTTGTTCCTTGAAGTTTTAACCGAATTTAAGGCACCAAAACTTTTTTATCTAAGTGCCTAAAGATTTGAAAGCTTAAGTATATGCATACAATTACAATCAAACCTGCTCCAATAAACGGATAAATAGGTGAGTATCCCGCAATAATTCCAGCAATTATTGGCCCAATTATTTGACCAATGCTCATATATGAGGCACTGATTCCTTGCATTTCTCCTTGTTCTTTTGCATTAGTTTCTTCAGATAATATTGTTTGTGACAGCGGTTGAACAAATGAATTCATTAAGGCCAAGGCAATATTTGCTGCAATAAACATAGGTATTGATTTTGCTAACCCCATGAAAATAAAAGACATACTTACCCATATGAGCGAAATGATAAAAGTTTTTTTTAGACCTAGTTTTTTTGTTACAAAGCTTAAAGTAAATAGCTGTGCTATTAATCCCATTATTCCAAATAGCGTGAATACCATTGAAACTTGATTTTCGGACATTCGATGAATATTTATTGATGCTGATTGGAATGCATAAATAAACATAGCAAAAGCAGTAAAATAGAAGAATGTAAGCAACAAAGTTAAACCAATTGTGTTATTTGATAGTGCACCAAAAAGCTTTTTAAAATCAAATAATTTATCATGTTTAATTTGCCCAATATGTTTATTAGTTTCAGGCAAAAATACTGCAGTAGCAATTACTGCGATTACAGAGACCGCTGCTGCAATTAAAAATGGTAATGATGCATTGATACCCACTGTTAATGCTGATATTGCAGGACCAAATATAAAACCAAATCCAAAAGAAGCACCAATAATTCCAAAACCTTTTGCACGATCTTTTGGCTCTGTTGTGTCGCTAATTACTGCGGATGCAACAGGAATATTTCCTGCAGTTAAACCATCTAGGGCTCTAGCGATAAACAAAAAAATAGCATTTGATGCAATCGCCATTAATATAAATGAAATTGCAGTACCAGCTATTGAAATTACTAATAGCGGCTTTCGTCCATATTTATCGGATAGTCTTCCAATAATCGGAGTAGATAAAAATTGGCACAATGAAAAAGTAGCAAAAAGTAAACCATTTTGAAAATCGGTTAGTCCAAACCTCTTTGAATACGAATATAAAATTGGAATAATGATCCCGTACCCAAGAGCATTAACAATGGCAATAAGTGCAATGATGGCAAGGTTTCTATTTTGTTTAAACATGAATAACAATTATACTTTAAAAACAAAATAGGTAGAAGTTGGTCTAATCAAGGATCAATTATTAAGCGTGCTCGTGTTTTTCAGCTTCAATAGCTTCTAGTTTTGTTTTGTGAATCGTGCCTTCAGGATGATTTGTTGGAGAGTATATAGTGTAAAGTTTTAGGTCTTCTGAACCAACATTTATAACATTGTGTTCTGTTCCTGCTCCTACAACTATTGCATCATGTGCTTTGGCTTGAATTTCTTTTCCATCTAATAAAAATTTAGCTTGACCTTGCTCGATTCTAAAAAATTGGTCAACATTATGTGTTTCGATTCCAATTTCTTCGTTTGGTTTTAAGCACATTAATACTAACTGCGAATGAGCTCCTGTGTAGATGACCTTTCTAAAGTATGTGTTTTCAAGGGATAGTTGTTCAATGTCTCCGTAAAAGTTATTCATAATGGGTTTTTCCTTTCTAAATTAGTTACACTCGAAATATATACCTGACCTATAAATAGTGCAAATCAATAAATAGTAGCCAAATATCAATATAAATAGTAGATTAGAGATACAATTTATTTAATTTAGTGAAAAATATATGGAAAAAAAACCAAATAGCGGCCTCGCAAAGCCTATGAAAATCAGTCCTGAGTTAGCAGTAGTCGTTGGAGCAGGTCCAATGCCAAGAACTGAAGTTGTTAAAGAACTTTGGGTTTATATCAAAAAGAATAACCTACAAGATCCAGCAAATAAAAGAAATATCGTTGCAGACGAAAATCTAAAAAAGATTTTTGATGGAAAAGAAGTTGTAAGCATGTTTGAAATGACAAAACTTGTTTCAGCACATCTTTCATAAAATTTGTTTTAAATTTTAGATAGTAAGAAAGCGGTGTTTTAAAAACACCGCTTTTTTTTGTTACGATTAATATATGCAAAAAATAACTCCTTTTTTGTGGTTCGATAATAATGCAGACGAAGCAATGCATTTTTATACTTCAATATTTAAAAATTCTCAAATCAAAGACGTCTCAAGATACCCTGATAATCATCCAGAATTTGCCGGAAAATTAATGACAGGAACCTTTGTGCTCGAAGGCCAAGAGTTTATGGCACTTAATGGAGGTCCAATGTTTAAATTTACAGAAGCTATTTCAATGTTTGTGAGATGTGAAACTCAAGATGAAATTGACTATTATTCATCAAAACTAGCAGACCAAGGCACACAAGAACAGTGTGGATGGATTACAGATAAATTTGGATTAAGTTGGCAGATTGTTCCAACTTGTTTGGGAGAATTATTGAGCAACCCAGATCCTGTTAAAGCAAATAAAGTATTACAGGCCATGTTGCAAATGCAAAAGCTTGATATTCAAGTCTTAAAAGATGCCGCTAATTCTTAAAATATGTCAAAAATGCAGCAAAAAATATTATGCATAAATACAGATCTCCTTTTTGAAAAAGGTAAATGGAATGGTTTAAAAACGACCGATCTAGATTTTTATTACAATTTATTTTTATCAAAATCAGAATTCAGAATCCGTGAACAATTAGAATCTGATCCAAAATATAAACAAATAATTCCACAGGTAATTTTGCATAATAATGGAAAATACTTTTTGCATAGGCAAATTAGTGCAAATGAAACCCGTTTAAACAGTTTATGTCCATTGCCATTAGGTGGTCACGTCGAAGAATTTGATAAAGATCAAAACCACGATTTAATTGAAGCTGCGTTGCTACGTGAATTAAATGAAGAAGTCGATCTTAAATCATCTATAATTAATAAGCATTTTATTGGATTGATCTATATTGAGAATGAAAACCCAGTAAACGAATTGCATATTGGTTTACTTTATATTTTTGATTTAGATGGACAACAAGCTAAGATTAGAGAACCAGAACTTGAAGAAATAGGTTGGGTCGATGATGAGTATTTGATAAAGCATTTAGAAGAGCTGACCTATTGGTCAAGAGTTTTTGTACAAGCCAAGATATTAGACCAAAACATCATAAAAGATTAAAATTAACACATGATAATAACAATTTTATCTAACCAACAATTTGATTCAAAACTAAAAACTAATAAATGGCATGTAGCAAACCAGATGGCACAAAAAGGCCATAAAGTTATTTTTATTGACCCACCTTTAAGATTTAAAGCTTTAAAAAATATTAATAAAATCATTGAAAAAAAGAACGACAATTTGTATGTATATCATCCAATAAATATTTTTAATTTTTGGCCATTTTCAATCTTTAACACTTGGATGTCATTATTTATAGTTAGTTTTTTAACAAAAAAACTTAATGCAGTTAGTGATAAAAAGGTTTTGTATATTTATCACTTTGATTTTCCTGATTTGAGAAATTTTATGAGGAAATTCAAACACGATGTAAGTGTTTATGATTGTGTTGATATTTATGCAGAATTTCCTGAGTATGCATATGGTACAAAAATAAATCCTTCAATTATTGCACTGATTCAAAAATTTGATGATTCATTAAAAGTAATGTTGAACCAAAAAGGTTTAAAACTAAAAGATTGGGTAGATGCACAAGAAGAATGGCTTTGCAAAAATTGTGATTTAGTTTTTGCTAGTGCACCCGGAATCGTTGATCATTTGAACAAATGGAGAACTGATGTTGAATACCTTCCAAATGCAGTAATGTTTGAAAAATTCGATCACCCTCAAAAGTTTGAAGAACCTGCAGATCTTAAAAATATTCCGCATCCAAGAATCGGATTTTCTGGAGCAATTGATACTTACAAAAACAATATCAATTTAATAGAAAAATGCGTTAGAGCTTATCCGTCGTATCATTTTGTGATGATCGGTCCAGAAAAAGTTTCAGATCCAAAATTAAATTTGACTGAGCTTAAAAAATTACCAAACATCCATTTTTTAGGTGAAAAACCTTGGGAAGAGACTCCAGCATATTTTGATCACTTCGATGCATACTTTATTCCATATAATTTGAATGACTATACAATCGGCTGCCATCCAATTAAATACTTTGAAAGTATGGCAGCCGGTCTACCAACTCTCATAACATTAAATTCTGTAAAAGCCTTTGATATTGATAATTTTGTAACACCGATTGATGATCAGTTTGTTAGAAATATTGGCGAAGCAGTTAGCAATGATTCACCAGAGAAAAGAAAAGCTCGAAAAGAAATTGCAAGTAAACATAGTTGGAGTAATAAAGTTAATAAACAGTTGGAGTTCATAAATGGAAAACTTAACAAATAGTGCACCCGAGGATCAATCAAATAGTCCACTGGTAATAAGTAGAAGAGCTCTTTTCGCTGGAGCCTTTGGTGCTGGTGCTCTTATGTTAGCAAATCAGAAACCAATGAGAGCAATAAGCACATTAAATGCCAATCTCGATGCCGAGACTGAGCCTCAAATTACTAGATCGGAGTATTTATTACAAAATAGGGAATCTTTTAATCCGCAGGTAAACGATAGCACTTCAAGCTATGTAAGCAGATTTAATTTAACAAAAAGAGCTGATTACGATATCGCAACTGCAACGCAATTTCATGGTGATTTTCTATATGCTCAGCTTATGCATTTTGCAAATAATGATTCTGATGCAAGACGAGTATATATAAACTATGACGATTTAGGCTGTACCTATGGAGAAAAACCAGATTTTTTAAATGTTGATCAATACGATTCTTCATCACCAATAATTGATGATCAAAGCTTTAATGCCTATGGAGATGAGGCAAAACCAGTTTTAACTTATTTGGCTAATACATTATTTAAAGACCAAAAAGTTAGATTAAGGCATATGGTACTCGCCAATGGTGAATCTCATTCAAGCGTTCCTGGACTTGGTGTTGTATATCCAATAGTTGAGCTAAAACCAGATGATATTTTAGTAAAGGAATGGTTGCATGAAATGGTTCATGTCGGATTGCCAGGTGTTAAGCAAATAAGACTGAATGATTTATACAATGACACACAATTTGTTACTGCTGGAGAATCATTTTCAAAAACAACAAAATATTGGGGCAAAGCATTAGATGTCTTTTCAACGACTGAAGGTATGGATTTTGTCGAAAAAAGATTTTTTAATCGAGAAGGTGATCAAACAAAAAGTCTCATAGATCAAAATGGTGGAGAAGGTATGATTCGCTCTACAAATGAATGGTTAGCAATGCTATCAGTGGATGTACTTATGGATGATTATGAAAATGCTGATGATCATTTTGATAAATGGCCACAGTCAATCAAAGATATCGTTCTTGAGGGTTTAGATTTTGTTGTAAATGGAAACCACAAACGTGGTGATTTTAATGAAGCTGAGCTTAAAAAATTGTCCGTAGCTTTACAGCAATATAATCAGGTATATTTACCTACAATTCAGAATAACTAATATCGTTCATCTATAATCAAATTTTCATCTTTAAACGGAAACTTTGGATCTGCCTTTAATCTTTGGATTGTTACATCTTGGGCTTCTTTTAATGTCATACCTATTAGTTTGTATTCATCAGGATTCTTGGATCTCCATGAATATCTTAGTATAAACTTTTTGTTTGGATGACTAATGATTTCGTGTATTTGATTTATAATCATAATAGAGTTTGAGCCATTTGGGTCTATCGGTTCGGTTTCAATCATTATTTCAGAAAATGTGACAGGATCTAGTTTTAAACCAAACAAGAGATCACCTTTATCTTCACCTAAATAGATCGGATTATTAAAGTCAAATTCTTTTACTAAATCAGAAATAACGCCTCTTTTTAGTGCGGCCATAGACATTAATGATTTATTTTGTGACCAAGATTCGATGAGTTTCATTCCATTAAACATAACCGCAGGATCACGAAGATCAACAGAATCAACATCAAACTTACTTCTGATTGCATTTGAACAAATATTGTTAATGGCATCTAGAATATTTTGTGGTTTTGAAAACCATGATTCTCGTGTACCAGCATACTGTCCACTTTTAGACTGATCTAAAAACAATCTTTCAATTTCGCTTAGCAAAAGTTTAGGAGTTTCAAAACTTGGAACATCAAGTGCGGTCATTAGTCTAAGTGCAAATTCCATTTGTTCCATTTTATTTACACTGTAATTGTATTCATTAACGCCGTATTTGTGTGCATCTAAAACTCTATTTCCAGTGGCTTTTGTTAATGAGTGATTTTTAGGATTTGAAAAAAAACCAAATTCTTGCGCAGCTAAATCAGATAGTGTTTCTCTTATTAGGGTGTACGAACTTAAGGTATATATTTCTTGTTTATGAGGATCAATTAATTCAAGATTATTTGAATCATGTGCAAGTTCATGGATTAATGCATAGCCACTAGGTTGGTTGGTAATTTTTAATGGGCTTTGATACACAAAATTATTCAAACTACTAAAAAATTCATGGGCTGAGTCGGTTAGGATTTGTTTATATTCTGCCGCTAATGAGATTGATCTATTCTTTGGGTTGTAATTTCCAGAAGTCGCAGGATTTGTGTGTGGTCTTATTTTTCTAGAACAATTTTCAGGATTTAAAATGTCTACATCCGGTACGTATGGCCCAGTACCTAAATCTTTTAGATTAAATAAATTAGAATACATATCCCAAGCTTGAGCAGCAATTGGATTCATTTTTGTTAGTTCATCCCAAGTTTTCTTAGCTGATTCGATTGATATCGGTATATAATCCGTACAATTTGTTAAAAGTTTTTCTTGTCTTTGTACTAGTGCAACTTCTGGTGTGCAAAAAAAATCATTTAATTCCGAATATAGCTTACTATTTTGTTCATCAAATCGTTCAGATAGTTCTAGTAGACCTGCACTTGTTTTTTCTTGGTCATCTGGAATTTCGTTGATTGATGTGATTTTGTTGGTATTTGCCACCTTAAAATTTTACTATTTTAATTCAAAGACGGGTACTGTCATAAGCCCAGTGCAAAAGTGCTTGTCTTTGTTTCTTTCTACAGTCTAAATCGCCGGTCCTACAATTTTTTTGAATTTGAGAGACATGACGTTTTATGGCTTTCCATCTTTTTATTTGTCTTTGATCTTCTGCAGGTATACGCCGTCCCAGATAATAGCGGCAATACCACTGAAACCAACCTCGTGGGTCATCTTTATAGATCCAACCTTTAAACCTCCAGACACTTAATGGTTGTGATGCATTTATTCCAAAGTAATTAAGCTTTGAATCGTGAAATTTGTGGTTGAGCTTTGCATTTGTAAACCAATCTTTTGGAAATTCATTTTTGCAATCTGTCATGTATTTTCCGCCAAAAACTCCCATTTCTAGCATTTCTTTTGGCGTTAATTCAGGTTTAAACTCTGAATCAAAATTTTTACCAATAGCTTCAGAAAGTTCATATTGGTAATTTGATTGCATCAAATCGTTAACAATTATTGTTTTGTTTTTTAGCATTTTAATCGATAATAAACTTTATGATAAATTTATACTTATGGTACAAAATATTTTAACAGAGGTACATAATGATGAACCATTGCTTAATACGCTAGGGCGATTATCTGAATTTGATTTTACTTCGGATTTATTGACGTCAGATGTAGCAGAACTTAAGACTTCCAATCCTGTATTAATTTCAAATGACTGTATTGTTCAAGTTGCAGATCTATATAATAAAAATGATGGGAGTAATGTTACTGGAGTTTTTTTATCTAAAAGTGTGGATGGTGATGAAGCTCCAGTTGGGTATGTTGTATACACTTGGAGTAAAGAATTTCCTAATACTGTGGTTGTTTGTATAAATCGATTTAAAACTAGAGCTTTTAAATCATTAAATACTGGTTTGCATGGAATCATAAATCCAGTTGTGGAAAAAAGTAATCCGTTTGATGCTTTAAAAATTGAACCTGAATTTCAAAATAAGGGACATGGAAAAGCTTTATGGTTATTAGGTGCTACTTATCTCGAAAGTCGTGGTGTTGAACAAGTTATAATCGAGGGTGATTTAACCATTGCAAAAGAAACTGCAGGTACGAGTTTTTATACAAGTATGGGAGCAGAAATTTCAAAAGATGGACGTGAAATTTATCCAACAAAAAAAGTTTGGGAACAAAAAGATTATATCCAAAGTTTAATTTCTCTTAAATAATTATTTATTCAACCACGTAATTGTAAATTGAAGAACCGTTGCAAATGTTACCCAAAGCAAATATGGAATCTGCATATATGTTATCCATTTTGCATATGGAAAAATCGCAATCATCATCCAAACAATTGTTATGAGAACTAACAATATATCGAAACTCGCAAGAAAATTGTTTCTTAAGTCAAACTGAATAGGGGAAAAAGCAAGATTAAAGATTAAATTTAATAAAAATGGCAAAGCAATTACAAATGGAATATTTTTTTGATATGCCATCATAAAAACTTTTCCAAACGAAATAGCAATCAAAAGATACAAAAATGTCCAAACTGGTCCAAACAAAAACGAAGGCGGAGCCCAAGAAGGTTTTATTAGTTGTTGGTACCAATCATATGCAGGGTTTGCTGGCATATTTTTATTGTAACACTATGTTTGGTGTAAAATATCGCAATGGAATTTGAATCTGATCAACTAAATGAATTTAACTTTGCACCAACTTTTGATGCGCAAACTTGGGCAAAACAGAAAAAGCTTTATTTTGGAGTTACTAGTTGTCCGCAAATGGAAAGCAGAAGAACCACTAATCCAGACGAATTTGATCCAAAACAGCCTCTAATAGAAATGATGACCGAGACTGCTTGGTATCATTCACCTTTATTTAATGAAGGGTTATTAATTGAATCAGAATTAATGAGCCCAAATGCTGACTGGCAAACTAGATTTCATTACACTTCTGGGAGTGCAGAGATTTTAGGTCAACCGTATCATCTTTTTGTAACGACATATTCACCAACACGTGAGGCTTTTTATCCTTATCCAACATTAAAAGACGAAACTCCTAAGATTTTAGTCATCGCTTTAAAATATAATCCTATTGATCATACCGCTTCAAAAATTTCAGCAGAGTACAAATATTCCGGAGAATTAAGTGGTTTAAATTACACACACTTTTATAAAGGAGCTGATGGATCAAAATTGATGGACCAAGTATTTTTGGATGATTCCTTAAATTTTAAGGTTGCCGCTCATTTTTCATCAAAAAAAAGAGATGACCATCCATTTAAATATAAATTTTGTTTTAGACAAATCGCTATAAAAAATGGAACAAATGGACCAACTTATAATTTATTCTTAGGGTCTGATGTAGAAGGAGATTTTTATAAAGCCTTAACACAAAAAAATGTTCCTTTAGCAACTGGTGTTGATAATATTTTATTTTGGGCGCCAATACTACATAATGATTGTACCTTTGGTATTACAAAAGGAGGTTTTTCATTTCCAGAGCAAGATCCTACAATGGTTCGATTAACACAAATTGGCCAGAATGCAAAATTATATAATGCCAACGGAAGTATTATATTTCCTATGGTGTTACCACAAGGTCAATACGATCTCACAAATAATTTTGCCGGAAATAATTTGGCCGAAACATTTTCTGGAGTTATCCAATCGTTTTCAAACATTTGCGCAGATGGCATAAAGTCAGTTGAATCAAGTAATGTAGTGATCGGGTTTTGAGATTTCGTTAATAGGTTTGTAACGCATTGCTATAATAAACACATGAACTACTACCTCATAAAATCTGACCCACAAACTTATTCGATTTCTGATTTAAAAAATGACAAGCAAACCATCTGGGATGGCGTACACAATTTTCAAGCAATTAATTTTATAAAAGACTGGAAAATAGGGGACAAACTTTTTGTTTATCATTCTCAAGGCGAAGCTAAAATTGTAGGTTTAGCAGAAGTTGTTAGCGAAGCTTTTAAGGATCCAAATGATGATAGAAACATTAGCTGGGCAGCAAAAATAAAATTCATAAAAGAATTTGCTCCCGAAACCCAAATATCTCTCACCGAAATTAAAAAATCAGATTTATTTAATGATTTTTTATTAGTTAGAAATCCTAGATTGTCTGTAATCGCCTGTCCTAAAAACTTTGTGGAATGGGTTGCAAAAAAGGTACAGCTATAAATCGTTTGTGATTATTAAATGAATAATCACAAACGTTAATCTCATTTAGTTTGAACATCTTTCAAATGCAACTAAGTGCTTTTGTTGTGACGCATTCATTAAATTTGTAAACACGTTTGTTATATCTTGATATTCTGTGACGTTTGGTAAAAGATCATTTTTATAGAGTTGAGCATTTGAGATTTCTGCATCAACACCAGCTTTGCATGCTAAAGTTAAATTTTCTGCAGAGACTATTTTATTTGTATAGGGATTAGTAGGTATTTGCATTCCATATTTATCAAATAGGGATTTTAATGCTGAAATATGCTGCTCCTCAGCACGTATTATCATTATAAATGGACGAACGTTTCCAAGTTTTTCAATAGTTGCTTCGTAAGTAGCTTGTGCTTTGTACTCATCGTCTAATGCTTTATTTAAAGCAGTTTTCGCATTATCAGATAGATTTTTTGCAGGGAAATTAAGATCAGAAATTTCTAGGCAACCATCAGAAACACAGTTTTCGGTGGTGTTTACATTCTGCTTTCGTTCATACTCATTTGATCTTTTTGAATAACCTTTATGATTCCGACCTAATTCATTTTGTGAATGTCTTCTTTCAACTGCCTTATATGAGAAGAAACCTGCTATCGCAAAACACGCAAATACTATTGTTATTAATATATATTTATTATTCATATGCTAATTATCTATTTAAATCTGATAGTTAGCTGAATATTAGATCTCAAAACCACTTTGCTCTAATTTTGAGTCAATAATATTAAGAGTGTTTTTTAGTATTTTTGAAAGTTCAGGATTTAAATCATATCGAATAAATTGACCATAATCATTTGTTTGGCCCAAAAAGGGTAAATCAGTTCCTGTTTCGGTCGCCAATGCATATGCTCTTAGAATTGACCCTCTAAACTGTTCATAAAGCTTTACGTCACGATATATTCGACCATTATCTTTTGGCATTACTGTAATTGTTTGGAGATAGTATTTGAATCCAAGATTAAATTCATTAAAGGTTCTGCCTTTTAAACCGATTCTGTCAGTTATGGGTTGTCCATCTATCGTTTCCTCACATAACTCTAGATTAGAAAACCAACTTGGATGTAATCTATTATACCAATTTGAATGATCTATAATCCGTGGGAATTTCTCACGTGTAACAACTTGAAAATGTGGCACATCAATATCTTTATTATGATCCTTTATTTTTGATTCAATAATATCGTAAGGTATATTTGCTTCAGTTAATCGTTGGCTTACAAGAAAGGTATCTGTAATACAGTCCCCAAACCATATCGGATCAGAACTTTTTGTAGGAACATAATCAAGCATGAACTCATCAGGTTCCTCAAACATTGATGGAATCTTCAAAATCCTACTATTCTGCTGTATAAAAGCTGTTTCAAATCCAAATGCAAAAGGGTGATTTTCGATTTCTTCGATAATTTTAATTTTGTCTGGATTGGCCTCTTCGTCAGTATAAAATTGCCTTATCGAAGTAATCATTAATAAAATTATACGCAATTTTTTTATTTATCGAATCTATTTTTTGATCTTTCAAGCATTTTTTGCGTATATTCATCTCGATTTTTTGCCGGTGCATCAGTTTTTAATGAACTCAATAAAAGTTTTATTTCTTGAGCAATTTTGCAAACAGCTTCATCAAATGCAACCGCATTAATCTTTGAAGGTTTACGAAACCCAGAAATTTTTCTAACAAACTGCAACGCAGCTTCATTGATTTCTTCATCTGAAGCAGAAGGGGAGAAGTTAAAAAGAGGTTTTATATTTCGGCACATGAGTTTGAATAATTTATTTTAATTTAGCAATTATACAGGTTGCACAAAAATGGAGTGATATACTCTGATTACATGAAAAATAATACTCTAATACTTATCTTGGTGCTTTTATCTTTAACCTTGTTCGCAATCTTAATTAAACAGCAATGGATGTTATCTCAGCAAAGTACACGAGTTGCTACTAAAAATGATGCAGCAATTAAAACTCCTTTAGAAAAAGATGATCAAAACCTTAACAAAACAAAAACTCTTAATAGCTTAGATTTAAGCAATCAAAATATTGATAAACTTCCAGCCTATGTATTATCTAAAACGAGTCTTGAAGAATTGGATATTTCAAATAACAACATTACAGGAGCTTTACCTGCAGAAATAAAAAATTTGCAAAACTTAAAAATTCTAAATGCAAGTAATAATAAAATGACTGGAGTCCCCGCCGAAGTTGGACAACTGAGCAAATTAGAAAGTTTAGACTTATCAAACAATCAATTAACCGGCCTGCCATATGAGTTGGGCAATTTAAAAAATCTTAAAACCTTAAATCTAAGTGGAAATAACTATTCTAAACAAGATCTAGAAACTATAAAAAAGGGGTTAGGGGAGAATGTGAATATTGTTTTGTAATCTATAAAATTAAGGTTTTAATAAAAATTTGCTATTGCTAATCTTGGATATGATTTTGTGCTTTTATTTTCAGGGAAGTAAAGTGCAATAACATAAGTTTCTCTTAAGACAGATTGGTCACAATAATACTTATTTTAGATCTTGATGACGCTTTGTCTGACAGTCATTTCGCATAAATTTTTATATATTCTTTTTGATTGGGTTGTATAAATTTTACAAATGTAAAATATTAGTGAAAAGCCGTTATTCCTTTGCCCAAAGTTTTATTATAAGCGGAAGGCCAGAATTATCGCTTGCAGTTAAAAGAAAAATACCTCCAAATGAGTCATTCGGCATGATGAGGTTATCACGTAAATATTTTATATTAATAGGAATCAATTCATCCGTTTTAATTAAAGGAACGACTATCAAGCTTGCATCTCCAGGCTTATATTTGCTTACTACTTTATTTATATACTCAAGTAGTTGATTATCAAGATCTTTAAAATTAGTCGGGATAAATCTTTTAACTTGAAATGCATATGCAATATCAGAATGATTTTGGATCGTACCTTCTATAAGTGCGAAATCAATTGGTGTGTTCTTTTCTAACGACTCCATTAAAATCTTTTTAAATTCAATCGTAGTTGCAGTAAAATTTACTCGATTATCATGGTAACCACTTTTAGTTTCAAAGGCAATGGAATAATTCTTCTTGTGATCTTTCTCTAATTTCCGTTTCATTACTATACTTACCAAATATTCATTTTCATTATGCTCAATATCTTTAGCAAAACCATTTAAAATGTTTATTAGTGCTTCTTCAGAAACTATTAATGTATTTGTTTTCAACTTTGATCCCTTTTATTTATTTGGTCTTTTGCATCCTCTGGAAGCACTGTATAAAAATCATCTATTTCCTTTGGCTCAGAAATCATTTTTTCTGCAATAAAATTTATTAAGCGAAAAAGTTTAATAACCAACTCAGGTTCCTCCTTCAAATTTATTGAACCTGGGTGTACTGCATTATTCCCAGTTATTCTTAATATATCTAATGACTTTTGAATTTGTGTATTTAGTCCCCTTTTAACTAAATTACCAATGTCGTGATTAATATCTTTACCTTTTTCTCCTAATTGAATACATAATTTTTGTAGACATAAACGCAATAAAGCAGCCGAAGCTCTAGGTGAATCAGAAAATATACTGGCTGCTTCCAGATAATCCATTTTTATATCATCTTCTAAGTCCTTATTTGGAGTTTCAACGATTAAATTTTTAGGGTATATAATTTTTTCATCATGCCAAATAGTAATAGATTTACAATGATTACATTTGGAGATAACCCAATTATCAGGTAAATTTTCAGAAAAACCAGCTAAGCCATCAATGATCCTATTACGATCATATACACCCATTATATTTTCTTTTGCGGATATACTAGCCCAATATTGCATTGCATAAACCCCGCAGTGAGCGCAATTAAAATTCTCATGCGCAAATTGGGGAGGATAATATATAGGGTTGTTCATTGCTTTAATTTATAGCTTAATATTTATTCGCAAATTTTTAGATTTTGCTCATTAAAATTGGCTGAGGATAGTAGACTATGTTCGAACTAGCTTTGACAATGTTCTTCAATAAGTTTATTGTATTCAGTTTGATTTAAATTTAAGAGCTTAGAATCTCTTCCTAACGCTGTACTAGTAATTTCTTTTCCAAACCATTTAGGTGGAACAAAACTTTTAGAATCTTCTTCAGATTTAAATTCAACTTCAGCTCTTATAAGCCCAACAAACCTACCGTGATATATTTTTATACTTATTTCTGGGTCATTTTGAATTAAATAACTGTCTCTTATTAAACAATCTTTTGATTCAGCTTTAAGCCTGTTAAAATCAGCTTCTGAAATAGGTGTTTTGATTTTATTTCTAACTAAACTAGATTGTTCTTGTAATTCTTCTAGTTCATACTTATCATCTTTTTTCTGTACTCTTCTTTCATTGCCTTCAGTTGATGGAAGATAATATCTCTCATAACGAATAGGCTTTAGATTATCTAAATTTGGTAGTTCCTTTACGGCAAATTTTCTTTCAATTTCGAGTGACATTTGTAAATATTATAATTTTAACTTGTTAATTTGCTATTTTATATGGCTAACAATATTGGACTATACTTGAAACTATTTCTCATATGAAACTAATTTTATTTGAGACAATTCATGAAAGCCATATTTTCCATGTTCTCTTCCTATACCTGATCTTTTATATCCACCAAATGGACTTTGAGGCTGAACATATCCGGCATTATTATTTTGAATCATCCCAGAATTAATTTGTTGGGCAACTCTGGTAAATTTATTCTTGTCTTCTGTAAAAATGTATCCGCCTAATCCATATTTAGTATCATTAGCCAACTCAATTGCTTCATCTTCCGTTTTAAAAGTTACAATTGGCAAAACAGGACCAAAAACTTCTTCGTTCCAAACTTTCATATTCTTATTAATATTTATAAGGAGGGTAGGAGCGTAGAAAAATCCACATAAATTGTCTGGAATCTTTTTCTTATATATTATATTTGCACCTTTACTAATAGCATTTTCAACTTGTTCGTTAAGAACCAAAAGTTGTTTTTCTGAAACTAAAGGACCAATATCTGTACTTTCATCTGATGCATCTCCAATTGTTATTGCTTCAAGTTTGTTTTGTAATTTTTCAATACATTCATCAAGTAAACTTTCATGAACAATTAAACGTTTTAAACCATCACAAATTTGCCCGCAATTATCAAACCGATTAGCATAAATTGTATCTAAAACTTTATCAAGATCAGCATCTTGGAACACTATGCCTGGCGCTGAGCCTCCTAATTCTAAGAATACTTTTATAAATTTTTTAGCAGCAACTTTGTATAATTCATATCCAGTTTTAGTACTTCCCGTAAAGCAAATAGCATCAATATCTTGTTCTAAAAGAAATTTACCGGTATTTCCATCACCATAGATTTCTGAAAATACTCCTTCCGGTAAATTAGATTCGTTAAAAATTTTCTCAATTAATTTTCCACAGAGAGGAACTTCTTCAGAATCCTTAAATATAATTGTGTTGCCTACAATAAGATTTTGCCCGATCATCCAAACGACATTAGATGCTGGGAAATTCCATGGAGTAATAGCAGCCACTACACCATATGGCTCTCTAGTAACTTCGTGAAGCATATTCTCATCTTCATATACAATTTCAGGAGATAAATATTCTTCTGCATTGTCTAAATACCAATTGAAGTAATCTATTGCACCAGGTATTTCATGGCGACTTTGAGAAATCGGCATGCCCATTTCCTGAGAAATTAGAACGGAAAATTCATCTTGATATTTTGAAAAATTTGATACCACATTCCTCAATGCTGCAATTCTATTTTTAAGTCCTAAGTTTTTCCATTTTTTAGCAGCTGTTTTACTGGCCTTAACTTTAGCTACGATTTCCTCATTCGATGTAAATTCAACTTGTCCAAGAATTTGTTTATTAGAAGGATTAATAGATTTGATCGTATTCATATTTGCATTTTAGCATGAAGGCTATTTGGCATATGTGCAAGTATTTAGTTGGATATTATTAGCCGACGAATTTGGCTATATTTAAACTTTTTTATATGTAAGTTCTTAAAAAAGCGATAAAATGACTGTATGAATCATACTAACCGTCACGATTATAATGAACGAAAAGATTCGTGGTATTCACCTAAAGAAATAATAATAAGATTCGAATCAGTGAGAAAGGTTTATGGCAATACTATTACTTCTGACCCATTATTTAAAAAAGCTCGTGAAATGTATACTGGTGCCTTAGCTCTTGCAGGAGCATATGAGCTAAGTGAAGAGAATAATTATTATATGCAATTAAATACTCAAACCGAATCACCTGATGTAGTTGCGGTCAGATTAGTAGAAAAAATTAACGAACCAGTAAATGCCGAAATAGTACAAATGGAAATAGTAGAGTTTGAAGAACACTCTAAAACTAATGATCTTGTAGAATTCTTAAAAATTAATAAACTTCCGCCAAGAAAAATATATGATGAAGAAACTATGATTATTTGCCTTGTTAATAAAGAAATCCCTATTAACATGAATGAAATTTCTAGTAACTTAAATAATATAATTCCAAAGATACAACAAAACATATATATTATCGGGAGGGGGGTTTATAACTCTGATGATTTCTATATATTTAGCCCTTATCCCAAACAAACTAAAGTTATAAAGTTCGATATTTTAAACACGCTTAATAAATATAAACTATACCCAAGAATTCGTTTATTCAAAGGAGTTAATGAAAAGATAGAATTTACAGAAACACAAGAAGAGGTACTTAGTACTTATGAAATACTAGGGCTAGAAAAAGATAAGTTATATAAAAAATATCCCGATATTGCTAATAAATTCACAAATTAACTCTCATTTATATATATTATTTAGCTCTGCATACAAACCCATAATAAGGATGATCTGCTAAATATGATATATATTAAGCATACAATATGGAGACAATATTTACGGTCAGTAATAATTTAATCGGTGAATTGGAGCAAACCAGATCGGTTCAATTTTTTAGAAATCTGTTATTCGCCGACGCACGACGACTAGGTATTCCAATAAATAAAATCCTCATATCAACGCGTACAAACGTAGCCGATGGTGGGATAGATGCTAAAGTCGAACCTGATATAAAAGTATCAGATTCTAGCGGCCTAATTACGACAGGTCTTACAAGCTATCAAATCAAGTCAGGGACTTCGTTCAAGCCAACGCAGGTATCTAGCGTTCAAAGTGAACTATTTGATACCAAGCCAATCAGTAAATCTAATTTAGGAGCAGCAGTAAAAGCGTGTCTTGATAAAGATGGGCGATATATTTTGGTGTGTTTCGGGCAGGAATTTACAGATTCGGAAAAAGCAAAAGCTGAAAAAAATGTTGCCGATTTATTCAAGCGATGTGGATACATAAATCCAAAGGTTGAGGTATGGGGTCAAAGTGCAATTATAGGTTTCTCTCAAATTTATCCATCGTTATTACTTCAACTCAAAGATTATGAGGATTTAAATTTCCGTACACATAAAAGTTGGTCTACTGAAAGTAATATGCGACACCAGTTCAAAGCAGGTAAATCACAAGAAGATTTTATTGTAAATGTTCAAACAGAGCTAAGAAGAAATGACCAAGCTATTCATATTAGAATCTGTGGTGAACCGGGATCAGGGAAGACCAAGCTCGCCTTAGAAATTACTAAAGCAGATGATTTAGCACCGCTTGTTATCTATTGCGATTCAGCCTCTAATTTTAGAGATAGTAATTTAATAAATGAAATATTAAAGGAAGATAATTTATTTTCAGCGATTTTGATAATAGATGAGTGTAATGTCGAAAACCGAGCGTATATTTGGAATAAATTACAACACATTGGACCAAGAATTAAGTTAGTTACGATTTATAATGAGGCAGACAGCAGTAGCGGCACAATAAGCTATAACGAAATACCACTTTTAGAAAAGTCTCAAATTATAGATATCCTCGAAGGCTATGCTGTGCAAAGAGATCAAGCAGATAGGTGGGCCGAATTATGCGGCGGTTCTCCAAGAGTTGCCCACGTGATTGGTTGGAACCTGAAAAACAACCCAGAAGATATATTAAAGCCCTTCGATACTATTGCTATATGGGATCGATATATTGTTGCAGGTGATAATCCTTCCGATATCGATGTTAAACAAAGACAAACCGTTTTGAGGCATATAGCTTTATTCAAAATGTTTGGCGTTAGAAAATCAGTTAAAGAAGAAGCCACTGCAATTTCTGAAATGATAAAAGCAGTAGATCCACAAATTACAAAAGCAAAGTTTTCTCAAATAATAAAAATACTCGAAGATAGAAAAATATTACAAGGTGAAAATACTTTATACATTACACCAAAGGCACTACACATTCAGTTATGGAAAGAATGGTGGGAAATGTATGGAGATAGTTTCGATTTTAAAGAATTCTCCGAAAACTTACCTGACTCTTTGAAAAAGTGGTTTTACGAAATGTTTAAGTATGCTGCTGAATCCGATGGTGCAACAAAAGTTGTAGAGGATTTATTAGGAGAAGATGGGCCTTTTCAAAAAGATGACTACCTAAAAACAGCGTTAGGTTCAGATTTTTTTTTAGCATTAGTAGAGGCAAATCCTACTGCCGCTCTTAATTGTCTTAAAAAGACTTTGGGAACATGGAGCTTAGACGAAACATTGAATTTAAAGGAACCACGTCGAAATTTGGTTTGGTCACTTGAAAAGATTGCTATCTGGGAAAATCTTTTTCAAGATGCAGCTACTTTGCTTCTTAAACTAGGTGAAGCTGAAAATGAAAATTACGGAAATAATGCAAGTGGAACATTTATAGATTTATTTTCATTGGGTCCAGGTGAAGTTGCACCAACAGAAGCTGCACCAGAAAATAGATTTCCAGTATTAGAAGAAGCCTTGAAGTCATCATCAAAGCCACGGAGATTATTGGCCTTAAAGGCATTTGGTACTGCTCTCCAAACAAATAGTTTTCATAGGTTTGTGGGGTCAGAATATCAAGGACTACGTAAAGCAAAACTATGGAGACCGGCTAATATAAATGAGCAGATTTCTGCATATCAAAAGGTATTGAAACTACTATATTCAAATTTAGAAACTTTAGATGAGGAAGAAAAACAAATAGCTATAAAAACCTTGCTTGATCACCTTCGTGGACTTTTGCAAATTACGCAACTAGCTGATGAAATTCTTCAAGATCTGAAATCTATAATTCAAAAGGAGTATATAGACATACGCGAAATACTTAAAACGATATCGCTAGTCCTTCACTACGATAGGAAAAGATTGCCACAAAATATAGTTAAGCAGCTAGAAGAGATCGAAAGCTCCTTAGTTGGAGATGATTTCCATTCACTATCAAAACGTTATATTGGGATGGAATTGATAGAAGATAGATATGATGAAAACGGAAAAAGAGCGGACAAAGCAGAAATACATCTTAATAATCTTGCTGACCAAGTAATAAAAAACAAAGAAATTATAATGCCTGAATTAAATTGGTTAATTACAGAAGATGCAAAAAACGGATATCGCTTTGGGCATGCACTAGGAATTAAAGATAAAAACTTTGAACTCTTAGATACATTATTAGAGAAACATAGAGAATTTATTGGCAACAAAAATGTAAGTGATTTTTTTCTGGGCGGATACTTTAAGGCATTAAATGAACTCGACTCGGAAAGATGGGAATCAATAATGGACATGCTTTCGGATGATCCCGTTCTATTAACATGGGTGCCGTCATTAACATGGAGATCCGGTTATACATCGGATCGTGCAGCCGCCCGCATTTTAGAACTAGCGAAACACGGAAAAATTAAGCCTTATAGCTTTAGGGCATTTGGATTAGGCAGTGTTATACAAGACTTATCAGAAGATATATTCCAACAATGTATTAAATTTCTATTAAGCTGCTCCGAAGATTATGCCATATCAATAGTAATGGATCTTTATCATTTTTTCTATTTAAGAAAAGATGCCAAATATAAATTGCCAGAGGATCTTACGTTAGAAATTTTAACTCATCCACTTTTATTTAAACCAATCGAAAACGGAAATAGGGATCAAATGGATGATTACCATTGGAAAGAAATTAGTTTAAGATTTATAGATTTATACCCGAAGCGTAGTTTAGAACTAGCAGATCAAATACTCGCACATTTTGGGGAAGAAGGAACCATTATAGAGGGATACCGATCCGAAGCTGACGAGGTAATCACTACAATATCAGCAATCTACCCAGATGAGATATGGGGCACCGTAAGTAAATATCTTGGACCACCTATCGATGCAAGATCCTATCATTTGAAATCGTGGCTTAGAGGCAATGGCTTTTTTGAAACTGAACCCGGAACATTAAATATATTTAACCCAGATAGAATATGGGCATGGGTAGATGAAGCTCCTGAACGCAGAGCGTGGTACTTAGCAACTTTCGTACCTAAAACTTTATTTAAAGCGGAAGGCAAAATTTGCTGGGCAAGAGAAATACTTGTACGCTACGGCGAGCGGGAAGCCGTTAGAGGAAATTTAATCGCCAATTTCTATTCTGAAGGTTGGTCCGGACCAGCAAGTATACATTACCAATTAAAACGAGATGGCTTAGTAGAATTTAGAAAAGATGAAACCGATGAAAAAGTAAAAAAATGGTTAGATGAAATTATAGCTGGCCTAAATAAAGATATTGAAAGAGAAAAGATCGTTGAAGAACGACGCGGATTCTAAATTAACATAATACAAACATTATAAGGTATTATGGATTTTAGTTATCAAGTTATAAGCCAAGATTTTCTAAGTATTAAAACTAACCAACATTTATTTTCTTAAAAATTATCCAAAAGAGTAAATTCGCAGTAGCAAAAATTAAACCGACATCATAAAAATAAGCAGCAAGCCAAAATTCACCGCTATAAATTGAAATAATCAGGTATAAGATAAATCCGAAGATTACAGTGTACTTTGAAATATTGATTATCTGGTTCCGCTTCCGCCCATTAGTTTGTAAACCAAATGCATATACTACAGCAGAAATATCAAAGAATATAAGTAAGGCATTATAAATTTCCATATTTATTTAGGATTAGACTACGCTACTATCAGTCCCATTATAGAAAATAGACAGAAATGCTACAAGGGGAAGCTGGTCTGTCAGTCCCATATTGAATAGCCTGGTTATAGATGGAAGTAGTATCTGTAACACACAAAAGGCTCGGCAGCCGAATAAAAGAATTGAGAAAAATTCACAATTTTACGCAAGAAGATCTGGCGGAAAAAGTTCAGGTTGATCGAAGCTATATGGGATTTGTCGAAAGAGGTGAAAAGAATCCAACGCTGCTTACACTCATTAAAATTGCTAAAGCCTTTAAAATAACTCTTTCTAAACTGCTCGATAACATTGATTAAATCTCATAAATTGCCGGTGTTAGTGCTAATATGTCCATATATGAATGATATGGATATTAAAAATGAAGTTATTAATATTGACGAAGTAAGTTCCACTTACACCTATACTCAATTGTGTTTTCTTATTGATCAAGATGATTTTTTAGCTGATATAAAAAGTGTTCGAAAATATCTGAATATATACGAACTAATTGAATATAAGGATATAAAAGAACGGATTAAAAAGGATAAGTTAAAGTTTTATTTAACTGGCAAGGGTAAAACAGAGCTAGAGCAACAGATTCATAAACTTTTAGATAAATACAAAAAGACCACAGGTTTCTATAATTTATTGGAAAGTGCTATTTTAACAGGCAAAATTACTGACAACGAACTTAACGGATTAGAACCATTTAAAGAATCTGCTTATATAACAGTACTAACGGAAGATTCATATTTGCCACTAGCTTTAGCTATAATTATTACGCCCGATACAACACTGGCAGATTTAGAATCTATTCTTCAGAGTGAGCAATATAAATATGCATTGAAAAGCTATAAATCAGGAGTTGGAACTATTGATCCCTGGTCGAAAGATACCATCAAAAATATAAAACGAGATCGACAATGGTATTGGCTAAATAAAAAACCTAATAAATTGGGATATGCCAAAATAGCAGATAATTTGAAAAAATTCGATAGTGATTATATATCAGCAGCAGGTGTAGAGAAAGCAATCAAACGATATAAACAAAATTTAGAAACAGAATCCAGACGTTTGATAAATAATTTTTAAGTTTTACATGTCGACTGTTAAGCTCCACTAAAAAGTCATAATCTTTGAACCATAAATATTTTTAATTATGGTTATGAAGAATGCAGGTACACACATAAAACTCTCTGACTTTCCTTTAATAGCTTTTCTTATAGCTAACTCACAGGAAATTGTAGATATTCTTCCAACTACAGAACCATCAAGATTAGAATTTGTATTCGAACGTAACGATGATGTGGAACGATTGCTAAAGATATTCAAATTTTCAGCAGATGATTCCAAGGAATTATTAATTGACGCAAGAAAGCTGTTCTCAGCAATGAAACGAGTAAAGGATCTATTGCAACAAAGCAAGGGATATAACATATGAAGAATCTAGTTAATCTTTTACCAAAAAAAGCCATAGAAGAATATATAGCTATTTATAAGCAGGCATATGGAATTGAACTTACATATAAACAGGCACAAATAGATGCATTAGAGTTTTTAAATTTCTTCAAGGTTGTTTACCAACCAATAAAAAAAAGAACCGATCAAAAATGTCTAAAACTAAGTTGAATTCATATAAAATCAAATACGAAAGAACAATCATGCAGAGAAATTTTTTACTAAGTTTTTTTGATGCTCCAGATAAGTATGAAGAAAAATTAGTAAATAATTTTTGGCTAGTAAAGCAATATAGCAGGACTAAGAATGCATGGCATGTAGCGATTTTTGAATACGATAAGTTTATGAATAGAAGAAAATTTAATACATATAGAGGTTCATTTATTAAAAATCCTCGTGGGAATAGCGAGAGCGAGGCTAAATAATTTGACGCTGGGATACTGCTTACCTTCAAGCTAAGGAAATGAAGGTGTGATGATACGCGGTATTGTAAAAACGAGCGAGGGACTTGCACTGACGTATTTCGGGAACCCTCCCTTCTTAGGCTAAGGCTAGAGTTTGGAATAGGAAATGTACTTAGAGCTGGCGAGAAACAACGCACCAAACAGTTCGAAACCATATTGGGAAACCTACGGAAGGGGAGACTATGTGAATCAATCGGTATTATCTTTTGTTATGGTTTTGGTAAAAACAAGTTATGTAGTTTAAATCAAAATTTAGTTATCAGGTCTTGAGAAGAAGGCATGGAGTGTCTATGGATTGCAGTTGACCACAGTTGGCTTTACCCCAGAAATTAACTAAAGTTAACTTTTTGAGGTTTTTGGTTTATCAAAATGTTAGCAAAGGTTAGCATTTAGCAAGTTTTAAGATTATATTTAAATTAAGAATTTATATGAAAAATGAAATTAAAAATATAATTTATGATATTTACTGTAGAAAGAGTCAAGAAAGCGAAGAAAGACAAGTCTTAAGTTTAGAAGGTCAAGAAAAAGAAATAAAAGAATTTGCATCCAAGCTAGGAATTAAAATCAGGAAAATTTGGTTTGAGTCTTTTTCAGCTAAAGCACCAGGACGACCAATATTTAACGAGATGATGAATGATGTCAGAGAAGGTAAGATACAAGGAATAGTTGCCTGGCATCCTGACCGCCTATCAAGAAACAGTGTTGATGGTGGGTTAATAATCTACTATTTAGACACTGGCTATTTAAAAGATTTACTATTCCCTACATATACGTATGAGAATACCCCACAAGGTAAATGGATGTTAAATATTCAATTCGGACAATCCAAATATTATGTTGATCAACTATCCATAAATGTCAAAAGAGGAAATAGAGTAAAACTTGAAAATGGCTGGAAGCCCTCAATGGCACCAACAGGTTACTTAAATAAGCTAGATGATAAAACGATAATTCCAGATCCTGAAAGATTTAATATATTGCAGAGCGTATTAATAGATATTATTAACGGGAAATCATCTATTAAAGATGCTTTTAATGATCTTAATAATAAATATGGTTACAAAACATTACAAAGGAAAAAATCAGGCGGCAGAACTTTAGCGAAATCATCGTTTTATAACATCCTTAATAATTCTTTTTATTGCGGAATTATTAGACATAACAATCAAGAATATCCTGGCAAGCATTTGCCAATGATAACCATCCAAGAATTCGACAAGTTACAAATAATTTTAGGTTTTAAAGGAAAACCCAGACAGCAGAACCGCTCATTCCCTTTAACTGGATTTATAAAATGTTCAGAATGTGGTTCTATGATCACTGCGGAAACACATAATAAGAAAAACTCCAAAACGAATCAAATAACAACCTATACCTATTACAGATGTACTAAAAAGAATCCTCATATAACTTGCAATCAACCATATGTTTCAGAAAAGGAATTGGAACAACAGATTGATACTTATCTAAGTAAAATTAGCATTTCAGAAGAATTTAAAAATTGGGCATTAAAATATTTAGATTATCTAAATGATAATGAGATAAGGCTTGAAAAGGCGGCCTTTGAAAATGTTCATAAAGAAATTGAGAAGTCTCGCAAAGAACTACAAACAGCCACTACTATGCGAGTAAAAGGCCAAATTGATGACATCATTTATGAAGATGAGAAAAAACGGATTAACTCTGAATTAAATCGTTTAAAGGAAATATCAAATGAAGTTGAAAGAAATGCAGATAATTGGGTTGACCTAGTAACTAATACCGTAAATTTTGCATATGCTGCAAGATTACAATTTGAAAATGGAGACAATAAAGCTAAACGGTACGTATTCTCAAAATTAGGCTCGAACTTTATATTAAAAGATAAGAAACTAGCTATGGAATTGAATAAAACTTTATTCGCTTTTACCCCTGAATATAGAGAAAATATAGAACCGCTCGAAATAGAGGAAAAGGTTATAGTGACGCTGGAAAAGAATAATTTAGTGCCTGCTGATCTAGCATGGCTGCCCAACTTGGACTCGAACCAAGATTGACGGCTTCAAAGGCCGCTGTCCTACCATTAGACGATCGGGCATTGTTTACAATGAGAGTATTATATCAACTTTTTCGTGATGTGTTCAGGTCAAACTTTGATCTTTTAATAACGACTGCAAAGCAATAAGTGTTCTTTTTTCTCCTGATATATATTGGCCGTTTTGCTGAATTGGGTTTCTCGTATTTCTTATATAAAAATTTGTTGCATCATAGCATGGGCTTAGCCTTTCCCGGCTTTCATCTAATCGTTTTGCGACGTCATTTTCGACCTATAAATAACATCGGATTGGAATCCTATAGACATCTAATCAGTACAGTTTTAAAATATACGTATTAACTTATAGTTCCAACATTCCAAATGCCTTCAAATAGGAAAAAGCCTCTTAAAAAAAGTGGAGGCAGGACTAGGATAACTCAATCATTCTCTATCAAAAAAGCCTTATTCTATGCGGTAAGAACTGCGTATAACGTGCCTTTGGTATATATTTCATTTATAAAATTCATTGTTTTGCTTGTATATAAAATTTTGAAGTTTTTAAGTCAAAAAATCTGTGACATGTTAGTACTCACTATGGGGTGGGCTAAGCATGCGCTTATAAAACTACAATTTTTGCTTAAAAAATTTCTTTTTAATATTTTTATTGTTCTAGCCGTAGTGATCGTACTTTTACATCGATTTGTAAAATTCAACTTTACTTCAACCTTTGAATTTTTATGCGTACTTGTTAAAAGTTTAAAAAGCATACTTTTAGCATTTAAGAATTTTGCGGTTAATACGTTCAAAAACCTCTGGAAAAAAATACCAAGAATTAAGTTTACAAGGCCTACTTTTGGGATAAGATTTTTGTTTTTTGGCATAAAAACTCTTTTTGTATTTACTTTAGTCCTTGGAATTTATGCTTTTTACACATTTTACTTATCTGTTATAAAGGATATTCCTTCTGCAGATGCCTTAAAAGCTTATGATCCAAATCTGACTACAAAAATTTATGATAGAAAAGGGGACCTTCTTTATAGCTTATATTTTGACGAAGATCGATCTCTTGTAGGCATGGGAGAAATTCCACAAAATATAATAAATGCGACAATCGCAATCGAAGATGAATCGTTTTATAAACACAATGGAATTTCAATTAGAGCAATTGCACGAGCTGCAAAGCGAACATTTTTTGAAGATGATTTACAAGGCGGATCAACCATTACACAACAATTGGTTAAAAATATAATATTAACGCCAGAACGAACTTACGAACGAAAAATCAAAGAAGTTATTATCGCATTAGATGTCGAAAGAAGATTTACAAAAAATCAAATCTTGGAAATGTATCTAAACAACATTTCTTATGGAGGTACAGCATATGGTGTTAAATCAGCTGCAAAACGCTATTTTGGAAAAGAATTATCAGACCTTACTCTTGCAGAGACAACCTATTTAGTCGGGTTACCAGGTGCCCCTTCAAAATATTCTCCATTTGGTCCAACACCAGAAAAAGGCAAAGCCAGACAATGGGAAGTCTTAACAAGGATGGTGAGTTCAAACTATATAACACAAGAACAAGCAAATGAACTCTATAATGAACCATTGACCTTTAATGACCGATCCGAAAGCATAAAATACCCACATTTTGTAAATTATGTGATTCAGGATCTTGAAACAAAATATGGCCAATATGTGTTAGCTAAAGGTGGACTTGAGGTTTACACCTCAATTGATCCAGAAATCCAAGACGCAGCACAAGAAATTGCAACTCGAAACGTAAAAAAATTTGCAAAAAATAAAGTCTCAAATGGTGCAATATTAATTACAAATCCAAAATCAGGAGAAGTACTAGCAATGGTTGGTTCAACTGATTATTGGAATATAAACAACGATGGCAATGTAAACCTCACCACAGCCCTAAGACAGCCAGGTTCATCAATAAAGCCAATAACATACTCCTTAGCTTTAGAGCGTGGCTATACGCCATATAGCGAGATTGTTGATGAACCAGTTCGATATCAAATCCGTGGACAAAAAGATTATAAGCCAGTTAATTACGATGGGAAATTTCATGGCAAAATGAATTTAAAAACTGCATTAGCAAATTCATATAATATTCCAGCCGTAAAATTAGCAGATCAACTTGGTGTAACAAATCTTATTACTTGGGGCGAACGCATGGGAATTAGTACTTGGACTGACCGCAGTAGATTTGGCTTGTCATTAACCTTAGGTGCTGGTGAAGTAAAAATGACTGATCTTGCAACAGCCTATGGAGTATTCGCAAATCAAGGTATAAAACGAGATCTAAATCCGATCCTTTCGATTTACGATTCATATGGAAGCACAGTTTATGAAAACCCATGCACTCATTATTCAGAAGAGGACACTTTAAAAAAAGCAGAACGAGGGCTCTTTGAAACTTCAGCCTTTGCACAATCTCAAGCCTACAAAGTCAGTAAAGAAAATGATGCGCCTATCTGCAACAAGCAAAAAACTTTAAGTAGTTCAACTGCATACAACATAACAATGATGTTATCTGATAACAGTGCAAGAACTCCAGCTTTTGGTCCAAACTCAAATTTAAATATTACTAAAAAACAAATAGCCGTAAAAACAGGAACAACAACCAATGTTAAAGACAACTGGGCAATTGGCTACAATGATGACTTTGTCGTCGCAACTTGGATTGGAAACAACAATGGAGATCCAATGATAAATGTGGCTTCTGGATATTCAAGCGCATCAACTTTGTGGCGTGAATCATTTGATTATTTAATAAACACAGGGCGTGTTAAAGACAAAATTTCAATTCCACAAGACTTAGTCGAACTCGAATATTGCCCAATTACAGATAGTTTAAGCTGCAAAGCTTGTTCTGGATTTGATATTAAACAAATGTTTAGTAAAGAGAATCTCCCACAAGAAGCATGTACAAATGAAAGCTTTATAGAAAATCTTAGAACTAAACACCCAGAATATTTTAGATCGCAAGAGGATAAGAATGACCAAGATGGTTTTGATTCAGATCCAATATAAATTTATCGACAAACCACTTTAATAACTGTACCTGTCATTAAATAGTTTTTGTACCTATTTAGTCGATAAAAGTAATCATTTCTACAAAACTTCATTGAAATTTTATAGTAGCTATCACCCTTTCTTACTTTATAGTAGATTGGTTTATTTTTAGGAGTAACCTTATTCGTGATCACGGGTTTTGGTGTTACAACAGGGGTAGGGGTAGGCGTTACTGTAGGAACAACAGTTGGGGTAGGCGATACTAAAGCTTCATTTTTTTCACTTTGAAATATTTCAGTAAAATCAGGCTTTGGTTCTAATTCATCATAAACACTTGTATATGACGCTTTGTCCGTAATTTTGCCTCCAGGTCTTGAAAAATCGTGGTCATTAATATAATTCCAAACAAAAACTCCTGCAGGTATCAATAGTATTGCGATAACTGTTGCTACAGCTTTTGCTGAATCAGTTTCATACCATGTGATTAATTTATCCTGATAATCTTTGAGATCTAGACCTTTTGATGTTTCTTTTGGGTTTTGTTTTTTTTCAGACATTTATCTACCGCCTTATCGGTTTAGATTAATATCGGAAGGATGAATCCTCGCCGACTAATCAAAATAATAATTTATAAAACTATTTTAAATCCTTGGCAGAGGAGTATTACTCTAGAATTATACTATTAAATAAGACATTAATTCAAAACTATTTGCTGAAATTCGGAATCCAAAGATCTTTTGCTTCAAGCCAACCTTTTTTGCCCATATCCAAGCCATATTTCATATTCGCAAGTTCATCAATATGGTGAGCATCCGTATTAATGGCAATTTTGCAACCATGCTTAGTAGCTTCTTTAATTAGCTCCCAAGATAAATCTAATCTAGATGGATGCGAATTAATTTCCATAGCAACACCATGATCTGCTGCGGCTTTAAAGACTTCGGCATAATCAAATTCATATCCAGGGCGCTGATTTATTAGGCGATTTCTAGGATGTGCAATTAACGATGTTAATGGATTTTCAATAGCCTTTATCAATCTTTTGGTCATATCAGCTTTGCTCATTCCATTAGAAAAATGTGCAGACGCAATCACATAATCAAGCTGTTTTAACATCATAGGATCAAATTCAAGGTTTCCTTCTTTGTCGATCTCAACTTCAGCGGACGCTAATATTTTGATTGTTCCAATTTTGGCGTCCGCTGTTCTAATCGCTTTTAAATAAGCATCAAAACCTGACTCATCGATCGCATTTGCAATTTTAAGTTTTCCAAAATGATCCGAAATTCCCATAACTTTGTAACCACGTTCTGTGCACGCTTGTGCCATTTCTTCAATAGAAAACGCACCATCACTATTTGTTGTGTGCATATGAAAATCACCAACAATATCTTTTTGTTCAATCAGCTTTGGAAGTTTATTTGCGATTGAAGCTTCGATTTCTCCTGAGTTTTCCCTTAATAATGGATCTATATAATGGCCAAGAATTTTTTCATAAATTTTTTCTTCACTTTTGCTTTCAATCATTTTTTCAGAATCACGTTCAACCAATCCATATTCTGATAATTTGTAACCTTTTTCGATTGCGATTTGCCTGAGCTTTACGTTGTGTTCTTTGCTTCCTGTAAAATATTGTAGGGCAGAGCCAAATAGATCTATATCTAAAAGCCTTATATCAACCTGCATTTTTGATTTTAGCCAAACTGAATTTTTTGTTTCACCTTGACCAAGAATTTTTTCTACTCCTGAATAATTTACAAAATACTCTGAGGTTTTTTCAGGATTTTCTGAGGAAATTAATATATCAATATCGCCAATGGTCTCTGCTTTTCGTCTGTAAGATCCAACGACTTCCATTTTTTTTATGTTTGAATCTAATTTTAAATAGGCGAGAAGCTGCTCAATTTCTCGTTCAGCTTGTCCTAGTGTTACTCGATCCTTGTTTTTTATTGAAAATTGTATGCTTTCTAAAATTTTTGTCTGCTTTTTCTCGCCAAAACTATCAAGTCCAGAAATTAAATTTTGTTCAGCAGCTTTTTTGAGCGAATCTAAATCAGTTATACCGAGTTCGTTATAAAGTTTTAAAATTGTCTTAGGTCCAATGCCTTGAACTTTTAACAATTCTTCAAGATTTACAGGACTTTGAGATTTCATATCTTCGTAGTCATTAATTTTATTTGTTTTAACAAACTCTAAAATTAAATCAGCAATTTTTGCGCCAATACCTTCAAGTGCCACTAATTTTTTATGATCTTGCCATTCAGGCTCAGCCAAATCAAAAGGCAACTTGCTTACTATCTCTGAAGCTTTTTTAAAAGCACGTGCTCTAAAAAAAGCATTCTTTTCAGATGACATTTCGCAATATGCGCCCATATTTATAAATATTTGTGAAAGCTGATCATTAATCATAAATAAATCCGAACTAAATCAACGATTTAATAACTACCATTAATCCCAATAGTAGCATTGCTTTTTGAGATTTGGTAATTCTATATAGAATATTTGTCCAGCCATTGCATAGACCTATAGTTGTTTGACTTTTTGTATAAATTTGCTATATTTATGCGCAAGTTGCACGAAAGTAACAACAAATGCGTTGTTACGCGGGTAACTAAATGATCCTGGGAGGGAGCCATGAGATTTAAGATGTTTTTCCTATTCATCGTTTTGGTGATACTTTTGATTCCAGCGATGGCATGTGTCGACTTGTCCGACGACAGATGGGTGCCGGGAGGTGCACCAATCTGTGAGGTTTGCCCATAAGGCAAACCTCAGCAGGAGGGGATTCCTTTCATTTCGCCTTTTTGGCAAAATGTTTGTGAATCCTCTCCTGTGTACTTTTTTAGAATTTTCCAATTTATTAATTTTATTGAAGTTTAGATCAAAACAGGTCTTCTAAGGCAGATTTTTGAGTGCGTGTGAGTTTTTTAGGAATCTCAACCTTTAATGTTACATAATGATCGCCACGACCATAACCTTTTGGATGGGGCATTCCGTAACCTTTTATTTTAAATTGCGTGTTTGGTTGAGTTCCTTCAGGGATTTTTAGATCTTTTTCTGAAAATCCTGTGTCAGATTTTGGATCAACAACTTTGATTTTTACTTTTCCACCTAAAATTGCATCTTTAACGCTAATATTAGAAATTGAATGGATATCAAAGCCATCTCTTACAAATTCTTTGTGATCTTTTACTGAAATAACAATAAAAAGGTCGCCATTAGGCATGTCTTTTGGACCTTTTTCGCCGTAGCCCTCAAATTTTACTTTTGTACCTTCGACAACACCTGAAGGGAGTTTAATTTTTAGATTTTTTCCATTTACGCTAATCGTTTGCTCAACTCCTTTAATAGAATCAACAAATTCAATCTGCAAACCATAAGTTAAATCACGACCTTTGCGTTGTTTTGAAAAACCTCTAAATCCAAAAATTTCTTCAAAAATATCAGAAGGATCAATATTATCGAAATCACTTGAGTTAAAGCCGTTTGATGAACTCCATTGGTAATAACTGCCGTTTCTTTGGCCACCAAATGGATTGCCTGCTCCTGCATTTTGGCTATAGCCGCCACCTTTATTAAAGGCTGCTGAACCAAATTGATCATATTGCTGACGTTTTTCTTTATCACCTAGAACTTGATAGGCTTCGTTAATTTCTTTGAATTTTTCTTCTGCATTTGGTTTTGATTTAGCTACATCTGGATGCCATTCTCTTGCGAGTTTTCTATAGGCACTTTTTATTTCTGCTTCAGTTGCAGTTTTGTTTACTCCTAATGTTTGATAATAATCTTTAGACATTGTTAAAACCTCAAACAAAAAGGGAGGGTGACCTCCCTTTTTGCTCAAAAAAATTCAAATATGTGATGAACTTATTCTACAGTTCCTTCTACAACATCACCATCAGTTTTAGGATTTTGTCCCGACTGATTTTGATCATTTGGTGTAGCGCCTGAACCTTGTGGGTTTTCAGCATTCGGTTGTTGATACATTGCTGCACCAATTTCTTGAATTAATTTGCTTAATTCATCAGTTTTTGATTGTATAGCATCAGGTTCTTGCGAAGTTTTTAAAGTTTCTTTTAGTTCTGCTATCAATTTTTCTGCTGATTCTTTTTTATCTGCTGCGACTTTATCGGCACCATCTTTTAGTGTTTTTTCTGCAGTATAAATTAAGTTTTCACCAGTATTTTTGACTTCAGCTAATTTTTTACGCTTTAAATCTTCATCTTTATGTTTTTCGGCCTCTTGAACCATTCGCTTGATTTCGTCATCTGATAAACCAGTACTTCCTTGAATAGTTATTTTTTGAACTTTGCCTGAAGCTTTATCCTTAGCAGAAACATTCAAAATTCCATTTGCATCAAGATCAAAAGTAACTTCGACTTGAGGAATACCTCTTGGAGCAGGTGGAATCCCATCAAGAATAAATGTACCCAATGATTTATTATCAGCGGCCATTTCTCTTTCACCTTGTAATACATTAATTTGAACACTTGTTTGATTATCAGCTGCAGTGCTAAATGTTTCTGAAGCACTAGTTGGAATTGTAGTGTTTCTCTTAATTAATGGTGTCATTACCCCACCAAGTGTTTCTAAACCAAGCGTTAATGGCGTTACATCAAGCAATACCACGTCTTTGACATCGCCAGTCAAAACTCCGCCTTGAATTGCAGCACCAATAGCTACAACTTCATCAGGGTTAACTCCTTGATGTGGGTCTTTACCAAATTTTGATTTAACTCGTTCTACAATTTTTGGTGTTCTTGTCATTCCACCAACTAAAACAACTTCGTTAATTTCAGAAGGTTGCATTGAAGCATCCTTTAAAGATTGATCAACTGGGCCAAATGTACCTTCAATCAAATCTGAAACTAATTGTTCATATTTTGCACGTGTCAAAGTAATATCCAAATGTTTTGGACCATTTTGATCCGCAGTAATAAATGGAATATTAATTTGCGTGGTATCAACATTACTTAACTCAATTTTGGCTTTTTCAGCTGAATCCTTTAGACGCTGCATAGCTTGTTTATCTTGAGTAATATCGATTCCATTTTCTTTTTTGAATTCGCTTGCGAGCCAATCAATGATTCGTTTATCAAAATCATCTCCTCCTAATAAGGTGTTACCGTTTGTAGATTTAACTTCAAAAACTCCGTCTCCAATTTCTAGAACAGAAATATCAAATGTACCTCCGCCCAAATCATATACGGCAATTTTTTCATTAGATTTTTTATCTAATCCATAAGCGAGAGAAGCAGCCGTTGGTTCATTGACGATTCTTTCAACTTCAAAACCAGCGATTTTACCTGCTTCTTTTGTTGCATTACGTTGTGCATCATTAAAATATGCAGGTACAGTAATTACAGCTTTTGAAATTGGCTGACCAATAAATTTTTCAGCATCAACTTTGAGTTTCATTAAAACTCGAGCTGAAATTTCCTGTGGTGTGTAGTCTTTTCCTTCGACTTCAACAACAGCCATTCCATTTGCACCAGCTTTAATGGTGTAGGGGACTTCTGTTTTGATTTTTTGAACTTCGGCATCGCTGAACTTTCGACCCATAATACTTTTTACAGAATAAATTGTATTTTTTGGGTTTATTACAGCTTGTCGTTTTGCAGCTTTACCAACTACAAATGTTCCATTTGAAATAGTTACTACTGAAGGTGTTGTACGATCTCCTTCGGCATTAGGCACGATTACTGGCTTACCACCTTCCATGAAAGCCATTGCGCTGTTTGTTGTACCGAGGTCAATTCCTAATATTTTTGACATATTTTTAAAATTAAATATTTAAACTAACTGTTAACTTTTTGAACTTTTATTTCCATTACCAACGGATACCATTGCTGGTCTTAGTAACTTATCGTTTAATTTATATCCTTTTCGATAAGTTTTAATGACTTTATCTTTTTCTCCATCTACGGTCTCAATTGCTTCATGTAGATCTGCCTCAAAACTTGCATCCTCTGTTTTAATTTCTTCGACTCCTTCAGACTTTAAAATCTTTTTAAGCTTTTCAACTATTGATCTAAGCCCAGCATCATCAATGTGCGCGACGCAATTTTCAAGATCATCCAAAACTTCAACTATTTTTTTTAACAAACCTTCAGAAGCAAAAGCAATAAAATTTGCACGTTCTTCGTTAGTTCTGCGTTGCAAGTTTTGATAATCTGCCACCGAACGTAAAAACCTTTCTTCTAATGTTTTGATTTGTTCATCTTTTGGATCGACAACATTGTCTTGATCCTGATTAATATCATCTGTGTCTTTTTTCATATTTTTATTAACTATTTGACTCAAAAATGCTTTCGATAGTTTGTGTTAAATACCTTACAAGCGGAATATCTTTATAATATTTTGTTCTTGCAGGTGCAATTAGGCCTAAATAACAATTTGTACTCCCTAAAGCGGCCTTACTAAAAATAATCGAAATATTTTCCATATTAGGTAATCCAATCTCATTACCAACCATGACTGATACATCGTCATCCATCTCATGGTTTTTTACGATTTCGATTAGTTTGTCACCATCATCAATTAGTCTAAAAACAGCTTTTGTAACATCCATTTCATAAAATTCAGGTAAATTTAGAATTTTAGAAACTCCAGAAAAAGTTGTAAATCCATTTTCAGACAAACCAAAGGCTAAATAATTGGTTGACTGACATAATGCTGAAACCGCATCTTTTAAAAGTGCAAAATACTCCTTTTGGTTATCATTGATTTTACTTTTGATTTCCATCTCTTCAACCAATGAAACAGGCTCCTCAATCATCAAATCATCAATATAGTAACGATAGGCGAGGTAAGTAGGCTTTCTTCCGCTTGAAACATGAACCATGCTTAAATAACCATTACGCACTAAATCAGCCATAACATTACGAACAGTTGCCCCGCTTAAGGGTAACTGTCTTCGCTCAACCAACTCTACGGAGGCAATTGGTGAAGCACTGTCCATATATTCTTCAATTATTGCCTTTAAAATTTCAGCTTGTCTCGAAGTTAATATCATAAGTTATGGTATGCTGTTTTCATTAATTACAGAATTAATTTAATTCCGTTTATCAATATGCTAACCCGAGTGACAAAAGTCGTCAATGAGGAAAAATCCTTCTTGAATCATCAAGATCAATCCCGTGACATAAGCCAAAATCGACCTTATCCTATCAAAAGTCTTGGTCAAAATTATCTACAAAATAGGGCTGTGATAAGCCAAATAGTAGCAAAGTTGGAACTTAAGGATTCAGATAATCTTTTAGAGATTGGGCCAGGTCCAGGAGCTTTTACTAGTCTAATAAGCCAAAATAAATTTAATAAATATTTTTTAGTCGAAATCGATGAACGATTTAATGGAAATCTGTCAAAAATACTTGAAAAGAACTCGCTACATTACGACATTATCAACCAAAACTTTCTAGATTACGATTTAACAACATTAACAAAAGAAATTTCTCCATTAATTGTATTTGGGGCAATTCCATATAATATTACCTCGCCAATTTTGCACACAATTTTAAAACTAAACATTCGGCCAAAGGTTGTTGTTTTAGTTGTCCAAAAGGAGTTTGCTGAAAAATTACTAAGTCAGAATCCAAGAGCTAATTATTGGACATATGCAACCTTAGGTTATTCAATTAGCAAAATAGTAACAATAAAAGCTCAAGATTTTTATCCAGTGCCAAAAGTCGATAGCATGGCTATAAAAATGGTGTTAGATCCAACTCAAGATGATTTACTACAAAAGATTGGATTCAGAAAATGGGAAAAATTTCTTCATCACATATACAAAAATCCAAGAAAAATGATTAACAAAGTTTTTGATAAAGAAACACTAAACAAACTAGGAATTTCTCCAGACATCAGACCACAAAATTTGAGTTTGCAAGATATGATTAAATTATTAGATAATTCAAACATTAAGTAATGGATATTAAAAATGTTAATCATATAGTTCAGTCTGCTGAATGGTCTGATTTTAAAACCGAATTTGGAACAAAAGCTATCAAAGTCCAAGATATAATATTTACTAAGCATAAAATCCCATTTTTACCTTTTTATGTTGGATATGCTCCAAGAGTAAATTTTTTCACACAAAAATTTGATCTTAATGAACTAAAAAAAGTTGCAAAGCAAGAAAAATGCATCGTAATTAGGTTTGATGTTCCAAATGTATTAGCATCTGATATTGAATCTGAAACAATCAAATCACTTGTATCTCAATTTGCAATTTCACCAAAATCTACCTTTGCAAAACACAATGTTTTGATTGATCTTTCTGACGATTTATTAAAAATATCTGAAAAGTTTAACCAAAAGGCTAGATATAATATCAAACTCGCAGAAAAAAAAGGTGTAAAAGTTCAACAAATGAATAATGATGAAGGCCTAAAAATTTTTTACGAATTACTAAAAGAAACAGGCAAACGTCAGAATTTCCTTCCTCATTCGTTTAAATATTACAAATTCGCATTTGAAAAATTAAGCAAAAATAATAATGCAACAATTTTAGTCGCAACCTATGAAAACATTCCACTTACAGCATGGATGTTATTTCATAAAGACGGTGTTCTATATTACCCATATGGAGCATCTTCAACTGAGCATAAAAATCTTATGGCTTCAGATTTAGTCGTTTGGGAAGCATTAAAGTTAGGCAAAGCAAATGGCTGCACCTTGTTTGATATGTGGGGTGCAACAAATGATGAGAAAAGTCCTTGGTGGGGATTTACTCAGTTCAAATTAAAATTTGGCGGAGCATTAGTTTCATATATTGAATCATATGATTTCGTAATAAATCCGGCCATTTATAACTTATTTAATATAGCTTACGCAGCATTTTGGAAAATTAGAAAAATCATTCTAAAGATTACTAAACATTAAATTGATTCTTTTCCATACACATAGATATTAATAAACTGATTAAATTTTCGGTGGAACAATTTCTCTATTTTTATTGGCTTTAAATCATCAATCTGAAATGCAGGTGTAACAATTAATAAATCAGGAGATATTGATAATGCTTGTATAATTTGTGGTTTTAATTTTTTCAATAAACTTGGTAATAAATACGCATAGGCAACATCATAATTTGAAAGATCAACTTCAAAAATCGATTTGCGATAAATTTTGATTTTATCTTTAGAACCATTCAAATAATTTTTAAAAACTGAAATTCTGTATGGCCATGGAGAAATTTCATAACCTTCAATAGATTCAGAATTAAAAAATTTATTTGCGATAAATAAAACTTTTCCATCTCCTGAGCCAAGATCAACAAATTTTGTAGTTGAATCTAAGCCACATAATTTTAATGATTGAAAAATAACAATATCGTCATTTTTAATATATGGAGCACCTTTGATTGTGCTAAAAATTAGCGAGAACAACGCATAAAAAGTTAGTAAAATTGTTACCAATAAAATTACCAATAATACGACAGCCAGTAGCAGGAAAAATGACATTTTTTTCTTTCTAACTCTAGATTAACGATAGTTGCTCATTACTCATTTTTGATGGAATACCATCAGGCCAACAATGATGTTTAAAATCACAATTCTCACAAGTTGAATAGTCTTTGGTTCTATTAAAATTCAAATTCATCATATTTGAATGAGCCTCGATTACAACTTTTTTGAATAAATCGATTTCATTTGAATCAAATGTAAAAACTTCACGCTTTGGTTTAGATTTTCTATTACCAATAAAATCTAATGCAATTTCAGAAACTTTATACTGAAATGCAGCGTCTAAATCGATTATCAGTTTATAAAACATAATCTGCCTATATTCATCGCCTTTAGCAAATGCTGTTTGTCCCATGATTTCGTTTCTGGATTTTGGATTTCCTGTTTTATAGTCGGTGATTTTTATAGTTTTTTCTTTTGGATCTAAAACTTCAATTTTATCGATTTTACCTTGCAAATGAATGTTATTAAGCATTGGTTTGCTCCAACCATATCCAAAGAACTTTTCTAAAAAATAAAATTTTCCTTTGCTTTGTTCAAACTCATCTCTATAGGTTTCATAATAAACTTTTAAAACCATTTCACCTTCAGCTAGGATTTCATTTTTTTCTTTATCATTAATAATCTCCTTATTTAGTGCTTTAATAAATTCGCCGTTCATAAACTCAAAAGTAGGAACCTGATTATCTTTTAAAAGCTTATAACACTCCTCTAAAGTCTTATGCACAGCAATTCCTAAAATAAGAGCCTTTGTTTGAGCCTTTGGAGTTTTAAACAAAAATTGCAATTTAAATTTATATGGACAATCTAAGTAGGTATTAAGTGATGATGCTGATAATTTAAAATCTTTTAGAGCATCTTTCAAAAAAGCTCGTTCTTCATGAGTAAGAATCTTTTCCTGATAGTCATTTTTTAACATGTCCTTCATTATTTCTTGTGAATTTTCTTCATATTCTGCGGCAGAAACCTCAGAAACCAATTCAGGAGATATCTCTTGAAGGAACATTGAATCAAGCGTTTCTTTGGCACTTTGATATGTTTTAGCAGAAGTTATATAAAGTGCTTTTTTCGCTCTGGTAAGTACAACAAAAAATAAACGTCGATCATCTTCTTCTTGATGATTCTTTTTTTGCTCAGGTGTTAACAAACTATTTGTCTCAAGAATATTGTTAGGAAGCTTTAATAGATCTCTCATGACAGAATTGCTCCATTTCTTATCAATAAATTGAGGCACAAATACATATTCAAACTCTAAACCTTTAGATCTGTGTGCCGTAAGCAAATTTACAGCTTCATATTGAAGGTCATAACTTTCTTCATTAATACTGATTTTGTTCTCATACATTAAATCAATGTAATGTAAAAATTTGCTAAGAGTTAAATTTTTTTCAGTAGAATTTAAACGCTTAACTTCAGAAATAAATGAATTGATCTTCGAAATAAGCAAGTAATTCTCTGGCTGCGAAATAACCCAATCTAAAAATCCTGACTTATTTAAAACTTTTTCAATAAATTCTATAAATGTAAGGTTAGCTGACTCCTTTTGCCAGTTTTCAATTTTTTCAATAAAGTCTTTTAGCTTTTTTTCAGAAGGCAAATTAATACTTGAAAAATCAGCATGCAAAATAGCCTCAAATAAATTAATTTTCTTGCTTGATGCAAACCTAGAAAGTTTTAAAACATCTAATTGATCAAAATGCAAAAATTCATAATTCAATAATGTAAAAAGCTCAAGATCTTCATCTGCTCGTGACATCTTGTCGATAACTTTTAACAAGTGTAAAAATCTAATAATTACACCTGATTTTAAAATGTTTTCGCCACCAACAATTTTGTATTTAATATTAAATTTTGTAAGGACTTTTTTTATTTCTTCTGCATCAGCATTATTTCGATAAATAATTGCAATCTCTGATGGTTTAACCCGATTATTCAAAAGCTCATGAATCTGGTTTGCTATATAATAATTCTCTAAAAAATAAGTAGAGAATTTTGCATGATGTGTTTTTATTTTTTGATCACTGTTATTTTGATCAAATGACTTTTGAACCTTTTCAATTTTTATTTGCTCTGAAATTCTTAGCTTGTTATTTTTTATAACACTTTGCGCCGTATCAATAATGTGTTGATTGCTTCTATAATTTGTTTTAAGAACTATTATTTGTGTCTTTGGAAACTTATCATAAAAATTTATAATGTTTTCGATTGAAGCGCCCTGAAATCTATAAACAGATTGATCATCATCACCAACGACAAATAAATTAGGATTATCAGCCCACTCGCCGTATGAATTAAGCAAATACAAAAGTTCAGCTTGTGCGGAATTTGTGTCTTGAAATTCATCCACTAAAAAATATTGAAATTTTTCTTGATATCTTTTTAGAAAATCTGGAGAAGATTTAAATTTCTCGATCACAAAGTTAATCATGTCTTCAAAATCGTATCGTTTATACTTTTTTAGCTTTTCTAGATAAATTCTATAAATTTTTAATAGTTCATTGTTTTTATCTAAATCTTTTTCTTCTAGCTCTGAATCTTTTATAATTTTTTCATACTCATCTGGATCTATGCTTTCTCTTTTTAAATCTTTAATTTTATCGATTGCTGTTTGCAAATAAAAATAGGGAGCATTAAAAGGTTTAATAATCTTTAAATCAAGTTCATCAAAAATTTCTTTAAAAATATAGATTCTTTCTAAATCTGATAATGGTTCAATTTGTGAAGAAGTAATAAATTCATCAGGATTTTCACGAATGATATCACTCGCAAATGAATGAAACGTATGAATATTTACGTAATATGCAGCTTTACCGGCAATTGAAACCAAACGCTCTTTCATTGCACGCACTCCTGATTCAGTAAAAGTTAATGCAAGTATTGCGTCTGGCGAAGTATCCGTTTGTATTAAAATATTTGCAATTCGCATTGAAAGAACTTGCGTTTTACCTGTTCCTGGACCAGCTAAAACTAAAACTGGTCCATTGATTGTATCGACTGCAATTTTTTGTTCAGCGTTTAATTTTTTATAACTTTCAGAATATTGAAGATTTAAATCGTTCGTCATTAGTATTCTAAACTTAGCAGAACAATGACAAAAAAGAAATCACGATTTAATTTGTCTTGTAGTTTTTTGTGATTTTCGCCAATCAGCAATTAGTTTGTGATTACCAGTCAACAAAACTTCTGGAACTTTTTTTCCCATAAAATCTGCAGGTCTCGTATATTGAGGATAATCTAATTCATTTCTATTTTCAGGATTAGAAAAAGATTCATCAGTATTAAAGTCATAATTTTTAATTACATTTGGAACTAGTCTAGATATCGAATCAATTATTACCATTACAGGAATCTCGCCTCCGCTTAAAACATAATCGCCAATAGAAATTTCTAGATCAACAAAATTATCGATTATACGTTGGTCAATACCTTCGTATCTTCCGCATATAAATATTATGTGTTCATTTTTAGATAGATCTTCAGAGACTTGTTGTGAAAATTTTTGCCCTTTTGGTGAAGTAAAGATTACCTTAGAATCCTTTTGCTTTAATTCGCTAATTGCTAAATATAATGGCTCAGGCATCATGATCATGCCAGTTCCACCTCCATATGGTTTATCATCAACTTGCCTATGTTTGTCGTTACTCCATCTTCTTAAGTCGTGTATGTTTATTTTTAAAATTCCTGATTTTACAGCTTGTCCGATGACACCATATTCAAAAATATTTTTAAACATATCCGGAAAAATCGTAATAATATCAAAAGTCATATATGAATTGTAACAAGTGGAAATAAAAAAATCAGGAATGAGCCTTAAGGGTTTGGCAGCCTATGGGGCTCATTCCTGACAACTGTGATAGAAGCATTTACTATAAAAACCCGAGCCAATCAGCTCCGGAACTCGTAGTAAATGCCGTTTTTTGAGCAAAAGTGCATTACTTAGGTCGACACAAAGTGTACCAATAAAATATATGAAAAGATAGTAAAAAAAAATGGCAGGGAAGCTTTTGTGATGTTCCCTGCCTGAGGTAACTGCGAGGACCTACTTAAGAGGCTTAAATTTTCTTTTCTTACTCATACATAATAAAAGAATGCTCAAGTCTCCTAAATAGACCCTATAATTCAGCAATTGAATTAATTGAGCGGTATTTTAGTACTATTTAACACCAATTGCAATAACAAAAAAGCCCTCTAAAAAAGAGGGCTTTAATTTTATTTAAGCTAAGCTCAAATTATTATTGTAGTTCAAAAACTACAGATACTGTTTGGCCGACATTAGAAGTTCCTGGTTCAACATAACCACCACCACCACCGCCCATTCCTTTATCCATCATTCCATACATAGGCATGATGCCTCCATTTGAACCTTCGCCTACAGATATGATTTTTCCTAATTTTCGACCACTTGAAGCAGCTATGATTTCAGCTTTTGATCTAGCATCTTTTATTGCAGCATCCAAAAGTTTCTTTTGTGCTTCCATAGAGCTTGAAGAATCAACTGAAAAATTTGGTCCCCAAATATTTGTAGCTTTAGTTTTACCTAAAAGAACAGAAAGATCATTTACTTTATCCTTTGAATCAAAACGATAAATAATCTCAATTGTATTCGAAGCATTCCAATCAGTTGGTTTAGTTTTTTGTACACCTTCTGAATCATAATAGGTTGAGGAGTTCTGGTAGATACTCGAGCTTGTCTTAATATCATCAGCACTTATACCAAAAGCTTTAACCTGCTTAATAATATCTTCAGAATCAGATGACATCATGTCGAGTGCTTTTTGCTTTTCACTATTAGTTGCACTAACGATCACATTAAATGATGCAACTTCATTTGCGTTTTTGCCTTCGGCGTAACCAGCAACTGAAATTATATTTGCAGGCTGGTATTCAATTTTCCCCCAAGATACGTTTTTCCAAGGAAAAAAATAGACCAACCCAGCTAATCCAACTAAAAAAACAATAGGTGAAAGAAGTAGAGAATATTTCATATGAATTTATGTTAGCACAAATTTTAATGGCAATCAGTGGCGCCCCAGTAACCGACTTTGTTTTGCTGTGCATCCATTTGAGCACTTTTCAAAAGTCGTTCATATCGATTGCCTTTGTTATAGACAACGGCAAAAGCGTAGCCTTCTCTCACAAGTTTTTCATTTAGAATAGTGCCATCTTCAAGATAAACATATCTTAATAATCGTCCATATTTATCTTTATTCGAATCATTAGGATCACTTTCTAATCGAACAGAGGAATTTGCAATTAAACTTTGTAAATAAAATTTTGAATTGTATCCAAAGCATTCAGCAGTTTCATTTGAATGTTCGATTTCAGGAGCGTTTATACCAATAAATCTGACAAGAACTGAACGCCCATCAATCGTTACACGAATTGTGTCTCCATCGATTATTCGCTCAACCTTATAAAAACGCTCGTCGTCTGTAGTACCTAAAACTTGATTTTGATGTGAATTGATTGGTTGCGATTGTAGCCAGATTACCTGATAAGCAAAGATGCCTGTAAAAATTACCCAAAAAGAAAATATCGCGTAATTGCGAAACTTAATGAGATTTTTCATCTATATCTATATTACAATAAATTTTTAATTTGCGATACAATTTTCACAATTTACCACTATCAATAGACAGAATTCCATTTTATATTTATACTACTGTGTTATCGAATTTCTGTTTTGAAAAGTTTCTGTTTAGGCTCAAATTCAAAACACAATATTATTCATTTAAATAAACAAAAAAATATATGGAAATAAGTACTATTCAACAAGATAAGAGTTTAGTGCCACACAAAGCTCACAGCAAACTAGGTGAGTTTTTTTCGACCGCAATTTGCGGAAACGACATTATGAGCTCTGTGCTCTATTTGTCAGGTTTTGCAGTCACATTTGCTGGGATTTTCGCCCCATTTGTATTATTAGCTATCGCCGGAGTCTTATATCTATATAAAAAGGTCTATACCGAAGTCGTTGAAGCTTTACCAGTTAATGGCGGTGCATACAACTGTTTATTAAATGGAACTTCAAAAAGTCTAGCGGCAATTGCCGGTATCATGACTTTTTTATCTTATATGGCAACTGCTGTTATTTCTGGAAAAGTTGGTATTCAGTATCTATTAGGAGCAATTGAAATTCTAAACCCAAATATCTTTGAAACATTCGTGCTATCAAGAGAAGTTACGATAATGGCGTTAACAATTGGATTACTACTAATATTTGCAGGACTAGTAATCTCAGGGTTAAAAGATTCTGCCAAAGTTGCAGCTGCAATTTTTATTTTGCACTTAAGCGTTTTAACGATTTTTACATTATTAAGTGTTTACTATATATCAACACATCAATTTAACTTCTTTTTTACAGATATATATGCAAAAACCTCAGCTCTAACAATAGGAGAAGGCAGCATAATTTTTGCAAATGGAAAATGGCTCGACGCATTGCTTTTAGCATTCGCAACTTCAATGTTAGGTATCACTGGATTTGAAAGCTCAGCAAACTTTGTTGAAGAACAGAAAAAAGGTGTTTTTAGAAAAACACTCAGAAACATGTTCCTATGCGTCATGATTTTTAATCCATTAATCTGTTACGGATTATTAAATGTTCTTAATTATGAAGTTTTTAGTGATCCAGAAAAAAGAGACTTTTTGATGTTATTAGGTGCTCAAGTTGTTGGAGGAAATTTCTTTGCATTCGTTATGGGAATTGATGGATTTTTAGTTTTGGCAGGTGCAGTTTTGACATCATATGTTGGAGTTAGCGGTTTGCTATCAAGAATTGCATCAGATAATTGTATTCCTTCCTTTTTAGATAAAACTAATAAAAATGGTGCATTCCCATATATTGTTTGGCTATTCTTCTTTATGTGCTCATCAATAATGATCATCACAAAAGGAAATCTTTATTCTTTAGCCGGTGTTTACACAATTTCATTCTTAGGAGTAATGAGCCTTTTTGCACTCGGAAACTTAATCTTAAAAGAGACTCGAAAAGACCTAAAACGAACATTCAGAGCCAATCGACTTGTTGTAATGCTCGCATTATTGTCTACATTAATTGGTATTGCTGGAAATATTAAGGTTGAACACTCCAATTTAGGATTTTTCGCTTCATATTTTATACCAACAATCTCTTTATCTTTTATCTATATTTATAGAGATTTAATCATCAAATTTTTTATAAGATCTTCAGAAGGTTTCCCTAAAATACAAAACTACCTTTTAAAGCACTTTGAATCAATCACAAAAGGCGAATACATTGTATTTGTTAACTCAACTACAAGATTGGCAACTATTTTCGAATACATTAGAAAGAATGAAACAGGTCTAAATTTAATCATTATTCACTGTTCAAAGCACGCACACTCAAAAGTTTTAGATGAAATTAGAGAATCTATACCTGTTTTACAAAAAGCCGGTGTCGGAACAGACTTTAATATTCATTTTGTACACTTTAACGGTATCTTTAGCCCTGAAGTCATAGACCAAATTACAAAAGAATTCAAAATTCAAAGAAATAATGTATTTATGGGCTCAATCCATGAAAGCCATAAATTCGATTACGAAGATTTAAATGGAGTTAGAATAATATTCTAATCTTTGGTCAACTTTTTGTTGAAGCAAACCAACTTTGCTTCAACAAAAAAGGCGATAGTACTAATAACCAAATTCCTACAAACCAATAAAAATTAGGGAATACACTAATATCAAAAAAACTTGCTAATGAATCTGGTTCAAAAATTATTCCAAATTGTATTACAAAAATTGCAAAGGCATTAATCGGATTTATCAGGCCAGAAGAGCAAAAATCCATTAATTCTCCGGTTTTATGACAAGGTATAAAAAGTGAGAAAAAATATAGCGAAAAATTAATAAGAACTGAATACAAAATTTTCTTTTTATAAATAGAATTTAAATACATAATTAAAGAAAATCTTACACCAAATTTAATTATTGTATAAAGTTATATATTTCTTCGATGGATCGAAACATCCGCACAAGAGCCATTAAGCGTATAAGCGAAGATTCCTTTAGCTTCATGATAAGCGTAATTCTCTAAGTGTTCAGGTTTAGACGAAACTCCAAAGCCCTTAATATCAAAACCTTTTTTATTAAGGTTGTTTGCAAACATTAATCGATAAATTCTTGGTAAATGTAACCCGTGAGAAACAATACCTAATGTTCCACCTTGTAATTGAGACAATAATGGTGATGTTAAAAAATTTTCTTCTTTAACTTGATCGCCGGTTCTTTGAATTTCAGGATTTCTGCAAACTACAAGTTTTGAAGGTGGAAAATTAAAACGACCCGATTTAGCAGCTTCTACTAAATCGTCACACTGTTCCGCATAGCCGTTATAAAAGATGGTAGGTCCACAATCCTCAAGAAACTCTGGGATTTCATCTGGTAAAATACTAAATTTTTTGAGACCAGATTTTGCATATGCAATTGAAAGAGCAAGGTGATATGCCTTAATCAACCTATTAGCATTGCCCCATTCATTATGAGGATGTCGATAGTAGCTAGGCTCTGAGTCCAGAAAAGGCTCTTTTGTATTACCGCTTCCAGAAAGTACCCAAAGCACAGGCATCTTTTGAGCTAATTCAGTAGAAATTTCTGCAGGTTGAAATGGATTAGTAGCCTCTTCTTGGCAAACTTCCATATCATACAATGCGTCTTCAACAATTCTTTTATGGTTAGCAGAAATCTTTGGATCCGTGGTTACCATTTCTGGATGATCTTTGTATGAATCCTGCAAAATTCTTTCTACAAGATCGGGATTTAATAATTTTTCTTCTTCAAACTGTTCAACTCTATACATTAGGGACAAATTTTACGTTAAATTCGAAAATCTGCAAGATTGTATGTCTTTAATTGAAATTTAATAGTGGTGAGCGCCACAGGACTCGAACCTGTAACCTACTAGTTAAGAGCCAGTTGCTCTACCATTGAGCTAGGCGCCCACATTAATTTTGGTGCTCCCGAAAGGATTTGAACCTCCAACCTTTGGTTCCGAAGACCAACGCTCTATCCAGTTGAGCTACGAGAGCATTTTATGCTGAAAACCGCAGTCGTTCTACACACCAAAAGTGTACCTCTAAATATGGTTTTTATAATATCCAGAAAAAGCAAAGCCAATCAAGGATTCTGGTGGCCACTTTGTGACACCCCAAATGCTAACTCGCTGTGCTCCTAAGTATTTGGTGCCGCGAGAGAGAATCGAACTCTCACTCCATTGCTGGAACCAGATTTTAAGTCTGACGTGTCTACCGTTCCACCACCGCGGCATACTATTTGGCGATGAGGATATTTTAGCATCAAACAATCTATTGTTGTATAATTTTTATTATGGAACAAACAAGTGGAGGAAGAATCGTTGATCCGTTCGAAGCTGAGCAAGAACGTACAAAATGGATGAAACAAGGCGAATACGCTTTAGTCATATTTTTACGTGGCATTGTTTTTGTTTTGACGGTTTTCCTTAAAATAATGTTAGAAGTCTTTAGGAACGTTCTTAGAACATTTAAGATACTTCCCAAATAAATAAAAGTCGAGTACAATGAGCCCCTTGTTTATTTTATAGGGGGAAAGCAATGACTAGCTTATCAAAATCAGATACTCGTGCTTGGAGTGGATTCTAACTTGCTATATAATTAGCAACGAAGGATAAAAACTTCATGTCGGGGTGTGGCACAGTTGGCTTAGCGCGCATCGTTTGGGACGATGAGGTCACAGGTTCAAGTCCTGTCACCCCGACCACAAAAAAAATCATCAAATCTCATTGTTAATCGAACTTCATTGTTATATCTTTAATCAATGAGCTTTTTAGATTCCTTTGAACACGCAGCAAACGGAGAAATTGATTTTTTAAAACATCAATTAGGACAATCTCATGAAAATTACAGATTAGAAGTAGTCCAAACCAACAAACTAGGTCCCGTAGTAGTTAGACAAGATAGTGAGGATCTTCAAGAATTATCAAAAAACCTATCTCCCAATTTACACCAATTACCTGAATATTTTTTAGATAAACTACAGGGCTCAGATGAAACTATTCGAGTCTTAGATATAAATTCTGGAATCGGATTACCAATGCTACATTTTGGCCAACAGCTTCAAGCACAAGGTTTGAACCCTAAAATTATTGGATTTGAAGGTGACCTAGAAAAATCATTATTATCTCGACTTAATTGCCAACGAATCCCACATGAAATATTTCATGGAACTGTTGGCACAAAATTTGCAACGATTAAAACAGAAACACCTAATTACGATCTAACTACAATAAAAAAGGTTCACTTTGGAGATAAACCTATACATGTTTTAAATCTTGATCTGGCTACAAATCCAGATTTTATTAATTGGCAGTCTGGTTGGCTAAAAAATATAGGTATCCTTTATATATCAACACCGTTACTACAAAAAAGTGATTCAATTTCATTTGATGGACTTTTAAGTTTTTTTGGCTTTGTAAAAGATGATCACTATAGCGCTAAACAAAATCCAAATAAGTTATATGTAAATCGACTATTCCTAGAGATGGAATAAAGTTTTTACACCAACGATAATTACTGAGATAATAAAAATATGTACAAGCTAATTGATTCTGGAAACCTCAAAAAACTTGAAAAATTTGGTGATCTTGTAATCTGCAGACCATCAACCTTTGCAGTTTGGGAAACAGATAGATTACTTCAAAATACTTGGAGCAATGCAGATATTACATTTGAGAGAAAAACAGATAAAGAGGGAACATGGATCACAAAAGCCAACAAACAACTTGAACCATTCCAAATTAAATTTGATGATATTAAGTTCGAACTAAGATTCACATCTTTTGGGCATTTAGGATTATTTCCAGAACAAATTGTTGAATGGTTATGGATAAAAGATCAAATAAAAAGGATCAAAGCAGAAAATTCACAAAATAAAGTTCGAGTATTGAATTTATTTGCTTATACTGGCGGCTCAACACTTGCATGCATTCAAGCTGAAGCAGATGAAGTCGTCCACGTTGACTCATCAAAAACAGTTGTTGAATGGGCAAAGCACAATAGCAAACTTAATGGATACGATCAAAAAACAATCAGATATATAGTTGAAGATGCTAGCAAATTTGTAGAGCGTGAAATAAAACGTGGCTCAGTTTATGACGGAATCATTTTGGATCCTCCTACTTATGGACGAGGTGTCAAAAATGAAATATTCAAAATTGAATCTGATATTTTGCCATTACTAGAAAACTGTAAGAATTTATTAAAACCACACTTTTTTATAAACCTAACAGCTCATACACCTGGTTTCACTCAATACACATTATTTAATCAGCTTAAATCAATTTTAAAACAGGGTACAAATATTGAAGCTGGTGAAATGCTAATCAACAGCGAAAACAACAAACCAATGCCAAGTGGTTTCTATGCTAGGGCAACGAACTAATTCTGCTATTACTTTAAAAAAGTTCCAACCAAAAATATTACAGATGCAGTAATAAACATAGGAACGATATATTCCTCAAAATTTAAAAAGTCCATTGAACCTTTATATAAGAATTTATAAATAATAAATTGGAATACAAAATTGAAAATCATCGAAACGGCCATCACAGAAAATACTGACAAAGATCTAGTGTCATTGACCTTAAAATAAGTGTAAAACAGCAAAAAATTTACCAAAAGGATTACTAAATAATCTATTGATAAAAATACAGGCTTTGTAAATTTATTTGTGAAATAAAAGAATACAAAATTAGTAAAGAAAAAAGAAAGAAATGTATGCAAACCCACAACGAGTACTTCGCTTATCACTGAAAACATATTATTTAGTTTAACAAATTAATAGTTGCTTTAGTTTTTTTCTTTGGTCTTATCCTCTTTTGCATCATCAGAATGTTCATCATGACTATGACCGTGACCACAACCACAGCTATTATTTCCACATGCACATGTATGCTCGTCCATTTCTTCAAAATCTACATCATCAACAAGCGATACTACTTCTGGATTTTGGTCTTCATCATATACATAATCCAAATCAGAATCCTCGGTTAAAGTTTTATTGTGTGAACCATCACAAAGTCCAAATTCATTCTTTGAAAGTCCACAGGCACAAATGCTTATGGAACTACCATCATCAAGTTTATAAACATGTGGTTTATGGGCGGTTCTTCTTACAAATCTTGGCATAAATATTTTTAAAATTAATTAATCATAGTTATTATAGGTGATTTTCCCGATTTAGAAAATGTGCTCTAATGTTTATATGCATTTATCTCCACTTAAAATAAAAAAAATACCAAATCCACCTACGTCGATATTTAAAATGATAGGTCCAAGCATAATCTTTGTAGGATTGGCACTTGGAAGCGGCGAATTGATAATGTGGCCATATTTGGTGTCTCACTATGGATTGGGAATTATTTGGGGTGCATTAATTGGTATCACAATGCAATTTTTCTTAAACACTGAAATCTTGCGATATACATTGGCAAACGGGGAAAGTATTTTTGTTGGTTTTGCTCGAATTTTTAAGAAAATACCAATTTGGTTTGTTGTTTCAACAATCGTTGCCTGGTCATGGCCTGGATTTGCTTCTTCATCTGCAGAGCTTTTAACTTTTTTTGGTATTGAAAATGCAAATTTAATTTCAATGTTAATGCTTTTGCTAATAGGAATAATTTTAACTTCCGGCAAAAATGTATATAAAACAGTTGAAAATATAGAAAAAGTCCTCGTCGTTGTCGGTATTAGCTCAATATTTTTAATTGCATTTTACGTTGTGGATGCACAGGCTGTTAAAAGTTTATTATTAGGATTGATTGGAATAGGGGAAGGTTATTTTATATTGCCTTTTGCTGATGAAAATTTCCCTTACGCAAGTTTTTTAGCAGCTTTAGCATACGCAGGTGCAGGTGGAAATTTACTTTTAGCTCAATCCTTTTATGTAAAAGAAAAAGGCTATGGTATGGGAGTTTTTTCATCAAAGATTAGCAACCTTTTAGACGGAAAAGACCAAAAACTTTCAATCGAAGGTGCAACTTTTAAACCTATCGATACTGAGCTCTCAAAATTTAACAAATGGTGGAATTTTGCATATAAAGAGCATTTAATAGTATTTTGGGGCTTAGGGTTACTTACGATGCTCTTGTTGGCGTTAATATCTTATTCAACAGCTTTCAGCAATACTTCAATAAAATCTTCTGGAATCGGATTTTTATTTGAACAAGCCAATATCATAAATTCAACCATACATCCGTTGCTAGGTTCATTTTTACTGTTAATAACTGCATTGATGCTTTTTTCGACACAACTGACTGTAATCGACGCTGCAGGGCGAATTATCGCAGAAAACATTGCCATCTTAGGAAAAAGCTTTTTACAAGCATCGGATTTAGCCAAATATTATTTTGTTTCAGTTTGGTCAATCATTACCTTTGGAATCGGAACTTTAATGTTAGGCTTTGATCAACCTTATACTTTGCTTATTGTCGGAGCAATCATTAACGCGGTTTGTATGTTTGTGTTCTCTGGAATCCTTATTAAAACCAACGTTAAGCTTTTACATAACGAATTGCACCCACATCCTTACAAAAGGCTTATTATATATGGAATTTTTGGGTTATTGGGTCTTTTCTGTACGTTTGTTATTGGGGATGCGATATTAAAAGGGTTTTGACAAGAAACAGAAAAAACGGGTCAAGAACGGGTCTGACCCGTTTTATTAAATCTTAATGTTTGTGTTAGCTCTTAAAAAGCTAAATTGCAAAGAACCGAGTTAGATATTAGAATATTACAAGTTCATAAAACGGGTCAGACCCGTTTTTAGATACGCGGGTGTCGTATAATGGTTATTATGTTTCCTTGCCAAGGAAACGAAACGGGTTCGAATCCCGTCACCCGCTCCAAATATTTGAACTAAATTTCCCTAAATAGTAAACTAGCTCCAATATATATTTATTGGAGGATTTCATTATGTCAAAGTATATTGATGGCTTTGTGATAGTAATTCCAAAAGATAAAAAAGACGAATACAAAAAAATGGCAGAAGAAGGCAAAAACTCGTGGATGAAACATGGTGCGCTTGAATATTATGAGTGTAGAGGCGAAGATATGAAACCTCAAGAAATGGGTGATCAAAAAACACGCAGTTTCCCAGAAATGACAGGTGCAAATGAAAATGAAGAAGTTTGGTTCTCCTTTATTGTTTTTAAATCTAAAGAACATAGAGACGAAGTTAATGCCAAAGTTATGGCAGAAATGAGTGAATTAATGTCAGACCAAAATGAGATGCAAATGCCATTTGATATGCATAAAATGGCTTATGGTGGTTTTCAATCAGAAATTGAAAGTTAATGAATATAATAAATTATTAATATGGATTTTACTGTTTTACTTTTTTATAAATATACACAAATCAATGACCCCGAAAAATTAATGCTAGAGCAAAAAGAGCTCTGTGCTAAATTGGGCATGAAGGGCAGAATGATAATTGCAAACGAAGGCGTAAATGCAACTTTCGAAGGAACTTCTGAAAACATTGATCAATATATAACTGAAATTAAAAAAGACTCAAGATTTGTTGATATACATTTCAAAAAAAGCGAAGGAACAGGGGAGTCATTTCCAAAATTATCTATAAAAGTCAGGCCAGAAATTGTTAGCGCTCACTTAAAAAATGAGGATTTTAATCCTAATCACACAACCGGAAAATACTTAAAACCTGAAGAACTTCACGAAATGTTTGAAAAAGGTGAGGAATTTTATATTGTCGATATGCGAAATGGTTACGAACAAAAATCAGGTTATTTTAAAGGCTCAATAAATTCAGAATTTGAAAATTTTAGAGATCTTCCAACAATTAAAAAAAAATTAGCTGACTTAAAAGACAAAAAAATAGTCACAGTTTGCACTGGCGGAATCCGTTGCGAAAAAGCTTCTGGCTACCTAGTAAATGAAGGCTTTTCGAATGTTTACCAACTACAAGGAGGAATTCACACTTATATGGAGCAATATCCTGGCGAAAACTGGCTTGGCAAACTCTATGTTTTTGATAAAAGAATTTTAATCGACTTTACAAAAGGCACAGATAAAAAGCATGAGATTGTCGGCAGGTGTACTGTTTGCGATGGATTAACTGAAAACTATATTGATTGTGCAAGGCCTGAATGCCACAAACACCAGCTAGTTTGTCTTGATTGTATTGAAAAATTTGGCGGAAAAACTTTTTGTTCTGAAGAATGCATGAAAATTGCTGCCAATCAACCAAAACAGGTCTGACCCGATTTATTAAATGTTAATCAGCATAAATTTATAAGCCAGTTAACACTACTTAAGCCTGTACCTGAAATTTCAACAAAATAAACAAATTGATTAATACCCAATTAATTCGTAGAATATAGTCTGTTAATTAAACGGGTCAGACCCGTTTGTTTAAATCGCGGGTATCGTATAGTGGCTATTATGTCACCCTTCCAAGGTGAAGATGTGGGTTCGACTCCCACTACCCGCTCCACAAAACATTTCACCTAAAAATCCTAAATTCAAAATATTCCAATTAGCCTTTATTCTAGCGACTTTAAATCTCTACTCTTATTTGATCCTAATAATTAATTGAACTATAGTGGTTGTATGATTTACAAATACGAACTTCCAAAACTAAATTATGCATATGATGCACTTGAACCATTTATCGATGCGAAAACGATGGAGATACATCACGCCAAACATCATCAAGCTTATATTGACAAGCTCAATGCTGCTTTAGAAACTCAACCAGAAACCGCAAAAATTTCACTTGAAGAATTATTAAATGACTTAAACATGGTTCCAGAAAGTATTCGTTCGGCAGTTCAAAATCATGGTGGAGGCCATTTTAACCATTCATTTTTTTGGAATTTAATGTCTCCAAATCCAACAAAAGAACCAACCGAAAAACTTCAAACAAAACTCGACGAAACATTTGGTTCAATGGACAATTTTAAAACAGAATTCAAAAACGCAGCCTTAAACCGATTTGGAAGTGGCTGGACATGGCTCGTTATGACTAATAATCAAGAATTAAAAATTATTTCGACAGCAAATCAAGATACTCCATTAGCTTTGGGACAAACTCCTCTATTGGGAATTGATGTTTGGGAACATGCCTATTATTTAAAATTCCAAAATAAACGTGGCGACTATATCGATAGCTGGTGGAATGTGTTGAATTGGGCTGTGGTTGACAGGAACTTCACTCAAAAATAATTACTTAGGTTCAAATAAGTAATACTTGCCATATAAATACTTGTGTGGCATACTTTCCGGTTTTATTAGTTAGTTTTAAAACATATGGAAAACCTTAGTGATGATCAACAACTAATTTCAAGGAGACAATTGTTAAAAGGACTTGGAGCCATTGGCGCCGCAACAGCGATTACTACATTGCTACCGCGTGAAGCTTTAGCCTTATCAAGTAACAACGTTAATCTTGAACCTACCGCAGCAGATTTACAAATAATGGAAAAAAGAACAGCTGAATTATTACCTGCAGAAATAGTTCAATCAAAGATTGGCGAGCCTACGTGGATGGGTAGAGGTGCATGGGCAGGGAATTTTGCAAACAGAACATATGCTTATGAGAATTTTGCCCCCAATTTATTAGCTTCTTATATGCGGTCACATAGTTACTGTGCAATATCTCCAATCATTGTTCCTGCAATAAAAGATGGAATGGATCAAATTTTTTGGGAAACCGTGGGTAATAAACAAACCCAAGAATTGAATAGTAATGATGCTTTAAATTTATATTGGGCATATGCAAGAAATAAAAAACTTTCAAATTTAGCCACAAGTTTAATTGGATTAGAGGTTATCTTTGAAGGGTGGGGAGTAACTAGAGCAATGATAAATGCTGATGTTTTAGCACTTAGGCATACGCAATTCATGAAGGTTATATCCCAAAAGAATTAATTAACCCACAACTTCCAAAAAATGAAAGACCGTCCACTAATTTTGTTACAGACATCGATCCATACGAATTCACTTCAATGAAAAGAGCCGCAGTTGCTTATAATGGAACACATTCTGATTCATCAATTGATATTAATAATGTTGGAATACATATACCACATACAGAAAAGTGGGATCAAATTGCATCACTTACATTTTAATTGAGCTTTTTATTTCTCCACAATCTCCACACCCAAGATCTTGACTGGGCTAACAGGTGATGAACCTTCACCAGATTGTTTTGTTTCAGCTGTAGCTATTTTATCTACGATATCTAAACCTTTTGTAGCTTGTCCGAAAATTGTGTAATTTTTTGGCAAAGCATAGTCAGCATGCATTATAAAAAATTGGCTTCCATTTGTATTTGGACCCGCATTTGCCATTGCAATAGTGCCTCGTTTGTATTCGCCTGAAAATTTTTCATCAGCAAATTTATAGTTTGGACCACCAGTTCCTGTACCCAAAGGATCTCCACCTTGAATCATGAAACCGTCGATTACACGATGAAAAATCACATCATTATAAAAACCAATTCGAGCTAAATATACGAAATTATTAACAGTTGCAGGAGTTTCAGATGCATTTAGATCTAATCCTATATCTCCAACACTAGTTTTTATAACTGCTGTATATTTTTTTGATTGATCAATAAGCATCTCTGGTTTTGTTACAGCTAATTTTTCGTCGACAGTCATGGTTTTTCCTTTAGTAGAAGTATCTGCCTTAATCGTTGGTTTTGGAGTAGGGGTTACACTAACATTTGCCTTTGGTGGAAGTGGTTTTTGATCTTCCTTACTAAAAACAAAATATGAAACTACTACAACAATAAGAACTAAAACAGATCCTATAATTAAATAATTTTTTTGCTCACTTGTTGGCAAGTTTTCTTCCATAAAAACGATACTATATTGAATGGATTTAAATGTCTATTACCTAATAGTTATAAATTAAATGAGAAATCAAAATCCAAAAATGCTAGAATATTCTAACTTGATTAATCAGGGCGATTAGCTCAGCTGGTTAGAGCATTCGGCTTACATCCGAAAGGTCAAAGGTTCGAATCCTTTATCGCCCACCAATTTCTATCAAAACTCCAACAATATAATCATTCCAAATAACTAAACTCAAATGCTATAATTCTGCTAGTTGCTCAGCGAGAAGGTTTGCTTAACGCACCAACTCGAAAAACTAAAAGTAAGCCGAGGTGGTGGAACTGGCAGACACGCAGTCTTGAGGGGGCTGTACCGCAAGGTGTGGAGGTTCAAGTCCTCTTCTCGGCACCAATTTGTTATGAACGCAGTGAATTAGAAATTGGGGTACTCGTAGGGTGCACCAAATACTTAGGAGCGTAGCGAGTTAGTATTTGGGGTGTCACGTAGTGACCACCAAGTTCATTTTTGAACAAAGTGAAAATTAGATTCTGGAGTACCCGCAGGGTGCACCAAATACTTAGGAGCAAATTAAGATTATCGAGGTGGCTTGCGTTTACGCGCCGACTCGGACAAAAACAAAAGAATAAAAATAGGCCGAGGTGGCGGAACTGGCAGACGCGCATGCCTTAGGAGCATGTATCGAAAGATGTGGAGGTTCAAGTCCTCTCCCCGGCACCATGAAGAACTGTTTACAAAATTCTTCAAATCATAATTTCATAATTGTCCAATATTCCCCTAAATATTTAAGGTCTCCTTTTTTAATGATGTAATAAAAGGAGATTTTATGATAACTTCTTTTTAAACATCGACAAACTATCTAGATAGTTTGTCGTTCCAAGATGTTTAACAATACTTAACAATATGGATATCGGAGATTTCATTAAGAAATTCGACACTTTATTACAAAATAATATACAAACCCAATTAATTAAGCTAAAGAGTATTTCTGAAGACAATACGCTGGATATTTATTTACAGTCAATTCTTCCATTTATAAATTCAGGAAAGCGAATTAGGCCATATATGGCAGCTTTGGCATATACAGATATGCCAAATAACAAATGGGAAGACATTTCTAACCAACTATTAGCGTTAGAGTACTTTCATGCATTTGCGTTAGTCCATGATGACATAATGGATCGCAGTTTTACCCGCAGAGGAGTTCCAACCATTCACAGATATGTAAGTGATAAAATTGTTTCTCCGGATGCTACTCATTCCGGATATAGCCAAGCAATCATCATAGGAGATTTATTACACTCGTTTTCGCAACAATTATTTATTAATTCAAAGAACCCAAATCTTGAATCAGCATATGAAGCGTTTTCAGAAATGTCTAATGAAGTAATGATTGGTCAGATGCTTGATCTGGATCTAATCAATCGATCAGCAGAAAGTGTTTCTACTGATTTAGTGGTAAAAAAAATGCTTTTAAAAACTGCAGGATATACATTTGTTAATCCTCTAAAAATTGGCTCCTTGTTGTCTGGTAGAAACAATAACCAATTCTATACTGAATTTGGAACAGCTATCGGTCTAGCGTTCCAAATAAAAGACGACATTTTAGATGTTATTGGAACAAAAGAAGAAACTGGTAAAACACCTCTGTGCGATGTTAAGGAAGGCCAAATAACTATATTAACTGACTTTATTATTAAAAAAGGTAAAAAAGAACACAAAGATGCCTTACTTAAATATTTAGGAAAAGAATTTTTGGAAACAGATCATAATAAAATAAGAAATATTTTTATCGAAGCAGGGGCAATAAATTATGCAGAAGAAATCGCTGCAACTAATCTTGATACGGCTAGAAAGCTACTTAGTTCATCAAATCTTTCTATGAAAACGCAAAAAGATTTAAATCATCTAATTGATAAACTCCAAACAAGAAAATCATGACTGACTATAGCGAATACTTGTATGATGTAGAATTTTGCAGACAAATACAAAGCAAATACGGAAAATCATATTACTTCGCTACAAAGCTTTTTCCAAAAGATATTAGAAACGCTACATATATTTTATATGCATTTTTTAGAACCCCAGATGAAATCGTTGATAACCCTAAAATCTCTGATTCTCAAATTATAAAAGATGAACTTATAAAATGGAAAACAAAATGGGAAGAAGCAAAAATTGAAAAATCAGATAATCCGGTACTGCGAGCAACTGCAAATCTATTTAAAAAATATAAAATTCCAAATGAGTACGCCGATGCATTCTTGTTGGCAATGGTTCAAGATATTGAAAAAAAAAGATATAAAAATTATCAGGAGCTTGAAAATTATATGTATGGTTCAGCAGCAGTTGTAGGATTAATGATGACTTATGTAATAGGTTATACAGAACCAAATGCATTAGAATACGCAAAAAAGTTAGGTTACGCAATGCAACTAACAAATTTTCTAAGAGATATTGATGAAGACTATGTAAACCGTAACCGCATTTATATGCCACAAGATGAATTAGCAAAATTTAATTTGACAGAAAATGATATTGTTAACCAAAATATAAGCGATGATTTTATCAAATTTATGAAATGGCAAATCTCCAGAGCACGTCAACTATATTTAGAGTCTAATAATGGAATTAAATACTTATCAAAACGTGGTCAATTTGCAGTAAGGCTTGGAAGTGCACTGTATGAGTCAATTTTAGCTAAAATCGAAGAAGCAAACTATAATATTTTTAACAACAGAGTAAAAACCTCATTTTTAGAAAAATGCATAATAACAACAAAACTAATAATAAAGTAATAATAATCGGCTCCGGGATTGGTGGACTCGGAACAGCATGCATCCTAGGTAAAGCGGGGTATGATGTAACTATTTTAGAAAAAAATTCAAAAATAGGTGGACGTGCAAACATATTTGAAGCAAATGGATTCCGTTTTGATATGGGACCTTCATGGTATCTAATGCCGGATGTTTTTGAGCATTTTTTTAAACTTGTTGGAGAAAAAATAGAAGATTATTTAGATTTGCAAAAATTAGACCCTTCATACCGGATTGTATTTACTGATTCAGGAAAAGTAGTCGAAATGAAATCGAACATCACCGAAGATATAAAAATATTCGAAGAACTTGAACCTGGATCGAGCGAAGTATTAAAAAATTACCTCGAACAGTCAAAGTTACAATACGAAATTGCAATCGCCCGATTCATGTACAAAAATTATAATTCAATAAAAGATTTTTTATCCTGGGAAATGATGACTCAAGGTAGAAAACTCTCTGTATTTTCTCGAATGCAAACTTATGTTGAGAAATTTTTTAAAACTGATTATGTACAAAAAATAATGCAGTATCAACTAGTATTTCTAGGTAGTTCCCCTTATAACACTCCGGCCTTATACAATATTATGAGCCATATTGATTTCAATATGGGTGTATTTTATCCTAAAGGCGGAATTTACGAGATTATTCGTGCTCTGGAAAAAATCACGAAAAAATATAATGTCACAATAAAAACAAACTCTGAAGTAAGCCAAATACTAATAGAAAAAGGTAGGGCAACAGCTGTCATTTTAGAGAATGGAGAAAAAATTACAGCTGACATTGTTATTTCAAATGCAGATATTCATCATACCGAAACTAAATTATTACCGGAAAAAGCAAGAACATCTGATGAAAATTATTGGAAAAAGAAAACTTTAGCACCTTCCGCATTCATAATGTATTTAGGAATTAACAAAAAATACCCTGATCTCAGACATCATATGCTTATGTTTTCAAAAGATTGGAAAAAAAACTTCTCAGAAATTTTTGACGATCCTGCCTGGCCAGAAGATCCATCTTATTATGTTTGCGCACCTAGTGTTACAGATAAAACGGTAGCACCTGAAGGCAAAGAAAACTTATTTGTATTAGTACCGATAGCTCCTGGTTTAGAAGATACAGATGAAATACGAGAAGAATACTCAAACAAAATTATTAAAATGCTCGAAAAACATCTGCTTTTAAAAGATTTAAATAAACATATAGAATATAAAAGAATTTATTGTATTCGAGATTTCGCAACCGACTATAATAGCTATAAAGGAAGTGCACTCGGTCTAGCACATACACTCATGCAAACAGCAATTTTCAGACCCGATACAAAAAGTAAAAAGGTTGAAAATCTTTTTTATGTCGGTGCAAACACTAATCCCGGAATTGGTATGCCTATATGTTTAATTTCCGCAGAGCTCGTTTATAAAAGAATAATTGGAGATAAGTCTTCGGGCCCACTAGATCCTTTGTAGCAAAATATAAAGGAATAAAATCATTCCACAAATAGTATTCAAGTATGGAAAATACTTATATAAAGATAGAAGTGCTTCATTGCCATGTGTTTTCATTGATAAAAACATTAAAACTCCATATGGAACAAATAGAATATATGCGATAAATCCGATCACATATGAGGAAATAATCGCTGAGCCCAGATATAAAACAAAACACCAGATTAGCGTTGGCGTTTTTCTTAATAAAGTAGCACTGGTTTTTAATCCTGCTTGTTTATCTGATTCAATGTCCGGAACCGCAGAGTACGCATGCATAGCCATTACCCATAAAATACCAGCTATAACCAGAAAATAATTAAGATCAGTTCCACCAAGCGCAAAATATACAGAAATCGCAGGTAAAATATACAAGACATTAAATATGGAATCTAAAAAGGGGATTGCTTTTGCTCGAATAGGTTTTAACGAATAAAAAATTGAGAAAAACCAAAACAATAAGAGTTGAATAATAGAATTAAAAGGCAGATAAAAAACAAGTAAAAGAAAAGGCAAATTAGTGAATACAATCATTTTAATTAAAGCTTTTACCTGTTGTGACTCCAGCAAATTTTCGTAAGTTCCTTTTTTAAAGTTAAATGCATCTGTATCCCTATCTGCAATATCATTAACTCCATATATAAGCAGATTTACCGGATATGTTAGATACAATATTAAAAATAGGATAGGTACTGGAAATGAAAGACTCGCTAAAGCTGAAAAATCCACCAAAGAAGCTAATACTAATAATACTGGGCCTATTATATAAATCCAAAATCTTGGACGGCTTACGTCTAAATATATCTTCAGCTTTGGATACATCATATAATTATATTAATTAATGTTATCTTTATCATATCTATCTAAAGCAATTACAGCAATATTAATAGCGATACCGGCTTTTTTTATGGTTTTTTTTGAGGATTTGCCGACACCAAGTTTTTTACCAGTTTTATTAATACTAGTTTTAGCCGCTCCGACACTGATCAATTTTATAGAATCACAAAGTAGATATAAAGCTCTAGCGGTATATTTACTATTTACTATAATCGCAATATCAATCGAGTTGATTGGAGTAAGGACAGGGTTTCCTTATGGGAATTTTCATTACAGTGACCTTCTTCCATTAAAAGTAGCAGGTGAAGTTCCTGTTACACTATCACTTACATTTGTTCCTCTATTAATCGGCGCTTTCGCAATATCACAAAAAATTTCAAATAATAAACTAACCAGAATAATTTTAACGACAGTATTTCTACTTTTAGCTGATTTAGTTTTGGATCCCGGAGCAGTACACGTTAATTTGTGGACATTTGAACAAAATGGATTTTATTATAATGTTCCATTCAGTAACTATTTAGGATGGATATTTTCAGGTTTGATTTTTTCAGTGTTATGCGCAATATTTTTAAACGAAGTAAATTTTAACCACAAAAAAATAACATTTACATACGTGGCAACAGTTTGGTATTGGACCATAGCTTGTCTTTCTGCGGGTTTAGTCATTCCAGTGATAGTAGGATTGTCCTTACTTATTTATTTAGAATTTAGCAGAAACTCAAATCTATATGTTAAATTTTAGATATGATCAGCACAAATTTACAGCGAAGAATTAAACTATGTTTAATGAATATGGGGGTTTATTTATCTTTACAAGGATATATTTACTATTTTCAAGGTTATAACTTTTTCAAGATCTGCATCAGCGAAATACTTTGTGCACATATAGACCATATTCTGCAAATCCTAACAAACTTACCTTACATAATTTACTCTCAAAATCCTAAATTCCCATATCATGCGACATTTAGCTATAAAATGATCATATTTAATATGTTTGCTAACACATTAATTTTTTTCATACTATTAACAATTGAAGATCTCACAAAGCCTACCAAATACAAGAATATATAAAATAAACCTAAAAAATAGTACTGGTGGATGGTATAATTTCTAACATTGTATGCACCAGTAGCTCAGTGGATAGAGCAACTGCCTTCTAAGCAGTAGGTCGCAGGTTCGATCCCTGCCTGGTGCACCATATTACTTATAAACCTCCTTTTAAAAATAAATTTAAATGCCAAATAAGCAAAATGCAGAGAGGGAATACTCTAACTATGACATTTGCCCACCGCAAAAACTTTTGCTAGACTCCGTTTAATGCCAATAGATACTGATAAACAATTTAAACTGTTTTTGCTTCCATTTTTGTACTTTTATATGCTTTCATTCGGACTAATAGCCGTATCATCGTACTTATTAGTTAGAAATGTTTCACCTACAAAAATTAATGCGAGCACTGGAATACAAAACAAAATCCAAGTTCAGCTTTCACCAAAAATCAAAACAATAAAATCAGACACATCTACCGAAAAAAATTTTTGTAACTTAGAGTCAGCAGGAAAAATCGACAAGTTTTTTCGCTTAAAAAACGCACCATTAGCAGGTCATGGATGCGATTTTGATATTCACGGTCAAGAAAACGAAGTTGATGGTGCAATGGTTGCATCGATCGCCTGGTGCGAGAGCAATGGTGGAAAAACCACCCCTCAATTTGGTAACAAGGAATCGTTTAATGCTTGGGGCTGGGCTGTATTTGATAGCAATGACACAACAAAAAATGTAGATGGATATTCATGCGATAGCTGGGAACACTGCATAGGTCGTGTTACACGAGGCATTTCAAGAAACGCAAATAAAAGGGATATAACCACTTCGCCAGAAGACACAGTGACTTGGTACAACCCAGGCTCAATTGATAGGGCAGGCGGAATTTTAGCAAATTCAACTTGGCTAAAATGTGTGAATAACACTAAAAAAATGATCGAAAATATTTAGGGACAGATCTCTATTTTTCATAAACGCACATATCGCTTATTACTACTCACTTTTTTGAGGATGGATTAAAATATCTATACACAAAAAACTTCAAGGTCGCACCTTTTAAGGTCTGACCTTAAAAGGTGCGACCTTGCCGGGATGGTGAAATGGCAGACACGCAGTGTTCAGAACGCTGTATCCGCAAGGATGTGGAGGTTCAAGTCCTCTTCCCGGCACCAAGTTGTTCACGAATACCATGAGTGATTACAACTTGGGGTGTCACGCAGTGACCACCAATTTCTTATGAACGTAGTGAATTAGAAATTGGGGTACTCGTAAAACTTAAACCTATACATCTGTTTTGAACTCTACCCCAAAATCAAGTAGAATACGTAAGTAATTTATTGATATAAATATGTTTAAAATTAAAAAGCTGTATATAGTAATTATTGTGTTGGTAGCAATTGGTCTGATTTATTATTTTTTCTTTAATGAAAAATCTGTATCTGTAAAACGAATACAAACCACAAACGTAAAAGTGTTAAAAAGCGTTTCTGCAGATGGAACAATAGAATCAAATAGCAAAACAGATCTTTCTTTTGGAGCGACAGGAAAAATACTTTCCATAAATGTTCAAAAATATGACACAGTTATAAAAGGCCAATTACTAGCAACGCTAGATCAATCAAGTTATCAAAACACTGTGCAGTCATATAAAGACGCAAGAGATATTACATTACGAAACAGAGATTTATTTATTTCTAAGTATAGAGATCAAGACTCAAGAAATTCGCTTGGAGGTGAAGAAGAGTATCAAATCAGCCTAAGAAAAGAGAACGAACTAGTCAGCCAAGCACAAGCCGCCTATAATGCACAACTTTCTGGATATAAAAATCTTACAATCAAAGCTCCTTTTGCTGGAGTCATCGTTGTATCAGACAAAAAACCTGGAGAAACGGCAACAATCGGTCAAACTATATTTAAATTAGTAGATCTTAATAACCTTTATTTTGAAGCATTTCTAGACCAAGAAGATTTTGGCGCTCTAAAACAAGGGCAAAATGCCGAAATAACACTTGATGCATATGCTGATCAGGAACCAATGTCAGGTACTATTTCAGAACTCCCAAAAATCATCGAGGATGGACGCACTAATTTTTTAATAAAAATTCCATTCAATCCAAACGGAAAAAACATCGCATATGGAATGAGCGGTGAAGCACGAATCATCGTTGATGAAACACCAAAAGAAGTACAAGCTTTATCTTTTGATATCTTATTTGAAGATGATGTAAGTAAAAAAATGTATGTTTGGATTTTAGAAAATGGAAAGCTACAAAAAAAATATGTGCAAATTGGCTTAGAAGGTGATTTTTACACTGAAATTAAAGATGATTTATCTGGATTTGATCTTGTAATGCCTTCAGAAACACCAAAAGAAGATATTACAGGTACTAAAGCAAAAATTTTATAATGGTAATCTTAGAGGCCAAAAATATAGTTAAATCATATACAGTAGGAGATCAGCAGATTGATGCCCTAAAAGGAGTTAACCTTAAAATTGAATCTGGCGAATACACTTCTTTGCTTGGAAAATCTGGCTCAGGAAAATCTACCTTAATGCATATAATTGGATTATTAGACACTCCAACGCAAGGTCAAATCATTCTTGGAGGCGAAGATGTTAGCAAACTTCCAGAAAATCAATTAGCTAGAATAAGAAATCAAAAAATAGGATTTGTATTTCAATCGTTCAACCTTTTGCAACGTACAACAGCACTTGATAACGTGATCCTTCCATTAAAATACAGCAATGTACCAAGATCTGAATGGCAAAAACTTGCAGAAGAAAAGCTAACACTGGTTGGTCTTAAAGAAAGAATGTATAACAAATCAAATGAACTTTCTGGTGGGCAAAAACAGAGAGTCGCTATTGCACGTGCATTAATAAATGATCCCGAAATTATTCTTGCAGATGAGCCAACAGGAAATCTTGATACCAAAACAGGCGAAGAAATAATCAAAATCTTTGAAGAACTTCACGCCAAAGGCAAAACCATAATTATCGTCACACACGATGACGATTTGGCTGAAAAAACAAAAAGAAAAATAGTAATAAGAGATGGTTTAATCGTATAAAATGTTAATTTCAGAAATTTTTAGAACAGCATATACCGCACTAGTTTCAAATAAAGTTAGATCTGCATTAACAATGTTGGGAGTAATTATAGGAGTTGCTGCAGTTATCCTTTTGATATCCATTGGAAAAGGTGTCCAAAATTTTATTACGGATCAGTTTGATGCACTTGGTTCAAATTTAGTTTTTGTTTCTCCAGGCAACAGAAGTTTTGGTGGCGATCCTGCTTTAGCATTTAGCAGAAACAAACTTGATGAAAAACACGTAAATATAATTGAGCGATATGCATCCGAAACTGTTCAATATATCACCCCAAATCTCGCAAGTAATGCAACCGTAAAATATAAAAATAAATCTTTTACCTCAAGTATTTATGGTAATAACGAGAATGCATTAAATGTTTTTAATTTTGAGCTAGACAAAGGAAGATTTTTTTCAAGAAACGAAGTTCGCTCAAATGCAAAAGTTATAGTTCTTGGTCCAACAATTGCATCAGATCTATTTGGATCACGAAACCCAATTGGCGAAAAAATAAAAGTTAAAGATGACACATACGAAATCATAGGTATTTTAAAAACCAAAGGCAGAAGCTTCGATAACACAGCATTAGCTCCATATACATCCATAAAAGACACGCTAGAGATCAAAAATTATTCAAGCATTGTTATGAAATCATACAAAGATGTAAGCACCGATACGACTATGAGACAAGTCAAAAATGCTGTATTACGAGATTTAAATGAAGATGAATTCACAGTTATGTCTCAGCAAGATATCTTATCTTCAATCCAGAATATCTTACAGATGTTAACACTAGGTCTTGGTGCAATTGCCGCAATTTCGCTATTAGTAGGTGGTATTGGAATCATGAATATTATGTTAGTTTCAGTCACCGAAAGAACACGTGAAATCGGGTTAAGAAAAGCAATCGGGGCAACACCAAACGAAATTGCTTCACAATTTTTGATCGAATCAATATTGCTAAGTATCTTAGGTGGATCTATTGGAATAATTATAGGTTGGTTAAGCTCATTAGGCGCTAGGGCCTTCTTAAGAACTGAAGTACCATGGTGGGCAGTTTTGATAGCCTTTTCATTTGCTGCCTTAGTAGGTATAATTTTCGGGACGTATCCGGCAATAAAAGCAAGTAAAAAAGATCCGATAGAAGCTTTACGTTATGAGTAGTTTTAGAATTCAATAGTTAAAAATCAAAATGGATTTAAAAATAAATATAAAAAAAGAACCAAAGAACACGTACAAAATTGAAGTTTCAGTTCCAAAAGATGTTGTAAAAAAATACTTGGACGAAGCTTTAGAGCACGAAGCAAGTCACCTTGAAGTTAAAGGCTTTAGAAAAGGAACTGTTCCAGCTGCAGTCGCAAAAGACTTTATTGATCATTCAGCATTAAGAAGTCATGCGCTTAACCATATGTTGCCAGAAGTATTCACAAGAATTATCAAAGAAAACAAACTAAACCCAATCATTGGGCCAAGAGTTGAGCTTAAAAAGTTTGAAAATGATGAAGATCTAGAATTAGACATAACAATTGTCGAAAAACCTGAAATAAAAATAGGTGACTACAAAAAATTATTACAAGAGAAATTCGCAAAAAAATCCGTCAAAGATATCATCGAAGTTGCTGGAGATACAACTCCAAAAGCAGAAAAATCTAGCGAATTTACATCACAAGATGCAATTCAAGTAATTTTGGAAGCATCAGAAGTCGAAATCGCAGACTTAATCGTACAAGAAGAAGTCGCACGAATGATGACAAGCTTAATTGATCAAACAGCTCAACTCGGAATTTCAATCGAGCAATACGCTGAAGCACACAAAAAAAATGTACAACAAATCAGAGATGAATATACAAAAGCAGCTCAAGATTTAATCAAAGCCGATTTTGCATTAACAGAAATTGCTAAATCCGAAAATGTTACTGTCGACGACGAAGAAATCGAAAAATTAATAAGCGAAGTACCAGATAAACAGTCAAAAGATGCATTGAATAATCCAGAGCAAAAGATGTACATTAAAGCAGTTTTAATAAAAAACAAAGCTTTAGAACGTTTAGTAGAAATTGCTAAATCAAAAAATAATTAGTTTAAAGGAAGGAAAACATTATGCCATTAATTCCAATGGTAATAGAACCAGATCCAAAAGGTTACGAGCGCTCATATGATATTTATTCAAGATTATTAAAAGATAGAATAATCTTTTTAGGTAGTGCAATTGATTCAGATACCGCAAACACTGTCATTGCACAGCTTTTGTTCTTAGAAGCAGACGATCCTAAAAAAGATATTTCACTATATATAAATTCTCCAGGCGGAAGCGTTTATAGTGGACTTGCGATCTACGACACAATGAAACATATCAAACCAGACGTATCAACAATCTGTATTGGTATGGCAGCATCGATGGCATCATTGATACTTGCAGCAGGTGCAAACGGAAAAAGATACATTCTTCCAAATTCATTAGTCATGATCCACCAACCATTAATCATGGGAGAAGGCTTATCAGGTCAAACTACAGACATTGAAATTCATGCAAAAGAAATGATCAGATTAAAAGATTTATCTATCGAACTCTTAGCAAAAGATAGCGGAACACCTTCAAAAAAGGTTGCTCAAGATATTGAGCGTGATTATCACATGACCGCACAAGAAGCCTTAAAGTACGGAATTGTAGATAAGATTTTAAAAAAGTAACTAGCATCGTTACACTACGTGACTACATATTGTTGACGTAGTAAAATTCATCCGTGAGCAAATTTGCTTACGGATTATCGGGAGGTTAGCTCAGCTGGCTAGAGCGTTACATTGACATTGTAAAGGTCATAGGTTCAAGTCCTATACCTCCCACCATTTTAAATAAATTTTTCATTTGGGTGATTAGCCATCCATAAAACTTTTAACTCCGCATATTTTTGCACCAAGTCAATATAATCACTAGCATTTGCAGAGTTATTTGATATTGCGTGTTCGCCTTTTTTCAAAAAGTTCTCAATATTTGTATATAGTCTTTTATATCTAGGATTACTTAAAGGTTCTTTTCTCGATAAAAAAAGTTGCAAATGACTCGAATGATTATCCTGATTCTCTTTTCGTGCTGGACGAGCAGTTCTTTGATAATAAATATCACTTACAATCATTCGATTAGCAATACGAGGTATAAGCTTATCTGTCTCCAATGCCATTTTTTGAATAATTTTATTTTGAATAGATATAGATGAATCAAGTTTTGAAGTCCCATTAAGAGCAGCATCAAGTGTACTCATAAAAATTTTGAATTGATCTAAAAACCCTGCATCCATTATCTGAGTAAATTCTTGAGTAAGTTCAACCCCTCGAAACGGATCTCGAGATGTGTGCATAGCAGGAATCGTAAATTTTTTTACTGATTCTAATACATTGTCGTGTAGTGATGATAAATCGATAGGATCATCAATTTGAAGGGTTGATTTATAATCCCTCGCCAGATATGCAAATAAATATGCTTGTAAAATATTATCTCCTTGCGAATGATGAAAAGATTTATATAAATCAGTAATAGCAAAGTCAGTTAAAATTGACAGACGATCATCTAAAACTGATTCATTTTCAATAATTGTTGTAATCATTTAGCTATATTTTATATTAAAAAGCTAGAAATGTTCTTGATTTAACTTTCTCAAACAACTATTCTGATAAAGGGCTAATTAATGTCTGATAAAAAAGTTAAATCAAAAAAACCTGTTAAATTAATTTTTGTAAGCGGTGGGGTCATTTCTGGAATCGGAAAAGGAATTAGCACCGCATCTATTGCGCTTTTATTACAATCCGCTGGCTATCGTGTTTCAATCCTAAAATTTGATATGTACCTAAACGTTGATGCAGGTACGATGAATCCACTCGAACATGGTGAGGTATTTGTAACAGATGATGCGTTAGAAACCGATCAAGATTTAGGTAATTACGAAAGATTTCTTACCCAAAATTTTTATAGAGATAACTATCTCACAATGGGACAAATTTATTGGGAAATCCTCAATAAAGAACGTGCCCTAGGTTACAAAGGAAAAACGGTTCAAGGTCATATTCATGTCCCAGAACATATTATTGAAAAAATATACGAAGCCGCCGCAAAAACAGAATCCGAAATATTCTTAGTCGAAGTCGGTGGAACAGTAGGCGAATATCAAAACATGTTGTTTTTTGAAGCTATCAGACGCCTCAAGCAAAAAGATCCTGAAAATGTATTTTTAGCTCACTTGGTTTACTTGATAACACCTTCATCATTAGGTGAAATGAAAAGCAAACCAGCCCAAGCCTCAATTTACGATCTTTATAAACTTGGTTTACATCCAGATATTGTTATATGTCGAAGCTCGCAGCCAATGGATGAAAAAAGAAAAGAAACAATCGCATTTAATACAGGTATAAATCTTGACCAAATATTTTCAGCACCAGACGTAAAAAGCGTATACGAAATTCCATTACTTTTTAAAGAACAAAATCTAGACGACAAATTACTAAAAAAATTGAACCTTAAACGGAAAGAAAACAAAATCGTTAACTGGGAAAACTTTGTAGATAGGGTACACAATTCAAATAAAAAAATTAAAATCGCAATCGTTGGCAAATATTTTACTTCAGGTAATTTTTCATTAGAAGATGCCTATGTTTGTGTCATCGAAGCCATAAAGCATGCTGCATGGGCACAAAACTGTCAACCTGAAATCAAATGGTTCAATGTTGAGGATTTTGAAGACGAACAAAAAAAGAAAATAATTTCGACAGAGCTAAAAAGTTTTGATGGAATAATTATTCCACAAGGCTGGGGAAGCCGTGGAGTCGAAGGTAAAATAGAAGCCTTAAAATTTATTAGAGAAAATAAAATCCCATACTTGGGTCTATGCTTTGGAATGCAAATGGCCGTCATCGAATATGCTCGAAATATTTTAAATCTAAAAGGTGCAAACACAACAGAAGCCGATCCTGATACAAAATATCCGGTCATTCACGTAATGCCTGAACAAGAAAAATACCTCAAAGAAAACAAATTCGGTGGAACAATCAGACTTGGTGCATGGCCATGCAAATTGAGTGCAAATTCTACTGCTTTAAATTTATATGAAGAATTTGCACCAGACACAATTAAAAACGGCATAATAAATGAGCGCCATCGACATAGGTACGAAGTAAACAACGAATACAAAGACCAATTACAAAAAGCAGGACTAATAATTTCGGGTACATCACCAGATGGAAAACTTGCAGAAATCGTAGAATTGCCAAAAAATGTACATCCATTTTTTATTGGTACACAGTTCCATCCAGAATATAAATCGTGGCCATTAAAACCACATCCATTATTTATGGGATTCATAAGAGCTTCGCTTAAAAACAAAAATTAGTCATTGCCCAAGATATCAAAACACTTTACGATATTGATATGAGCGAAAAACCTGCAAAAGCAAAATCAACCAAAAGCACAAAATCTAGTTCAACAGCAAAAGCTAATACAAAAAAAGAACTCAAAAGCTTTAAACCAGAACAAACGGTTTCAAAAGAACAAATGATTGGAATGGTAATATTTTTTATCGTTGTAACAATCGCATCTTCATACGCATTTTTAAATACATTCTCAATTTTTTAAAAATAGGAAAATTTGGATTTCATTGGTGGACAGCACAGGATTCGAACCTGTGACCTCTGCGATGTGAACACAGCGCTCTAACCAACTGAGCTAGCTATCCGTGTAGCAAATAACCACCCCAAATTATACTAAATTTGTTAACAGAGTTCATAGACCATTACCGGAAATTTTTGAAAAAAATGGCTTTTAATGCTAAAGTTTCCGCATGAATAAATCAAAGACCACAATAGTGCTTATGGCTGGAGGTGAAAGCTCTCGTTTTCAATCAGTTCCTGGATCAGAAACCACGAACAAAAATTCTTTCAAACTACCAAACGGAGATACAATGATTGAAATGTGTATCAGAATGTATAAAAATGCAGGTTTTACCAACTTTGTTGCGCTTCTTTATCATAAATCAAACACTATTACTGATTTACTCAAAGATGGGTCAGAATTAGGCGTAAATATCGCTTATAGCTACGATCCTGACATGCCAGTAGGCAAAGGTGGAGCAATACTTAATGCCATAAAAAATGGCTCAATTCCTAGCGATCATACAATAATTGTACATAATCCAGATGACGTTATCTTAAATTTTGATGGATCATTTCCAGATTATATTGCTCAAGAGCACGACAAAGGAATCCAAAATGGAACAACCGCAACCGTTGTTGTAGTTAAAGAAACTCCATATGCGTATACGGGAATGACCCTCGATAATGGCTTTGTTAAAGACATTGAGATGTATCCAATGGTAAAAATTCCAACACATATTGGAGTTACAATTTTAGATCCAAAATGCTTTGAATATTTTGAAAAGCTTTTTGACCTTACAAAAAAATCAGATTTTGAACAAGTGTTGTTTCCAATACTTGCAAGTGAATCTAAGTTATTTAGCGCTAGTATTCCAAACGCAAATTGGTTAGCAGTTAATGATTTAAAAGCTTATAAAACGCTTTTAAAAAACTTATAATTTTAACTCAATTAATCGATCAAAGTCTTCATTAGAATTAACCAACGTTCCACTAACTTTTAAATAATAAGTGGTGGACAATGGTAACTCTTTGCTTTCAAACACAGAAGTGTAAACTGATTTATCAATCTTGATTGAATTAAGCTCCTTTAGCAAAAGACCTTTTGAATCTAAAATTTCCATTTTATTAATTTTAGCGTCACCTGAAGCAAACACACTTAAATTATGTTTACCATCATTTTGCATTAAAAGGTCTGCTGTTAAATTAAGAGTCGATTCTCCTGTAACTTTCAAAATTGCAGAACCTTTTGTTTCACCATAAATATGTATAAAGTATGATCCAGGAGTTAAATTTTTAATCGTTATCAATTTAGCTTGGTCTGTTCCTTCGATTTTTGTATCAAGCAATGATAGATCTACATTTTTTTGATTATGATCAATAAGTTTAAGTGAGTAGGTCCCTTCAAAAGAATTTAAAAAGAAATTAATTGAATCAATTTTAGAATCAATATTTATGCCAAATTTAAAGTTTACAGGATTCTCTAAAACCGATAGGGATTTAATCATAAAAATATTACCTGCTTCAATTCCTGTTTTGCTAATAACATCAATGGCAGTTCCAGTGTCTGCCGGATCGATATATTGAAAAGTACCACCTGTTTGATTTGCAAGATTTAACATTAAATCTAATCCTTGTTGTGGAGCTAACTCGTTTTGTGACTCAATATTTTGTTTAGGACTTGTTACTTTGAAAATATAATTTTTATTAGCATTAATATTCTTCGAGAAATTGAAAATAGATTTATAGCTTAAAACTAGCGAAATAATAATCCCAAATCCAAATGCAAAATATAGTGTTATTCGGTTAATTTTCATGATAATAGTATAAACCGAATAATGTATAATATATAAGTGATAAATAATATATGCTTTTCTATATTTGATACCATTTTGACTACTACCCCGCAGGGGGATATTTAATAATCTTTCAACCAACTTTAAAGTTTTTAGTGTTAATATTCGTTTATGGAAAATAAAAATCAAAACAAAGACTATTTATACAAAATTCGCCATTCAGCTGAGCACATAATGAATCAAGCAATTGAAGAATTGTGGCCAAATCAAATCAAACGTGCGATTGGACCTGCGATCGAAGATGGATTCTACAATGATTCAAGATGGGAAGGTGTAAAAATTACCGAAGAAGATTTCCCAAAAATAGAGGCTAAAATGCAAGAAATTGTCGATAAAAATTTACCTTTTACATACAAAGAAATTTCAGAACAAGAAGCCTTAAAGATGTTTGAAAACAACCCATTCAAACAAGAATTAATAAAAGAATTTGCCGAAAAAGGTGAAAAACTAAGCATTTATATTACCGGAACAGAAGATACATCAGAATTTATCGATCTTTGCAAAGGCCCTCACGTTGAACGAACCGGCGAAGTAAAAGCTTTTAAACTTTTATCAGTTGCTGGTGCATATTGGCGTGGAAGCGAAAAAAATGAAATGCTTACAAGAATTTATGGAACTGCATTTCCATCCAAAAAAGAACTTGAAGAACATTTAACAATGCTAGAAGAAGCTAAAAAGCGTGATCATAAAAAATTAGGAAAAGAGCTTGAATTGTTTATGTTTCACGAAACAGCACCTGGAATTCCATACTGGCTACCAAAAGGTTTAACAATTTATAACGAGTTAGTTAATTTTTGGAGAATTGAACATAAAGAACGAGGCTATCAAGAGATTGCTAGTCCATTAATCAATAAAAAAGAGCTTTGGGAATGTTCAGGACATTGGGATCACTATAAAGAAGACATGTTTATTGCCGATATGGGTGAAAATGAGGTTTACGGAATAAAACCAATGAACTGCCCGAATGCCATGATCGTTTTTGGATCAAAAACCAGAAGTTACAAAGATTTACCATTAAGATTATCTGATACAGACATGCTTCATAGATATGAGCGTTCAGGAACTCTAAATGGATTATTGAGAGCGAGATCTTTTAGACAAGATGACTCACACAATTTTATAACTCACGATCAAATTAAGTCAGAATATTCAGCGATTTTTGAAATCGCAAACAAATTCTACGGAATTTTCGACCTAAAATTTAGATTCAGACTTGGAACAAGGCCAGAAAGCTTTATCGGTGATATTGAAACATGGAATAAAGCTGAATCACAATTAAAAGAAATCCTAGAAGAAAGTGGCCGAGAATATTTTATTGAAGAAGGCGATGGTGCTTTTTATGGCCCAAAAGTCGATATCTTAATGAAAGATTCTATCGGTAGAGATTGGCAGATGGGAACAATCCAGCTAGATTTTCAACTTCCAAGAAGATTTAACTTAAGCTATATAGATAGTGATGGTAAAGAACAAACACCAGTTGTTGTTCACCGTGTGATATATGGATCATTAGAGAGATTTATGGGTATTTTAACTGAACATACTGCAGGAGCTTTTCCGTTATGGCTAGCACCAATTCAAGTAAAAATCATTCCAATTTCAGATAAATTCAATGATTATGCAGCAAAGATAAGTCAAGAACTCGAAAAACAAAATATTAGGGTAGAAATAGACACAAAAGCAGAAACGATGGGTAATAAAATCCGAAAAGCTCAAGAAGAGAAAATCCCTTATATGCTAGTAATTGGTGAAAAAGAGGTCAATGATAATAAAGTTTCAGTACGAACAAGAGATGGAAAACAAAGCAATCTGATTGAGCTCGAAGGCTTTACTCAAAAATTGAGAACCCTTATAATTGGAAAATCGTTAATTTGCGATATTTAGTTCTTGGGAATTTTGAGCAATTTTGCTTGATAATCCCTAAAAATTTAAGCTATAAAGAGAGATAATAATATAAATAGAGAAATCAGAGCGGTCCAAGTCAGGTTAATTGATGCTGAAGGAAACAACATAGGAGTTGTTCCAATCAGAGAAGCAATTCAAAAAGCTCAAGATGCAGGTTTGGACTTGGTTGAAATGTCAGCAGGCGGAGGTACTCCTGTATGTAGAATAATCGACTACAACAAGTACATATATGATCAAAAAGCAAAGCTAAAAAAGAACAAAGCCAAAAAGGCAGACCTAAAAGAATTCAAATTGGGTCCAAATATTAGTGAAGGCGATCTAAAAGTCAGAATTAATAGGGGAAAAGAGTTTCTAACTGCCGGAGATGTGGTAAAATACACTCTAGTGCTTAAGGGTCGTGAGGCTATGTTTCCAGAAGTTGGAAAACTTAAGCTTAAAATTATTGAATCCGAACTTGCAGATGTAGCAAAAATGGAAGGCGGACAAAAGTTTTTTGGAAATACAATAAGTGTTACATTTACGAAAAAATAGTTGATATAATCTATGCCAAAAGCAAAAACAAGAAAAATAGTATTAAAAAGATTTAAAATTACAAAGTCCGGTAAAATAGTAAGAAAAGCGAGTAAAACATCACATCTTAACAGAAAAGATGATTCAAGCACTAGAAATCGTAAAAAGAGAGACTTAATAGTAACTAACAAAAAAGTTGCTAAAAAGCTCAAAAAAATGATAGTTAATTAAAAAAATTAAAATATATGCCAAGAGCAAAAACAGGCGTAGTAAGAAGACGCAGACATAAAAAAATATTAGAACAGACAAAAGGCTTTTATCTGACACGTAGCAAACTTTTCAGAAGAGCTAATGAAGCTTTCTTAAAAGCTGGTGAATATGCTTTTTTTGGAAGACAACTCAAAAAAAGAGATATGAAAAAGCTTTGGATTATCAGATTAAATGCTGCAGTCAAAGCTCTTGGATTTTCTTATTCAAGATTCATGCAAATGCTTAAAAAAGCTAATATCCAACTTGACCGTAAGGTTATGGCAGAAATGGCAATTACTCATCCAAATGCATTTAATGCTTTGATCGAGAAAATTTCTATTAGTAAAAAAGCATAAGCCTCTATAAATTTTACAGCGTAGATATTAGAATATAATAAATGGAAACATTCGAGATCCTAGATTTAATAAAAGAGCTTCGTGATTCTTTTACACAAGATATGCAAAGTCCTAATTTTGATTGGGACATTGTGTATGTAAAATATCTAGGTAAAAAAGGTGTAATTAATCAAGAATTTCAAAAAGCAAAGAATCTAACAGATCATACTAAAATTGAATTCTTAAAAGAGATAAATAAATTCAAAGCAGAAATCGAATCAACTCTTGAAAAATCAAAGCCAACAAATTCACATCAATTTGAATTAAATCTTTCGACTCCAGTATTAATGTCAAAAACTGGTAATTTACATCCTTTAACATTGGTTAAACGGGATTTGTATCAATTTTTTCACTATTATGGATTTTCAGTTTATGATGGTCCAGAAATTGAGAGTGATTATTACAATTTTGAAATTATGGGCGTAGGAAAAGATCATCCAGCAAGAGATCTACAAGATACACTTTATATTTTAGAACCTGAATTTTTACTTCGAACACAAACTTCAAGCATCGAAGGAAGAATATTAAAAGAAAAAGAACCACCAATAAGATTTGTAGTCGGGGATAATGCATTTAGAAATGAGACAGATAGCAGATCAAATACATCATTTTTCCATCAATTTCAGGGTGTCTATTTAGACAAAAATGTGAATATGGGAAATTTAAAATGGGTATTCACCAAAGCCCTAAAGCACATTCTAGGACAAGATACCGTTATAAGATTCAGACCAAAATATTATCCAGAAGTTGAACCTGGAATGAGCCCAGATATTTTGTGCAAATTCTGTAAAGGTTCAGGCTGCGAAGTTTGTAAACGAAGAGGTTGGATTGAAATCGCTGGTGGTGGAATGATACATCCTACAACATTACAAAAGGCAGATATTGATCCAAATAAATATTCTGGATTCGCTTTTGGATGGGGTTTGGATCGAATTGTAATGCAAAAATATGGAATTGATGATATTAGAGTTTTATATAATGGCAGTTTGATATATCTATGATCATTCCACTTAACTGGCTATCAAAATACATAAAAATTGAGCATACACCTGAAGAATTGGCTTCAATACTAACAAATTTAGAGTTCATGTTAGATAAACCTATATTCACAATAAATAACCATCCGATTTTAGACTTAGAAGTTAGACAAAATAGATCAGATTGTTTTTCAATTTTAGGAATAGCTAGAGAATATGCAGCATTTTTAGGCAAAAAAGTCAGCTATCCATTAGAACAAACTGAAATTAATACAAAATGGAATGAACCAAAAAAAATTTTGTCTGTTACCGCAAAAGATGTTGTTAAAAGATTTTGTGCAGTTGAAATAACGAATATAAAAGTTAAACAATCTCCAGATTGGCTAAGAGAAGATTTAGAAGAATACGGGATCCCAGCAATTAATAATATTGTTGATATAACAAATTATGTAATGCTCGAATATGGTATTCCACTACATGCATTTGATATTGCAAAACTGTCACCAAATACAGATGGCACATTGATTCAAGTTAGAAAAGCTCAAAACGGTGAAGAATTTTTAACTTGGCAAGGAACTAAAATTGAATTTAGTTCTAAGGATTTAATAATTTCAAGCGGAAATAAACCAGTTGGAATCGCAGGGGTAATTGGTGGTCAAAATTCTGGAATTGATTCTGAAACAAATGCAATCATTCTTGAAGCGGCCTGTTATGATCATGCAACAATACGAAGAATGGCTTCAGCCTATAATTTGAGAACAGATGCGGCATCTAGACATTCAAAAATATTAAACCCAAATATGGTAGAAAAAGCCATAAAACGAGCCTTAAAACTGATATTAGAGCTTACAGAAGGGGAAATTACAAGCATCGAAGACTTTTATGAAGAAAAATTAAAGCCAGTTACAATAGAATTTAATCTAGTCGAAATTTCAAGACTTGGTGGTGTAGATATAGAAAAGCACGAAGTAATATCTATCTTAGAGACACTTCAATTTGAAGTTATCGAACAAAAGGAAGCAATTGGTCTAGACCAAAATATAATAATTGTAAGAGTTCCAGAATGGAGAACCGATATTAATATTCAAGCTGATTTAGTCGAAGAAGTTCTACGTCTTTGGGGATATAGCAAAATACCTGTGTTACCAATTAGAGAAGCACCAGAAGATTTTTCTACGACAAAATCAATATTGCTTGAAGATAAAATTAGAGATATTTTGACAAGTTTTGGGCTAGACGAGCATTATACAAATCCACTTGTTCAAAAAGATGAAAATAAAAAATTCCAAGTAAAACTTGAGAACCCTTTAAATCAAGATAAAAATGCACTAAGAACTTCAATTACTGAAACCTTGATTGCAGCATTTAACCAAAATATAAAATCAAATCCTAAATTAATCGGAGTTTTTGAAATAGGTAAAATTTATGCTGAAGTTAAACAAGGACAATATACAGAACAAAAAATCATTTCAACAATTTATAACAGTGCAGAATTTGGTCTAAAAGTTAAATCTGATTTGTTAGCTTTGCTGTTCAAGTTAGGAATCATAAATTCTCCAAAAGAATTAAATTACAAATCAATTGATAAAAATTGGCTATCATTGATCAAAGGGAAAATTGAAGTCGCAACATTAAGTTCAACAGGTTTTAACCTAAAAACAGAAGAGTTATTAGAATTAGTTGATCTTAATAAAATTCCTAAACTACAAATAAAAACAAAACTAACACAGAATATTATTGAAGAAATATCAATAATTACAAACAAAGAATTAGATTTGTTTGACTTAGAAAATATGATCTACGATGCAGATCCAAGCATAATTCGTGTTTATGAATCCGATAATTTCTCAGACATATCAATTGGTGAAAATAAAATTTCGCATACAATTTCTATAGAATTTGAAAACAGTCAAAATGAGCTTACTCGTGAAAAAATTGAAGCAATTCGCTCATTAATAATAAAAAAGTTAACGACTGAAATCAGCGCAACAATCAGAGGCGAATAAATAAAAATTTTAGCCTTCGCAATTATCTATATCAAACTTATCTGGATCACGTTCTTCATCATATTTTGGATCTAAATGCTTATAAAGTTCGCTATCATCATCTTTATATTTACTCTTTACCCAATTATCTACAGCTTCTTGCCATTCAGGTCTTTCAGCTTTATATGAAGTATATGTTCGGTCTCGAACTTCACCATCTTTACAAATTTTAACTCTTACAAAAATATCTGATTTTGCTTTTGGCTCAGTACCTTTTATAAAATATTCTCTACGGTTTTCTTCAACATCTTCATTTGCCTGCATACCAGAGACAGTCCCAACATATTGCTCAATGACGTCTTCAGGCTTTTTAAATTCTGTGTTTGGATGATCATCTAGATAATATTGCATAGATCGATGCCAAATAGGCGCAGCTCCTGTTAAACCAGATGCTAATCGGCTATTCATTTTTTCGCCATCATTATTTCCAACCCAAACACCAATTGCAATGTCTGGAGTAAATCCGACGGTCCAGTTATCTTTTAGATCATTTGAAGTACCAGTTTTTACTGCAACTTTGTTACCTTTAAAAGCTAGTTGAGACCCAGTACCAAAAGCCATGGCTCTAGCATTATTGTCTGATAATATATCAGTAATTATCCAAACATTGCGTGAATCCACAACTTGTGTACCTTCGTTCTCAATAACTTTTTCGATAAGCTGACCATCTGGACTTTTAATTTCTAAAATTGGATTAACATCTTTGTATTTTCCGCCTGCAGCCAAAGATGCATAAGTATTTGCTAAGTCTAATAAACGAACTTCGCCACCTCCAAGAGTTATTGCCAATCCGTGTTTTCTAGAATCATATTTAAAATTTAAGCCTAATGAATTTGCTGTATCAACCATATTTTGGATTCCAACCAAATCTAAAGTTTTAACTGCTGTCACATTTACAGAGTTAGCTAACGCATATCTCATTTGTATTGGTCCTCTAAAGCCCCAACCGCCATAATTTTTTGGCTCATAAATTGGCGTTGATCCGTCTACTTTAAATTCTGTTGAAACATCATAAAAAACTGAAGAGGCAGTGTATCCTTGGTTTAAAGCTGTAAGGTAAGTAATTGGCTTAAGAGTAGAACCTGGCTGTCTATAACCTGTGGCAACATTAAATTTTCCATCAATTTCATTAGAATTATAATCAATAGAGCCAACCATCGCCAAAACCCCGCGAGTTTTTGGATCAATTGCGACTAAGGCGGCATTGGATAGATCTAAAGTTTTGGCTTTTGCGACTTCTTCTTGTGCAATTTTCTCAAATTCTTTTTGAAGACCTAAATCAAGTGAAGTTTTTACACTAAAACCACTTTTTTGCACAATATCATCACCATATTTTTCATTTAATAAATTTAATACATACATTACAAAATGTGGTGCATTAATGATTCCAGTGTTTTTAACAAATTTGAGTTCTTCTTTTGTTGCTAAATCATATTCTTCTTGAGATATATGTTGTCTTACACGATTTTTGTCGTACCAACCGTTATCTTTCATCAACTTTAAAACATACAACTGCCTGTTTTTTGCTGCCTCCGGATTTTGATATGGATTATAGTAAGTTGGTCTCTGTGGAAGCCCAGCTAATAAAGCTGCTTCAGCAAGTGAAAGATTTGATGAGCTTTTTCCAAAATAGGTTTTTGCAGCTGCTTCAATACCATAAGTAGTACCACCATATGGTATTTCATTTAAATACATTTGAATTATTTCATCCTTTGTATAGCTATTTTCAATTTGAAGAGCAAGAACGACATCTTTTACTTTTCGAGTTAGTGTTCTATCAGATGTTAATAAAGCTAATTTTGCAACTTGCTGTGTAAGTGTTGAACCACCTTGTTTTCCGCCACCTGACAAGGTTACGTATACGCTACGCATAATTCCAAATGGGTCTATACCTTCATGGTAATAAAAGTCACCGTCTTCTGCTGCTAATGTAGCATTAATAATATAAGGTGAAACTTCATTTAGCTTAACGAGTGTTCTATTTTGATCGCCATAAACTGAATATAATAGCTCTCCATTTCGATCATAAATTTTTGTTGATTGATCTACTGACCGATTTGTTAATCGGGAAGGGGATGGCAAAATCGAAGAAAAAGCAGTAAAAACAAAGATAACTACGGCACAAATAGTTACAGTGCCTAAAAGTCCAAGACCAGAAATAACGGCTATCAAATATAGGAATTTCTGTCTTTTTGAAAGTTTTTTAAAACTTACTTTATCTGTTGGAACTTTAAAAGCTGAGCCAGCTCTGTTTAATACTTTTTGCATATCAAAAATAATTCTATCACCTCCTAACTTTCGTAGTCAGGTCTTAAAAGGTGCGACCTTTAGCATACAGATACGAAGTTAAAAGATCAATCCTTATGGTAAAATATATTTCGCAATGTCCAAAGGTGGCGGAGCGGTCAATCGCAACAGACTGTAAATCTGTCGGGCCATGCCCTACGTAGGTTCGAACCCTACCCTTTGGACCATTTTAAAAAATGGAAAAACATACAAAACCAATCAATACATTTCTTCAAAGCGAATTTGAACAAAAAGAAAGTGCATTTTCATCATCAAATATTAGTAACAATAAAAAATTATCCAAAAAATCACTTTTTATTATAATTGGCGTTTTAAGCGTAATCTCATTAGCTTTTGTTTCTTGGTATATTTTTATAAAACCAACTAAAAATATTGACTCACCAATCACAACTGCTAATTCAAATACAAAAAAAATAGATAAAGATGCAACACCAAACCCTGAGATCGCAAATCTTACAACAGAAGAAAGTCTTACCGATAACGCAAATAATATTGGAACATCTACTATAAAAAATGGTGTTAGCGAAAAGCTTTCTTTAAAAAACAATCGTGAAGCAAAAGCGCCTTCAGACACTTCCTCAAATTTTAATATTTTAATTTTAGGAATAGATAGAAGATCTGGAGATCAAACAAGTTGGAGAACAGATGTTATTCAACTAATAACATTAAACCCAGAACGCACACGTGCCGTTCTAACACATATTCCAAGGGATGTATGGGCAGATAAATATAAAATAAACGCTATATATAACCTTTATGGTGCTGATGCAATCAAAGACCAGGTTGAAAATGTTACAGGTCAAAGACCGGACAGAATAATTAGAATTGATTTTGATGCATTTGTATGGGCGGTTGATTCAGTTGGAGGATTAACTATTAATGTGCCAAATTCATTCACTGATGAATCATACCCAAACGATAGAAAAGGAAAAGATGAACTTATTTCAGTTACTTTTGAAAAAGGCGAACAAAAAATGGACGGTGAAGAAGCTCTAATTTATGCAAGATCTAGAAAAGGAACAAATGGAGAGGGGAGTGATTATGCACGTGGGCTAAGACAACAATATATTATGGAGGCGATAATTGATGATTATTTTAAGCCTGATAATTTATTTAAAGAAAAAACACCTGAAACTCTTTATAAAATCGCAACTCAAAAAGTTTATACAGATATTACGTTAGCTGATATGCCGATTCTATATAACTTATTAAAAAGCTATGCGTCATTTAAAATGGAAAAATTGAGTTTAAACACTGCAAACTATCTTGAAGTTCCTGCAAACAGATCAAACTATGGTGGTGCATGGACATTGGTTGCAAAAAACAATGACTATAAACCAATCCATGATAAAATAAGCTCTTTGGTGAACCACAAAGAATAATTTGGACAACATTCAAAATATCCATAGATATTATGAATAAGATTTGTTTATAATCTTTATTGTTACCAAATTGACAATGATAACCTTTTGAAAAAAAGATTAGGTTTGCTAAAATGCTAGTGATTTATTTATTTTGGAATTATTAATGTCTGGTATTCACGTATCCATTGCTCCTGAGACTGTTTTTCATCTCTTTGAAACTATTCCTGTTAGCAATGCGGTTTTTACAACTATAATCGTTTCCGCCTTGATGGTTTTGTTTGCTTTAGTAATAAGAGCCTCGATTACATTTTTTCCTAGCTCAATGCAAGTATTCGCAGAAGTAATTGTTGGGTCATTATATGACCTAACTGAAAACATTACAGGCGGAAATGCAAAAAAGTTCTTTCCATTTATCGCAACGTTTTTTCTTTTTATTTTGTTTTCGAATTGGGCTGGATTGCTTCCATTACTTGGAATAGGAATCCATGAAGATGGTAAATTAATACCATTTTTAAGACCTGCAACCACGGATATTAATGGAACTTTAGCAATGGCATTGATTTCTGTTTTAACAGCTCAATATATGGGAATAAAAGAACTTGGTATCTCAATGCATATATCTAAATATATAAATTTATCTTCACCAATAAATTTTTTTGTAGGAATTCTAGAATTAGTTGGTGAGATTTCAAAAATAATATCTTTTTCGTTCCGTCTGTTTGGAAATATCTTTGCAGGTGAGGTATTATTATCTGTTATGTTCTTTTTATTTCCATTGATTTTGCCTTTGCCATTTTTAGGGTTGGAAATATTTGTAGGATTCATACAAGCTGCCGTATTCTCGATACTTACGTTAGTGTTTTTTCAAATGGCGATAGAAAAGCCACACCATTAGTTTAGTTATTTATTTAAATTTAAAAATATGGAATACACACAATTGGCAGCAGCGATAGCAATCGGTCTAGGAACTCTAGGACCAGGTTTAGGTATTGGTTTAATTGCAAAAGGAGCACTAGACTCAATCGGAAGAAATCCTGATGCAACCGATAAAATAAGAACAAACATGCTTTTGGCAATTGCTTTTGCTGAAGCTGTTGCGATTTATGCGTTTGTTATCGCGTTGATAGTTTTATTTGCATAACATGTCAGAAGGAATCGGAATAAATTTTTGGACAATATTATTTCAAGCTACAAATTTTTTTGTACTGATGTATTTATTGAACAAATTTTTATATAAACCTTTGATGACGATGATCGATCATCGTAAAAAATTCGTCGAACAATTAGAAAAAGATAAAAAGGAATTAATTAGCCAAAAAGAGCAGCTATCTGCAGAAAAAGCTATTTTAATAAGACAAGCACATGAAGAAATCAAAGAATTGAGATTGAATGCTCAAACTGAAGCAAAAAAAGTACATGAACAAATTAAAGCTAATGCAGAAAAAGATGCACAAAGAATAAAAGATGATGCTCAGTCACAAATCGAGAAACAACTTCAATCACAGATTTCAGAAATCGACAAAAAAGTACAATCAAAAGCGATAGAATTGTTTGAACAAGTTGTACAATCTGAACTTACCGAAAAACAAAAAAAGCATTTTATGTCTAACTTGTTAAACACTAATGGCTAATAATTCTGACTCAATTGTAAATAAAGTTGTTGAGCAAATCCAAAAAATTGGAGACGTCAAAATTATAAAGAAAATAGCTGAAGAGCTACTTTCTAAAATTAAGAACTTTGAAGCAATTGTTTATCATGCATCAGAGCTTTCAGCAGCAGAAAAAATTAAAATTGAAAAGCTGATAACTGAGAAATTTGGTGAAGTAGAAAAGATTCATTACAAAACAGATGAATCTTTATTGGGTGGCTTTAGGATTGAATTTGGCGAATTTTTCATTGATAAATCGATGAAAAATTCACTAAAACAACTTAAAGCTAAATTTAATTAATTTGCAAATAAAATGTCTGCAGTATTAAACGACTTAAAATCAATAATTGATCAAAATCTTAAAGTCAGTTCAAGTGATTTTAAAACAAAAGGATATGTAATATCAGTAAAAGACGGTATTGCTGAAGTAAATGGCCTAAATAGTGCCATGTTTTTTGAAAAAATAGTTTGTGTTTCAAAAGGAATTGAAGCTGTTGTTTTAAATCTTGAGAACTTTAAAGTTGGAGCAGCTGTACTTGGTGATTATACAAAATTAGAATCTGGTGATGAGTTCGAAACTACTGGTGAAGTAATAACAATTCCTGTTTATGAAGAAATAATAGGATCAGTAGTAAATGGAATTGGTAAAGAACTGATCTCAAAATCATTAACTAGAACTAATTTAAAAAATGTCGAGGTAGAAAAAATCGCTCCAGGTGTAATTCAACGAAAACCAGTAGACACACCAATGCAAACAGGAATTTTAGCAATCGATTCTGCTGTTCCAATTGGTAGAGGTCAAAGACAACTAATAATAGGTGATAGAAGCACAGGAAAAACAAGAATTGCACTTGATGCAATCTTAAATCAAAAAAACGAAACTAATCCAATGATTTGTATTTATGTTGCAATTGCTCAAAAAAATTCAAAAATATCAGAAATCTATGAAACACTTAAAGAAAATGGTGCTGATAAATACACCATAATTGTAAATGCATCTGCCGCAAATTCAGTCGTAGAACAATTTTTTGCACCATATACAGGTACTGCAATTGCAGAATACTTTTTGAACCAAGGAAAAGATGTCTTAATCATTTATGATGACTTAACAAAACATGCTTGGGCATATAGACAAATTTCTCTAACTCTAAGAAGACCACCAGGTCGTGAAGCTTATCCAGGAGATATTTTTTATCTTCATTCAAAACTATTAGAAAGAGCTTGTCGTTTAAATGAATCAAATGGTGGCGGTTCAATTACGGCTTTACCAATTGTTGAGACCCAATTTGGTGATGTGAGTTCTTATATTCCAACAAATATAATCTCAATTACAGATGGTCAAATATATCTTGATAAAGATTTATTCAACTCAAACATTAGGCCAGCAGTTGATGTTAGAAATTCTGTATCAAGAGTAGGTGGTGCAGCACAAATAAAAGACATGAAAAAAGCAGCCGGAAACATACGTTTAGATATTGCGAGTTTTAAAGAACTCGAAGCCTTTTCCCAATTTGGTGGTAGTGAGCTTGATTCAGAAACAATCAAAAAGATAAGCAAAGGTAAAAAAGTAATCGAACTACTTAAACAAAATGAGGGAGCGCCATTAAAAGTTTTGACTCAAGTTGCGATCCTAAAAGCTTTAAATGCAGGTAAATTTGACGAAATAGAAATTGAAAAAATCGCAGAAACAAAAGCTGCATTAATAAATTTTGTTAACGATATACAATCAGCCGATCAAATTGACCAAAGTATAAATGATTTTTTTATAAGCAACTAAATGTCAGACCTAAAAGAGCTCAAAAGTCGCATAAAGAGTGTGCAAAATATCATTAAGGTTACTAATGCAATGTATTTAATTTCTGCATCAAAAATTGCAAAATTAGAAATAGAAGAAAAAAAAGCTAAAAGTTTTGCAAATAAAATTAAATCAACACTTAGTGAAATCAACTTGTTGGATGAGAATCTAAAAAAAACAAATGATAATGAACTCTTGCTTGTGACATTTTCGCCTCAAAGAGGTTTAGCAGGTAGCTTACCAACAAATTTATTTAAAGAAATCAAAAAATTTACTGATACAAAAAAAGACAAAAAGATTTTTGTAATCAATATAGGTAAAAAACTTAGCAAAAGGATTTCAAATGCGTATCCTGATTTGATAGCTGATTTTGGAAATATTTCAGAAAAGCCAACTTCAGTCGAAATCAAAACAATTTCTAGAGCTATTGATGAAATACAAACCAAATATAATATTTCTAATTTATATTTTGCATATACTTTTTATATAAATGCATTGAGTCAAAAGCCAACGGTTGATCAAATACTTCCATATAAAAATGATCTTGAAACAAAATCTTTACAAAGCAAATTTAAATTGGAACCAAATGCAGCAAGTATTAAAGTTCAATTAATGGAGTTATATATAGAAAATATGATTTATTCAAAAGAATTAGAGGCATCACTGTCTGAACATAGTGCAAGAATGGTTTCAATGAAATCAGCAAGAGACAATGCTACACATCTTAAAGATTTCTTAAATATTGAATACAATAAAGAACGCCAAAAAATTATTACAGAAGAAATTATTGAAATTAATTCAGGAGCTCAAATATGACAAAAGGAAAAATCGTACAAGTTTTAGGAAACGTTATAGATGTTGAATTTGAAGGAGCACTTCCACAAATTTATACAGCTTTAATGGTTGATAAATTCAATTTAACACTCGAAGTCGAGCAACATATTGATGAACAGACTGTTAGATGCATTGCACTAGGTGCAACCGAAAAAATCTCAAGAGATTTAGAAGTTACAAATACTGGAGCACCTATACAAACTCCAGTTGGAGAAAAAGTTCTTGGTAGAGTTTTAAATGTATTAGGTGAAGCAATCGACAACAAAGGTGGTTTAGACGACGCACCTAAATTGCCAATTCACAGATTACCGCCATCAATT
>CAZEDS010000004.1:0-71002 GCA_964510925.1 uncultured Candidatus Saccharibacteria bacterium
AAACATGCCAAAAACTAACGCTCAATTAATTGATCTTATGATTAATGCAAATGAAAATCCTGTCCTACATAAGTGTAAAAATGTATTGGACCCAAAAGCAAAAGTATTCAAATTTCTTGATTCTATATTTGCGTTTGATATGCCGTCTGCATCTAAGGTCAGGCATCGAAGACCAGTAATTAATAATATTCGTAATAGATAAAATCTAATCAATACTGTTTGTGACATGGTATAAATTAGATATATGGTAAAGATAAAAAAACCGGTTCTATTTATACTTTTAGGAATTTTTACTGCTCTGTTATTGCCTTTTGTTTATTTTAACTTCAACACAATTCAAGATGTTGCTTCTGTTTCGAGGCCTATTAAAATAGGTGAATCAAAAAATTTTTTAGAGGTTAATGATAGTAGACAAAAATTTATTTCACAGAAAAATGGTGTAAGTTTGGTAGCTGGTAAAAAAGTTGCAAATGGAAATATCAATATTCTCGAAGATGAAAATACTATTTATGTGAGTATCTGTGGCGAAGGATTAAAAGATTGTTTTTATAAAGATGGCGGACAATATATCCAGATGTTTAGAAAGCCTGAAAGACAATCTCTCTCAGATGCAATTAAAGAAACATTTTTAAAAAATTATAATGAGTCTGATTGTGTTGTAACTCCAGAATTAAGTCTTCAATTACCTGACAAAGGTGAAAATAAAACAGAATATATTATTTCAAATATTGATGTTGCAAGTTTAGAGACGCTTGAGAACTATGACCAGTTGAATGAACAAATAAAAAAATGCCCAGCACAATATACAAAAAATAATGGGACTTCATATTTTATAATGTCAAAAAATCATTCTGATCGTTTTTATTTTGTTCGGATTGGACAATATGGAATTCCTGCTGGAGCTGATGCTTCTATTGATGGATTATGGCAAGATAATTTAGAAATCCTTTAATAATATGTTTTTGATAAAAAATGTATTTATACAAAAAAGAAAAGTATAAAGTTTTAGAAGGTTCTAAAACCAACGCAGTATTATGTACTTGTTGGTTTGACCCATTTATTGTTGAGTCTAAATTTCCACAAATAAAAAAATATTTTTCAATTACAGGAACGCTTTATAGCAAAGAAGGTGTTTCCATTTTGTTGCGAAATTTAGCGTTGAATCCACATATAAGATATTTATTTGTGTGGAGCAACACGCCACTTTCTAATACCCCTTTTGGTATTGCTGGTAGGGCTTTATTGGATGCTGTTTGGTCCGGGAACTTTGATCCGAATGATATTCACAAAGAAATTGATCGTGAAATTATAAAAAAAATTACTGACAATGTGGAGCTAATTCATTTTAAAAATGAATCTTTTGAACAATCTTTGTCGATGGCAGATTCTTTTGATAAAAAAAATATCAATGAATATATGGACCCGATCTCCTTTGCTGATCCTGTTCGAGATGAATCAGTCCCATTTCCGTCTGAAAAAGTTGGCTGGCTTGTGCGTGAAAAATCAATCTATAGAGCTTGGTTAAACGTAGTCGAAAAGGTAATGAGATATGGATCAATAAAACTTACTGAATATGGAAATAACCAAAGAGAGCTTCAAAGTATTAATTGGATTATTGATAATGAAAGCTTTCCAAATATATATTTGCCTGATTTGGATTCAAAATTAATGCAAATTATTGGATTAAATGAAGAATCTTTGGCTAAATATAAAGAATCGCTTTTGGATTCCAAAATACCAAATGGTGTGGCATACACATATGGATCTAGGTTACGTTCTTATTTTGATATTGACCAAATTGATATTCTTATTAATCAATTTAAAAAGGCGAATATTACTCGACGTGCTGTTGCAATCACCTATATTCCACAAATTGATACCACACATAGTTCTCCGCCATGCTTAATTTTTGTACAACTTTTAATCGATGTTGATAATAAGTTGAATCTTTTTGCGTTATTTAGATCTCACGATATTTTTAAAGCGGGACTACCAAATGCATTTGGACTATTAAGTTTGCATGATTATATTTGTCAAAATTTACAGCTAAAGCGTGGAACACTTTCCATTCAAGATATTTCTTCGCACATATATGAAGAAGATTGGCAGAATGCAAATGACTTATTAAAATGTCAAAAATGGTCAGACATAAAGATTCAGTACAACGAAAATACAGAAACTGATCCACGGGGTATTGTTAGAATTTCATTAATGAATAAAAAAATTAATCTTGAGATTGTAAACTCAAACGGAGTTTTGGTTTTTGAAGACACCTCAGAATCTGCACGTGCTTTGATAATGCGAATTTCAAAATTAGAATTACTTTCTATTCCAGCTCATCTTGCCGATATTTGTATTGAGCTTGTTAAAGCTGAAATTGCACTACAAATGGATCTTGAATATGTGCAAGATCGTTTATTAAAATTCGGTACAGCCACTATAAAATAACTTTTAGCATTCACCACCATATATAGAAATATTCGGTTGGTTTAACATGCATGAATTATTGTTGATCGTTTCGAGATTTTGTTTTTGCATCGATCGTATTCTCATGCATTCTAAACCTAAAAGATTGTTTATAAATGATTTATAAAATGCTGTAGTTGAACAAAATTTACTGACGTCTCCATTGTTTTCTGCTTTTCGTAGTCTAGGACATCCAAGTCCTCCGTGTAAGAATAGATAGTCAAAACTTTTGCTATCAAAATAGGTGAGCCCATTGAGATGTTGCATCGTATCCTTATATTTTTCGTTTACGATATCTAAAATATTTTCACCATTTTTTATGCGCTCAAAATTATCTTTCATTTGGAATAAATCTTCATGGCATGGAGCTGCTCCTTCTGGGCCACAAGCCACATAATTTATTCCACTACCGCAAGTATATGGGGCAATGCCTGTTAAATTTATGTAATCAATAACACTTAGGCTTTGTATTGGAACTTTATTTTTTATCATCTGTTTAATTTTAGAGAAACCACGATTGAGTCCTTTCAGCATAATAGAATACATTTTTTCAGATAATTCTTTGCTAATTCCACTTTGCGGTCTGAAAAACGCTATAAATACTGTGACCGGATGTTTGTTGCTCCAGTTTTTCCCGATAAATTTAGGCGAATTGATATCCCACATTGTTTCTATGAATTCTGGAAAATTATGTGCATTCGCAGGTGTTAAAACATAGTTAACGCTGTAATCGAGTCCGAAATTATCTATTGCTGAAATATTTTTGGTTATTACTTCATATGTTTCCATTTTATTTCTAGGCTTTCTTGAATTGTCTTGGACGCTTCCCGTTCCCCATAAACTTACGCTTAATGAAATATTATTTTGTTTAAAGAATTGTGCTTTTTTTTCGTCTAAAAAAACGCCATTAGTTAAGACTATTTGCTTAATATATAAATTGGGATATTTATTTTTTAGCTCATTAATTTTATCTTGAGCTTGTAAAATTAAATCGTAAGACATTTTTAACAGAGGTTCGCCACCAGCCCATTTAATTTTTATAGTTTTCATTTTTTTATCGTTTGCAGATTTTGCGAATGATTCTAGGTATGTTTCTAGTTTTGCTAAGTCTAAAGTTATTGCTTTGTTTAAGGGAATTCGGTCAATTGAAGTTGTGCATCCTGGGCATGAAAAATTGCATGCTTCTGTTAATTTTACGTACATTTGCGCATTATCTGGATTGTAATCAAGTTCGATTTTGACTTGCTCGTCATTTTTGTGGATGATTAAATTTTTTTCTAATATCGAAATATGTTTTTTGTTTATGCTTTCAAAATCATCATTTTGAATCGCTTCAATTGTTTTCCATTCAGCTCTATTTAAAAAATATATTTCGTTATTTATCGGATGGTATAAACCGATATTTTTTTTATTTCCTTTTCGATTAAAATAGGGCTCATTAATAATTTTTACGCCGTTGAATAGACGATATTCTTGAGTCATATTTTTGTTGTAAAAATATTAACGAATGAATTTTTTAGATCAGGGCAAGCACAGTTGCATTGATCATTTTTTATGATTGTGTAAAGTTTTAGTTTTTTCATGTACCTACTATATGGTTTGGTACATGAAAAAACTTGAGTCTAACCTGAGTGTTCCTGAGTTATTTTTTAATTTTGGTAACTTTGATTTTTGAATCTTCCGTATTTGGACATGCGCAATCGCATTGATGATTTTTTACTGGTTTTGTTAATTTAACTTTTTTCATATGACACACATTATTGATATTTTGTTTTGCGGTTGCATTACTGTTTCTTATAACCTCTAGTATTCTTACTTTTTCCTTACTTTGGTATAATATTGGCAAAATTATGAAAAAGTCGGATGCCTCTAATATAAAGTATAAATTTAACTTAGGAATTGAAGCTGAAATGGTTCAATTTTATCGGGTAGCTCAAAATGAAAGCGCATTAAACTCAAATCGGGGTTTATTTTATGTTCTTCCATATCTTCCGAAAAGCTACGCCGATAGCCTCAAAACATGTTATTTCCCTGATCTTTCTTTACAGATAGATTTAAATGATTGGGTAAAGCTGAAAAAGAACAATTTTTATGCATACAATTCTTTGGCGTCGTACAAGAAGATCTTTTCTGGGTTGGCGGAGCATATGCTTCCAAAATCATATAAACAGAAATTAGTTGCTGACTTTGAATCCAAAAAACAGGGCTTTTTTGAAGATTTTAATAAAATTTTTGGTAAAACAGAGTTTCCGTTCTCAGAAATAGAGATCAACGTGATTTCGACTGGAACATTTGCTTCATACGATTATAAAGATAATAAAAAGCTTGAGCTATATATTCGTGGAGATATGGCAGTCGATTTTATTTTTGAGCTTGTATTAACTGGATATCTGAGAAGAACTTATATCGACCATAAATTGAATAAAATTGATTACGAAAATTTTGCGAACATTAATGAATGGATTGAGACAGAAAGTATTTCTGATTTTTTGATGACTGAAACAATTCTAAATAAATATTCAAAGAATTTTGTTCCGACTTTAAAAATTGTCACTGCAATTAATAATGAAGAATTGTTTAATGAATCACAAGCCTATCGTGAAAAACTGGGATTTGATACTTCTGTTAATAGTCGAATTTTAATTGATATGAATAAGAATCTTTGTTACAACAATAAGCCAATTGTTGGTTTGACTTTGCATGAGAAAAAAGTTCTTATGCTTCTTTCAGATAATATCAATAGCACAATTTCTTATGAACGAATTGCAGAAGCACTTTGGGGACAAAATTATATTGAAAAATTCTCATTAGTTTATATAAATAAATTAATTTTTAGTGTCAGGCAAAAGCTAAAATTAAATCGATTACAAAATTTGAAAATCGATACGTTGCGAAGCTCTGGCTATATCTTGAGAAAAACAAATTAAGCTAAATACTATGAAGATACATTCTGATTTAGATTATCCATTACTGCCAGAGACTTTGATTTCGATGGCTGAAAAAATTTCGAAATCTTCTGATGCCGGTCAATCAATTTCATTTGTATTTGAAAAGGATATTGGGGGAGAACGTGCGTTACTAAGTTTTATTTATGATAATCGTGAATCAAAAGATTTTCAGAGATTTTTCAAAGATAAGCTCGTATATAAATTTGATTTTTCGAATTTGCTTGAATATTCATTGGTAGGGTTTTTTTATGAGCTAAACAAAATTTTAAATCCTGGTGAAACATTGCCATATGAAAAATCTTCGATTGATTTTCTTCAATTGAAAATAAGAGACTCAATATCTAAAAATGTTGAAGCTGGGATACAAACAATTATTTTTATGCCTAAAGTTGATTCAATACCAAATTTTGATCAGTTGTATGGAAACCAATTAATGAATGTGTGGCGCTTAGATATTAACAAGCAAAAAATTGTATTCGTTTTCTCGATGGAAAAACATAAATATCAAAATTTTATTAATGAAAAAAGTGGTGATCTTAAATCTGTTTTGTTACAAAATCTTAATTTTATAGATAGATTTTCAGAAGAGGATATTAAACATAGTATTGAATATTGGCTTAAAAAGCTTGATTTTCAAATTGATCAAGAAGAATTTCGTTTAATTGTAAATTTGTCTGAAGGCTCAGCATATAAATCAAAATTACTTACTCAACATGTTGCTCAATTTCCTAAGCTTGGAAAAAATGAATTGGAACTTAAATTAAAAGAATTATTAAAGATAAGATTTGAATTTTCAAATTCAAATGCAAAGCTCAAAATTATCGATGGGAATGTTTTTTTAGAAAACAAAAAATTCGAGGGAATAACTTCAACCGAATCTGATTTATTGAAATTGTTTATTAATAACGAAGACACTGTGGTGAGTCGTGAAATGATTGCGGATTTATTATGGGGTAAAGAAAAATATGAGAAATATTCTGATTGGGCAATAGATAAACATATTTCAATTATAAGAAAAAAGTTAGAACAAAACTCGCTTGATGCGCATATCGAAACTATTAAAGGTTCTGGTTATAAGTTTTCTCAATAATCATGAATGAACAAGATTCTAATGCTGAAACATTAGAGTATGATGAATATTTTGATTTAAATTTAATTCCTTCAGCTTTACTTAAAGATGCTGATATTGTTATGAAGCCATTTGAGTTTGGCGGCATAAATGAAACTTCACTTTTAACATATTCGCTATCGAAAGTGCTGGAGGCTAATGATAAAAAATTTTTAGAATTATCGGAAAATCCATATCATACAGTATCTTTAAACAGAGAAAGAGGTGGAATTGTATTAAGAATACAAACTCTTTTATCTGATTTACAGGAATCAACTCAATGTGCATTTTTTATCGTAGGTGGTGCTGCCAGATCTTTGATGTCTCCAAATGATGAAAATCAAAGATTTAATGATTTGGATATTTGTATGATGCCAACAAAATTTCAGAGTCCCGTTGATTTTATAAATTCAATTCGAAAATTTTTTTCAAGTCATCCAGCTATAAAATTGACGGCTCCTGAATATTCATATAATAATTCAGTTTATCAAAATTCGTTTCCTCCTAATTTATCGACATTTCCAACATATTCAAAATATGAATATAATAAAAACCATACATTCGTAGGAGGCCTTCGTCCATCTGTTCGTAATGGCAATAATGATATAGAGATTAGACATGCAAGAGTTATACGTGTTTATCAAAAACATAATTCGCAAGCGATTAAGATTGGACTTTCAAAATATAAATATGATCGTAATGATAACTATATCTGTGTTGAGCTTGATTCTCCTAATTTTGAAGATGATTTTTGTGTTCCTCCAGTTTTTTTAGATCCTGAAAATCCATATTCAGTTGTGTTAATGCCAAATGGTCAGATTCTATCTTTAGAGATAAAACGTGATAAACCAATTAATACAGGTAATTTTAGTGCGAAGGATCAGTTTACATTTGCTACGAGAATTTTTTCAAAGCAAATCCCATTGATGAAGGTTCGTGAATCAGATCTTGGTACTTCATTTCCTATTGCAAGGTTAGAGAATGTAGAAATGGTTTTTAAAAATCAATTTCATGAGTTATTCGATCCTCAAAATGCTAAGGATTTAAATTTATGGAATTTTAATATTGCCATGAAGATGCAAGAATATTTTGCTAAAAGTTTTAATGCTAATCCTGAAATTTTTAAATGTATGCTAACCCCTGAATTTTTTAACTATATGTGGAATGTTTTTCCAGGCTTAACAATGAAAATTGGACCTCATGTTGTAAAAGATTTTAATATGCAGTTCCCGAGATCAAGTACGACAAAACTTAGTGATGTTTATAAGTGCTTGTATTATTTGTGGTACACAAAAGGGAAAACTTCTCCGATGTCAAAATTCATTAATTTAATTCCCGGTGTAGCTGATGAAATTGAAAAACTACAAGCTCGGAACACAGGTCTGTGGAGCTTTGGATTTAATCATTTGGCATATGTTGAGAATAAGCGTAGACAAGCATCTAAAACATGATTTTTTAGAAAATGGTATACTTTGCTCAGAACTCTGACAGTGTTTGAAGTATCGAAGTTCCATTTTTTTGCTTTACGTTGTAAGTGCAGGTAATTTGGTCAACTCCGTTAAGTTTTAAGAAATTAAAATTTATTGGATCCTTCATATTTCCCATCTAAAGAGTGAGTGTGAATCCGTCTTAAAAGGCGGTTTCAAGCTGTTTTAGACTAAAAACTAGAATAGCGAAGTTCAATTATTTAGGAGGTGAATTTTTAAGTGACCAAATTATACGTTGGAAATCTTCCTTACAAGATTACTTCAGAAGACCTAAAGCAAATGTTCTCCGCATATGGAGAAGTAACTGCTACAGTCATTATGGACAAAATGTCAGGTAGATCAAAAGGCTTCGGCTTTGTTGAACTAGACGATGCTGTTTCAGAACAGGTTATATCTGAGATGAATGGCAAAGACATGGAAGGCAGAGCTCTCGTTGTTAATGTCGCCAGACCTATGGAAGACAGACCAAAGAGACCTTTCGATAATAACAGAGGCGGCGGCCGATCAGGCGGCAGCTTCAGCAGAGATCGTTATTAAACATTAGATAGGACTAGTATCTGCCTTTTGGTTAGATACTGGTTTATCTTGGTTTTGAGATATCTCTAGAAAAAGGCCCACGAAAGTGGGTCTTTTTTGTTATATGACACTTTAGTAAAAAACGGGTCTGACCCATTTTATTATCCGTTAATAATTCGATTTTTGTTGGTTTTCCGGACTATTTCGGTTTTGGCTCGTAAAAGTTTTAACTAAAATATTAAATCTCCCTAAGACAAAAATCTTAACAGTTCATAAAACGGGTCAGACCCTATCTGAAAAGGGTTATTTCATATATAATAGTCACTTATGGACTTGAGAAATATCGCAATCATCGCACACGTCGACCACGGCAAAACCACATTAGTAGACGGACTTTTAAAACAATCAAAAACTTTCAGAGAAAATGAAGCATTCATGTCTCAAGAATTGATAATGGATTCCAATGATCAGGAACGAGAAAGAGGCATCACAATTTTGGCTAAAAACACAGCAGTAATCTACAAAGACGTTAAAATCAACATTATTGATACCCCGGGTCACTCGGATTTTAGTGGAGAAGTCGAGCGTACATTAAACATGGCTGATGGTGCATTGTTGCTTGTAGACGCTCAAGAAGGTCCAATGCCACAAACAAAATTTGTGTTGAAAAAGGCTTTAGAGCTTAAGTTAAAACTCATTGTGATCGTTAATAAGATCGATAAAAAAGATGCTAGAGTCAAAGAAACTTTAGATAAAATTTATAATCTTTTTTTGGAACTTGCTACCGATGACAGTCAGTTAGAATTTCCAATTTTGTATGCAATCGGTCGAGATGCAAAATCATGGGAAAAAATGCCAAATGATTTTTCAGAATCCGCAGATTTAACACCAATTTTTGATGCGATTTTAAAGTATATTCCTTCTCCTGCAGTAGAAGAAAATCAACCTTTCCAAATGTTGGTTTCTTCACTTGATTGGGATAATTACAAAGGTAAATATGCAATTGGTAGAATTCGACGTGGTGCTATAAAGTCAGGTGATCAGCTTAAATTGATGAATCTCGAAGGAAAAAATGAGCAAGTAACTGTTGATAAGATTTTTGTTAACCAAGGTTTAAAGAGGGTAGAGTCAACTATTGGCGAATCTGGCGATATTATTGCGATTACGGGTATTAAAAATGCAGAGATCGGTGATACATTGTCGGCTTCAGGTCATGCTGATGACATCTTTTCATCAATCAAGATTGGTGAACCTACTTTGAGCATTTCGATTGGACCTAATACTTCTCCTTTAGTTGGAAAAGAAGGCTCTATATTAACTGGTCGACAAATTTTGGATCGTATTCAACAAGAGCTTCATGTAAATGTTGCTATGCGTTTTAGAATTGACGAAAGTGGACAATACATTTTATCTGGTAGAGGTGAGCTTCATATTTGTGTGTTTTTAGAAACTTTAAGTAGAGAAGGTTACGAGCTGGAAATTGGAAAGCCAAAAGTCATCACTAAAGTAATCGATGGTCATGAAGTCGAACCAATTGAAGAGTATTTGGTCGATGTTCCTGAAGAGCATGTTGGTGCAGTTAAAAGCGAATTTTCACAACGTGCAGGAGTTTTGATGATGCAAGAAGAAGCCGGTGTTGGAACTTCTCGATTGATTTTTGAAATTCCTACTAGATATGTTTTAGGTTTGCGAAGCTTACTTCTAACTTTGACAAAAGGAACTGCTATCTCAAGTTCAACCTTTTTGCGTTATGACCGTGTAAATCAAACGATCAAAAAAACTAGAAAAGGTGTTCTTATCGCTACTGAATCAGGAAAAGCCACTATTTATGGCTTACGTAATGCACAAGAGCGTGGTGGTACCTTTATCGAGCCTCAAACACTAGTTTATGGCGGAATGATCGTCGGTATCAACCCTCGTGAAGGTGACCTCGAAATTAATGTTTGTAAGCCTAAACCAGTTTCAAACGTTCGCTCAAAAGGTGAAGATACAATCTTTTTAAGTGCTCCAATAAAAATGAGCCTTGAACAATTTTTTGGCTTTTTAGAAGAAGACGAACTTTTGGAAATAACACCTCAAAATTTACGTTTGCGCAAAAAAATTCTTGATATGAATTTGCGATACAAGAGCCAACGAAAATAATTTTTGAAGGTCGCACCTTTCAGAAGGTTGCTATTTCAACAAAAAATAAATCTGTTTAAATTTGCTCAATTTTAGAACGGTTGTAATATATAGACTTTAAGCTGATTTAAAGGTGCGACCTTCAAGTTAGCTGATTTGGGTTTTGTTTGATGAGTTCTAGTTTTTTTGATCTTGAGAGCTTTTTTATTTCATGTTCTCGCTTGAGCGCTTCACTTTTTGTTTCAAATTCTTCAACGTATATAAGCGTTACGGGTTGTCTGACACGTGTGTATTTCGCACCATTTTTTTCAGAATTATGATTTTCGATGCGTTTTTTAATATCTACAGTGTAACCTGTATATAAGGTTTTATCGGAGCATTCGAGTATATAAACGAAGTTTGTTTTTGATTTTGGCATTATAGTTGTTAATGTAAATATTTCCCATAAGATATTGTATATGGATAAATACACAGAGACAAAAACAACGGGTTATTTTAATAGGATTGGCGATTCAATTAAAGGGTGTGTTTTTGGCTTAATAATAATACCTATCGCATTTATTACTTTATATATTAACGAAGGCCGATATGATTTATCAAAACTCGCAAGGCAAACTGTTGAAATTTCCTCGATTGAAATCGCAAATAAAGATTTATTACAGGGGGCTCCAGTTTCGGTTACTGGAAATATTTCAACCTCAGAAATGTTGGGGGATAACCTTTATCTTAAGCCAATAAATGTAATCGCTTTGGGGCGTGTTGTTGAAATGTACTCTTGGGTTGAAGATAGCAAATCAGATTCACATTCAAATACTGGCGGATCTGAAACGACTTCTACAACCTATAATTATTCAAAAAAATGGATGGTTACACCACAGGATTCTTCTAAATTTAAGCAATTTGAGGAGCATTTTAATCCGGAAAAATCTTTGCAAAACGTCGAATATCAAACATCAGCTGCAAAAATTGGAGTTTATAAAGTTAATCCACAGTTTGCAACATTGCCTGAATTTCAAGATCTTTTCCTTACTGATGAAGATTTGATTCGTTCTGCTGATTATAGTTTGGCTTCTAATAAGTATCTTTTTATAAAAAAGGGTAAAGCTGGTACGATAGAAAATCCTGATATTGGTGATTTGCGCATAAAATACGTTGCATTTAAGCCGCAATCAAATATTACTGTTATGGGTAGCCTTAATCAGGACGAAGTGAATGCTTATGTTGATAGAGATGGACATAGTTTATATCGAATTTTTTATGGAAACCGTGAGGATTCTATAAAAGCTATGCACACTGAATATACTTGGTCATTATGGGCACTTAGGTTATTAGGATTTTTACTAATATGGGTTGGATTTTCGGCTATTTTCGGCCCTTTTAGTGTTATTTTAGATTTTTTCCCAATATTGGGAAGTTTGGGTCGATTTGGGTTAATTTTATTAACCTTTGTCACTTCGCTTGTTTTAAGTTTATTAGTTATTTTTTTGTCTATAATTTTGCATAACCCTATTTTGATAATGGTTATTATTGGATTAGTTATGCTTGGATTTGGGACAATAATGTATATGAAGAGGCCAAATACTGTCAATTAGGCCATTCTTGCTGCTTATGGTAGAATTGTGGTCATTGTTTTAATGAATCTGGGTTAAATTTGCATCTTTGAACTGTTTGCTTGATGCCACCACTCAATTTTCATTGAGAACAAGGAAATATCAAGTATAAAAGTTAAAGGTGAAGCCACTCTTTAGTGGTGCCATCTAAAATAAAGGATTCATATGTTGAGACAAACAAGGCACTTTGGTGCTTCCAGTAGCCGTAACGGCAGAGGTTTTTCAGGTAGTTCAGGTGGTCGAAGTTCGGGACGTAGTTCCGGTTTTGGCGGTGGTTTTTCCCGAGGTGGATCTCGAGGCGGAAGAGGCCGATTTAGCCAATATATCGATCCATCAAAATATATTAAAAAAGCCGATTTTCAAGAGCAAGCGCCATACATGGCAGTAAATCAGTTCGCTGATTTTGAAATTCATGATTTGATTAAGAGAAATATCCATGAAAAAGGATATGTAACTCCATTGCCAATTCAAGACCAAACTATTCCTCATGCATTGCAAGGAAAAGATATTGTAGGTATCGCAAATACAGGTACAGGTAAAACTGCAGCTTTTGTCATTCCTCTTTTACATAAAATGCTTACGGATAAAAACCAAAAAGCTATTATTGTAGCTCCTACAAGAGAACTTGCACAACAAATTGAGCAAGAAGTCAGAACTTTTGCTAAAGGAAGTGGTTTAAGCGGTGCACTTTTAATTGGTGGTGCTTCAATGCAGCTTCAATATAGAGCATTAAGAAATAACCCTAATATTATTATTGGAACACCTGGACGTATTAAGGATCATGTTCAACGTAATTCGATAAAACTTGCTACATTTCAAAATATTGTTTTGGATGAAGTCGATCGAATGCTTGATATGGGATTCATTGATGATATTACAGAATTATTAAACCAGTTATCTCCAGAACGACAATCATTGTTTTTTACAGCTACTCTAGATGAGAAGATTCGGGTTCTTGTTCAAAGATTTGCAAAAAATCCTTTGATAATTTCTGTGAAAACAGGCGAGACTAGCAGCAATGTTAACCAAGATGTTATTAGATATATGTCTGAAGGTGACAAAATGGAAAAATTGCACGATGCATTGTCACATGTTGATGCTCATAAAATTATTATTTTTGATGAGACACAAAGAAGTGTTGAAAAATTAAAATTAACACTTGAAGAACGCGGTTTTAAAGTTGATGCTATTCATGGTGGAAAAAGCCAAGGTCAGAGACAACGAGCTTTAGTGCGTTTTAAAAAGAACGAAGTTAAAGTTTTGGTCGCAACAGATGTTGCTGCTCGTGGTTTAGATATAACTGATATCACTCACGTTATAAATTTTACACAACCACAAAGCTATGATGATTACATTCATAGAATTGGTCGTGCTGGAAGAGCTGGCCGTGTTGGGTATGCATTTACGTTTATTAGAGGTTAATAAACTTTAAATTTGAAGGTCGCACCCAAAAGGGTGCGACCTTTTTTTTTGCTCAATTAAAAAGATTGTAAAAGAATTTTTGTATTTTAAAAAATATTCCTTCGTATTCTTTTTCGAGAATAAAATTAAGGTTAGTTGTATTGTTTATATTGAGTTTTTCAATTGTGGCGATATGATCAGAAGCGGCAATGTTTAAGCTGAAGCTTTTTTGGTTAGAATCTTCAAGCGATGGTAGTTTAATAAGAAAATGTCCATCGACATCACTTTTATAAATATTTTCATTATAAGTAAGTTCTGCATAGCTTATTGGTTGGTTAATTTTATTTACGATCGCGCCACTGATTATTAGTGGTGAATAATAGCTATTTATAGCTTTTATTGCTAATCGAGGTTTTCCGTTTGGTTCCCAAATTTGTGTCGAACCGCCAGTGCCAGTCCAATAATTTAGACCAATCACACCATCAATTTGGGAGATTTGTCTTAAGGTCTCTTGTATCCAATCGTGCTGCTGTTGTTCGTTCATTTCTCCGTTAATGTCGATAATGGGGGCGCCAAATTCACCTAATACAATTTTTCCACCTGAAAGATTTATGTATTCTTTAATATCTTTAGCTAGTTGTTCTCCATTTTTTACGTAGTGATCTATTGTGACAATGCCTCCAAGTTCTTGTGTGGTGTTCTTGTCCATTATTAATTTGGCAACATCACCATTCATTGAGAAATAGCTTGTTTCAATTCCTTGTTTTCCGAGGCTTAAAAATGTTTTGACTGCTATTTTTTTTGATTCTAATAAAAATTTTCGATGACCTTCAATATCATTTGTTTGTCTTGGATCTCCCGGTCCACCATTTTCGCATTCTGGACATGAAATAAAGATATCTCCATCTTTAAACAAGTTGTTATTTTCTTTTATAAACTTTTCGGTTAGTTTTAAATGTTCTTCTCTTGAAATAGGTGGGTAATCAAACCAACCTTCCCATCCACTAAAGTTTCCACGAAACCAAATTTTAAGATTATATTTTCTTGCAGTATCTACCCATCTTTTCAAAAATGGAAGAAATTCATTATCATAAGGTGTGCCGATCGCTACATGGGTTGCTCCAGTTTGGGCGATGTCCCTGATTTGCATTTCAATAATTGCATCAAAATTTGGATCGGCAAGTTTTTCACGAGCTTTGTCACGTGAATATTTCATGGTATCAATTGACTGTATTTTCCACCAAGTTGGTTTAGTTTTTTCTTGTGCATGTGCTGTGTTTACAGACAACGAAAGAAATAAAAGTATTAATAAGATAAATTTTTTCATAGTTCAAAAACAGTATACTTTATTCTTTAGTAACTTAAGACCATTTATATTTGAGAGCTGATCATCTTTTATTGTTATTTATTATTTAATAACGTTGGTTTTGTATTGAGCTCTTTTTGATATTCTGGCTTTAATTCGTAAATATCTGCAAACGGAAAATGATTTACAAGTTGATACTTATCCATTGATGGATTATCTTTGATTGCTTTCCACGTTAAATCATTGTCATCATATGTTCTTGCAATGATCCATTTAGCCCAAAGCTCAGGATTTTGCGTTGCAACATCCCAATATCCTCCGGTACCTTCATGTATAAATCTTTTCATTGGTAATCCTGATGAAAAGATAATTGCATCATGCGAAGCGGCTGAAATTAAAATAAAACCATCTTGGTCTTTTGCATTTTTATAAAGCCAACCACTAACTTCCGAAACATTTTTCTGGCTTGATCCAACCGTTGCATCATCTATTGTTACGGCATCATAGCCATTAAATGCAAAAAATGTAATGAATATCATTAATCCGAAAAGCATTATTCGTAGATTCTTTATTTTATAGGTAAGGTATCCGATAAATATTGCAATTGAAGGCATTAACATAATCCCATATCGAACATTAAACCAAGTGTCTCCAGACAATCCTTGGATAAACAGAACTGAGTGGCCTAAATATAAGGCAAGAATATTAAAGGCTAGTGGTGCGATTAATGCGGTTGAGCAAATCCTTACTGTTTTTGAAATTGTCTTATCGGTCCATAAACTAAGTGCTCCGAGTGCACCTAAAATTACAAAAATTGCGTTTGAATTATAGACAAGTGCGTAATAGTAAAATTTAATTGATAACCATAAATTATATTTTGTTTGAAGAACTCCTGCGGTTTCGAGTTGGTCTTGTTGTGCTTTTGCAGAAAATGGTCCTAATATAAAGTAAAGAGGATCTTTAAAAATAATAAGATTCCATGCAAACCAGAGCATAATACCAAATGCAGATAATGTTAAAAATAAAATCATAAAACCTTCTGTTACTTTGTATGCTGATTTTAATTCTATAAGTAAATTTTTAAATTTTATTTTTTTATTTTCTATAAAGTTTGAAATATGTACGTTTTCAGCAAATGTAATTAAAGCGAGTATTCCTGAACACCAAATTAATAAGAACCATCCATCATATCTGACTAATGTAGAAAGCATTATCCAAAAAGCGCTTTTTATTAAGCTTAAAACATTCTTTTTTTCACCCCAAGTTAAGAGCTCGTACGATGCAATGGTCATTGTCGCTAACAACAACAATTCTGTCATTGCAGTAGATTGCAAATATAAAATATTTAAATTTGTTGCAAATACAAAAATTGCAATAATTCTTGAGAATAGATCAACTCCAAGATGCTCTAAAAATTTATAAATTATTAAGCCAGTGATTATGTATGAAAGCATTGAAAACATTGCTCCAGAGAGTCCAGAGTGCCACATGTAATCGTTCCAAATAGTAAGTGTCATTAAGAAATGTGGCAAAGGCAACCACACTGAACCCAATTGGGCGAGACCTGGCTTGAGCCCTTCTACAACACGTCTTCCGATGTCTAGGTGAGATCTTGCATCGTTGTATGCTAATCCTAGCTTGTTATCAAGATAATGATCAAAAGCATAAATTGAAATCGCAGATAATATTGTAATGATTATTATCTTATGATTGTTATATAGAATCTTTGAGAATTTGCCTTTCCAAATTTTAGGGATTGTTATCTGGAGTTGTAAATTTTTAAAGCTGTACATGTTTTGCTCCTTTTTTGAAAATATTTAGTGTGAGTAACAATATAAAAAGACTTAGAATTGTTCCATATATCAATTTGAAATAATTCCATACATTAAGTTTGTTTATAAAATAAGTGTTATAGACAAATGATTTTGTTTTATTATCAACAATTTGATCTAAATTTCTTTCGTACGTATATTTTTCTTGTTTTTTAGATAGTTGCTCAATTTGTAATACTTCAACTTGAGGTGGGTTTGCGTTTGATGTGATTCCACCAATGGTATTTATAAATGCAGAATATGAAAATAGAGCTATAAACAAAATAATAAAAATAATATTTTTTCTATATTTTTCAACCGCATAAGCCATTCCAATAGTCATTACTGCATAAGTTGGAATTAAATATCTTGCACCAAATGCCCAGCCTCCCCATGGATCGCCCCACATTGTATAAAGTGTTAAATTAAAAGCAATGACAGCGATTAACACTACAGACCATGTTTTTTCTTTTTTATAAAATTCTATGAAACCTAAAATCATTACCAATATTATTGGTGAATAATACAAAGCTCCACGATCTGGACTGAAAAGAAGTATGTATAGACCTTGTTGCATATTTCTTGTCCGGAAAAAATTTACAGCACTTCTTTCTTGCTTTGTAGTTTCTTCAACTGAACTGCCACCTTTACTTATTTGTTTTCCGACAACAATTGCAGGTTGTCCGTTTTCATCGATTTCTTTTACTTGCGTTACGGTACCAGCTAATTTTGTTGGACTTCCGTATGATAATTGATTAAAAGATGCTAAAAAGAAGAGCGGTGGAATGATATACGCTAATGTTAAAATTTTCACAAAATTTACTGAAACTTGTATTTTATCTGTTTCATTTTTTATCTTAACGATTTTTATTAATCCATATAAACCAATAGGGAACATTAAGAAAAAATTTGGAAAGTCTATTAATATACTTAATCCGCATAAAAACCAAACGGTTGATAATCCTAAAAATGGGCTTAATCTTTTAAGCGCATAAATTGCGGCTAATACGCAAAAAGTTGATAAGTGGTGTTGATATAGACTGACTCCATATGAAAATGCATTAGTCGCAAATATAAATGTTATTGCGCAAAGATTTGCAACAATATAATCGAATCCAAAGCTTAAAATAATTTTTCGAATCAACCAAAAATTTATTATCGCAAAGATTGTGATAACGGCAAAAGCACCAATTTGCGCTATTCCAAAATATTTACCGATAATATAGCCAGGTGTGATTAAAAATGATAATCCAGGTGCGAATAGTGATACATAGTATCCGTTGTAATAACCTAAATCTGGAGAGGCAAATTTTGCGATAGGTACTGAAAAATGAACGCTTTTATTTTCTGCAATGGAATACATTAGTGCGAATCTACCTCTGTCTGGAGATAATTCTAAAGGTCCATTTATTACCCATTTTTCAGAATTAAGTTCGTCGACTGTTGGATTTCCAGCATTACCTCGAATATTTATTATTAATAGAAGTGCAACTGTTATTAAAATAAAAAAGCTGACTAATTGTTTAAATATTTTTGCTACCTTGGATTTGGTCATATTGTTTGTTCCTTCGATTTAAAAACTAATCCTTCAAAATCGAGGTCGTCAAATTTAATAATCATTCCTATTACTTGTGCAACTCTATCAGGACTCATGAAATCTCCTGCATTAGTGGATACAAATGTGTTAACAGTTCCAGGCATTAGACAAATTGATCGTACGCCAGTACCTTTTAATTCTTTGTTTAATGCAAAACTGAATCCTTCGATTGCGTATTTTGAGGTCGCATATAAAACTTTATTTGCACCAACATTTGTGTTGTGACTAATTTTTGATCCAATATTTATTATTGTTCCAGATTTATTTTTTTTGAAGTGTGGAATCAAATTTGCACTCAAATTTATTGCGCCTTTTATATTTGTATCGATTATTTTATTTATATCTTCGTTTGTAGATTCTTCGAGTGGCTTTTCTATGTTTACTCCAGCGTTATTTATCAATACATCTATATTTATATTTTGATTAAGTATCGAATTGATTGTCTGTTTAGTTTTTTCGAAATTAGAAATATCTAATTCATAAAGTTTTACAGCACTAAATTTTTCTGATGGAAAAATATTTTTTAGCTCGTCAATTTTTCGGCCTAATAAAATTAAATTGCAGCCTTGTTCTTGTAAATATTCTGCAGTTGCTTTGCCAATTCCTTTGCTTGCACCTGTGATAATTACAGTTTTACCTTTTAGTTCTGCTAAAGGTAACGCATTTGTGATTTTGTCACGTAATATTAAATTGATTGTTTTTTTAATATTATTTAACATATTCGGATATCTTGCCCTGTTGAACTAAGTTGTAGAATTTAAACATTCTTTCGGCGACTTCTTTCCATGAATTTTTTAAACCATATTCTTGGTTTCTTTTTTCCATATCTTTTATGAATGGTGTGTCTTTATTTTCTAAAACAAAATTTATTTTATTTGCCACTTCTTTGTAATCTTTTGTTTCAATGCAGTATCCATTAACTTGATCCTTAATCAAAAATGGAAGTGCAGTATTGTTTGCAACAATACAAACCAAACCTTGGCTTAGTCCTTCATGTACAACATTGCAAAAGCTTTCCCATAAGGCCATATGAACCATCATTTGAGCCTGTTTCATTAAATAAAATTTTTCTGCACCTTTTATAACTCCTGTAAAAACTACTCGATCTTGTAATCTAAGTTCGATGATTAGATCATCTAAAATTTTCTTGTATCCTGCATTTGTATTTAGCTCGATTGGTCCAACGATTAAATATTTAATATCTTTTGGTAGATCTACCATTGCTCTAATTACTGTTTCATAATTTTTGATAGGGTAGACTCTGCCAACTTGAATTATGTATCGGCCATAATTTTTAACTTTTTCTTTGAAGTCATCACTCACGTGTTCCACTAAATTTAGGTAAGCTTCGTCTTCGATACCATTATCAATGACTGCAATTTTCTTTGGGTTTAAACCTTTTTTGATCATTTCAGTTTTTTCCCAATTTGATACCGCACGTACACCATCGACTACTAAATTTATTAAGAATGTTCCTAGTGTAAAATGATAAAAGCTTTTAATGGTTGCAACCCATTTAGGAAATACAGACCATTCAGGATTGAATCCTCCATGTGGAGTTAAAAATAATGAAAAATTCTTTTTTCCTTTCAATTTTAGCCAATAAACATAAATCATTAAATTAAAATGAGGGAATACATTAAAATTGTGTAAGCATACAAAATCTGCGTTTTGCCAATCAAATTCTGGCCAAAACCCGAATTTTTTAAATTGGTATCTTTTTACTTTGATTCCTTTTATCAAATCTGTAGGTGGAAGCACATTTTTTTCAGTTAATGTATCTGTTGATGTGTGCATAGTTATGTCCCAGCCCATTTCAACGAGTTTTGAATATGTTTCAAGCATGTTTACTTCAATACCAGCGGTAACTGGGATGAAATATTTTTCTATGACGTGCACAATTTTTTTATTTTCGCTCATGATGATTTTATTGCCCTTGTTCCAATTATTACAGGAAAATACTGATCGTTATAGTCGAGCTCTTCTTTTGTTAAATCTTGAATTGCCATGCCAACCCAAAATGCCTGACCAGATAGAACATTGCCGTATGATTTTACTAATAAGTTTTCTGGAGTAACGTGCTTACCAAAAGTATATTCAGATGAAGCGACTGTAAATCTCCAGCAATGATTTTTTATGTTCCAAACTGGGCTTAAACATGGCATTGTTACTAGCAATGTTCCACCTGGTTTTAGGATTCTAAAACATTCTTTTACTGCTGCATGGAAATCATCAATCATTACGTATGTTTGCGTAATAATTAAGCAGTCGTACGTATTGCTTTCGATCATGTCTAGGTTTCGCATATCTCCATAAATATTGGCTTCTTTGTTGTTTGTATCTATATCTAAAACGTCACTTTTTGTGACAAGATTCCCACCAAATTTTTCGGTATATTGGTTATCTGTTATTTCAAGACATACGCCTTTGATATATTCTTTGTTTTCTTCTAGAAACGCTTCAATATAATAGCGGTCGACAGGAGTTCCACGGTCAAATCCGTACATGATGCTTGCAGGTTTTAAGCTTCTTTCTGGCGCTTTAAACAAGAAATAATTAGATTTTGGTCTAATTGTTCTAACTATGTATCCACGGACTATTCTTAAAAAATTAAGAATTTTGTTTTTCATTTTATTCATAAAATTTTTTTAACTAAACCTCCTGCAAAACTTTTGACAAACCTTCTAAACTTTATGGAAGGTTCTAATATTGTTGTGGTAAATTCTCCAAAATCATGAGATTTATTGATTCCGATTCTTGGCAACAAGTATGGATTTGTATCTTTTGTAATTTCGTCATCATCCATTGAGATTGCAAATTCGTATCCTGCTTTTTTTACAGCATCAATTATTTCTGGAGTGTATCTTCCTCTTGGATATGAAAAAGCTCTAATTTTTGTATTGAAAGTTTTTTCTAAAATTTGTTTTGACTCAAAAATTTCATTTTGTATATCTGCTTGAGTTAATTCCCAAAAATTTTTATGGGTTGAACTGTGTGATCCAATTTCCCAGCCATCTGCAATAAGTAATTTAATTTCATCGTTAGTGAGAAACTCAAGTGAATTTTTTAATTGAGTTTTATCTGCGTTTGCATTATCTGCTATTAAAAATAGTATTGGCTTTATATTTTTTTCTTTTAAAAACTCTTTTATAGACAATATATCTTTGTATCCGTCATCAAATGTTAATAAGAATGAAGGGGTTTTAGGATTCACTGCCGTTCCATCTAATATCTTTTTTATGCTATTTAAATTTAAAAGTTTATATTTGTAAAACAAAAAATTTATTTGTCTTTTGAAAACGTTAGCATCGATTGCATGATCCCAGTTGCTTTGAGATATTGAGTGATAACAAAGTATAAATGGTCCGATTTCTACAGGTCTCAACGTAGCAAGTGTCTTATATATTACTTTTCTTATTGTGTTAAATAGTATGCTCATATTATTTTCTAAGGTTTTTTGAACTAGTGACTATTTTCCAAGTATCTTTTTTTTCTGTTAAACCTAGCTTTGTTTTTATTACTATGTAAATTGTTGTGATTGCATAAATGATTGCCATTAATGGCTTTTGTAAAAAAAGTTTTAGACCTTCTGAAGCAAATTCTTGTTTCGGAATTTTGAAATGCTGGTCAATGAATTCTCTATCAAATTGATTTGCTAATTTTTTGTTTACAGCAAAAAAACGCGAACTTTGTTTTATATGATCTGCCGGATTATCAGGTAGCTTAATAAATACTTCTGCCTCATTTACATATTCATAATTAAAACCATTTTTTATACAAGTTAAATAGGAGTAGGCGTCTTCTGCAATACTTCCTTTGAACTCAAATTGTTCATAAAACCTTTTTGAGAATGCTCTGTGTGATCCATGGCATGTGAAAATATTTTTTCCAGAATTGAATTTTGCAAAAGCATTTCTTCGTAGTTCTGATCCAAAACATATTATTTTTTCGAAAAAGGTAGTTGGTTCAATCTCAAAAAGAGGACCGCAAACTAAATCTGCGCCATTATTTATGGCCTTTGCCATAGCATTGATGACATTTTTATCTTTAATTTGTATATCTGCATTTAATAGAATCAAAATATCGCTACTACATTTTTTAATAATTTGGTTTTGTCTTGCACCTTGTCCTTCTCTAATTTGATTTTTTATTAGGACTACTTTTTCGTTGTTAAAATTTGTGACAATTTCGTCTGTTTTATCCTCACTTGCATCAGAAGATACTAATATTTGATCTAACTCAAAGTCTATTTGATTTTGCTCGAGCAAATCGGCAATTAGATATCCGATATTGGCTTCTTCGTTATATGCTGGTATTCCAATTGTGACTGTCGGTTTAGAGGTCATTTACGATTTGCTTTTTTGTTGAATTAACTAATGTCCAATTTGCTATAGCGGTCTTTTTAGATTCTTTATAAAAATATTTTGCGTAAAAGTTTAGTATGAAAATTACAGTACAGTGTAGAGGCCATCTTAAAAATGCTTGTAATTTATATTTGTACAACATTGATTTTGGAATTACATATTCTGGTAATATCCAATCACCAAAATAGCTAATCAAAGCTTTATCTTCTCTTTGGTATCGACTAATTTGCTTAATATAATCATTGCTTGTTGCTGGAAGTGTAAAAAGTGTGCCAGCTGATTTTGCCGATACGAATTTGCCACCGTCTCGTAGGCATATAAAATAATGGAATCCGATATCTGCCCAGACTGTTTCTGGGAACGGATTCTTTTTGGCAAATTCATTTTTTAATGCATAAAGTTGTCCGTGGCAAGAGTAAACGCTGTTTCCATTTTTCAAATTTAGACGAACTTTGTCCCAAACTGATCTGCTAACATATACTGCTTGTTCAATAAAATTTTGTGGTTTTACTACTTTGGGTCCACCCGATGTATATACGACTTCTGAATTTTCGATGAATGGTTTTATTAAATTATCGAATGTATCATAGGTTGCAGGGATGACATCTGCGTCAACTAGGGCAACAATGTCTCCTTTGGCTATCTCAAATATTTCGTTAATTCGTTTAATTTTTCCTTTGCGATCAGTGCTATCAATTACTTTTATTTTAGGATCTTCGACCTCACTTGCTTTTTTGACTGTAGCATCTGAACTTCCATCTGACATTACAATTATTTCTAATAGTTCAAAATTAGTTTGCTGCTGCCTTAGTAATCTGTTTAGTAAGTTTTTAATATTTGCTTCTTCGTTATAAGCTGGGACGCCGATTGTAAGTGTAGGTTTCATATAATTATTTTTGTTGTGTTGACGTTTCTGTTTTGTTAAATAATAAACTTGTAAAATTTGCTAAGTAATTTTTGTTTTTAATATTTTTTGCGATCTCGAGTTCTAAAATAGGTATTAATTTTAAAGCAGAGCCGTCCCATGTAAAATTTTTAGACCAAGCTAATGAATTATTTTGTAGGTTGGTTAAAAGTTCTGGATCTTCGATTATTTGTTTAATTCTTTTTGTAAAATCATTGACGCTTCCATATTTGACTAAGTATCCACTGTATTCGTGTTTAACTGAATCTTTTAAACCTGGTACATTTGATGCAAGTACTGGCGTTCCACAAGAGTTTGCTTCAATTACTGAAATTCCCCAACCTTCCCAAATTGAAGGATATACAAAAATCCAAGCAGCTGACATGAGTTGGATTTTTTCTTCTTCTGTGACTTTGCCCAAAAATTTTATATGTTTTTCTAATTTTAATTTTTCAACAATTTTTTGTAAGTGTGGGGTGTGGTCACCGAATCCAGCAATATTTAATTCAATGTTTGGAATTTCTTTTTTTAGTTTATCAATTGCATGAATTACTACTTCGATAGATTTGTAAGATTTGATTCTGCCGAGATATAAAAGTGAAGGATGCTCAGTTTTTTTGCTTGTATAAAATTTAGATGATTCTGCACCAGGGTGAATAATTTCAATTGCCTGATTTTTGCCTAGTCCAATTTTTATCATATCTTTTTTTGTCGAATCTGAAACAGTTATCATCTTGCAATTTTTATATACGATTGGCATTATGTTAGATTCTAAAAACCTAGCAATATATGCAATTGGTTTTAAATGCAATGCAAGATCTAGCTCTTTTAAAATTATTTCTCGATGTACGTGGTGTACAAGACCGATAACAGGAGCGTCTGCATAAATAGGGGAGAAAAATGGGATTCCATTTTCTGAATCTATAACGACATCAAATTTTCCTCTGAATCTAAAAATGTAATAGATAAATGACCAAATATATACGGTGAATTGGCCACCTCTTCTTATTATGTAAATACCATCAATGGTTTCTCTACGTTTTGATTTTTGGTCATTTCCGCAGAATATAACGATAGACATTCCTTGTTTTTTTAAGCTTTTTGCAATTTCATGAACATAGGCTTCAGCACCACCTGCCCAAGTGTGTTTGGTATCTCTCCAGTTTAATATTAAAACACGCTTATTTTTATTTTCGATATGATCACTTGGAAGTTCTGAAAATAAATCTATAAAATCTTTTATATTGAGCCAAATTGTAAGAATATTTTTTTCATAATAATGAACTACAAAGGTCACCCCTAGGTTCAAAATTGAAAGAATAAAAATAGTATTAATAAAAGTTTGTAAGTTTGTTCCAAATATAGAAAGAGCAGTAATCTGTGCCATTGCTATTACAAAGCTGATTATTGGGGTAATATAGTTTTTTCTGATTTGGTGGAATCCAATCACACAGCTTGAAAGTGTGAAGAATAATATTGCTAATGCATACTCTGGTAACAAGTAAGTTACAGGTACTATTTTTTGGCCTAATAAAATTGGAGCTGTTATATTTCCAAAATATCCAAAGAATAAATATGAAAAAAATCCGATGATTGCTGTAAACCCAAAAATCCAATAAAAACGTTGGCTGCTGTCTGCTTGTTCACCTTCACTCTTGCTTATAAATGGAACTAAAAACTGTCCAGCCAGTGAGCTTAAAAAGAATATCATTTTGCCTACTAGTGAAATCAACGCATAATATCCTGCATCGCTAGGTGATAAATAATGTTTAGCCAAAATAATATCAATGCTAATAAATGCGATAACTGAAAATCTATAGATTACACCGCTTAAAAAAAATTCAGTAGGGAACTTTAATATAATGTTAGAATTTTCAATTTGTTTATCTGTTTTGATTCTGCAAGCAAATACGTATCCGATTATTAGGGCCACAATCATTGATAATGGAATTGCATAATACACAGAATCTTTTGATATATATGTATTGAGCAAATAAGTTAGAGCTAGTTTTGCAATTGGTTCCGATACAATTACAATGCTCAACAATTTGAATTTGTGTACTCCATTAATATATCCATAATCGATTGATGAAAGTGCACCTATAATCCAAATCGGAGCAAATATAATAAATGGTATTACTGAACTTTCATTGAAAAAACTTATTATAAATGGAGTTGCGATTAACCATGCGATGGCAAAAATTGTTGAGATTCCAAAAAATTTCTTTCGAGCATATCTCCAGAATCTGCCTATGATTTGGTCGAATTTCCCAAGAGAATATCCACTTTCGTATGCAACAGTTAACGATAATGAGCTAAAAAATAATGACGCAACAAATAAAAAGTTATTGAATAAACTTATTAATCCAAAATCTTCGATGGTAAGGACTCTGCTCAGGTATGCGTTGCAAAGATAATTTAATGCATTACTAGCAAGTAATGCGATTATTAAAATAAATTCGCCATTTTTGTTGAGCTTATTAATCGCAAGAGCTAAGACTTTTATTTTTTTTTCTTCTTTTGGATTTGTTGTTACTGTTAGTTTTTCAGGTTCAATATTTGTAGCATTTTTTGGTTTATCTTTATTATTTTTTTTGAATAATGAAAATCTTTTTTTTTGGATAAGGTGAAGGCCGTGATTTGTTTTTTCCCAGTGATGCGGATTAAATATTAGCTGATAAAAGGCCATTACGGCGGCAAAAAACATTAATATCCAATAGAAAGGCACGAGAAAAACAAATTTCATTAATCCCCAATGACCTCTTTTTGCACAGCCGATCATATAGTTATAAAGATAAATGAAATTACCAAATATCAATGAAATTGCGGCCATATAAAAAACTACAGTTGGGAACAGCGATTCAATAAAAGGTGCAAGTTGGTTATAAAATACAAAATATGAAATTGTTGTTAGCCATAAAAATGGGTTGATTAAAATAAAGCTAATTCTGAGTCCAATTATTAATTGAAATACAAAAGCATGTTTCCCATGTGCTTTAAAAAATTTAGCAGGGTTTCTCATGTGCACCAGATATGTTTGCATGTATCCTTTAATCCATCTTGATCGCTGTCTGATCCAATTTCGTGTGTTACTGTTTGCTTCTTCTAAAGTAGTTGAATCAATAATTGCGGTTGTGTAACCTAGTTTGAAAAGTCTAGAACCAAGATCGCAGTCCTCAGTTACATTGAATGGATCCCAACCTTGTAATTCACGCAATTTTTTTGTTATGAAATGGTTGCTTGTTCCACCTAAAGGAATGATCGTATTAATTGATTGGAGCCCAGGCAAAATAACATCAAACCAGAGTGAATATTCTGCAGTAAAAAAGCGTGTTAATAAATTGTGATTAGCGTTAAAGTAGTTTAATTTTGCTTGTACGCAAACTGTTTTTTCTCCAAGTTTGGTAAAGGCAAGATAGGCTTTTTTAAGTTGGTCTGGATCTGGTTTGTCTTCTGCATCATAAATAACCACATATTCTCCATTTGCCCTTAAAAGTCCGTAATTACATGCTTTTGGCTTGGTCTTTGGCATTGAATGCGGTACAACCATTACTTTGAAATACGAAGGTAATGTAATAGATTTTGCTGTTTCTATCGTTTCTAGATCATTAGCTTCTAATAGCAAAAGAACCTCAAGTTTATCTTTCGGCCAATTTAATGCCTCAATATGCTCCGCAAAAAAAGGCAAAACTTCTGATTCTTTGTAAAGTGGGCATAATACTGTATAAAGTGGCAAGGTTTTGTCATCTATTGCTGCGATTTCATCCTTTTCAAACGTGAATTCTGGTGGGAAATGAAGACTTTTTAAAATCACATAAACATTAAAAAGCACATCTAAGAAGTAGATCGTGCTTAATATTGCAATGAAAATTAATGCGCATAAAAATGGATTGTAAATTATTGCTGCGATTAAGCCTATTCCAATTAATCCAAATGCTATTTTTTGAGATCTAACAAATGTATAAATTGCGGATTCTTTATGTGGAAGATGAGAGTGAGTTAAATATGCTTTTTTCTTATAAATGATACCTTTTTCAAAAGTATTCGGTTCATCAAGTTCGTATATTTTTTTAGGAGATAGTTTAACTTTTAACGCACACATTATAATTGCGTATGAAGTTTTTATTATCCCTACCTTTGAAGCACCATGCTTTCTGTCACTGAATGTTATCGTTACCGAATCAAAGGTATAACCAAGTTCTCGTGCGGCTTCAAGCAAAGGAATGTCAAAAGTCCAAGGCGTAACGAGTTTTCTGTTAATGTGGTTAATAATTTCTTTGCGAAAAATTTTTAGGCCAGATTGAATATCTACGTCCATACCTAAGAGCATTTTTCCAACTATAAAAGCGTTAACTTTTGATAAAACGGCTCTTTCTCTAGAGAGGTTTTGAGTTTTGCGTTGTGCAATTACAACTCCAGTTTTAGCGTTTTCTTGGAGCTTTTTTACCATCTCTGGCAAATGTTTAGGATGATATTGCAAATCGCCGTCAATAAATGCCACAAAATCAGCTGTTACTAGGTCTAGACCTTCTAAAATTGAATAACCTTTTCCGCCTTTTCCTTGCTTTTCATGAAGTATTACTGGATGGCTATCTTGCATTTTTTTAATATTTTCGATAGTTTTATCAGTGGATTGATCTACGATGAAGATTATTCTATATTCTATGTTAGAGGGGGCGAGTGCCTGCTCAATGCTCAATACCATGTCTTTGATATTTTTTTCTTCGTTTTTTACGGGGACAATAATATCGATGACCGACATAGTAATAAAATTAACACTAAACACCCAAGCCCAGGGCACTGGCTATAGGTTTAGATTATACAGGAAAATTCTGTTAGATGGGTAGTGGCAAATTCTCTAAATTAGGCCTTTTAGAAGAGAGTATAATCAACGGTATGCTTCTTTCAGTAAACGATGTCCCACAAATAGTAAAACTTCTTAAAGCCGGTGAGATTGTAGTGATGCCGACAGACACAATATACGGGATTCACTGTCTACCTCATTATCAAGATTTAATTGATAAAATCTGTGAAATTAAGAAACGTGCTAAAGATATGCCTTTAATAACACTTATAAGTAATTGGGCTGAAATCATAAATTTTGATGTAAAGCTTGATGATTTTGAGCAAGACCAAATTAGAAACTATTGGCCTGGTCCAAACACACTAATTTTTAAGACGAATCATGGTACAACAAAGAGTTTTCGGTTGCCTGAGAGTGAGTTTTTGATATCAGTATTGAAAAAAACTGGACCACTTGTCTCTACTAGCGCTAATTTGCATGGGTTTCCTACAGCAAAAAGTATAGCTGAAGCTGAGCAGATTTTTGGCGATTCCATAAAATATTATGTAGATGGGGGTTTTTTGAATAATCCTCCTTCATCTATTTATAGGTTCGAGAATGATCAAATTGCAAAGTTAAGATAATCAATCATTTTGTAGAATATTTGCCGGATTATCGGTATAATCACATAACCTCCCAAAATAAATATGCATAACAATATAGAAGATATGTTTGGTCTGGATTTTGATCCTTTGCCAGGAGCAGTGATTCTTCACGAATCTGTAGCTGCTTACGATTTAGCGCCACCGAAGATTAGGATTATTGACAGTACTGTTGATAATATAGGCTTTTCATTTAAACAACCAAATGGGCAGACTCGAATTGAGTTTGTTATTTCTGAATCAAAATTAATGGAACCTACAGCTAAAGATGAGTTTGATATCTGGAAATATACCTCATCTGCAGCACTGGTCGCTAGACATGGATACGCTTTTGCACCTGCAATAGCATTTGAGAATCCTGATCATCAACAATTTGCGGTTTCTTTGATCCATCATTCTCTTAATTCAATAATTTTAGAGTCAATGTTTAAGAAACATCCTGATGGTCAGGCCCTTTTTGATAAATGCACTAAGATTTTTTTTAAAGAAATTAACAGCAAAGGTAAAACACAAAATCCACTTGTGAATATTTTGCAACGAAATCAATCAATTCGTGCATATTCACGTACAAACAAAGGTAGTAAATATGTTATAAAAGACTTGTTGCAACAGGATTTATTGTTGAGTCAATCATATTATTTACAGCGTGTGAATGCACACCTTGTGTCAGATCCATTTAATAACATCAGTCTTAATACTTTAACTGATATGGTAGCTGATACTCTTAATATTTTAGTTTTTTATAGAGAGTTGCAAAGAGACCATAGTTTAAAGAATTTAAGAGTTGAACAGGGGCTTTATTGGATGGATTAGTCTTTTATAGAAGGCTGTTTCTTTTGTCTTGCTCTTTGTTTGCAGAATTTTTTGAGATCTTCTTTAGTAAGAATTCGGGATTCTTTGCAGAACCTTACCATTGCAACACTAGGCATATGCGAAAATCCAATGTATTCAATGATTTTTCCTCTTTCTTGGGCACTTTTTATTGCTGGTGATAGATCTGTATCTGAGGATACAATGATTATTCGATCACAAAGGTTTTCGTATGTCGCAACTAAGATATCGACGGCCATTTGAACATCGACTCCTTTTTCGTGGAATTTGCTCTCTGATTTCATTAAATATCCAAAAGAGTATTTAACTTGATGCTTTTTTAATAATGAAGTTAACTTTTGCTGGTTAGCCAAAAGCTTGTCTGTATGTTCGGTTCCATCTTGTTTTACACGTCCTACATAATAAGTTGCGCTAACTAGTTCGTTTGATCTTGCTAAAAATTTGCTGAATCTTTCGTAATCAAAATTGAGTAGGTCGTGTAATTTGAGATCTTTGAGTTTAAAGTAAAAGTTGCTTCCATCTATAAGGATGATGCATTTTTGTTTCATGTGGCTTGATTATATCTCAATCGGGATTGGTTCGAAAATATTATGGGTAAATTTATTCAAAAACCCCTGCAAACAGCTTTCGCTCTCACAGGGGGATTAAGTAGGTTCACTATAACAATCGTTTATAGTGATGTCAATTAAAAAGAAGCTCCCGTCGGAGCTTCTTCTTTTTTTTTGTGTTCGCGAACACTTTTATTATTAAGGATTATTGGTGGTTTGTGAAACTCACACAGCTTCCTTGGTTTTTAAAGGTTGGGTTATTAAAAATTTTCCAACCATTATCTTTGCATTCATTTTTGCTTGTAGGTGTTAACAACGGTTCGAAATCGAATGTTGTAACATCGCTTCCAGTTCCAAATTTGAATGTATCGATATTCTCAGTGTATCCATCTGGATAAGGTTCTCCGACACGGATTCCTAAGAACGAATCAGTAGTTCTCATTTTTACGCCTGGGTAATCAGATAAAATCTGATTCCAAGTTTTTGGTGTTGTACCTGATTCACCTGTAACTGGCCATGTTGCTCCAGAATATCTCCATAGAGCGTTTCCACCGTTATAGGCATCCCATTCTTGCCATGTATCTTGTAATACTGTTCCATTGTCTGTTGGTAAGAAGACTAATCTTCTTTGCCATGTGTCTGTACCATTAAAATCAACATTAAACTGCAAATAGCCTGATCTATTAGCACTACCGCCATTTCCTGCCGAAGGATTATAGGTGCTGTAAGCGAGAGTTGTTATATCTGCTAATTCAGTTCCTTTAAACTGGTATGTAGCCACATTTTTTCTTTGAGTTCCGCTCACGCTAAGTTGAACGCTTCCCATTCCTGCTGGTGCAGTATCTGGTCCTGTTACAAAAGTTGCTTGAGAGTTATCAATTTGGTCTGTGACGTCATCATAAATGAACCATGATCCATTTAGATATGCATTGATTTTGGAATTTTCAAGATTGTTTGCTGTGATGACTACTGTATTGGTTGCTGCAAAGGCTATCGAAACGGCCAAAGCGAATGTAAGCCCAAGTACTGGTAGTGCCGTCAGCAATTTTGAAGATTTGATCATAATATATATCACCCCCTGGTGTTTTAATATCCCACGTGAGCAATCGTGGCTATATATTTTGAGCCGCGATTTTGACTGGCTACTTAGTGGTATTTCTAATCTACTCTTTGGAGTTATCAAAATCAAACCTGTGGCTGCCCAACTTGGATTTGAACCAAGATTCTACGCTCCAGAGGCGCATGTCCTACCATTAGACGATCGGGCAATAGTGGTGTAAAAAAGTTAACTGCTTAATTATATACTGAGTGTGCTTATTCAATAATAAGGATTTCTGAAGTTTTTTCTTTTAGAACCTCAAAGAGTGTTGTTGCAACACCTGCAAATTCAAATTCTTTAGCGTTAGTTGTTTCTCTTTTGTTTGGATCTTGTTCATCAGGTGTGTGTTTGTAAAGTTCCGTTGAACGGGCTCTTGGATAGCCATTAATATAAAAGATTGAATGGAAAAATTCGTAACAGATAGGTGTGTCTGCAGTTAAATCAGACAACAATATTCTATTTTCCTCGACGTATTTATTATCTGGTCTTAATTTCTTAGAAAGTTGTAATGTTATTTTATATGGTTGAGAATAGCTTGTTATAACTATTCTGCAATTTGAAATATCTGTAGGTGCTCCTCCTAATTTGATCAATAATTGGGATTTTAATCCGTTATAAAAATCATTTTGGGTGTGTCTCATGTCTGCACTTAGTATCTCCATAATCAATTGGTGGGTTTGTTCTGGTGTTTGCAGTTGTTGTTCTTCTTCCATGTGTGATTATTTATCGTCGGCTTTTTTGCCTTTGGCTTGATCTAACAACTCTTGGATTGATCGGCTTAGACCTAGAAAATTAGTGCAGAATGTTGTTAGTCGCTCGTCATTGTTGTGTGGTTTTGGTGTTGATTCTTTGTCTTCGCTTCCAATTAGATAATCAGCTGTGCCTTCAAAACCTATTGTGTATGATAACCAAAAACATTTTTCTGGTGCGGATAAATCTGTAAATTTTAAACATTTCGTTCCAGTTTCTTTATTGGCTAATGCTTCGACTTTAAAGTTACCAATTATTATGTTTGCACTAAAATATTCTTCATGTGTTGAAATTGTCTCGATATTGCTGTACCAGCAGACTTGCTTAATTTGAGCTAGTTTTTCATCAAGCAGTTTTGTATCTTGTGTAAAAAGATCATCAAGCAAGGTTGTCTTTAATGGGTTCAATTCTTGATCGATCTCAGGTTGTTGATCAATAATATTTGGTGTTTCTTCTAGTTGTGTTTGCATCGAGAGCTTATTTTATAGGATAGGTAAATTTTCGGCAAGATATAGCGGGTTATTTGTTGCGTTCGTTTCTGACAAACATATATGTTCCGAGTACTAAAAATATTACAGAAAAGGCTATTACGACAATTATATTTGTTAGTGGGCTGAATAAAACTGTTTTTTCATAAGCAGGTGAATTCCAATAATAAATACTCCTTAGCAAATCTACTGCATATGTCATTGGTGCAATTCTTGAAAGGATCATTAATGGTAATGGCAAAATTTTTATTGGATTAAAAACTCCAGCTAGAAAAAATTGTGGGAACAATAAAAATGGAAACAATTGATTTGCCGCACGTTGATCGCTCATATTGGCCATCACTAGCAAACCAAAGGAACCTCCTAAAATTGCTGTTAAAAATGCAAATGGAAACAAGCTTGCTAACATTCCAAGGTCAAATGGAACTCTAAATATAAACGCAAAAATTAAGACACCTAAAATTTGTACAAATGATACAAGTGTTTCTCCGAGTATTTTTCCAAAAACAATTGCATATCTTGAAACCGGAGAGATGAATAATTCTTGAGAAAAATCGTTTTGCTTATCTTCTATCAGTGATATTAATCCACCAGCAGTTGATTGAAATAGTGTTTGACCGATTACTCCAATAAATACAAATGTTAAAAAGTTATATCCAATATCGTCACCAATATTTGATTGCATGCTTGATCCTAAAATTCCAATGAAAATTAATGGGAATGCTAAACTTGCGATCATTCGGCCTCTATCTCTAAGAAGTTTTGTTAAGTCTCTTGCTGCGATAGTGATTATTGCGTTAAAGTTGTTCATTATTTTTTTTGGAATCAATTAGCGAAATATAGGCTTCTTCTAATGTTGGACTTAAAATTTTGATCGATGAAAGTTCTGTTTTTATTGATTGTAAAATTTTTTGAGCATGTTTTGAATCAACAATATCAATTTTAAACGGATATGTTGATTCTATTTTGAGATTCATTTCTTTGAGCTCTGCGGCAAGTTCATTTTTATTATTTGATTCAAGAATTAAGAACTGATCCACAAGTTTTGCTTTTAGTTGTGCAGGTGAGCCAAAGGAAACTATTTTTCCATGATTAATTACACAAACGGTATCAGCTCCTTCTGCTTCATCAAGATAATGTGTTGTTAAAAAAATTGTTATGCCTTTTTCTTGTCGGACTTTTTGAAGATATTCCCACAAATTTTTTCTACTAACAGGGTCTAGACCTGTTGTGGGTTCGTCTAAAAACAAAACTTTTGGAGAGTGCATTAATCCTCTTATAATTTCAAGCTTTCGTTTCATTCCGCCAGAAAAAGTTTTTATTGGTTTGAATAAATCGCTAGTTTTTAAATCTAAAACTTTTGCGAGTTCCTTTACTTTTTCTTTATAATCTTGAGGCATCATTTTATAAAAAGGGCGGTATGAATAAATTCCATAAAGATTTGTGTGAAGCCTAATATTTTCTTCTGCCGTTAAATTTGCATCAAGACTTGGGTTTTGGAAAATTACACCAATGTTTTGTCTGACTTCATCTGCATTTTTTTCGGAATCAAAACCTGCAATTTCAATTTCTCCGGAAGTTTTTGAAAGTGTTGTATTAAGCATCGAAATCATTGTTGTTTTTCCAGCTCCGTTTGGTCCTAAAAGTGCGAAAAACTCACCTTTTTTAACTTCAAAGGATACATTGTTTACAGCATTTACTGTTCCTTTTTTATATTTTTTTGTGAGATTTTTAACGCTAATTATATTCATTTTAACAATCCATTATAGCGTATGTTTTGGTGTAGAAAAATGCGCTAGGTGAAACGGTTGGGTACTGTAGCTCGCCATCGCTAACGAGCACATCCGCTCCACCTAGCAAAAAAAACTCCTTTGCTAAAGCTCGCACTGAGCTTGAAAACATATTACCATGCCAGTGTGTTCAAAATTTAGCAATTCAATATATACTTCAAGTTATGAAAAATATCTTTGAATCAAAAATTAATATGGGGTATACGTTTAAAGGGGCATCCGTTGTAATGGGTGCTGCAGTTTTCGATGGTGAGCCGATAAAAGATTTGTTGGTTAAGATTCCTCTTAAGACTTTGAACCGACATGGATTGATAACCGGTGCAACTGGTACAGGCAAAACAAAAACTTTACAGCATTTGTGTGAAATGTTGTCTGAACATGGAACCTCAGTCTTAGTTATGGATATGAAAGGCGATGTTTCTGGTATATCGGAACCGGGCCAAATGAATGCAGGTATTCAGAACCGTGTTGAGAAAACCGGTGTTGAGTGGAAACCTAAAAACTTTCCAGTTGAATTTTTATCAATCTCGAATGAATCAGGTGTTCGAATGCGTGCAACTGTTTCGGAATTCGGGCCAGTTCTTTTTTCAAAAATCTTGGAGCTTAATGATACTCAGTCAAGTATTATGTCTCTAATTTTTAAATATGCTGACGACAATTTGCTTCCATTGGTTGATTTAAAAGATCTTCGTAAGCTTATTCAATATTTAACAACTGATGGAAAAGAAGATTTAAAAAAAGATTACGGTTCATTAAGTACCGCTTCAACAGGTTTGATTTTGCGTAAAATTATAGAAATTGAAGAGCAAGGTGCATCGATGTTTTTTGGAGAAAGATCTTTTGATGTTGAAGATTTATTGCGCAAAGATGGTCGTGGTTTTGGTTATATAAATATTTTGCGATTGATGGATATTCAAAATAAACCAAAGATGTTTTCAACTTTCATGTTGAGTTTACTTGCAGAAATTTTTCAGAAATTTCCAGAAGAAGGTGATCTTGATCAACCAAAACTTGTTATTTTTATTGATGAAGCACATTTAATTTTTAAAGAAGCTTCAAAAACACTTTTGGGACAATTGGAAACTGTTATTAAATTGATCCGCTCAAAAGGTGTTGGAATTATTTTTTGTACACAATCTCCAAATGATATTCCACAAATAATTCTTAGTCAGCTTGGATTAAAAGTTCAACATGCATTGCGAGCATTTACAGCTCAAGATCGAAAAGCAATTAAATTGGTTTCAGAAAATTTTCCAATTAGTGAATTTTATGATGTAGACACGATAATTACTTCTTTAGGAATAGGCGAGTCATTAATAACTGCATTAAATGAGCGAGGTGAACCGACACCATTGGTTCATACCTTACATAGTTCTCCTGAATCTAGGATGGATACGATCACTAAGAGTGAAATGGATTCAATTATTTCAAGATCAAATTTGATTTATAAATACGATGAGGTTGTTGACCGAGATACAGCATACGAACTTTTATCTAAAAAAATGTCTAACTCTATGGGTGATGATTCAAAAAATACTGATTCAGATAATTATATGGGTAGAGCTGGTGATGCCGTTTTAGATGCTGCAAATAGTAAGTTTGCAAAATCACTTATTAAATCTGTAGCAACTTCGTTTGTGCGAAATCTTACAGGTCAGTTGACTCGTGGGATTTTGGGATCACTTTCAAGGAGATCTAAATAAAGCAAAAAAAAAGCGGCTCATTCGAGCCGCTTTTCGATCTATGCTTTTTAATTAACTTCTGCGACGACGTTAAATTTTAATGTCGTTTTTGGGTCAACAGCAAATATACCTAATTTGCTTGGAGGTGTGACATTATAATCTGTCATTAATATTGTTGCTGTACCTTCTACTGTTACCATTTTTTCATCCCAAGTTCCCATTACTTTGAATTCGACTGGTTTTGTAACCCCATTTATTGTTAAATTACCCGTGACTAGAGTATCAATTTTTGTATCTTTTTTTACTTCTAAATCATTTACCATAAATGTTGCCATTTTACTTTCGGTTAAAATTTTAAGAACATCTTCATCACGAACCGGATTATCTGATCGTAGTCCCGATAAATCAGCCTCAGCTTTTATATCGATTGAGCTTTTTTCTTCATTGTATGAACCTTTTCCGGTGACCAATGGTGAAGTTCCTGTAACTTTTCCAGCTTCTTTGCCGACGTATTTTTTATCGACCGTATAGCTAACTTGGCCAGATTTTATTAAATATTTTCCTTTATCTTCAGGATTTGGTGTCGATGCAGGTGTTGGCGAAGGTGATTCAGTTTGAGTTGGTTTTGTAGCCTCTTTAACAGGTGCATCAACTGATTTATTTTCAGGTGCAAATGTAAAATATAATCCTGCAGCAAGAACGACTAAGCCTACTGCAATTAAAATCGTGTTGTTGGTTTTTGTGTTTGAATTTTGTTCCATGCAACCTTTGTACGTTATTAAAAATTTTATGTCAAATGATTTATAAAGCTGTATACTCGTGATGTTTATACTTATGCTATTAAAAAACTTGCGAATTACAAGTGCATTTCTGATTTTATTAATATTTACTTTATTTTTACCTAGTAGTGTTAGTGCACATCCACTTGATACAACAGATTCTTATTTATATATAAAAAATGAAGTAGATGGAAAAATAATTCCAGCTAATGAACTTACGATATATTTTTATATGAATTGGTTTCAAGCTGCTGCTGTGCTAAAGCGTGAAAAAAATATTGATGCTAAAGATATTTATGAACTAGCTGAGCATAATGAATTTTATCAATCGTATTTTTTAAACCATTTTTCAATTTTAAATAATGAAAAAAAATGTGAAGGACGTTTTATAGATTTGCCTCAAACAGATGATGTGCTGCCTTTGTCTATTGGCGCACGTTTGGTTTTTTCATTTAAGTGCCCAGAAAATTTGTCTAATTTGAATATTAAAAATGATGTTTTTATTGAAGATTTTCAATATTCTACAAATAATATTTATATACAAAATGGAGAGATGCTTTTGGATAAAGCTGAAATGAATAAATACTATTCTTCTACGAATATAAAAATCGAAGGAGATTTAGTAACAGTAGATAAACCAAGTGACTTTGTCTCTACTAACAGCGATTTAAGCCCGGAAGATCCAAATTATAATAATCAAAATTTTATAAAATCATCGGTATCTACAGAATCTAAGACATCCTTTTGGGGAGGTGCTTGGAATAGTTTTCAAAAATTTAAGTTATCTAAAATTTTAAATATAAATCCAAATGCTGTAGACTTTCGGAAAATTTCAGTTTTAAGTGTTGTCGGTATTGTGTTTTTGCTTGGGTTTTTGCACACAATTGAAGCTGGACACAGCAAAATAATTTTAACCTCTGCAATTTTGCATAAAAACATGAGTATCAAAAGGGGACTCATTTATGCATCAATTTTTACACTCACACATATTAGCGACATTATTGTTGTTGGGTTGATTTTTTTATTTTTAAATAATTTTATAGATGTATTCGCAAAATTTTCATTGTTAGAGAAATTTGCGTCTTATGCATTATTATTTATTGCAATATATTTGTTGTTTAAAAATATTGCTGAATATTTAAAACCAAATGTAGAAGATAAAAATCATAGTCATCATCATGATTCGGCATTTGAACATACACATGATGGAACCACGCATACACACGAAATAGATAGCAGTGCTTCATTTAAAGAACAAATTTGGGTTGGCTTTATATCTGGATTAGCACCTTGTGTTTTTGGTTGGTCAATTTTTATGTTGATCCTTTCTACAAAAAATATTTGGATTTTAATTCCTGCAGTAATTTCTTTTGGTATGGGAATTTTTGTGGCACTTACAATAGTTGTGCTTTTGGCGGGTAAATTTAAAGAAAAACTTTATGGAAAATATTCATTTATAATGGAGCTTTCTCCAATTGTGTCTGCAATGATTTTATTGATATACGCAATTTATATACTTGTATAAGTTGCGTACTCCCTCTAGTATGTTTGTATGTCTGAAAAAAATAAATCAAACCAACCAACGAATCAAGTTGAGTCAACATTAAAAGGTCTTAAGCAAGAATTGAGATTTGTACGAAAGTTATTGATCCTAAATAAATATGGAAACTACAATAAATCTTATGAAACAGAAGTCGCTGAATTAATTGCTTCTGGCGAAACTTCTTCAAATAAAAATAGCGGTTTTAATACAATGCATGCCACAATAATTGGACTTTCTATATTATTATCTTCATTTATAGTATTGGCGGGTGTGGTTGCTAGTCAAACAAAAACAGGTCGTGAGTTTATGGCAAATAAAATGCATATGCAATTTGCTGATGTTTCAACTAGTGCAAATCCAAAACCTACTACTGCTGCAGCAAAAGGACCAAAGATTGCAAAAATGTCTATTGATGATGATCCTGTTTTAGGTGATCCAAATGCTCCAGTAACTTTAATCGAGTTTTCTGATTTTGATTGTCCATGGTGCAAAACTTTTTATGATCAAGTTTATCCACAAGTTAAAAAAGATTATATAGATACCGGCAAAATTAAGTTGGTATTTAGAGACTTGCCATTGGAATCTTTGCATCCTGACTCTAAAACTAAATCTTTGGCTGCAAATTGTGCTTTAGACCAAGGTGGAGACGAGATGTTCTTCAAGTATCATGATCAGTTATTTGGCCGTGCACCAACTCCAGGTTCAGGAAAACCAGTTTTAGCTAGAGCTGATTTAGATAAAATCGCTAAAGATTTAGGACTTGATTTTGGTGCTTTTACAACTTGTATGGATACTAAGAAATTTGAAGCTGAAATAGATGAAGATATCAATGCTGCATTTGCAGTTGAATCTTATGGAACACCTACTTTTTATGTTGGCAAGTCCGCTTCAAATGGAGAAATTCAAGGTGAAGCAATGGAAGGATACGCTCCATATGCAACTTTTGCTAAATATCTAGACAAGGCTTTAAAGTAAAATTTACTAATTCTGGATGGAGGGTTTTGGCATAAATGTCCAAAACCTCCATTCTTAAGCTTTTTTTGCGTGTACTCAAATAAAATCTCAACTGCTATAATTTGCAATATCAATCCCTCAAGAAGCAAAGCATTTCAAAAGCTCAAGAAATTGATGCGAAAATGCGCATTTAATAAGCTTTTTGTCTTGGATTCTGATATAAACTGCCCAAAAAAAATACAAGTTATAGTTAGGCGCTCTAAAAGGGTTAATCGCATGAAATCTAAGAATAATTATCATAAACACAAGGAATACGCTCGAGAAATAATCGTGAAAACAGTCGATAATATTGCTCAAAAACATGGGTTTTCATACAACCGCATTGCTATTAAAAATCAAAAAACGAGACTTGGTAGCTGTTCAACAAAGAAAAACCTTAATTTTAATTGGCAGATAATCAAGTTCCCAAAGCCTATTATGGAATATGTCATAAAGCATGAGTTAGCTCACTTAAATGAGCCGAACCACAGCGATAGATATTGGTTCGAAGTACAAAAAATTGATCGTGCATATAAAAGACACCATGCGTGGATAAAAGAAAATGCATACAAATATATAGATTAAGAAAATTAGCCTTGCTATATAGACCACTAAAAAAGTAGAATATTTTAGCAATGCCTAAAATTAGAGAAAGTGGAGAAGTATCCCAAACAAAAAAATCAATTTTAAAAAAGATTTCGATCTATCGGATTATTGGTAGGCTTTTTTTGATTTCATATCTTATCGTTTTTTTTGCTGTAATATATTTTCATTTTAATTATGCTGATAAGGTTTTGCCAAATGTTTATTTGAATGGTGTTCCTGTCGGTGGAAAAACAGTATCCGAGTTATCAGCAATCGTTGATCAGCAAACATCTGCAGATATTTCAGCAACAATAAAAGTTAAAGATTACTCCCGTCATATTTCACAAGAAGATATTACTTTTGTTTATTTGAAAAAGGCAACTATAAAGAAAGTTTTTTTAGTTGGCAGAGAAAGTAATTATATTGAATCCTTTAAACAAAAGTTTTTGAGCCTATTTGATCGACATGATATTACATATGAATATAGCTATGATGAAGATCAATTAAAAATATTAACTACAATTGTTCGAATTGAAGCCTTAAAATCTTTTGAAGAACCTCACTTTCAATTAAGTGGTGATGAAATTGTTTTGGTAGAAGGAAAAAGTGGAGAAACATTTGATGAAGGATTGGCAAAGAATCTTATTTTAAATCGATTTACTACACTTAATTCTGGAGATGTTGATGTTGAAATAATCGCCCTAAAACCGACATTAAGATTGTTAGATATTGAAAGACTAAAACCAGCGCTTAAGGAATATATTGATGCTAAATTCGTATTTAAATTTGAAGAAAAGGTTTGGCCATTTTTACCAAATGATATTTTGATGATCTTTAAGCCAATAAAAAAGAATACAGGATCGGAATTTTTGATCGATGATCAAGTTATTATTGATCGACTAAACGTAATAGCAGACGAAATCAATAGAAATCCAAGAGCTCAAGTTTTAGAAGTAAAAGATGGAAGAGCAATCAAGTTTGAATCTTCATTAACTGGTCGTGCTCTAAACATTGAAAAAACACTTGAGCTTACAAAGGCCAATTTGCTAGAAAAAAAATCTGAGATTTTACTCATTGTGGATGAATCCAAAGCTCCTCAAGTAAAAAATGATTTTGAAATTGTTGATGTTTTAGGTATCGGTAAATCAAGCTTTAGAGGTTCAGATTCAGGGAGAGTCAAAAATATTCAAAATGCAGTTGCAAAGATTGATGGAGTCATCGTTGCTCCAGGTGAAGTTTTTTCGTTTTTAAAATCTGTTGGTCCTGTAACTAGAGAAAATGGATTTGGCCCAGCAAAAGTAATAAGCGGTGGACGTACTGTTTTAGGCGATGGTGGTGGTGTTTGTCAGGTTTCTACAACGGTATTTAGATCTGCACTTAATTCAGGTTTGCCAATACTTGAGCGAAATGCACATTCATATCGTGTCGGTTACTATGAACAAGGATCGGCACCAGGTATTGATGCAACTATTTATTATCCATCGGTGGATTTCCAATTTAAAAATGATACTAATTCGTATATTTTGGTAGATGCTGATTTAGATGTAAAAAAGATGACTTTAGATTTTATTATTTATGGAAAATCTGATGGTCGAAAAGTTGAAGTTTCTACGCCTCAAATTACTAATAAAAAAGCAGCACCAGCAACAATATATATGGATGACCCAACTTTGCCAAAGGGTACTCGTAAACAACTTGAATATTCAGTAGGTGGTGCAACCGTGGTTTTTAATAGAACTGTTACCCGTGGTGATGAGGTTTTAGCGACGGATTCTTTTAAAAGCGTATATAGAGCATGGGGCGCAATTATTGCGGTTGGTACAAAATAAAACTTATTTGAAGATTACTATTTTTACAATATTTCCTGCAATTTGATAATTTATATTTTTTGATTCTTTTTGGTAGGTGTTTTGTTTGACGAGTTTCCAATTATTTTTTTTGAAATATTCATCATAGAATTTTTTAATATCTTGTTCTTTGCTGTTTGTTTCGATGGAAAAACTTATTGTCTCGTTTGATGTATCAAAGCTTGTTATTTCTGAATTTGGCAACAATGGGATGTCTTTTATTACTGAATCAGGAATTTTTATGGTCGATTCACCTTGGACTTTTTCTTCATAGATGTTATTTATTACGTTTTCGCTTTTTCTTTTATATTCCCAAATCGCATATATTGTTACGGCTAATGGGATGATTAATATTATTGTTATCAAAAATTTTTTTGATTTTAAGGTTTTCATAAAGAATTTTTATAAAAGTTTTAATTTTGGTTTTTTAAACTACTAAGTATAAAGAAATGCAATGCGCATATCTTTTACTTGTTAGTACATTCTAGCATTTGCACACTAAAAAATGAAAAGGAGATAGTATGTTTACAAATTCTTTTGTGTCAAAAGTTTGTGTTGTAATTGTTTGCGTTTTCGTTGCTTTGCCTGAGTTGGTTTTTGCACAAGCCGTGGAGCCCGCAAACAATTCACCAGCTGAGAATGTTCATGTTGCAAGTGGTTTCAATTATTTTTCTGAGGAAGTACCTCAGGAACCTGGGCAGGAAATTGAAACCACTTATGCAACTAAAATTCTTGATTTTGAGAATTTTAATAATTGGGCAGATGTCACAAATTTTTATAATAAGTTGGGAGTCACAATTTTGGGAGCAAGAATCGTTACTCAAGGTGTTTCTTTAAATACTCCGCATTATGAGCCCAAATCCGGATTGAATGTGTTGGTTGATTTGTTGGCGCCTTGGCAAGGTATTACATTCGCTTTTAGTAATCCAGAATCCAAAGTTCATCGCTTTGGGTTTTTCTACACAGCTGGATATTCCTTGAGCGTTAAAGTTTTCGATTCAAATAACCAACTTTTGCGGCAAGATTTTTTAAATGGCCCCAATTTTTTCCCCAAAGGAACGCCAAATAAAAAATATGAAATTTTTACACAAAGTTCTATTATGCGTGTAGAAGTTTCTACAATTCGTTTTGACGATAAGTTTAAAGGTGTGAATTCGTTTACTCTTGACGATGTGTTTTTTGATCGTGATGTATATTGCGAAAGCGAGGTGACAAAAATTTTTCAAAATGATCCACTTTGGGCAAACGATCATTATGGTGAGTTAAGTTGGAACGGTTTTAATGGCTTTGCACCTACGATTAAAAATTGGGGTTGTGCTTTGACTGCGGTAACGATGATGCTTAATCAACAGTCTTCAAAAAATGGTCAAAGAGGGACGACTCCAGCAGAGCTTAATCAGTGGTTGCAAAATAATTCAGGGTATTCAGGTGGTTTTATCTCGTTTGTGCGTGTTAGTGAGTTTGCCAAAGAAATTCTTGGTTTGGATATTGAATTTGTTAGGGATACTATAAAGGTTGATGATCAAAGAATCAAATCTGAGTTATGTACCGCAAACACTGTTGTAATGGAGGTTCAATCAGGTCGTGGTCAACACTTTGTCCTTGGAACTGGATTTAATCATCTTGGTTATCTCATGAACGACCCTATTTCCAAAGAGGATCAATTGCTTAAATTGTATCCAAAAGGGCCAACGTCTATTCGTTATTTTGCACCAATCAAGAATAATCAATCTTTTGAGTTGATTTCTAGTGGAGATGTTAGTTTGAGAATCGTTGATCCTTCAGGAAGAGAGCTATCTGTTGGTTTTGATTCAAATTCTAGTAGGAGCGGTTATGTTGTTTCTAAAATTAGAAGCGGAAGTATTTTCGTTGAATCAATTACAGCTGAAGGTTCAGAGGGTGCAACTATTTATGGTACGAGGGCAATGATTCAATACCTGATGACTGGCGTTTATACGATTGAATTTGTTGCAGCTAAAAACAGTTCTTTTCAAGCTCAAGTAAATACAAGCAGTCCAAATGGAGTATCTCAATACATCTTGGATCACCAACTTGATGCCGGAAAAACATATTCAATGCAACTTAACTTCAAACGTGCTGACAAATATTCAGGTGATCCTGGATATTCCGTATTTACAGATTTTGAGGAAAAAACCTTTAAATCCTATCTCCCATTTGTAGCAAACTAGAATTTTTGCAGGAATGCACATCATAATACTCTGTGCGTATTTAAGTGTGTTATTCCTGCAAGTTTTAAAATAAATTTATCTATGGGAAAATGGCAAGAATGAAAACTAATATAAGGCAAATAACAGCTAGGGGCAAAAACATTGAATTACCAGATTTTTATCCAGATGCTACAAGAGCAGTAATCCGTGGGCTTGAATCGCAAGATATCAAAAACGCAGGTATAAACGGCATAATTGTTAATACTTATCATTTGCTGTCGCAGCCAGGTGCCGATGTAATAGGCGAAATTGGTGGAGTGAAAAAACTAATGAATTATGATGGAACTGTAATTTCAGATTCTGGTGGTTTTCAAATGTTTTCATTGATTCATAAAAATAAATCATTAGGGAAAATTGATCGAGATACAGGTGTGACTTTTAACTTACATTCTAAAAGCGGAAAAAAGATCTACAACATCACTCCAGAAAAATGTATTCAAATTCAATTTGACCTTGGAACAGACATCATGATTGTGCTTGATTATTTCACTCCGTTTGGAGCGAATCCAGATGAGATCGCCCGAAGCGTAACTTGGACAACTGAATGGGCTGCCAGATGCAAAGAAGAGTTTTTGAAACAGTGTCAAAAACGAGGATTAGATGATTCAACTCGTCCGCTGTTATTCGGCGTAGTTCAAGGTGCACATGATTTTAAAGAAAGAGAACGTAGTGCAACTGAATTAGAAAACATTGGTTTCGATGGATATGGGTTGGGAGGATGGACTTTTGATTCTACTGGAAAATTCGATCTATCAATTATTGAGCATGTGGCTTCAGTAACTCCAGATTCAAAACCTAAATACGGATTAGGTGTAGGAACACCGCAAGATTTGGTTGATTGTATTGCTTTTGGATATGGGATTTTTGATTGTGTTTTGCCCACTCGAGATGCAAGACATAAACGTTTTTATAGATTTAATAAAGAGCCTTCGTTGATAACTAATATTTTTGATGAAGAAAAAGAATCTTGGTATGAGTATTTATATATTGCACGTGAAAAATATATATCAGATACTTCACCTATAAGTGAATATTGCGATTGCTATACATGTAAAAATTATAGCTTAGCTTATTTGAACCATTTGTTTAAAATTGATGATACCTTGGCATTTAGACTAGCGACTATACATAATTTGAGATTTTATTCACAGGTAATAAATCTCGCTAGGCAGTCATTAAAATAATAATTTATGTTTGAAACAATAGAGTTTTTTTATATTTTGCAATTTTATTTATTGTCGATTCTTTATTCGATAATTTCATTGCCAATATCAGTTCGGATTTTTAAATTTAATGCTGATCGTGGATATCCTTTAAACCGTACTCTAAGTTTGTTGTTAATCTCATATTTAACTTGGATATTAAGTTCTGTATTTAAGATTCCATATTCGTCATTAACTATTTGGCTTGTAATTTTGGCATTTTTTTTGGTTTCCGTTTTTACTCGCGCATATAAAAAAGTTTTGGATCGATACAGTTCAAGATGGAAAATAATTTTGTTCGAGGAATTTTTATTTCTGTTTGCCTTTATATTAATGCTTATTTATAGGGGTTCAAATCCAAGAATTGAAGGCATCGAGAAGTTTATGGATTATGCAATTATCAACGGACTTTTCCGTGGAGAATCTCTTCCACCAAAAGATGTTTGGTTTAGTCCTTTTGCAATTAATTATTATTACTTTGGACATTTTTGCCTGACAATCATTAATAAGCTTACACAAATTCCAAGTGGAATTTCTTATAACTTAAATGTTGCATATATATATGCTTTATCGTTTGTGAGTGTCTTTTCTATTGGTTTAAATTTAATAAATATCGAAAAGGATAAATCTAAGGTTAAGAATTTATTGGCAATATTTATATCATTTTTAGGGGCGTTGATTGTTACCTCTGTGGGCAATTTAGATTACATGTATAAAGTGTTGTTTGAAAAAGTAACAGATTATTTTTATGCAGATGCGAGAAGCCTGATTGAATTTACAATAAACGAATTCCCGGCATATAGTTTTTTGATTAGCGATTTGCACGCTCATATTCTAGATATTCCTTTCGTATTATTGTTTGTTGCATTAGTAATGAGCTATTCATTTGATGCAAAAGTTAAAAGTTCGAAATTATTTTTCTTGGTAACTTCTTTGAGTTTAGGTGCGTTAGCGGCCGTGAATAGTTGGGATTTTTTTGTATATTTACCATTTTTTGCTTTAGCCGTTTTGATAAATAATTTCAAGAAAATATCTAACGCCGAGAATTTTATAAAAAAAGTATTTGTTCCAATCTTATCTGTTTTGCTAATTTCATTAGTTTTCTTTTTGCCTTTTTATTTGAACTTCCAACCGGCATCTGGTGGTGTAGGTTTTGTTAGCAGTCATTTCGGACTTGCGCCAGTTATCCGAATGTTCGGATTTTTTATTGCCATAACTTTTTTATATGTTGTAAATATTTCATATCGCAATGTTTTTAATAAAAGCGATTCGTTTGTATTAGTACTTTTATTTTTTGGGCTTTTGTTGATCTTTGTCCCAAACATAGTTTTCTTAAAAGATATTTATTTTAAATTAAATCCACCATATTATTTGGCAAATACAATTTTTAAATTGTGGTATCAAGCTTGGATCGTTTTGGGCGTGTCTTCCGGCTATATACTTTTTAAAGGGCTTAGTTCATTGCCGAAAAAGCCATGGTTAATTCCGAATTTAGTAATAGTCACTTTTTTATTTTTTTACGTAATTAAATACACAATTGTTTCAGTACGATATGTAGTAGGTCCAACTTATGAATATAAATCAATTGATGGAACTAAATATTTAGAATTTGGCTATTTAAGTGAACGGAGTTTAATTGATTGGTTATCAAAAAATATTGTAGGTCAGCCAGTAATTTTAGAAGCCGTTGGAAAACCATATACGATGGATTCCTTAATTTCATCTTATACCGGTTTACCTACAGTCGTAGGATGGAATGAACATGAGTTAGGTTGGCGAGATGACTGGCCATTAATATCAACAAGAATGGGCGAGGTCGAAAAAATTTATCAGTCTAATTCTATTGATGAAATCAAAGATCTTTTAAACAAATATGAAATTCAATATATTGTAATCTCCAAAAAAGAACGAGAGAAATATGGCGAAAACGCAGGGCAAACTTTGATGAATTTTACGGAGAATGTTTTTATAGATGGAGACGTGCTTTTGCAAAGATATGAAAGATAATAAAAATCTTAAACTTTATAAGACAAAAATTTAAAGTAGGTGTACGCTAATTAGTATATGAACATAACAATAAATCTATCCCGATACCAATTTGTAGTATTGACTGTACTGTTTGGTATATTAATTGGGTTATTTACTTCAAGGCTTGTATACAGTGCAGGCGATACGATTAATGGTTGTATTAAAGTTAATGGTACATTGCGAATATTAACCGGAATTGACACGTGTACTTCTAATGAAACACCTATTAGTTGGAGTTCGGGTGGTGGCTCTACTGGAGTTGGGCCAGGAGATTTTTTAAGTACAGATCTTAGTAATAAAGGCCCATTAGCTTGGGGTTGGGCAACTTATCGTAATTTTAGAAATTTTAATTTTTCGAACACAAATTTGGGTGGACCTGATTTTGGTTATTCTGATTTAAGTGGAGCAAATTTTTCTGGGGCTTCGATAAATGGTGGAGGACTATCACACGTTATTGCACATGGAGCAAATTTTTCAGGAGCTTCCCTTAATGGCTCATATATTGGATTTGGTGATTTTGCTGGATCTGATTTTTCTAACGCAAATCTTTCAGATTTAAATGCAGGCACAAGTGGAACTAATTATGTTCCAATGAATGGTGTAATTAATATGGCCAACGCTAATTTTACAAATGCAACTCTTCTTAATTCACATGTTTTAACGGTTGCTGATTTTACAGGTGCAATTTGGTCAAATACGATTTGCCCAGATGGAACAAATAGCGATAGTAATGGCAACACTTGTGTTGGACATCTTTAAAAATTCCGGATTAGTGTTTAATAATTAGATTGAAACTTTTATACGAAAGAGTTAATTCTTGTGTTTGCCCATAGTTTTTATTCCACACAATAACATTAAAATTATATGAACAAAAAAAATCTAAAAGTTCTTATAATCGTAGTTTGGATTTTGTTGTTGATTTTTGTTGTATGGAAATTTATTAGTTTGCAGATTCCGATTTCTGATTATCCTCGTGTTCTTGCAAATTTTATAAATCAATTTGGTTGGTGGGCGCCGTTATTCTTTATTTTATTATTTGTGATAAGGCCATTTATATTTTTTCCTGCGACTATTTTAAGTGTTTCTGTTGGATTGCTTTTTGGAGCAACTAAGGCGATATTGATTTTAGTTGTTGCTGAAAATTTGAGTGCATATGTTTCATACAATATTGGGAAATATTTTGGGAAAGACATACTCTCAAAATTCGGTAGTAATAAATCGTTTGTAAAATCTTTTGAGAAATATTTTCAGCAAAATGATTTTATTGCAATTTTATGCTTACGTTTAGTTTTTGCACCATTTGATTTTGTCGGTTATGTTGCAGGTGCAAGTTCCATTAAATATAAATCATTTGCTCTTGCGACTTTTATTGGAATTATTCCAGGATTATTATTGTCTGCGTTTTTAGGTGGTTCATTTGCAAACCCATATTATTTTTTTGTTGTAATTTTTTTATTTTTAAGCACTTTGCTTTTATCTAAATTTATTAAAAAGAAATACACAATATGAATACAGAAAAAACTTTTGATTATTTAGTAATTGGTGCAGGATCGGGTGGTCTTTTGGCATATGTTGGATTAAAAAATTTAGGAAAAAATGTAGCAATAGTTTCAAAAAATATTGGTGGTGATTGTACTCAGTATGGATGTGTTCCATCAAAAACTTTTTTGCATTTGGCCAAAGAATATCGATTAACCATTGATCCAGTTAAAAAAGCTAAGATAAAAGATGAATCTTTAAATTCAATTAGAAAAATGGTTCAAGAATTTACACACGAAGAAAATAAACTTGTATTAGGTGAATCATATTTTGATGGCACTGCGGAATTTATTAATGGAAAAAGCGTAAAGGTTATATACCCAGACAAATCAATCGCAATTATTGGTTTTAGAAAAAAATGTATTATCGCAACAGGTAGTAGTCCCACAAGAGCTACAATTTCTGGTGTTCCGGTAGAAAAAATTATTACAAATGAAGATTTTTTTGAGTTATCAGTGTTGCCAAAATCAATCACAATAATCGGGGGAGGACCTATTGGTGCAGAATTTGCGACAGCATGTGCAAGTTTTGGCGTTGAAACATATATGCTTTCGCCTGATTATTTATCTCGTGAACCTAAAGAAATTTCTGCAAGAAGCTTACAATCATTAAAAAAATTAGGAGTTCAATATTTTCCTTTAAAAGCTGACCATTTAGAAAACAATAGATTGTATCTTGAGGATGGAACGAATATTCCAGAAACAGATTATTATTTGATTGCAATTGGTAGAAAGCCAAATGTTCAAGTAGGACTTGAACATGCAAATATAAAATATTCACAAAAAGGAATAGTCGTCGATAGAAATTTATACACAGCCAATAAAAATATTTTTGCGATTGGTGATTGTACTCAAAACCCACAATTTACACATCTTGCAGCAAACCAAGGAAAATTTGTTTTGAAAAAAATATTAATTCCATTTGCTAAAAATTCTGAAAGGTCTTTGCCAAGGGTTACCTTTACGTCGCCAACTATAGCGAGTGCCGGTCAGCTTGAAGAAAATAATTTCTCTAAAAAATTTGTACTTGATTTCGCAAATTTAGACCGAGCAAAAACTAATTATGATAAAGAAAGTTACGGTGAAGTTTTTGTAGATATTCGTTATGGATATATTCTTGGGGCATCATTATTTGGTGATTTTGCGGAAGATTTAATAAATGTTTTTACATTAATGATTGATGAAAAAATTCCATTACTAAAACTCGCAAATTTCATGACTCCATATCCAACATATGGAAATATATTTCATTCTTTAGTCATTGAATATTTTTCATTTATTTCAAAGGATTGGAAGAAACATCCGATTAGAACTATTTATCAGCTTTGGGGATATGTGCGGTCGTAGGGGTGACCCTATGGGGAATGAAATCTCGCTTTGCTCGATTTCCAATTTGTCTAAAGTTCGCTTTGCTCACTTTGGCAAATTGCAGAACTTGCTTTGCAATGGTTTGATTCCAGTCATAACGTCAAGAGAAATTGATTGCTGCTTAATTTAGTACCCTACGGGGAAGCGCTCACTGCGTTCGCTAGGCTTCGCCCAGAACTTTGTGCGGTAGCACAAATGGTTCGTTGCCTTATAAGTTCACAAGCAAAATAATACCCACCTATTGGTGAGTCTCATTTTGCTTGGTGACCCTACGGGGAATCGAACCCCGATTTACAGGATGAGAACCTGCTGTCCTAACCGTTAGACGATAGGGCCTTTTATCAATCTATAATGACCATTATAGGCGTTTTTGACTATCAAAATGATAACATACGTTTTATTTACTTTTAACCTTTACCAGACCCTTTAGGGCTTGTCAGAACCAATTGTCTTAGCTATAATTCCTGTTCTAGTGTTCTAGACCGATTAATTGTTTGATACGGTTAGTTGACTAGTTTGCACTAAATAGTAAAATTTTAAAGTTCAAATCGAACATTGCTGGATACCTTAATCCATAGTAATTAAGGGTTAAATCAAATTTAACTGTTATCGCAATATTTACATAAAGTTGGAGTGTTTGTTTTTGAACACATTGAAAGGAATTTATATGGATAAAAAAATATTATTAACTAAAACAGGATACGAGGATTTAAAGATAGAGCTTGATAAGCTTATAAATGTTGAATACCCACATGTTTTGGAGCAGTTGAATCTTGCTCGATCGATGGGTGATCTTAAGGAAAATGGTATGTTTACCGTTATGAAAGAAAAACAACTTCAAGTACAAGGTCGAATGGCTGAACTCGAAGAGATTCTTAAGAATGCGGAAATCGTAGACAATAGCGATTCATCAAATAGCTCGAAACGAGTTGTTAGTTTTGGCTCAAAAGTCCATTTAGAGTCTGAAAAACAAAAAGTTGCTTACTCAATTGTTGGTTCAGAAGAGGTTAATGCTACACTAGGTAAAATCTCGCACGAGTCTCCAATTGGACAAGCTTTGCTAGGAAAAGTTGTCGGAGATGTTGTTGAGGTTAAGATTCCGATGGGTACTATCAAATACAAGATTATTGATATTGCCTGATTTTATGATATTTTGATATAGAGCAATGACAAAAGGACAAACATTTATAACAGAAGAAGGTTACAAAAAATTAAAGGAAGAACTAGAGGCTTTGAGAAATGAATCTAGAGTTACGGTTGCTAAAAAAATACAAGAAGCTAGAGAGATGGGCGGAGTAGAAGAAAACCCAGCATACGATGTTGCTGTAGAGCAATTTGGTTTTATCGAAGGTCGAATTTCAGAAATCGAAGATGTATTAGCAAATACAACAATTGCTGAAGTCGATAAGAGCGCTAGTGTTGTTGAATTAGGTGCAAACGTTGTTGTAGAATTTTCTGGTAAAAAAGATACCTTTAGAATTGTTAGTTCAGTTGAGGCCGATCCTACAAAGAGATTGATTTCAGTAGAATCTCCAGTTGGAAAAGCTTTGCTTGGTGCCAAAAAAGGTGATGTAGTTGTTGTTAAAACACCAGTCATCGTGGCCCATTACAAAATAATTGAAATAAAATGAATTTTTACAGAGATTACCAATTTGATTTAAACAGATTATCACAGAGCGAAAAAGACGCTGTTGTTCTGATGAAAAAAATGTTGGTTATCACAGGAGATATTTATAATTTACAATTAGACAAATCTTTTGCAGGTTCAAATTTTTATCCAAAAGATACAAATAAAGATGAGCTTATAGCAGCTTCTTTAAATGACTCTTCAATTTTAGACCCATATACAGTAGTGAAAAGAGATCCTTCCGGAGCTCTATTTTCTGTCCCTTTTCATAAAGAATATGAACAGTATTTAAAGCAGATTTCAGATCTTGCTATCGAAGCTTCAAATTTAGATATTGAACCTCAAGTTAAAGATTACTTAAAGCAACTATCAAAAGCATGTTCTGATGATAGTTGGGAAGATCTTGAAAATTTTTGGTTAAAGGTTGAAGGTAATAAATTAGATTTTCAATTAGCGCCAATCGAATCATATTTAGATGGAATGATGAGTATTAAACACGCTTTTCAAGGTACTATTAGATTTTCATCTGAACGTTCTGATTTTAATCCAGAGAGATACATAGAAACTGTAAAAGCAATCAAATTAACTAACATTGAATCAGTAGATACTTTAAAATCAAACACGTCAGTTCGAGTTGACGATTTGATTGCAGCAAGTGGACATCAATATGTTGTCCCAGCACGTGGGTCAAATTACCCAAATGATATTAATAAGGTTGCAGATTTTGGTACCAAAATTATTGTTTACACAGATAATATAATTAGAAGAGAAAAAGAATCTTTAATTCCTACATTAAAAAGAATCTTGGATCAAGAAACTTTATCGCAATTTTCAGATGAAGATTTATTTGGCGCAGGAATTCGAAATGTTCTTGCACATGAAATCGCTGAAGGTTATATAAAATACCCAGATACTGTAAAAAGATTAAAGAATATGTATTTTCCTATTAGAGAATTACATTCTTCATTAATCGGTTTAAAGATTGCTTCACATCATGTTTTGCAAGGTGCATTATCACACCGAGGTTATGAATCTATGCTATTAACATTATTTATTGGACGTGCTTTTAGCGATACTTTGAGAAATGAAAATCCTGCAAACACAAGCAGAGGTTTAACTTATTATGTACGTGGATATGTTGCTGCCTTTAATTATTTTTTGATGAATAATGCAGCTACTATTACTTCAGATAAATTTTTAACGGTAGATTTTCCTAAAGTTTTTGCATGTTTGGATCAACTTTCACAAGAGATTGGTGATATAAAACGGGAAGGTACAGAAGTTACTGCAAATGAATTTTTCAAAAAATACGAACACTATGAATTTATAGATGCTTTTAGAGATCGACTAAAAGATATAAATTATTAATTCAAACGTAAATACAGCCTTTTTACATGATAAAATTGATCACATGAATGATCATAATACTTCAAACCAAGATTCACAGGCCGAAGGCCAACTTCCATTAGAAAGTTTAAGACAAATCCGAATTGAAAAACTAAAAAAACTACAAGAACTCGGACTCGAACCATTTCCATCCAAATCAAATAGAACTCATAACATATCTGAAATAGTAGAAAATTTTGATCAACATGAAAATAATGAGGTAACAATTTGTGGTCGTTTAATGTCATGGCGAGAACACGGTGCATTAATTTTTGGTGATGTTCGTGATGCGAGCGGCAAAATACAACTTTATATAAAAACAGATGAAGTTAAGCCATTTGATAAAAATTCTCAAAATTTAGGATTAGAAAACTTTGGGTTATTAGATATCGGTGATTTTGTTGAAGCAACAGGTACAGTAACAAAAACAAAACGTGGTGAGATTTCTGTTTTGTTGCAGACGATTCGAATTTTAACCAAATCTATTAGACCAATGCCAAGCGCACATTTTGGTCTTAAAGATGAAGAAGATCGATATCGACAAAGATATGTTGATTTAGTTTTGAATCCTGAACTTAGAGATTTGTTTTTGAAAAAATCAAAATTTTGGAATGCTGTCCGAAATTTTATGGTAAGCAAAAACTTTATCGAAGTAGAAACTCCAGTTTTAGAAAATAGTGCAGGAGGTGCAGATGCAACTCCATTTGTAACTCATCATAACGCATTAGATATTGATGTATATTTGAGAATTTCTATGGGAGAGCTTTGGCAAAAAAGATTAATGGTAGGCGGTTTTGAAAAAACATTTGAGCTAGGCAGACAATTCCGTAACGAAGGAATGAGTCGTGAACATTTGCAAGATTACACTCAAATGGAATTTTATTGGGCATATGCAAATTATAAAGATTCAATGGCCTTAGTCGAAGAAATGTATAAGTATGTTGCACAAGAAACTTTTGGTACTACAGTATTTAAAATAAATGGTTTCGATGTTGACTTGAATAAAACTTGGGAACAAATAAATTATCGAGACATAATATTAGATCGACATAAAATTGATATCATGACAGCAACAAAAGATGATTTAGCAGCAAAAGCTCGAGAGCTAAAAGCTGAATTTGATTCAACTGCGGATCGTGGTCGTTTGATTGATTTAATTTGGAAAAACATTCGTAAAACAATTTCTGGTCCAGCATTTTTAGTCGGTCATCCAGTTGAAGTTTCACCATTGGCAAAGAGAGATTTATCAAGCCCAGATTTTACAGAACGCTATCAAATAATTTTAGCAGGAAGCGAAATGGGCAATGGGTATTCTGAGCTTAATGATCCAATCGATCAATCAGAGCGTTTTGAATCTCAACAAAAATTACGAGATGCAGGTGACTCAGAGGCTCAGATGCATGATTATGATTTTGTTCGAGCACTTGAATACGGAATGCCTCCAGTTACAGGTTTTGGCGTGAGCGAAAGATTATTTTCATTTTTAGCGGATAAAACAATCCGTGAATGCGTACTGTTTCCTTTGTTAAAGCCTGAAGAGCATGCTTGATTTATTTGAGGCGGATCCACTAAATGAAAATCCACAACTTAATATAGGAGATTTTATTCCTGACGTATTAAGATTGAGTGTTGATGAGCTTAAATCTTTAAAATCTTTGTATGAGGGGTTATATAGACCAGCATTAACAGATTTTGGTATTAATCATTCATTTGTGCAGTTTGGATCAATTTATTTTTCTGATTTGAATCCTTGGATGATTAATCGAGTACGAAGTGGTATGCAACTTACGCAAAGCAAAATTTCTCAATATGATCCAACTGCGATTTGTTGTAGAGTCTTGGGAATTGATGGATGTAGTTTAACTGATCGCGAGTTATATATCGAATTAACACATTATCCTAAGGATAGTGAATCGAATACTCTTCGTGCACATATATCTCGTAGGGAGAATGGAACTATTGAAGCTGGAAGTTTACATGTTTTTGTGCCTGATATTTATTCTGAAACAGGTTGGAGAAATCTGAAAGAAGGAATTTTAAGGCAATCATCATATACTTATGAGTTTAAATAAACAAACCGCAATTGACCTTTTGCATAGCCATATGCAAAACATAAATTTAAGAAGGCACTGTTATGGCGTATCTGTATCAATGGGTGCAATTTATGATTATCTTCAATCAAAAGGAATGCTATTACCGACTGAACCGGTAAAAGAAGTTTGGGAGATTTTTGGAGTGTTACATGATTCTGATTACGAAATTACAAAAGATGATTGGACGAAACATACTTTAATAACATTGGATTGGTTAAAAGAGATTGGTTACGATGTTGATTCTGATCCACTTTGTTTAGCAATCAAATCTCATAATAATAAAATTACAAATTTACGAGAGCCAGAAACTCAAATGGAATGGGCTCTGGAATGTTGCGATGAATTGAGTGGCTTTATAGTTGCCTGTGCATTAGTTATGCCAGACAAAAAATTAAAAGATGTCGATTTTGAATCTGTTAAAAAGAAATTTAGATCAAACGGCTTTGCAAAAGCCGTTGATCGTGAGCAAATTGCACAATGTTCACAACGATTGGGCATTGAGCTTGATGATTTTATAAAAATAGTTTTAGATGGAATGAAATCAAATTCCGATTGGTTAGGATTATGAAAGCAGCAATTGAATATTCTAAAATCCAAGAGTTTTCAGAGCAATCAGGTATTTCATTAAAGAAAATATTTAAACTTGTTGAGCTCTTATCATTGAGCGAATCTGGAATTCAAAATTCAGAATTAATTAGGTCTACAGGATTATCAAAGCAATCAATCAATTTATTTGAAAAAGCATTCACTCATTTTTTCAATCCAAATGTTAACGGTATTATCAGCTTTAATATAAAAGGAAAAGATTTATATCAAACCTTAAAAACCCATCAATATATAAATGAATTAAAATTTAGCCGTGATGAATTAAATTTTATTGAATTTGCATTAGAGCAAAGGCCAGGTGCACAAAGGGATTTTGATCAATTTTATGCTGATTTAGAAACTCCAATAAAAAGAGCCAAATATATGTCATCAAATTTTGATTTGCAAAATAAAAAAATTTTATTTATTGGTGATGATGACTTTGGTTCAATTGTTGCAGCAATAACAAAATTGCCTAGTCAAATTACAGTTTTAGAAATTGATAAAAATTTATTAAACGTAATAAAAAAAATCTCAGAAAAAAATAAATTGAATATTCAAACAGTTGAGTACGATGCTTTAAAAAAATTAGAGCCAAAATTTTATAATGCATTCGATATTGTTTTTATTGATCCGCCATACACTGAATCAGGCGTGAATTTATTTTTATCACGTGCAATTGATGCTTTAAAGCAAACTAATAATTGCGCAAAAATTTATTTGAATTTTGGTGCAAGTGATTTGGCTCGTGAACGATATATTGGTATCCAAGAAATTATTAATAAATCAGGATTATATATGAGATCAATTAATGATAATTTTAGTCATTATTATGGAGCAGAGTCTATCGGTAGCCATTCGACTTTGTATGAACTTGAACGGACGCCAAAAACAAAGGCAATGATCTCAGGATCTTTTTCTGGGAAGATCTATACGAATGATTAGGTCGATATTTTAGCTATTATTTTTATAAAATATCTCATTGATAACTGTAGTAAATTTTTGGGTTGTTAATCCTTTCTTACAACATACTAGGTCTATGTGAACAAAATTGTATTCTGGCCAATAGTGGAGTGCTATATGTGATTCGCTTAGGATTCTAATTGTTGTATATCCGTGTGGGTCAAATTTATGCTCGAGTTTACCTAAAATTGTTAGATCAAGGTTTTGGCAAATTGTGTCTAATGCTATATCTAGCTCATTATTTGTATATTGCTTTTTGGTTGAAATTTCTTGAGTAAATTGTTGGTAGTATGGCTTCATTTTTTTGTTTGTAGACATTATACCGGTTTTCTTTGATATAATGTTGTAAAGCGTTGAAAAAGTCTAGCAGCTTTGGAGCTTAATTCTGTTGATACCTCGAGCGTCCCAGTTTTGGGAAAGGGGAGTGGCACCGCGGATCTTTTGATTCGTCTCCTCTAGTTCATATTTTTCATTTATATATGTTGGATATTAAGTTTATCCGTAACAACGTTCAGTTAGTTAGAGATGCTATAAAAAATAAGCAGCTCTTAAAAACTATAGATTTAGATCGATTGCTGGAGCTCGATCAAAAGTTATCAACTTTAACCCTTGAGTTGAATGAATTGAGGTCAAAACGAAATCAACTTGATGATCAAATCAAAACGACTAAAGATATTGAAGAAAAAAAGAAAATTATTGCTGAAGCTTCATTGTTAAAGCCTACGATTCAAGAAAAAGAGTCAAAAATAGCTGAATTAAAGCCTGAATTTGATGCGTTAATGCTTTGGGTTCCAAATCCACCAGCTGCAGATGTACCAATTGGTGAAGATGAATCAGGAAACAAAGTTTTGTATTCTAAAGGTAACAAACGAGAATACGACTTTGAACCAAAAGATCATATGGATTTAGCTGAGAATTTAGATATTCTTGATACAAAAAGAGGTTCAAAAATCGCAGGATTCAGAGGCTATTTTATAAAAGGCAAAGGTATGATTTTGGAACAAGCACTTTTGCGATATGCCTTGGATTTTATGGTTGAAAAGGGTTTTACACCAATGAATGTTCCAATAATGGTCGACAAAAGATGGTTAACAGGGACTGGGTATTTTCCATGGGGACAAGAAGATCATTATTATACTCAAGATGACGAAGCACTTGTCGGTACTGCAGAAGTTTCACTAACTGCATATTATGCGGATGAAACTTTAAATGAGTCTGATCTTCCAATTAAATTAACTGGTCAGTCATTATGCTTTAGACGAGAAGTTGGAAGCCACGGAAAAGATACAAAAGGTGTTTTTAGGGTTCACACTTTTAATAAAGTTGAACAAGTTGTTTTATTACCAGCCGATGAGGATTTAACACGTGAATGGCACGATAAAATGCGTGATTATGCAGAAGAAATTTTGCAAGGCCTAGGTTTGCATTATCAAGTTTTGTTGATGTGCACAGGCGATATGGGCGCTGGGCAAAGAAGAAAATATGACATTGAAACTTGGTTTCCAGCTCAAAAAAAGTTTAGAGAAACTCATTCTGATTCATATTTTAATGATTTTCAAGCTCGAAGGCTAAACATGAAATATAAAACTAAAGATGGTGAAACCAAATATGTGTACACGTTGAATAACACGGTAGCCGCTACACCAAGGCTTTTGGCTGCAGTCATTGAAAACTATCAACAAAAAGACGGTACAATTTTAGTCCCAGAAGTTTTGCGAAAGTATACTGGTTTTGACGTTATTGATTGATATGACTGACGCAGAACTATCAAAATTGTTTGGTGGACCTGTAACAAGTATTAATCCTGATCACGTTGAAGGTCCAACAAATCTCGAGAATCTAGACGAAGCTGTAAAGCCAGTTAACAATGAGGAAGTACTGAGTCCTGCAAACCCAGAACTTATTGTAGCTTTTGCTGAAATGCAAAAGAATCCTTCAAGGTTTAAATTCTTAGATCAAGTTTATAAGATTTTTGACCTTTTGGGTGTTGAAGATTTTGAAGACGGAGAGCTACCCTCTTTGTATGCAAAGGCGATTTCTATTATTAATAGCGGTGGTTTGGGTACTAAGGTTTCGATTAGCTATCAATCTACAGAAGAAAAGACACTGGGTACTATTGTATTTAGCAATTTTTCTGGTGAAACTGTTGCGTTAAGTGTTTTTGATCCTCAGCATATTGATCGAATTACAAGGCTAAAACCGAGAATTGATTTTACAAGATTTTCGCCAGATTATACTTTTCAAACTTTAAAGCCAGATGAATTTGCAAGTGAATACGAAGGACTGGAACAATTTATAACAAGTGCTAAAAATGATCCTAATACACAAATATATGTGAAAGATGTTAAAAGTCCTTATTAGTTGTTGGATTTGTTTGATTTGCATTAATTAAAAATTTTAAGCATAATATGTATATGCCAATTAATTCAATAAATAATGCTGGAGAGGATGCGGGTTTAGAAACAGAATTTAATATTAAAGCAGCTAGAGAAGCTTTTGTTCAGTCCAATGGAATTGGTCCAATTTCTGAGTATGTTGCTGAACAGATTTTTGATGAAGGTCAGAATAAGACGCTTTTGAATGAGCTTGGTTTAAGTTCTGCAAAGATGTTAGATTTAATCTTCGGAAAAACTGAAGTTAAAGATTTCGATCCTGATGCTGGTAAAAACAAAAAGCCTTGAAGTGTAAAAACTATTTTATTTGAGTATTTATAAAATTCTGGGTCGCGTTTAGCATATGTGATTCGGTTGTTTTTCTCGTGTTGAGAAAAAAACTTGTCACGCTAAACGCGACCCACTTGAGTTATGGCTGATCGGCCATTTGGCACCTCCTTTATTTTTTTTTGCCCTCAAGAATTGCAGACTTAAAGAGTATCATTTGAGTCTATTTGTGTCAACCCATAGTATGCAGGGTTTGTTAGTTTGAGGAGAGATTTTAGTGCTAAAATGTTTTAATGGTGAATTTCATGTTTAAAAGTGGTTTGTCGTTGCCAGTTTGGGCGGATTTGTTGAGTGATGGGCTTGTGGTTTTGTTGATTTTAGGTCTTATTATCTGGCTGTTTTTTAAGAATAAGGCTAAGCTGCCGGATTTTTTGGTTGCGATTTTTGTATCAGGATTTTTGTCTGAAGTTATAAAAGACTTTGTTAATAGGCCACGCCCGGTCTCAGTTTATACATATGAGGGGAGTGGGTTTCCTTCGACACACACGACTTTGGCTTTTATTGCATTTTTCTTCTTTTTGAATGTTTGTCATAGATTTGCACATATTTGGAAAAGATCCCAACGAATTGCTTTTGACTCTTCGAGGCTTGTTCTTTTGACCTTGCTGTTAATTGGGTCAATTATGGTTGGTTTATTAAGAATTATTGCTGAGGCACATTTTATTAGTGATGTAATTGGAGGAGCGGCTTTAGCGTTTTTAGTTTCTGTAGCTTTTATGTATTACGACGTTTCGGTTAGGAGAATCAAATGACCCTGATTCAATCGATAGTGTTGGGTTTCACACAAGGTCTTACAGAGTTTTTGCCAGTATCTTCGTCAGGACACTTGCGGTTAGTTCCCTTTTTATTAGGGTGGCCAGAACATCCGTTGTATTTTGACGTAGCTTTGCATTTAGGAACATCTTTGGCAGTGATTATTTATTTTAGAAAATTGTGGTTTGATTTTATTAAATCATTTTTTATTGATTTGAATGAAATGATTTTTGGCAATGGTATAAAAAATTTTGATACTGATAAATTACGACCACAGACCAAAACATTGATTACGATTTTTGTTGTTTCTATTCCAGTTGCGATTATTGGCTATGTTGTTGAAAAAAAGTTTGAATCATTTTTGAACTCCCCTACCCTGATTGCTTGGAGCTTGTTAATTTTTTCGGCTGTAATGTTTTATGCTGACAAATTTGGCGCAAAAAATTCAAAAGAAAAATTAACGTTTTGGGATTCATTATTTATTTCTTTGAGCCAGACTTTGGCTCTTGTTCCTGGAGTATCTAGATCAGGGGCAACTATTTCTACGGGACTTTTTAGAGGCTTGAGTAGATACTCTGCGAGTGAATTTTCATTTTTGTTATCGACTCCAATAATTTTAGGTGCAGGGATTTTAAAAGCAGATGAAATTTTTCTTGCAGGAAATGATTCGATTAATGTAATGATTGGGATTTTGGTTTCATTTTTGTCAGGATTTGTAGCAATAAGCTTTATGTTGAAGTTTTTGAAAACAAATAGTTTAAATATTTTTATTGTTTATCGAATAATCATTGCATTGGTTCTGTTTTTTGTGATTGGAAAACTATAATCACAGTATGCACGATTGCCTTTTAACTATATAATCCAGATTATGTTTTTAAGCTATATTGACTCTATTATTAACCCAAATAAATTTAAACTTGCAAAGCCGACGCAGATTTTAAAAAGAATAAATGATCTTGAATCAAAATATAAGGAATACACGGATCTTCAATTAAAAGAAGCTATTTTATCTTTTAAAGAAGATTTAAGAAAAGACTCAAAAGACGTTGATTTTAAAGTTTTGAACGATAAGCTTGATGCTTTGTTGCCTGATGTTTATGCAATTATTCGTGAGGCATCATTGCGTGTTATGAATCAACGACATCGAGACGTTCAGCTTATTGCTGGAATTGTTTTGCATCAAGGCAAGATTGCTGAGCAAAAAACAGGAGAGGGTAAGACTCTTACTGCAACACTTCCGCTTATATTAAATTCACTGACTGGACGAGGTGCACATTTGATTACTCCAAATGATTACTTATCAAAACATGGCGCGGGTTGGTATGGACCTCTTTTTGATTTTTTAGGTATAACTGTCGGAGTTATTGTTGATGACTTATCTTATGTTTATGATGTTGAATATTTGGTTCCTGATGTAATTGACGAATACACAAAGCATTTAAGACCTGTTGGTCGTGCACAGGCATATCAAGCAGATATCACCTATGGGACTGCGAGTTCTTTTGGTTTTGATTATTTGCGTGACAACATGGCAAAAGAATTGAACCGAATTTCACAGCAAAATCCAAATGGCGATTATGGTGATCATAATTTTGCGATCGTTGACGAGGTAGATGCAATTTTGATTGATATTGCTAGAACTCCACTTATTATTTCTGGGCCATCAACGGATACCGCTGAAGATTATTTAAAATTTGCACATCTTGCAGAAGGTTTAGTTGAAGGAACTGATTACACTAAAGATGAAAAAGAAAAGTTTTTAATGTTAACTGAACTTGGTATTAATAAAATCGAACGAAAGTTAGGTGTCGAAAATCTTTATGAAAAAGATTTTAATACGGTTCATCGGATTGAGAACTCCTTAAAGGCGAAAGTTTTTTTTCATAAAAACAAAGATTATATTGTTCGTGATGGTGAGATTTTAATTATTGATCAAAATACTGGGCGTGTATTGTCAGGTAATCGCTGGAGTCGAGGTTTGCATCAAGCAATTGAGGCAAAGGAAAATCTAAAAGTTCAGGCAGAAAACAAAACAGTCGCAACAATTTCATATCAAAATTATTTTAGATTGTATAGAAAACTTTCTGGTATGACTGGTACGGCTTCGACTGAGTCCGAAGAATTTTATAAAATTTATAATTTGGATGTTGTTGTTATTCCTACTAATAAAAAAATTGCGAGAGTTGATCGTCCTGATATTGTTTATAAAACTGAAACTGGAAAATTTCAAGCAATAGCAAAAGATATTCAAGAAAGAAATAAAAAAGGTCAGCCAATTTTAATCGGAACAATAAGTATTCAAAAATCTGAATTGATTTCAAAATATTTAAAACATTTAGGTGTAAAACATGAAATTTTGAACGCAAAACACCATGACCGTGAAGCTCAAATCATTAGGCAAGCAGGTCAAAAAGGTTCGGTTACTGTTGCTACAAATATGGCTGGTCGAGGAGTTGATATTATTTTAGGTGGTGATCCTTTTGATAAAGAAAAATTTGATGAAATAACTTCGTTGGGTGGTTTGTTTGTTGTAGGAACTGAAAGACATGATTCAAGACGAATTGATAATCAGTTAAGAGGTCGATCAGGTCGACAAGGTGAAATTGGTGAATCAAGATTTTATTTGTCGCTTCAAGATGATTTGGTTCGAATTTTTGGAGGTTCAACAATTGAGTCAATAATGACTCGAATGGGAGTTGGTGATGAAGTTCCAATTGAAGCTGGATTGATTTCCAAATCAATTGAAAGTGCACAAAAAAAGGTTGAAGGTATAAATTTTGATATGCGACGTAGGCTTGTAGAGTTTGATGATGTTATTAATATTCAGCGTGAATCAATTTATAGAATGCGTCGCAGAATTTTATTTGCTGAATTTGAAAAACGTGAAGGTTTGTATGAGTGGTTAGCAAAAAAACTTGATCCACAAAAGTTTAATTTTGAAGAACTAAGAATAGATAGAGAAAAAGAATATGGCGAAATGGTTTGGTTTCAAGTTTGCAGAAATATTTGTTTGGATACGATTGATTTTTTATGGATGGATCATATTGATACGATGGATGATTTAAAAACTGAGGTAAGCCTACGACATTATGGGCAATTGGATGATGTTGTCGAATATAAGCGAGAAGCAAGAATTTTATTTGATGCGTTAGTTTCAGAGATCAACAATACTATTACTGATAGATTAGAAAAAATTGAGGTAAAAGTTGAATATATAAATGAACCAACTAACACGGAGACTTCAAATCAATTTGTTACAAATAATCCTGATGTTATTGAGAGCGGTTTTAAAGATGAGGCTGCTGCTCTTTTAACACGGGCAAATGATGGTTCAATCGATTTTTCAAAAGCAAAGCGCAATGATCCATGTCCATGTGGTAGTGGGAGGAAGTTCAAGAATTGCCACGGGCGCAATTCTTGATACTACGCATTAAAATTGCCACGGGCGCAATTCTTGATGCTACACATTAAAATTGCCACTGAAAAGGTTAATTGCTTGTTAGATTATCTTTCAAAATTTTTGTTGTATTTGAGTCAACTTTTCCATAAAGAATGAATGATGAATTGTCGAGATTCAAATGTGTTTTTATAAAATTGTTGATTTCTGTGAGTGTAATTTTTTTGATTGAGTTTAGAACTGCTTTGGCAGTATAAATTTTTTCATCTAGTATTATCGCATTTACTAATAAATTTTTATTCGCGCTAAAGCTATCGAATTGAAGTAGAGCACGGTTGTATGTATATTCTTTGTAGTGATTTAACTCTTCTTCTGTGATGCCTTCGTGCAAGAGCTTTCTGAATTCTTCTAAGTAAATTTTTAATGCTTGTTCGAATTTTATTGGTTCAATTTCAAAAGAAACATTAATTGCGCCAAATTTTGAATACAAATAGGTTTCTGCATAAATGTCATAAAGCAAACCTTCTTTTTCTCGTAATCGTGAATATAAACGGCTTGTAGTTGTGTTCACGAGAATTTTTAAAGCGGTATTCATTACTGAATATTCTTTTAGGGGAATATCTTTTATGTTTTTGTATTTGAAGCTGTTTGCAAAAAGTACTAAATCACTTTTTTTATCAGATTTTGACTTTATAATTTTGTTTGATATTCCTTCCTCCGGTAATTCTGACCTTTGTATTTCTGATTTTATTGTTTCAAAATATTTTGAAACCAGATGTTTAATGTTTTTCTCATCAAATTTGCCACTAACAATTATTGTTATATTTGAAGGGTCGTGCATTTTTTTGTAATGGCTTATTAAGTTTTGGCGAGTAAAGTTTTTGACATTCTCTTGTGTACCTAGCGTTTCTTGCATGTATGCTGAATTGTTTTTAGAAAGACTTTTTATAAAAAATGTGTAGGCTCTTCGGTCGACATTATTTTCTGCTTTTGAAATTTCGTCGAGGATCACTTTGCGTTCTGATTCGATGTCGTCAGGATTAAAGTTTGAGTTAAATAAAATTTCGTAGATGTATTCAATTCCAAAATCAAATTTTGTATAAGGTAAGTTTATGTAATATGTGACGGTTTCTTTTCCGGTACTTGCGTTGTAAGTGGCGCCGTTAAATTCAATTAATTTACTTAGTTCCTTTTTGTCTGGCCATTTTTTAGTTGATGTTAATGATAAGTGTTCAATAAAATGTGTGATTCCTGCGTTCTCTGGATTTTCTAGTGCTGAGCCATATTTTATATTTGCTTCAATATTTATTGATTTTAAAGTTTTATGTGGAACTAAAATTACCGTTAATCCATTTTTAAGTTTATAAGTTGTGTGTTTCATTACTCACGTATTATAAGGGATTTTGGCGTTTTATTGTGGTTTTGTTTTTCTGACTTCAATTAAAACCTCATCTAGTTTGGCGGTTATTTCTTTTAATTGTTTTAGAACGTCGAGGTCTTCATTTATTGCTTCTGTAAAAAAACTCATAGGTTTATTTGTTTTTTGCGCAATTTTTATTAAGGCTTCGATTGAAGGTTTTGTTCTACCTGATTCATAAGAGCTGATTGCTTTTTCACTAACAAGAAGTGCACTACCAAGATCTTTTTGAGATAGGTTAGCTTGTTTTCTTGCGTTTTTAATTTTGTCAGATAAAAGATTTGACATATCCTATAAATTAGTTAGAATCTACATATTGTAGATTTATACTAGCCTCAGTAGACCCACGAAAATTGGACCATTGAGTGTTTATCTCGATATTAGCACAAATGAATTTTTATAGAGTAGTGGAAATTACCACTACAAACATAAAATCATACAAGTTGGCTAAAATTTCACTCAAATCCGGTTACCATCTAGAATTAACATTTCATAAACAGTTTATAAAAGATTTATTAACAACATTTAAAAACCTTCACTGGGAGCTTGAAAATGAACTATACATATTTGTTTTTGTGGGTGAATTTCCTGCATTAGTTAAGGCTAGGCTTAAAATAGAAATTGCAGAGTTACTTGGATCACACTCAGTATGCTTTGATTTTGAAAAGCACTTCGCACAGGTACAAATTTTAAGAAAGGCTACAGGAATAAACGAAATTTCGGTTTTGGTACAAAATCGAAGGCTTCTTTTTTATTATCAGTCGCCCAAAAGGGAACTGTCAAAATTTTTTGCTGTAAAGATTGATGATGCAGATGATTTTTCAGCATTTATAGCGGATTATCTGTCTAAGTTGAATATTAATGATGGTTTGTCGAAGATAAGGTTTTTAGACTTTGATGAGCATTATGATGAGGTTTTGCAGATTATGGTGGTTTTTGAGAGGTATTTCCCGTATGCAAGGATAATTTTTGATGAAAGAGACCTTGTTACTCTTGCTTTTAGATAATCCATAGATTATCATCTATGTTTAATGAAAGCACGTTGTGAAGGTTGTTTTAAAAATTTAAGCATAAAATCTAGGTTATTAATGTATAAACATATAACAGAGAATCAAAAAGCTAATGTTGGAGATCTAACTAAAAAAACAAATCTTAAGCAGCCAACTGTAAGTTATCATTTGGGAGCAATGGTAAAGTCTGGTTTATTATCAAAAGAAATAAAAGGTCGAAATGCTTATTTTGTCGTGAATCCTACTTGCCCACATGATGGAACTCCATGTATTTTAAAGTAAATTAATTAGGAACTAAATGTTAACGCTTAAAAATTTAAAAGCAGAAAGAGAAGGAAAGACTATTTTAGATGGAATTAATTTGGAAGTTAAACCAGGTGAAATCCATGCAATTATGGGTCCAAACGGAAGTGGCAAATCGACTTTGTCATTGGCAATGATGGGACATCCTGATGTAAAAATAACTGACGGTGATGTAATTTTGAATGGTGAATCGTTGAATGAGCTTGAATCAAATGAACGTGCAGTAAAAGGTTTATTTTTGGCTTTTCAATATCCATTTGAAGTACCGGGAGTTCAATATTTTGAATTTTTGAGGCTTGTTTATAACAGTATAAATAAGGCTCGTAATCCAGATTTTGCTCAAGTTTCTCCGTTTAAATTTAAAAAAATTGTACAAGCTAAAATGATTGATTTAAAAATGGACCCTTCATTTTTAGAGCGCAATCTTAATGAAGGATTTAGTGGTGGCGAAAAGAAAAAATCTGAGATTTTGCAGATGTCTGTTGTTGAGCCCAAATATGCAATCATGGATGAAACTGATAGCGGATTGGATGTGTCGGCATTAAAAATTGTTGCAAAGACTGCAAAAGAATACGCAGAAAAAAATAAAATTGGATTGGTTGTGATCACACATTATAAAAGATTGTTAGATTATTTGAATCCTGATCATGTTCATATTTTGTTTAAAGGAAAGATTGTTAAATCTGGTGGAATGGAATTGGCTGAATATATTGATAAGAATGGTTATGATGAATTTTAATTTTAAATTTAATGTCTAAAGTCTTTTCAGAAGAAGAACAAAAACTAAAAGAAAGCTCAACTTATAAAGAAGGTTTTTCGATGCCTGATCATTCAGTTTTTAAATCTGGACTTGGTTTGAACGAAGATGTAATCAGAAATCTTTCTAAAATGAAAGATGAGCCAAAATGGATGTTAGATTTTAGGCTGAAATCTTATGAGATTTTTAAAAGTAAACCAATGCCAAATTGGGGAGCTGATTTGAGTGGTATTGATTTTGAAAATATTCATTATTATATTAAGCCTTCAGAAAAAGAAGAGCGAACTTGGGAAGATGTTCCAGATGATATAAAAAAAACTTTTGATAGATTAGGTGTGCCACAAGCAGAAAGAGATTTTTTAGCTGGTGTAAAAGCTCAATATGATTCTGAACTGGTGTACAGTTCTTTGATTAAAGAATTTGAAGATCAAGGTGTGATCTTTTTGGGAACTGATGAAGCATTAAAAAAATACCCAGAATTTTTTGAAGAGTATTTTGGAAAAATTATTCCACCATCAGATAATAAATTTGCGGCGCTTAATAGTGCGGTTTGGTCGGGAGGATCTTTTGTTTATATTCCTAAAGGTGTAAAAGTAAGCCGACCAATGCAAGCATATTTTAGAATCAATGCTGCTAATGCTGGTCAATTTGAACGAACATTAATAATTGCGGATGAAGATTCTTGGGGTCATTATGTTGAAGGTTGTTCAGCACCTGTTTATTCAAGCAATTCATTGCATTCAGCGGTTGTAGAAATTGTTGTAAAAAAAGGTGCACACTTTAGATATTCGACAATTCAGAATTGGTATCAAAATGTTTATAATCTTGTAACAAAGAGAGCTTTTGCTTATGCGAATGCGCGTATGGAATGGATTGATGGAAATATTGGATCAAAAGTTACGATGAAATATCCTTCAGTATATTTGATGGAGCCTGGTGCAAGTGGTGAGGTTATGTCGTTAGCTTTTGCTGGAAATGGACAACATCAAGACACCGGTGCAAAAATGGTCCATTTAGCACCTAATACTACTTCAAATGTTATTTCAAAATCTGTTTCAAAAGGAACCGGTAGATCGAGTTATCGAGGTTTAGTTAAGGTTATAAAAAAAGCAGAAAATATAAAATCTAATGTTGTTTGTGATGCGTTGTTGTTGGATGAAAATTCTAGAACAGATACATATCCATTTATGAAGATTGAAAATAAAAAAGTAAAGATCGGTCATGAAGCAAGTGTTAGTAAAATTAATCAAGAACAATTATTTTATTTAATGAGCCGTGGACTATCTGAAGATGAAGCTTATGCACTGATTGTAAATGGATTTATTTCTCCGATTTTGAAACAGCTTCCGATGGAGTATGCATATGAATTAAATCGTCTAATTGAATTAGAGATGGAAGGATCTGTGGGCTAATGAATATTATAAATTTTTCAGATAAAAATATTGAACAATCATTCAAACTTGATTCAAATCAAGATTATTTTTTATTCTGTATTGGAAGTGGATCTGCAGAATTATTTTTTGATATTGCTTCAAATAATATTCGATCAAATATTTTTGGAATTGTTATTGGTGGTACTTCTTCTAAAATAAAATTGAAAACAGTTGTAAAACATACAGAAAGTGATTCGTCATCATGGTTTCATTTAAAAGGGTTATTTTTTGATGATGCTCGTTTGGATTTTGAAGGATTAATTGATATTGGAGAAAAAGCTTCTGGCTCAGATGCATATTTGAAAAATGATAATTTGGTTCTTGGTGAAGCATCGATTGTAAATTCATCACCTCAGCTTGAGATTAAAAATCAAGATGTTAAAGCATCTCATGGTGTTACTATAAAAACTATTGAAGAGTATGAATCTTTTTATTTGAAATCCAGAGGGCTTGATAAAAGTTTGTCGAATGGACTTTTAATTAAAGGATTTGTATTCGATCTTATAGATAAATGTACTGATCCAAAAGCAAGAGAGTTTATAATAGAAGGGTTAAATAAATATTTATGAAAGATATAAATACGATTAGGAATGATTTTCCTATACTAAAAAAGATAATCCATGGTGATAAGCCGTTGATTTATTTGGATAATGCTGCGACATCGCAAATTCCTACACAAGTTATGGATGCTGTAGTTGATTTTGAATTTAATCATAGAGCAAATGTTCATAGAGGGGCACATTATTTGAGCCAACAGGCTACAAACATGTTTGAAGAATCTAGACGAAAGGTTGCCAAATTTATAAATGCAGTTGTTCCAGAAGAAATTGTCTTTACAAAAAATTCGACTGAAGCTTTAAATACAGTTGCTTTTTCGTGGGCTCAAAATAATTTGAAAAAAGGAGATATTATTTTAGTATCTGATGGTGAGCATCATTCGAATTTAATTCCTTGGCAAATTGTTGCGCAAAAAACTGGTGCAGAAATTGTTGCCGCACCGATTGATGTTGATGGCTTTATTGATATCAAATCGGTAAACGTTGATTGGTTAAGAATAAAACTTGTTTCGATGGTGCAAGTTTCTAATCTATTAGGTTCGATTAATGATATTAAAGAAATTCGTAAATTTATTAAAAAAAGAATTTTGGAATTAGATCCAAAGGCAACAATGCCAAGATTTGTGGCTGATATTTCGCAATCTGTTTCGCATTTTAAAGTTGATGTACAACAATTAGGGATTGATTTCGCAGCGTTTAGTGGGCATAAAATGCTAGGTCCTATGGGTATTGGCGTTTTGTGGGTGAATCGTGAAGTTTTTTCTGAGTTGGGTGTGTATTTGAGTGGTGGTGGGATGATTGATGTTGTTGAAACAACAAAATCTACATATGCAAAAATGCCTGAATTTTTAGAAGCTGGTACACCTAATGTAACTGGTGTTGTCGGATTAGCAGCTGCAATTGATTATATTGAATCTATTGGATTTTCTGCGATTCAAGAACATGAAAAATCTTTATGTAAATATTTTTTAGAAAGAATTTCTGAATATAAAGATATTGTATTGATTGGTTCAAAAGATTTAGAACAAAAAGTAGGGGTTTTCTCTTTTAACATAAAAGGAGTTTCTGCTCATGATGTTGCGGTTGTTTTGGATACACAAGGTGTTGCGGTTCGATCTGGACATCATTGTGTAATGCCTTGGCATATGAGAAACGATCAGAAAACTTCATGTAGAGCAAGTTTCTCGATGTATACAACTAAAGATGATTTGGATGCGTTTTTTAAAGCGTTAGATTATGCAGTTAAATTATTAAAAAAATGACAAAGAGCGAGGTTAAGAAAAAACCAATAAAAACTCAAAAATTAGTTTTGAATGAAGAAACAAATATTGCAGAATTGGTATATGAACATCCTGAAGCATCTGACGTTTTGATGGCTTTTGGGTTACATTGTGTTGGTTGTTTTGCTAATGCATTTGACACAATAGGACAAGGTGCAAGAATTCACGGTATGCATGAAGAAGAAATTAAAGAACTAATCTCTGAGATTAAAAAAGTTGTTAAAAGTTCAAAAGCAAAGGATAAAAAATAATATGAGCGTAAATTTAAATGATTTAAAAAATGTAAAAATAGGTAAAATAGAAGTAGACCGTGATTTGTGTATCGGTGCAGGTCCTTG
>CAZEDS010000005.1:0-56069 GCA_964510925.1 uncultured Candidatus Saccharibacteria bacterium
CAATGCGCTCATTTTTTTGCGTAATGTTTAAAAAGTTCATTTGGATTCTCTATAATACTATTCACAAAAATTGGATCGTTCTGTCTAGCTCTTAATTCTTTAATATCCAATCTTAATAATTTATTAATAACCAAAGGAAAATGCTCAATCTCTAAATTATTAAAAAAATGCCTAATCATTAAAATTGTGTTAGTTGAATAGGTATGCTCATCCATATCACACTCTAATATAAATTTTATATGATCGAGATTAAACTGATTATTTACCAAAACTAAAGCTTCACCTAACCAAGCAATCATTTCTTTTATTGGAACCACAATAGCATTATCAATTAAAGCTTGATTAGTGTCATGGTCTTGATTTAGTTTTTCTGAATCAACTAAGGCATCATATGCCTCCTCTGGTGTACGAGAAGGATCTTTTGACACTTCTAATATTCTTTTATGCTTTTCTGGAAGATGAAAAACTTCACCTCCCCATACTTCGGCGGTTTTTTGATGGTAAAGTTCATGCACAACAATTGATAAATCTCGCAATGCAAAATCACCTTGAATCTTCATATCCTCGATGCTTAAACGATCTATACTCCGCCTAATAGTAATTATATGAGAGTCCATAAATTTTCCTGCGTAAGTTCCACCTATTGGCTGATTTCTATAATTCCTACTTAAAAGTAGAGTTTCTTCACTCGGCAATAATTCAGGGGTTTCTTTTTCAATATACTTTTTTGCTGTATTTAATAAATTTGAATGGTAAATTTCTAAAGTCTTAGCAGCTCTTATATGCTCTAATAAAGTAGCAATAGTTAGGGCACCGTATTTTTTATAATATTCACTAATCTTCAAATTAAATGTGTTGTCTGTAATTTCAACATTTATCGGTTGATATAAATTCAAATAATCATCAAATCCCAATTTTTGGGCGAAGGCTTTTAACTTAAGTTCAGAATCTTCAGAGATATAAAATTTTTCGTTAGTTATTTCTGTATCTATATCCCCAAACGGAACGACATAAAATCTATTACCAGCTTCATCTTCGTCAATTGAAGGTGAAAAATATGGCATATCAATTAATAACTCAGTATCATTAGTTATTTCTTCTATTAAGCTTTCTATTTCTCCTATTTTTAATTCTTCTTTAGCTGTGAACGTTAACAATTTAATTGATGTATATTAATAACTTAAAATACAAAAACAGATATTTAAAGGTTTTTCCAACCAACAATAAATCCAGAAATAGCACCAAATAAAGGTAAGCTATAAAAAATAAATACAAATGGGTGAATTCCAAATATATCTGGCCAAGTACTATCGCCAAATACAAAAATCCATAAAATTCCCATAACAAAAGGAATCAAAGTCAATGACATCAAAGAAAATCCAATTGCATATAAAATTGCTTTAAGCAATTTAGACATAAGTTTAACGTTTTGAATATTGTGGTTTCTTTCGAGCTTTTTTGAAGAAAGGTTTTCGACGTTCTTTTTCTCTTGAGTCTCTGGTTAACAAACCATTAGATCTCAAAATAGGCTTAAAAGTTTCATCAATGACTAGCAAAGCTCTAGCAATTCCAAGCTTAACAGCTTGAACTTGACTTGCTTTTCCACCGCCATTAACTTTAATGCTTCCGCTATATTTAGCTTGAGGATGTGAAATACCAACAGCATGGAATGCTCTTACCCATTCAAGTGTATCTTTAGCCAAAGGAAAATAATCTTTTGGATTCTTATCATTTATTGTAAATTCGCCTTTTTCAGGGAAAATCCAAACTCTAGCAATAGCAGATTTTCTTCTACCAGTACCAGAAAAAAACTCGATTTTCTTTTTTGCTTTTTCTTTTTTTACAATTGTTTTTTCTTCCATTTAATAATAAGTTTAATTAATTCGTTTGAGCCTCAGACTTTTTTGCAGTATTGGCATTAACTTGTGCACTATGCGGATGATTCTCACCTTCATAAATCTTTAAGTTTCCTAATCTAACATCACGTAATCTATTTTTTGGTAACATACCTTTAACAGCGTTAAAAAGAATCTTTCTAGGATTATGCTCTCTCAACTTTTCAACAGTTTCCATTCTAAGATTGCCAACTTTTCCAGAGTGACGATAATAAATTTTTCCTAATTCTTTATTTCCTGTAACAATAATTTGCTTTGCATTTGTTACAACGATATTATTACCACCATCTAAATAAGGGGCATAATTTGGCTTATCTTTACCCATTAAAATAGTAACAATCTCTGAAGCCAAACGTCCCAAAACTTTACCATTTGCATCTATATGCAACCATTTCTTTTTTACCTCTGATTTTTTTGTAGCTGATGTAACTTTAGTATGTAACATAATTATTCCTTTACCTCTGCTTTTTTAACTTTTTTAGCAACAGGTTTCTTTTCAGCTTTTTCAACAATCAACTTTTTATCTTCTTTTAGAACTTTAGGTTCTTTAACTTTTTTAGCTTTAACTTCTGTAGATTCTATCGCTTTAGGCTTCAAATTTTCAACTAATGAAATTCTTGCCATTTCTGCTCTATCTCCTGATCTCATTATTGTTCTTTGAATTCTTGTATAACCACCATTTCTTTCTTTAAAAAGAGGAGCAACCTCATCTAACATTTTAGAAACAATTTCTTTTTTAGTTAATCTTTGTAAAAGGTATCTGCGAGCAGCTAAATCATTTGCTTTAGCTTTTGTTATCAATTTTTCAAAATATGGTCGCAAATATTTTGCTTTGACCAAAGTTGTTTCAATTGCACCATGCAAAATCATAGCTTCAGCCAATCCTTGAAGAAGGGCTTTTCTTTGATTACTATTTCGACCTAGTTTTTTTCCTTTTACAAAATGATTCATTGTTAATAAAAATTATCTAAGATTTTCCTTATCTAAAAGCTCTAAAATTTCTTTGATTGATTTTTCACCTAAATTTCTGATTCTTAAAAAATCATCTTCTGATTTATCTGCTAAATCACCCAAAGTTTTTATACCTGCTTTTTTAAGGGCATTAATTGTTCTTGTAGCTAAATGAAGTTCTTCCAAAGCTATCTCATCAGGAGAAACCGATGAAGATGAACTATGATCACCATCATTAACGCTCATTGCTGCATCTTCTGATTCAACATATTCTGCACCAGTTTGAATTCTATAAAAATACTCTTTTAAAGCTTTAGCTGCATCTCTTAATAAAGTCTCAACGTCTTGGCTACCATCAGTTTCAACAGTCATTGTTAACTTATCATAGTTACTGTCTCGACCGACTCTGAATTCCTCAACTTCTACTGCAACATTAACAATTGGTGAAAAATCAGCATCAAGCAAAATTGTTCCTCTTGCTGATTCTTCATTTTCATCAACCATTCTAAAGCCAAATCCCTTTTCAACTGTTAAATATGCTTTAACTTTATTTTTGTTACCTGATAATGAAGTAATAACAAGATCTTTATTCAAAACTTTAGTTTCTGCAGTTTCCTCTATATCTCCAGCTGTAACATCACCATTCTTTGTAACATTCAAAACCAATTCTTCTGCTTTATCATCAGTCTTTGAAAATCTAACCTTTTTTAATGCTAAAAGCATATGTAAAACATCGTCTTTTGCACCTTCAATTGTTGTGAATTGATGTGAAACACCTTCAAATCTTACTTTTGTTATAACAGCACCTTCTGAAGCTGCAAACAAAGTTCTTCTCAATGATGCGCCAAGGCTATTACCGAAACCTTTAATTAATGGGGAGAATTCAAAAACTCCCGACTTCTTATCTTTTTTTATAGTTTTAAAATTTACTTTTGGTAGAGTAAACATTTTTTTCTCCTTAAATTAAAATTAACGCGAATAATATTCTACTATAAGCTGTTCATTGATGTCTGTTTGAATTTCGTCTCTAGTAGGCATCTTCTCAACTTTTAATGATTTTGCTGTCTTATCCCATCGAATCCATGCTGGTAATTCCCCTTCTTCTTTTGGCGTTACATCAACAGCAACATGAGAAACCATATCTCCAGATTTTAACAAATATGAAGGAATATCAACAGTTTCGCCATTAACCATAACTTTTTTCTGTCTAATAAGTTGTCGGCCGTGACTTCTTGATAAAGAAATACCGCTTAAATACAAAACATTATCTAATCTTCTTTCTAGCAATTGCAAAAGTACCAAACCTGTAACACCTCTTTTTCTTGAAGCTTCTTCAACATATGTTCTAAATTGACCTTCAAGCAAACCATAAATCTTTTTTGCTTTTTGTTTCTCTCTTAGTTGTCGCATGAAATCAGAACCAAAACCTCTGCTTGATTTACCATGTTGTCCAGGAGGAGTATTTCTTCTGTTAATTGCACATTTATCGCTTAAGCATCGAGCACCCTTCAAATATAATTTTTGACCTTCTCTTCTGCATAGTTTGCATTTTGCGTCTGTATATTTAGCCATAATTTATCCTCTTCTCCTTTTTTTAGGACGGCACCCATTGTGAGCAATAGGTGTAATATCTACTATTTTTGAAATTGCTAAACCACCATTTCTCAAAGCCTTTACAGCCAAAGTCTTACCATTTCCAACACCCTTCATATAAGCCGAAACTTCTTTAACACCCATTTCAAATGCTCTTTTTGCAGTTGATTCTCCAACGATTGTCGCAGCATAAGGGGTAGCTTTTCTTGAGCCCTTAAAATTATTACCACCTGACGATCCCCAGCACAAAACATTTCCATCTAAATCGGTTATGCTAACAATCGTATTGTTGTAACCTGCATAAATATAAGCTTTACCCATAGGATTCACATTTTTATTGCGATCTTTTGATTTTGTAGTAGTCTTTTTTGTTTGTTTTTTTACTGCCATAATATTAAATACTTTTAATTAAAATCTTAGGTCTTTGTAGTAGCTTTTGGATTAGCACCACCGACAGCAACTCTTTTACCACGTTTTGTTCTTGCATTCTTTTGTGTTTTTTGGCCTCTAACAGGCAAATTCTTCTGATGTCTAACACCTTGGTATGATTGAATATCTTTTTTTCTTTTTATATTCTGAAATACTATTCTTCTTAATTCTCCTTCAATAGGAAAACCAAAACCGTCAATAATATTTTTTAAAGTAGTTAGCTGTTCTTCAGTTAAATCTTTTGCTCGTGTGCTTTCATCAATTTTAGCTTTAGCTAATATTTTTGTGGAAAGCGTTCTGCCAATTCCGTAAATATAGCACAATGAAATAACAATTCTCTTTTTTTCTGGTACGTCGGCTCCTGCAATTCTTGGCATTATTTTAATTAACCCTGTCGCTGCTTATGCTTTGGGTTTGATTTACAAACAATATAAACTGTTCCTTGTCTTCGAACGACTTTGCAATGAGAACACATCTTTTTAACACTAGGTTTTACTTTCATTTGGTTGAGCCGCTGGCTGTTGCGGCATAAATTTAAATCTAAAAACTATTCTTCCGGTATTAACATCGTACGGACTGAATTCAACTTTTACGCTGTCTCCAACCAAAACCCGGATCCTTCCACGTTGCATCCTACCTGAAAGATAACCAACGATAGGTTTTTCTTCTCCCTCAATTTTAATAAGGAATTTAGCATCAGGTAACTTCTCGATAACTACCCCTGATTTTTCTATAAAATCTTTTTTACTCATTTAATCAAACTAGATTGCAAATCAGCGGCTACCCAAATATAGGATATTACGCTGTAAAGGTTATTTTAACCGTATTCGAGACAAAATAAAAGGCTCAAATGAGCCAATTTCGCTGATTTTTAGTTGTATACCTTTAAACTTCGCCTTCAAAAGCGAAAAGTACTAGGATATTCTAGCATAAAGCCCTACTGGGTCAATATTTCAGGACCATTTTCACCCAAATACACCGTATGCTCATACATTCCAGTCAAAGAATGATCTGCAGTTAAGACTGTCCAGCCATCTTTAGCAATCTTAATTTCTGGATTTCCCATGGAATACATAACCTCAATAGCTAACACCATACCTTTTTTTAAAAGCTTTCCGGCACCTTTTGTTCCAAAACAAGGAATTTCTGGATCTTCGTGCGAACGTAAGCCAACACCATGACCAACAAAGTCCCTAATAACGTTAAAACCCTCTTTTTCGACAACCTGCTGCATCTTTGCTGAGATATCGCCCGTTCTACCGTTTGGCTGGAATTCTTGAATAGCAGCCAATAGGGAGCGAATACCAGTCTGCAAAAATTTTGATTTTTCGGCATCAAAAACTCCCTGGTACGATTCATCTGCCGAAAAAACATCCCGGCTAACCCAATTCGATGAATTTTCCAAAACCGGAGTTGTCCAGCAGTGGTCTACGTACATATTTTTGTACTTAATTCCTATATCAATAGAAACAATATCACCAGCTTTTAATACTTGATCTCCTGGGATTCCATGAATCCAAACATCATTGACTGACAAACAGCTTGAATGAAAATAATTCTTCTCTTCTTTAAACCAAGCAGATGCGCCATATTCTGTAATTTTCGCATCAATATTTTTCTCAATATCTAAAAGCATAGCGCCAGGAACACACTCTTTAATTGCCGAATCCATAACTTTTTTAGAAATGGCTCCAGCTTCTCTTAGAATTTTTAATTGTTCGGGTTTATTAACTAGCATTAGAGGTTATTAAAAATATTCTTTTATATCTTCTTGGATCTTTTCAACAGATTGCTCTCCATCAATCTTTCTCAAAATTCCCATTTTAAGATATTCAGTCAACAAAGGCTCGGTTTCAGAATGATAAATTGCAAGTCTTCTTTTAACAGCATCTGCATTTTCATCTATACGTTTTTCGATTAAGGATCTATCCATAAGCCGCCTAATACATTCTTCTTCACCAACGCTAAGATAAAACACATGCTCTAGACGATCTCCATTAAGTTCTATAAATGAAATTAATGAATTAACTTGATCTATTGTTCTGGGATAACCGTCTAGCACAAATCCTTTTGTTTCTGAATTCTCTAATATTGGAAATAAAATACCTTCAATAATTTGATCTGGAACAAGCTCACCCTTTTCCCAATAATGTACTAGCTTTTTGCCTAATGGGTTACCATCATCAGCCGCCTGTCTCAAAATTTCTCCAGTTGAAACAAATCGATATAAAAGATGTTCACTGATCAATTTGCCTTGAGTAGATTTGCCAGAACCTTGTGGACCGAGTATTAATATAAATTTTTTGTTCATAATCCTGGAAAACCGAAGTCTCCCAATTGGTTTTTCATCTTTTTCGCTACAGTTTTTTGCGATTCTTTTACTGCTTTATTAAAAAGCTCTACCAAGTCTTTTTTCTCTTCACCATTTTCAATTACACTATGAACCGTTTGGTCACCTCTCATAACTAATTTATAATTTTTGTGCTCAACTGTTGTTAAAATTGCCTCCATTTGTTTCTTTAAAGCATCTGCCTGTTTTTTCATAGCATACATATCTTTTATTTGATTTAGTTTTTCGAACATATGATTTGGATTAATTAATCAATTAATTTGTCGTACTCCCTAGAAACAAGTTGTGCTTCTATTTGCTTAACTGTTTCCAATATTACAGAGACAACAATTAAAAGTCCAGTTCCACCAATCGCTAAAGAAGTGATACCCGTCAAACTTTGTACAATTGAAGGCATAACAGCCAACAATCCTAAAAACACACCACCTGCTAGAGTCAATCGATTAATAACATATCTTAAATATGAAACAGTCGCACCACCAGGCCTTATACCAGGAACAAAACCACCTGACTTACGAATATCTTCAGAAATTTTTTGAGGATTAAAAGCAACTGACGTATAAAAATATGTAAATGCAAAAACTAGCAAGAAATAAAAGATATTATATAAAACACTTGAAGTTGAAAAATAAACGCTCAACCACTCACCAATGTTAGAAAGCATTGGATTTGGCAATCGCTGCAAATATGTAGCTAGAAAACCAGGCACTAAAGTTAAAGCTACTGCAAAAATAATAGGTATCACACCAGCTTGGTTAATCTTAATTGGAATATAACTTCTACCACCAGAAGTAACTTGGCCTCCATTTGACCGTCCTGAATACTGAATTTCAATTCTTCGATATGCCTGAGAAATAAAAATGATTCCAAAAATAACAGCTGCCGCTAAACCAACAAATATCAAAATTGAAGTAAATTGTAAGCTATCAGCAATTGAAAAAAACTGTCCTAAGGTTGAAGGTAAATTTGCAACGATACCAGCAAATATAAGTATTGAAGTACCTTGACCAGCACCATACTCCGTTATCAACTGACCAAAAAACATCATAATGTATGTACCAGCAGTCATTATCAAAATTATTAAGACAATATCAAAAATTCCAACGCTATTAAATAAATTTAACCCGCCGGCACTCTGCTTGCTCATTAAATTATAAATTGCAAAAGACTGCGCCACAGCAATAGGGAATGTTAATAATGTTGTATATAGGTTTATTTTTTGTCTACCAACCATACCTTCTTTTGCCATTGCTTCTAAGCTAGGTATCATCATAATCAAAACTTGAATTATGATTGACGCACTAATATATGGCCCCAAACCAAGCCCCAAAATAGAAAATGTTCCTCCACCAGAAAACAAGCTTAGAGCTTGAAAAAAGCCTCCACTTCCAGATTCAAAAAACATTCTTAATGCAAGTGGATCAACCTGTGGAAGTGGGATATGTATTGCTAACCGATATACAAAAAGTACAAAAAGAGTAACTAGAATTTTATTTCGAATATCTTTATTATCAAACGATTTTAAGATCGATGTACCAGCAGACATTTGCTTTTTTAATTAGCTTTACCGCCTGATTTTTCAATTTTTTCTTTGGCAGACTCAGAATATTCAAAACCTTCAAAACTGATTTTTTTTGTAAGATTTCCTTTACTTAAAATTTTAACAGCATGAAAAGAACTAAGATCATGTTCCGTTACATAACCTTCGCTAACCAATAATGCTTTATTAATAACATCTGCCTTCTCGAATAAACCTGATAAATCAGAAATATTTAAAATTAACTTAGATTTTGCGTTTTTATTTTTGAAACCTCTAATAAAAGGTAATCTTTTAGTGATAGGTGTTTGACCACCTTCAAAATAAGTCAAAACTTTGTTTCCTGTTCGTGCTTTTTGACCTTTATTACCATTACCTGAAGTATGACTTCCTTTTCCAGAACCAGCACCACGGCCAACTCTTTTTGCTCTTCTTCTTGAACCTTGGATTTTTTTTAGTTTTGCTATATTCATATATTAAATTCTATCTTTAAGCTTTTTTAAAGCTTCTAAAACTGCATAAACATTATTGATTTTATTACTACCATCGATAATTTTAGCTGAAACATTTGAATATCCAGCTAATTCTAAAATCTGACGGACACTGCTACCTGCAATCAAACCTGCACCCAATGGAGCTGGTTTCAAGTAAACCTTTGAAGCACCATATTTTGCACTTACATCAAATGGAATTGAACCATCTTTAGTAACTGTAACAGTAAACAAGTATTTTTTTGCTCTATCTTTTGCTTTTTTAACAGCAGAAACATTTTCTCTAGCTTTTGCCAAAGCAATACCTAAAGTACCATTTTTATCACCGACTGCTGCCAATACAGAAAATCGCATTTTATTTCCACCAGTTCTCTTTGCTGCAACTCTTCGCATTACAATAACTTTTTCTTCAAATTTTGGACCTTGTTGTAAATTTTCTTCTGCGTTTGGATTTATCATAATTAAAACTTAATACCGTTTTCTCTTATTGAGTCGGCTAACAATTTTACTCTACCATGATATTTAAAACCTCTTCTATCAAATACGGCTGTATCTAATTTTTTATCTTTTAAAAGATTAGCGATTTCTTTACCAACAACCTTTGATTTCTCAGATTTTGTCATCTTATCTGTAATTTTTACAGAGGTAGCAGCTGCAAGTGTAACACCTTTTGTGTCATCTATAGCCTGAACTGAAATATTCTTACTTGATCTGGTAATTGCAAGTCTTGGTCTTTCTGGAGTACCTAAAACTCTTAATCTTATTCTTATTTGTTTTTTTAGTTTAATATCTCTATTTACCATATATTTTATTTCGCAGCTTTTCCTTGCTTACGTTTAATAACTTCATCTTTATACTTGATACCTTTGCCATTATAAGGCTCAGGTTTTCGAACTGCTCGGATATTAGCAGCAACTTGCCCAACGAGTTGCCTATCCACACCTAAAACTTTAATAACAGTATTACCTTCGATTTCAAAGCTGATACCTTCTGGTGCAACTATCAATACTGGATGTGAATAACCAATAGCGATTTTAAGACCAGTACCATTTTTCTCTACTCTATAACCGACACCAACCAATTCTAATTCTCTTGAAAAACCATTTGAAACACCTTCTACTGCATTATTGAGCAAAGCTCTTGCTAATCCCCAAAATTTTTTATGCAAATCAGACTCTGTATCAAGCATTGTAATAACTAATTCGTTAGTTGTTGTTTCAACTTTAACATTAGGAATAACAGGCAAAGTTACCTTGCCTTTTGGGCCAACAACAATCCAAGCACTACTTTGAGCTTCGAATGTGATACCGTCTTTTATTGTTATAGGTAATTTACCAATTTTACTCATTTTTGTATTTCAATTAAGCAACAACACAAATAACTTCACCACCAAGTTTTTTCTTTTTTGCTTCTTGGCTAGACATTACTCCACGTGACGTTGAGATTATCATTGTACGCATAGATTTAATATCTTTAGCTTTTATATATTCTCTTCTGCTAGACTTAGAAACTCTGCTAATAGAAGCAATACCAGTTTCAATATCAGTATCTTTTAATTCAATACCTAAACCTTTTTTACCATCTTCAAATTTAAATACGTTAACATTAACAACGTAATTTTTTTCCTTAAGTACATCAGCGATTGCTTTCTTCATGCTTGAATAAGGCATTTCAACTTTGGTTATATTTTTCATCTGAGCATTTCTTATTCGTGTAAGCATGTCAGAAATTGGGTCTATCATCATATTACCAGCTAGCCTTTCTCACACCAGGGAGAACTCCCTCGTGAACTAATTCCCTAAAACAAATTCTACAGAGCTTGAATTTTCTCATAAAACCATGCGCACGGCCACATCTTTCACATCGGTTGTATTGTCGAACTAAATATCTTTTTGGTTTTTTCCATTTCTCAATAGATGATTTTTTTGGCATATTAATCCTTAAAAGGCATTCCTAATACCTTCAACAATGCATAACCTTCTTCGTCATTTTTTGAAGAGGTCTTAACTATAATCTGCAACGGTTTGTTAAATGAAGCTTTGTTTCCATCAATTTCTGGGAAAACAAGCAAATCCTTCATACCTAAACTGTAATTTCCTTGACCGTCAAAAGATTTTCTAGAGATACCTCTAAAATCTTTTACACGAGGAAATACTATTTTAACTAATTTTTCGTAAAAATCCCACATTTTTTGTCCTCTCAATGTTACACAAACACCAACAACCTGACCTCTTCTTAGCTTAAAGTTTGAAATTGCAACTTTTGATTTTCTTTCAGTTGGTTTTTGTCCAGTAATATTAGCAATATCTTGGAAAGCTTCAGCAATATATTGTTTATTATCTTTAAATTTACCAACCCCCATATTAACCACAATCTTCTCTAATGCAGGGACAGCCATAGGCGAAGAACAGTTAAGGTCCTTGATAAGTTTTGCCTTTATTGATTTGTTGTATTCTTCTCTTAATAAACTCATTTTTTTAATTAATTATTTCTCCAGACTTTTTTGAAAATCTAACTTTTTTGCCATCAACAATTTTGTAACCGATCCTAGAAGGTTTATTTTCTTTTGGATCTAAAAACATAACATTTGATGCGTTAATCGGACGGGCAACCTTTATAATACCACCCTTATCATTTTTTGAAGGTTTAACATGTTTTGTAACAATATTAATATCCTTAGCTAATACCTTATTCTTTTCGTTGTATACAACCTCAACAACAGACTCTTTGCCTTTGTCTTTTCCTGTTATTACTATAATTTTATCGCCTTTTTTTAATTTCATAATTATCCTTTACCAAACTTCTCCTGCTAGTGAAACTATCTTATTAAACTTTAAATCTCTTAGTTCACGTGCAACAGGACCAAAAACTCTAGTTGCTCTTGGATTCTTAGCATTATCAATAACCACAGCAGCATTATCATCAAATCTAATATATGTACCATCTTGTCTTCGAATTTCTTTTTTAGTTCTAACAATTACAGCCTTAACAACTTCATGATCTTTAACATTTGTTCCAAATCCAGTAGTTCCATGAACCGCACAAGTAATAACATCTCCAACAGAAGCACTCTTCTTGTGTGAAAAACCAGGAATACCAATCAAAATCAAATGTTTTGCTCCTGAGTTATCTGCACTTTTTATAACGGTTCTTTGTTGCAACATAATTATGCTTTTTTAACATTAATAACTTCCTTTAAAGTCCATTTTTTATTTTTGCTTAAAGGTCTAGATTCGATTATCAAAACAGTATCGCCCTCGTTTGCTGTTGTATTTTCATCATGTGCTAAATAGCGTTTATAATTTATAAACCTTTTTCCATATTTAGGACTTACCTTAGGTGATTCAACACTTACGCTAATCGTTTTATTCATTTTGGTAGAGGTTACTTTACCTCTTAAAACTTTACCTGACATTTAAAATCTCCTTTGCATTAATTACTGTCATGATTCTTGCGATTTCTTTACGTGATTTCTTCTTATTAAACGCTTGTGTTTTTCCTGTTTTCACTAAGACTGTATTTTCCAACAAATTCTTCTTTTTATCAAAGACTTCTTTTCTTAATTCTGAAACTTCTTTTTTTCGTAATTCATCAATAATTGATTTTGCCATAATTTATATTTCAACCGAAACTATTTTAGTTTTAATTGGCAACTTTGCAGCAGCTTGTTTTAAAGCTGATATTGCCAATTCACTAGGAACACCTGAAATTTCAAATAAAATCTTACCTGGTTTAACAACTGCAGCATAATATTCAACGCCGCCTTTTCCTTTACCCATTCTTGTCTCAAGTGGCTTTTTGGTCATCGGCTTATCAGGGAAAACCCTAATCCAAACTCTACCACCTCTTTTAGTAGCACCTGAAATCGTTTTTCGAGCAGCTTCAATTTGTTTAGCAGTCATAAAACAAGCTTCCATAGCTTTAATACCCATTTCACCAAAGCTTAATTCCGCACCTCTATAGCTCAAGCCACAATTTCGACCTCTCATCATCTTTCTAAATTTTGTTCTCTTTGGCATCATCATTGCTTGATCTCCCCTTTATGAATCCATACCTTAACACCGATAGTTCCGCCTCTTGTGAAAGCAGTAGTTTTTGCATAATCGATATCAGCTCTAAATGTGAGCGTTGGAATTGAACCATCTTTTACTTTTTCAATATTTGCAATACTATTTGGACCTTGAATCGTACCACTTACTTCAACTCTTGCACCCATTGCACCTGATTCCATAGCTTTTTTTACAGCCATATTCATAGCTCTTTTTACATGAACTCTTTTTTCTAACTGAATTGCTAAATTTTCACCCAAAATTGCAGCGCTTAAATCTGGCTTTTTGACCTCAATAACTTGTAAATCAATATCTGATTTTGTAATCTTTGCCAAATCTGTACGAATCTGTCCAAGTCCAGCACCTTTACGTCCTATAACGATACCAGGCTTAGAAACATTAATATTAACAGTAATCTTTTGAATCGATCTTTCAATTCTTGCGGAATCAAATCCAGCAAAACGAAGAGCTTTTTTTAAATATTTTCTTATCTTATCGTCTTCTAAAAGATTTTTAGCATACACATCTTTTTCAGCGAACCAGCTTGAAGCCCAGTCCTTTGTTACACCAGTTCTTAATGATCTTGGATCAACTTTTCTGCTCATTTTCGATCTTTTTTAAATAAACACTTACAGTAGAATAAACTTTATGAATAGGTAACACAGCGCCTTTAATTCCAGGTCTACCTTTTTTTACAACACGACCCTTACCTAAATCAACTCTATCAATTACTAAGTTAGAACTATCATCTGAAACCTTTAAATCTTTTGCATTTGCAACTGCGCTCTTAACAATCTTTGACAATAGTTTTGCAGATTTCAATCGGCTAAACTCTAAATACTCTACAACCTCGTTTACCCCTTTTCCTCTAATGTAATTAACTACAGTTCGCATCTTTCTTGGCGTCAAAGGAGCATTTACAAAAGAACTCTTTATTAATTTGTTATTGTCAGTTTTTGTTTCCATTAGGCTTTTTTATCTTTTTTTGAATGAGATCTAAACGTTCTTGTTGGAGAAAATTCTCCAAGTTTGTGACCCACCATAGACTCGGTAACATATACAGGAATGTGTTTCTTTCCATTATGTACTTCAATCGTTAAACCAACCATTTCTGGCGTTACGCTAGAAGCTCTTGCCCAAGTTTTGATTACTGCACGTACTCCACCTTTTTTAGCAGATACTACACGCTTCATCAAATTTTCATCAACATATGGACCTTTCTTGGTTGATCTTGACATATATGTTTAACCTCTTCTATCTTTAACTATATACTGATTGGTATGCTTACGTTTTCTAGTTTTCTTGCCCTTTGATTTATTACCCCATTCATCCACAGGATGTCTTCCCAATCTACGCTTATATGAACCGGCTAATGGATGGCTATCAGGCTTTGTTTTAGCTCTAGTTGTAGGTCTAATACCTCGTTTTCTAGAACGGCCTGCTTTTCCGACTTTTTCAAGCTTTAAATCCTCGTTTCCAAGCTTTCCTATTGTAGCATAACAAACCGTTAGAAATTTACGTATTTCACCGCTAGGCATCTTAATATTAACGTATGCACCTTCTTTAGCAGTTATGAATCCTGCAAGACCAGCACTTCTAATAAATTTGCCACCAGCACCTGGATACATTTCTAAATTATGAACAGCAGTACCCAAAGGTATTTCGCCCATTGGCAATGCATTACCAACCTTTATTTCTACTTCCTTACCAGAAACAACAGTGTCGCCAACATTCAAACCTTCAGGAGCTAAAATAAAACGTCTCTCACCATCTTTATACAAAATTAATGCAATATCGCATGATCTATATGGATCATACTGAATTGATTCAACCAAACCTGAGATATCATATTTGTTTCTTTTAAAATCGATTAATCGATAAGCCTTCTTTACACCATTTGATTGGTGATTCATAGAAATTTTACCTTTTGATCTACCAGCTTGTTTCTTTATAGATACCAACAATGTTTTTCTCAAAGACTTTGAAGGCTTTATTCCAGAAGACTTTGCTCTAGTCATGTCCCTTCGACCTGGGCTTGTTGGTTTATATCTTGTAATCATTTCGTTCCTCCTTCATAAATATCAAGCTTATCTCCAGCTTTAAGATGGATAATTGCTTTTTTAATAGATGGTTTTTCATATGAAGATCTGTCTCCAGTCCAACTTCTCTTAGTCTTTGATGAAGTTCTCAAAACATTTATAGCCAAAGGAATAACACCATATACATCCTTGATAACTTGTGCAATTTCATTTTTGTTAGCATCCTTAGATACTTCAAAAACATACTTATTCTCACGCTCCATCAATCTCAATGTTTTTTCCGTCAATAATGGTTTTTTTAATACTGAAAACTTTGTCATATTATTTATTAACTCTCTCTTCAAGTGCCTTTACAGCATCTGAACTTACCAAGACTAAATCTGAAGATACTATATTAATTGCATTCAAATCTTGAACTCTTACCACATTGACGCCAAAAACATTTCTAAATGATTTTGTAATATCATTACTTGAGCTAACAACCAAAATATTTGAAGATTTTAAATCTTTAATAATACTTACAGCTAATTTTGTAGATAGCTTAAAGTTTTCAGTGTCCATCGCCATTAACTTAGATTCTGATTCCTTTAACAACAAAGCAGATGACAAAGCATTGATTTTTACTTTTTTATTTAAAGTAAAAGCCCAGTTCTTTGGTTTTGGACCATTTGAAGTTCCACCACCAACCCATAAAGGTGATCTTGTTGAACCAGATCTTGCTCTTCCAGTTCCTTTTTGTTTCCATGGTTTTTTACCACCACCACTTACTTCTGATCTCTTTTTTGTTTTACTTGTTCCTTGTCTTTGGTTTGCAGAATAAACCCTTACAGATCTCAAAACTAAATCTAATTTATCACCTTCAAAATTAGGTAAATTCAAATCTATATTCTTTTTTTCTGCATTAACAACATTAATTTTCATAAAATTTAAGAATCTTTTTTAAGAATATAAATATAAACGACACAATTTCTTGACCCTGGAACACAACCCTTAATGTTTACTACTCCAAGATTTTTATCCAAACTCAAGAATTTTGAATCTAGCACAATTTTTTCTCCACCCTTTCTACCAGCCATCTTTTTGCCAGGCATAACTCTACCTTGACCTTGTGCACCAATTGAACCAGGAGCTCTATGCTTATTCTTTTGACCATGAGACTCTGGACCACCTGAGAAACCCCATCTTTTCATGACTCCAGTAAAACCTTTTCCTTTTGCAAAACCGATTACTTTGATTGGATCTGAAAAAGAGAAAGATTCAAAGTGTACTAACTGATCCAAACTATCTAGCGCCAAAGATGTAAAAGGCAATACCTTTGCGTTTTCATCAAACATTTGAGACATCATTCCTTTCTTTGTTTTTATTTTTATATAATTCATTTCTTTCATAATAAATCTCAATGCTATGAGCTAATCAAGCAAATATGTATTTGGGCAGTTTAACTTTTTATCGAAATTCCAACAATTCCAGGAAGCTTTAAATTTGAAAGCTCAACAATAGTATTTCTTGTTGGTTCCAAAATATCAATGATCCTGTGATGAGTTCTTCGCTCAAACTGTTCGAACGATCTTTTATCGTTATTCGAAGCTCTTTGGTAACTAAACAACTCTTTCTTAGTAGGTAACGGAATAGGACCTGAAACTTTTGCTCCAGTTCTTATAGCTACATCAACAATTCTGGTAGCACTCTCATCAATAGTTCTAATATCGTATGATCTAAGTCTAACTCTAAGTTTATTTAATGATTTTGTTCCAGTCGTTTTTTGTGCCATTTTAATTATTTTATAGTTCTGTTTCGGTAGCCCACAATTGGGCTACCGAAAAAATTCAAATATTAATTCAATACTTCCGTAACAACTCCTGCTCCAACAGTTTTGCTTCCTTCTCTTACTGCAAATCGCAAACCGACTTCAACAGCAATTGGAGTTATAAGTTCAACAGAAACAGTAACATTATCTCCAGGCATTACCATTTCGGTACCTTCTGGAAGCGTAACATCACCAGTAACATCTGTCGTTCTTACATAAAATTGTGGACGATATCCATTAAAAAATGGAGTATGTCTTCCACCTTCTTCTTTCTTCAAAACGTAAAGCTCAGCTTTAAATTTTGTATGAGGAGTAATAGAACCTGGGAAAGCGATAACTTGTCCTCTTTCAACATCTGTTCTTTCAACACCTCTTAAAAGAATTCCTGCATTATCCCCAGCAATACCTTCGTCTAGAGATTTATTAAACATTTCAATACCTGTGACGACAGTTTTTTTAGTTTCTTTCAAACCGACGATTTCAACCTCTTGGTTAACATTGACCTTACCTCTTTCGATTCTTCCTGTAACAACAGTTCCTCTACCTTTGATTGAGAAAACATCTTCGATAGGCATCAAGAATGGTTTATCCAAATCTCTTTGTGGAGTAGGAATCCATGTGTCGACGACATTCATCAATTCTTCGATAGCAGCAACCCATTTTGGATCACCTTCTAAAGCTTTTAATGAAGAACCAACTACCATTGGAGTATCAGCTTCGTAACCGTTCTTAATCAATAGATCTTTGATTTCTTCTTTTACCAAATCAATCAAACTATCATCTTCAACCATATCTGCTTTGTTCAAGTAGATAACAAGTTTAGGAACACCAACTTGTCGTGCTAAAAGAATATGCTCTCTTGTTTGAGGCATTGGACCATCCGCAGCAGAAACAACCAAAATTGCTCCATCCATTTGAGCTGCACCAGTAATCATGTTTTTAATATAGTCAGCATGACCAGGAGCATCTACATGTGCGTAATGTCTTTTTTCTGTGCTGTACTCAACATGAGAAACATTAATTGTAATACCTCTTGCTCGTTCTTCAGGAGCGTTATCGATCATGTCGAATGCTCTGAAATTTGCTAAACCCTTGTCTGCCAAAACTTTTGTAATAGCAGCTGTTGTTGTTGTTTTACCGTGATCAACGTGACCAATTGTACCTACGTTGACATGTGGTTTACTGCGGTCGAATGTTCCAGCCATGTTATAAATTTTGTGTGATCAGACAAAGAAAAATTTACCTGATCAAAACTATAAACTAATTTAAATAAACAAATACGACTCAATGATTTGGGAAAATCCCATAAACAAGTCAAAAGACATTGTATCAACTGGGCTTTTCGTACGCAAGGCCAAAAACCGCCTTTTTACTAGGTTTTCACCACCCGGTGATAAATATCGATTACTTGCTCTTCATTTTTTCTGCAATACCAGCAGGAACAACTTCATAATGACTTGGCTCCATCGTAAAAGTAGCACGTCCTTGAGACATACCTCTAATCTTACTAATGTAACCAAACATTTCTGGCAATGGAACCAAGGCAGTTATGACCGTAGCCATCCCTCTTGGAGCCGTACCTTGAATAATGCCTCTCTTTGATGATAAATCTCCAATAATATCTCCCATAAAGTCATCAGGAGTAACAACTTCAACCTTCATAATTGGCTCAAGCAAATCAATTCCAGATTTTCTACAACCTTCCTGAAAAGCTGTACTTGCAGCAATATGGAAAGCAAGCTCAGATGAGTCAACTTCATGAAAAGATCCGTCAAAAACGGCAACCGTTAAATCAACCATTGGGTAACCCCAGCCAACTCCTCGACCAATTGCTTCTTTGACACCTTTTTCTACTGCAGGAATAAATTCCCTAGGAATAGAACCCCCAACAATTTGGTTTTCAAATTTAATACCTTCGCCTTTTTGATTTGGTGCAAGTTTTAACCAAACATGACCGTATTGTCCACGTCCACCAGATTGACGAATATATTTGCCTTCAATCTCAACTGCTTTTCGAATTGTTTCACGATAAGCAACCTGTGGTGCACCAACAGTAACCTCAACTCCAAAATCTCGTTTTAATAAATCAACTTTAATTTCGAGTTGAAGCTCACCAACACCAGATATTAAAGTTTGACCGGATTCTGCATCAGTAGTTAATCTAAAAGTAGGATCTTCATCAGTTAACTTTTTTAATGCCATACCCATTTTTTCTTGATCAGATTTAGTCTTTGGCTCAATTGCCATCGAAATAAGCGGATCTTGAAATGCAATGCTCTCCAAAACAATATTAGAATCAGATTCGGTTAAAGTATCGCCCGTACCAGTATCTTTTAATCCAACTGCGGCTGCGATTTCTCCAGCCTTAACGACCTGTAAATCTTCCCGATCATTAGCATGCATCAAAACGATACGACCTAATCTTTCTTTTTTATCTTTTGTTGTGTTGTTAATATAACTTCCTGCCTGAATTGCACCAGAATAAACTCTAAAATATACCAGACGACCAACATATGGATCTGTAACAACTTTAAAAGCAAGTGCAGCAAATTTTTCATTCGCATCAGGTTTGCAAATAAAATTCTCACCTGTTTTGATATCAACACCAGTTGATGGAATGACATCCAAAGGCGAAGGTAGATAATCTGCGATACCATTCAAGATATGTGTAACGGCAACACCACGATAATCTCCACCAAAAACTCCAAAAAATTCAAAATCAACATCGACGGTTGCTTTTCGAATTGCGCCTTTTAATTCTTCAACAGTCAAGTCTGTACCACCAAGATATTTTTCCATCAGCACATCATCGACTTCAACAACACGCTCAACCATTTTTGCACGGAATTCTTTTGCTTTTTCTAACATTTCAGCAGGTATTTCGCCAACAACCAATTCTTTATCCGAATAATCTTTATATGTGTAAGATTTCATTTCAACAAGATCGACCCAACCATTGATTTCTTTTTCAAAGCCAATTGGCAAAATCAAAGGATATGCATGTTTTGTTAAACGCTCACGAACAGAAGCCAAAGTCTTGTAAAAATCACCACCGATTTGATTGATTTTATTAAAAGCGAACAGTCTTGGAACATGATACTTGTCTGCTTGACGCCAAACTGTTTCTGTTTGTGCTTCAACGCCCATTTTTCCATCAAGAACAACAACAGCGCCATCCAAAACTCTTAAAGACCTTTCAACCTCAACAGTAAAATCTACGTGTCCTGGAGTATCTATAATATTTACTCGATGACCTCTCCAAAAACATGTAATAGCAGCGGAAACAATTGTAATTCCACGTTCTCTCTCTTGAACCATCCAATCGGTTGTGGTATTTCCGTCATGGACGACACCAAGTTTATGATTTAAACCTGAAATAAATAAAATTGCTTCTGTTGTAGTAGTTTTACCTGCATCGATATGCGCGATAATTCCTGTATTACGAATTTTTTCAATTGGATACTGTTGTGCTTGGGTTGAATGTGCGTGTTGATCTGTTGTTGACATACGACCGTAATTTAATCATATTTACGAACTAACTGCAATGGAAATGTCTATAAATTCGCTCCTTTTGACGCTTACAATCAACTCTCAGTTGATTGCTTATAATAATCCCCAATCCAAAGACTGCGACCTAACCATTTATGATATTCTGTAAAATTATCACCTAAGTCAGGCGCACGCTCAATATGTTTTGTTGCTTGGTTCATTTCTGCGCCATTTACATCAACATAACTTAAAATCAACGACTCTAGCATCAATGGCTTTACAGGGCTTCCATACTCTAAACTTCCTTGATGACTCAAAATTAAATGTAAAAGTTTTGTTCTCAAGACATCTGGAAATCCGTCGATTTTGTTTACCATACGATCGACCAATAAAGCTCCTTGAACAATATGTCCAAGCAACTTACCATCAAAAGTACGCACTACGGTTGCACCCTGAATTTCAAATTCTTCAAGTTTGCCAACATCATGCAATAACAAGCCACAAAAGAACAAATCCCAATCTAAATTTGGATAAATCCTAAAGAAAGGTCGACTTAACTCTAACATTTCAAAAACATGTTCCAATAAGCCACCTACATAAGCATGATGAACATATTCTGCAGCTGGATAATTCAAATACAAATCCCTCCATTTGGGGTCATTCCAAAAAATATCCATCAACCCTTTTAAATATGGATTCTTGATGTTATTAATTTCTTTTTCTAATACATCAAGCATCATTGTACGATCACGTGTAGTTACTGGCATAAATTCTTCTGGAGCCATATCAGTTGATTTCTTGATTTGAGTAGCAATAACTTGTGGTTTGCCAGCGTATTCTTGAACTTCACCTGAGACAACTACAATATCTCCAGTTTTTAAATCCGCATCAACAAATGGCATATTTTCAGACCAAACTTTCCCTCTAATATCTCCGGATTTGTCTCCCATTTGAAAATTATAATAGGACTTATCTTGTCTACTATTTTTCTTCTCAATGTCTCTCAACACAAAGTATTCATTAGTAAATTTGCTATTAATTTGTAAATCTTTTATTGATAAATTTTTAGTCATAATACTTTTATTATAGCAGGATCAAACTGCTACTTAGAATTTAATTAATGAATTATCTCGCAGCGATAAATATCCATCATCGCTCACAATCACATGGTCAACAATTGGAATGCCAATCATCCTAGCAGCATCAACTAAACGCTCAGTAGTAGTCAAATCATCTAAACTTGGATTAACATCGCCAGATGGGTGATTATGCACCAAAACGACGAAACTAGCATTGCGGTTGATGGCTGGTTTAAAAACTTCACGTGGATGCACAATACTTTGATTTATAGTCCCAATAGAAATATTATCTACACCTAAAAACCTTCTACGAGAGTCCAAACAAACAACTATAAAATGTTCTTTTTGCCTAGAAGTTATGTATGGCTTTATGAAATTATACACAGCCTTCGTCGAATTCAATTCATGCCGTTTTAAAAAGCTACCACTAGAAAATCTCCGAGCTATTTCAAATACTGCGACTATCTGACAAGCTTTTGCTATGCCAATACCTTTTATAGCAATAATTTCCTCTACAGAAAGCCTCCCAATACTTGAGAGATCTCCAAATTTAGAAAACAACTTTGCAGACAAATCCATTACTGAATTACCATGCACTCCATTACCTAAAATAACAGTAATTAATTCAATTGCTGAAAGAGAAGATACACCACGTGATAAAAGTCTTTCTCTTGGTCTTTCGCTTTCTGGTACATTTTTTATATCAATAAACATACAAAAAATTTATCAAGTGGAAAAAACAAAAGATTTAATTTCATATAAAAAATTAGCTAAATTGAAATTAAAGATATCTTAAACCGGTATAAAAAAAAGCCCTCTTTCGAGGGCTTTTAAATTTATTTTTTAATAGAATCCGACAAATGCTTTATGCGTAGCAAAGGATTTCGCAATAAAACAGGAACTTACCACTTAAGATGAGCAAATGCTTTATTCGCATCCGCCATTCTATGTGTATCTTCCTTTTTCTTGACTGCTGAACCTTCACCTTTATGAGCCATTTGGATTTGCTCAAAATATTTTTCAACAGAAGGTTTACCCTTCATTGATCTTGCAGCATCGACAATCCATCTAAGTGCTAAAGTCTCCGCTCGCTCATGCTTTAAAGGCATAGGAATTTGATAGTTTGCACCACCAACTCTTCGGCTTCGAACTTCAACTTCAGGCATAACATTTTTTACAGCATCTTCAAAATATTTTCTTGCTTCTTTTTGATCTTCATTAAACTTTGCCATAAAACCGTAAACAATTTTTTCGGCAATGTTTTTCTTTCCACGTTCCATTACCATTTGAATCATTTTTGCAACAATTTTTGATTTGTAAACGCTATCTGGTTCTACAGGTTTGCGTGTTTCTGTTTTACCTCTCATTTTTTAGCTCCTTCTTTTGGTCTCTTTGCTCCATATCTTGATCTAGTGTTTTTTCTATTGTTAACACCTTGCAAATCAAAGACACCTCTAACTATTGTGTATCTTACACCGGTAAGATCTTTAACTCTTCCTCCACGAACCATCACCACAGAGTGCTCCTGCAATGTATGACCTTCGCCTGGAATATAAGCAGTGACTTCTCTTCCATTAGATAATCTGACTCTAGCAATTTTACGTAAAGCTGAGTTTGGCTTGTTAGGAGTTGTAGTTCTAACAATCAAACAGACACCTCTTTTAAAAGGTGAAGCAACTTCAACATATTCTCTCTTACGAGAATTAAAAATTGTTTTTAGTGCAGATGTTCGTGTTCTGCCTTTTGTTTTTTTTCTTCCTCTTTTTACTAACTGATTTATCGTCGGCATAAACTTTAATTTTGGTTTTTAACTATATTTTCGAGCCTTGCTCGTTCTCCAACTGGTATTTGTCGACCGATTATAACATTTTCTTTGAGTCCGATTAACTCATCGATTGCACCAGCTATAGCGCTCTCGGTTAAGACTGCTGCAGTTTCTTCAAATGAAGCTGCGTCTAACCAACTCTCGGCCATTCTTGAAGCTTTGGAAATACCTACCAAAACCGTGTCAAATTCATATGGTTTTTCTTTTGCTTTTTTAGCTAGTTGATTTGCACGTGACAAGCGGTAACGTGAAATAACATCACCTGGAAGCAAGTCCGAACCGTGTGATTTTGTAATCTTAACACGATTGAACATTTGGCGAACAATAATTTCGACATGTTTATCATTAATGTCTACACCTTGTGCACCATAAACTTTTTGAATTTGATCTAAAATATAGTTTTGTGCTTTGCTTGCACCAGCAATAGCATACAAATCCTGTAGATTAATTGGGCCAGCTGTTAGCTGTGTACCAACTTCTACAACATCACCATCTTTAATTAATAGCTCTTCACCTTTATCTATAACAAAACTCTGAATTTCTTCTAGTTTGCTTGATGGTTTAACAACAATACGATATGAATCCTCTTCTCGTACAATATCGATTTTGCCTGCTAAAGTACTGATCAAAGCAGCTTTCTTTGGCTTTCTTACTTCAAATAATTCTTCGACTCTTGGCAAACCTTGTGTAATGTTTTCACCTGCAACTCCACCTTTATGGAAAGAGTTCATTGTTAACTGCGTACCTGGTTCTCCAATTGATTGAGCAGCAATAATACCAACGGCTGCACCAACTTTTACTGGTTCGTTCACAGATAAATCAATTCCATAACATTTTGAACAGATTCCATACATTGTATGACAATGCATTGGTGATCGAACTTTGATATGTGTAATTTTTTCAACAGCTTCAATTTGTTCAGCGATTGGTCTAGTAATGATTTCTCCAGCTTTTACTAAAATTTTGTTTCCGTCTTTGATATCTTCTAAAGAAGTTCTACCAATTGAACGTTCATACCATTTTACTAAAGTTGTATTATCACCTCGAACAATCATTCTACCTTCTGTTGTTCCACAATCTTCTTCTCGAATCATTACGTCTTGTGCAACGTTAACAAGTCTTCTTGTTAAATAACCTGCATCTGCAGTACCAAGACCTTTATCCATGTAGCTCTTTCGAACAGCTCTTGCGGTTAAGTAGTAGTCAAAGCTAGACATACCTCTTGAGTAGTTACCCAAAATAGGCATATTTATTTGTTGACCACTTGGATCAGTAACCAAACCTTTGATAGCTGAAATTTGTCTCATCTGCAAAGAGGAAGCTTTACCTGCACTTGCAGAAATAACAATATTTACAGGGTTTTGACTGTCAGTTCCAGATAAAATAGTTTTATCAAAATGATCAGCAAGTCCCATCCAAACTTTTTGTGAAAGTTTGTTCATTTCAGTATCAGTAATCAAACCCATTTGGAAATTAGCTTCTATTTGGTCGATTTCTGAATGTGCACCATCCATAGACTCAGCCAAATCAGTTGGCTCCATACAATCAAATATTGATAATGAAACTCCTGAATATGTTGAATACTTAAATCCAAAAGTTTTAAATGCATCAATAATAAGTACCGTTCTATCAATACCAATAGTTGTTAAACTTCTCTTAATCAATCTTGAAACTTGTGACTTGCTCAAGGCAATATTCACAAATCCTAATTCTTCAGGAAGAACAGTATTTAAAATAATTCTACCTGCAGTTGTTTCTAAAATTTCACCATTATGAGCAACTTTAATTTTTTGTCTCAAATCAATGATTCCATTGTTTAAAGCTTTTTGAACTTGATCAAATTCAGCAAATATAGTTTTTGCAGATTCAAATTTGTCATTAATACTTGTCAAATAGAACAAACCTAAAATCATTTCATGCGATGGGTTTGTTTGCACAGAACCATCAGCAGGTTTAAGCATGTTTCTTGTAGAAAGCATCAATTTTTCTGCTTCTTCTACAGCTTCTTTACCTAGTGGTAAGTGAACAGCCATTTGGTCTCCATCAAAGTCAGCATTAAAACCTGAACAAACAACAGGGTGCAATTGAATTGCTTTGCTGTCTGTTAGTCTTGGATAAAAAGCTTGAATACTCAACTTATGTAAAGTTGGAGCTCTATTCAACAATACTGGTCTTTGTTTTACTAATTCTTCAAGGATTTCATAAACTTCAGCTGGTCGATCTTCCAAAATATATTTTGCAGTCTTCATATTTGGAGCCAATCCTCGCTTCATGATTTCTCTTAGCAAGAATGGTCTAAATAATTCAAGTGCCATATCTGTTGGTAAACCGCATTCATGCATCTTCAAATGAGGACCAGAAACGATAACGGCTCTACCTGAATAGTCGACTCTTTTACCCAAAAGGTTTGCTCTAAAATGACCTTGTTTACCTTTAATTTGATCTGCAAGTGATCGATATGTTTTTCTTTCTCTTGTGATTGTTGTTCTAACTTTTGAAGAATCAAACAAAGCATCAACTGCTTCTTGTAACATTCTTTTTTCATTTCGAACAATAATTTCAGGTGCTCCTAAATCTAATAGTCTCTTTAAACGATTATTACGATTGATAATTCTTCGGTACAAATCATTCAAATCTGAAGTTGCGAATCTACCACCTTGCAACATAACCATTGGTCGCAATTCTGGAGGTATAACTGGCAAAACATGGAAAATTATAGAAGTTGGATTAACTTTACCTTTAATAAAGCTATCTACAACTTTCATTCTCTTTAGAATTTTTTCATTTTTAGCGGCTTTACCATCGTCAATATCTTTTTGTAGTTTAGTTCGAATCGCTTCAAGATCTAATTCTTTTAAGATACGTTCAATAGCTTCTGCACCAATTGCCATCTCACAAAATTCATCAAGATATTCTTCCAAAAGCATGAACTCTTTATCAGTCATAACTGTATGTAGTTCGACTTCTTCAAGTTTTTTCTTAATTTTTTTGATTTCTATAGCGGCTCTATCTTGCTCAATAGATTCTTTTGATCTAAAGTTCAAAACTTTATCTTGAGCTTTTGATCTAATTTCTGCAGCTTTGCCTTTTAAATCATCTGACCATTTATCTTCAGGATCTTTTGAAAGAGATGCGACTTTACCTTCAGCTTCTTCTAAAACAGCATTAATATCTGATTCAGTTTTTGCGAGTGCTTTATCTCTAGCTTTTTCGATAAGATCTTCAAATCCTTCGAGCGTTTTCTTTTTTGCATCCTGATCAATGTCTACGACAATAAATGAAGAAAAATACACGACCAATTCCAAACTTCTAGGAGCAATACTTAGCAAAGTTGCTAACACAGAAGGAATATTCTTAAAAAACCAAACATGTGCAACTGGAGAAGATAGTTCAATGTGACCCATTCTTTCTCGTCTTACCTTTGAGCTTGTAACGGCAACACCACAACGATCGCAAACAACGCCTTTGTATCTAATTCTTTTGTATTTTCCACAAGCACATTCATAATCTTTTACCGGTCCAAATATTTTTTGACAAAATAAACCATCATTTTCAGGTTTAAAAGTTCTGTAGTTAATAGTTTCAGGCTTAGTTATTTCACCATATGACCATTCTCTAATATCGTCTGATGATGCAAGTTTTATTTGTAATGCATCGATATCTCTTAGTGTATTTAAATTTTTCATGATTCAATTACTCCTTTGTTGAACTATCTACATCTTCCTCAATGTCAGTTGGTTCTTTCTCGACATCTTCTTCATCTTCTTTTTCTTCATCATCAATTGGTGCTTCGCCTTCAATCACATCATCAATTAAACCACCGGCTGGAGCAACCGCAGATATACCATCAATATCCACATAGTCTTCATCAGTAATAGCTTCTCTATTTCCAAAAATGATTGGATTAATAGATAAACCTAAACCATTAAGCTGTCTTACTAATAATTTAAATGATTCTGGAATATGTGATTCTGGAATCTCCAAATCTTTAATGATTGATTGGAACGTCAAATAACGACCTTTAATATCATCAGATTTGATAGTTAGCATTTCCTTTAGAATATTTGATGCACCATAAGCTTCAAGTGCCCAAACCTCCATTTCTCCGAAACGCTGACCTCCCAATTGAGCTTTACCGCCAAGTGGTTGTTGCGTAATCAAAGAATAAGGACCAGTAGCACGTGCATTGATCTTTTCTTCAGCCATATGGTGAAGTTTGTAGATATAAATAGCACCTACGGTAACTTCTTGATCATACATATCACCAGTTTTACCATCAATTAGTTTTGTTTTACCTGATTCTGGTAAACCAGCTTTTTTAAGCTCAGCAGCAATCGCCTTTCTGTCAATTTTTGCAAATGGAGGTATTGCATACTTATTACCAGTTTTTAATCCAACCCAACCTAAATGAGCTTCCAAAACGTTACCAATATTCATACGTCCCAAAATTGAGACCGGAGAAATAATAACGTCTACAGGCGAACCATCTGGCAACATAGGCATATCATATGCTGGAATAATCTTTGCGATAACACCTTTTTGACCATGTCTATTAGACAACTTATCTCCAACTGAAATTGGACGATATTCAGCAACTTTTACGCTAACTTCTTTTAAAACACCTTTTGCCATTTGTTCTTTATCTCGTGGGGTCAAAACTCTAACATCAACAACAACTCCAGATCTACCATGTGGCAATCTCAATGAGTTGTCCTTAACGTCTTGAACTCTTTCTCCAAAAACTGCTCTTAACAAACGTTCTTCAGCAGAAAGTTCAGATTGACCCTTTGGTGCAATCTTTCCAACCAAAATATCTCCAGATCTTACCTGTGAACCAACAACAACAATTCCATCTTCACCCAAATTTCTTAATGATTCTTCTGAAACATTAGGAATATCATTCGTAATATCTTCAGGTCCAAGCTTTGTATCCATTACTTGTACTGTGTAGTCAGTTATTGTGATAGATGTCAAAACATCTTCCTTAACAACACGATCGGACAAAATAAAAGCATCTTCAAAGTTAAAACCTTCATAAGGCATAAATGCAACTTTTAGGTTAACACCCAAAGCTAAATCTCCACCACATGCAGCTGGACCTTCTGCCAAAACATCTCCTTTAGTGACTTTTTGCCCGGCTTTTACAGTCGTATTTTGTGAGAATGATGAATCCATGTTTGACTGTTTAAATTTAGTCACACGGTAGTCATATGTCTTTGTTTTACCTTTTAAAACAATTTTTTCACCATCTGCATATTCAATAACTCCATCTTCATCTGCTCTAATATTTAAACCAACAGAATCTGCAACATAACCTTCGTTTCCAGTACCCACAATTGGTGCTTCAGGTCTTACCAATGGAACAGCCTGTGATGACTGTTGTGCAGTAATCAAAGCTCTTGCAACGTCATTGTTAGCAATAAATGGGATCAAGGATGTCGAAATACCCAAAATCTGTTGAGGTGAAACTTCAATAAAGTGAACATCTTCTGCTCTACCTATAAAAAATTCAGTTCCTCTTCTTGTAGGCACACGGTCAGCTGTAAAATATCCATTTTCATCCATAGGAACATCTCCGCCAGCAATGTTATACATAGCCTCGTCGTATGCAGCCAAATATTGGTAATCTTCGGTTACATGCATTCTTCCGTCTTTTGTTTTTTCAACACGAGCATATGGAGTTTCTAAAAAACCATATTTGTTTACTCTTGAATACAATGCTAAATAAGTAACCAAACCAATATTTTGACCTTCAGGGCTTCTGATAACGTCAATTTTTCCAAAGTGAGTAGGATGAGCGTCTCGAACCTCATAACTTGCTCTTTCTCTTGTTAATCCACCCTTACCCATAACGCTCAAACGTCTTCGGTGATCCAACGAATCCAAAGGATTATATTGATCCAAAAGTTGAGCTAATTGACCTGACGATAAGAAAGAAATAATTCTTGCAGATACAGGTCTAGGCGAAATCAATACAGAAGGATCTGGTAATTTTTCTCTAGGTTGTAAAGCCATTTTTTCTCTAGCCAAACGCTCTAATTGATAAAAGCCATAACGAACTTCAGATTGTAATAATTCACCAACTGGTTTTACTCTTCGGTTAGACAAACTATCAATATCATCAATCTTATAGAAAGTAGGATCATCTCCTTGCCATAGATGGATTAAATATCTAATAATTTCGACCAAATCTGTTTTTTGTAATGTAAAATATTTCTCTTCGACAGGGATATCAAAACCAAACTTCATGTTGATCTTGAATCGACCAATATCACCTAAACTGTATCTTTTTATATTAAAGAAAAGATTATCAGCGAGTGCTTTTGCGGCGTCTAATACTGCAGGTTCACCAGGTCTTACACGTTTATAAAGCTCAATCATCGCTTCATTGTAGTTAGAGCTTGGATCTTTGCTTAATGTTTTTGTAATAGGAGAACTTGCACGATCTTGTACGTCATCTGCAAATGCACGTAAAATATCATCGTTTGTTTCAAGTCCGAAAACTCTCAACAAAACAGTAACTGGGAATTTACGTTTTTTATCAATTCTAACGTTTATAATTCCTTGTTTTGAAATTTCAAAATCAATCCATGCACCAATTTTTGGTAGGATCTTCGCACTTGGAAGGTCAATTCCATAGGCAGCATCTCTTTCCATGCTAAAAAACACACCTTGTGATCTTGTTAATTGATTAATAACAACCTTGGAAACACCATTCACGCAAAAAACACCATCTTCACCCATAATAGGCATATCGCCCATGTAAATTTCTTTTGATTTTTCTTGCTTTGTTCCTACTTGTCGGATTGTTGCAGTAATATACCAAGGAGCATCATAATTTAGCCCCATAATTTTTGCGGTATCAACCGTTCGGTTTGGTTTATCAATACGCGGATTAGAGAAGCTCAACGCCCAGCCTCGACCAGTCATGTCGTGGATTTCACCAACTTCATTTAGGGTTTCAGCAAGTCCCTTTTCTAGGAACCACTTGAACGAATCTTTTTGTAACTTAATTGGGTCAGGGAGGGGAAACGTACTTTTGGTTTTGGAGAAGTTAATCCTCATTAATGTATTTAATTTTCAACTAAACTGAACTGAAGTCATCAATGCAACATCAAAAACGGCCACAACTAGGCCAGTAGGAGCACACGCTTCGCAATGCGAAATATACCAGAATTAATACAGAAGTGTCAATAGAGTGTAGCAAAAGTGTATAGTCCTAAAACTGCAAGAGCAACACCAAAAAGCCAAAAACGAAAAACAATTTTGGTTTCAGACCAACCTTCGGCTTCAAATGTGTGGTGAATAGGTGCAATCTTAAAAATACGTTTTCCCATTTTTAATGCAATTTGTTGCGAAACACTACTAAATAACTCAATGTAAAAAAGTCCTAAAATCATAATAACTGGCAAATATGCATTTAACCTTATTGCGCTATAAGCCATGACACCGGCAATAAAATTAGATCCAATATCACCCAAAAATACTCTCGCAGGGTTAATATTAAAATACAAGAATGCGAGTTGAGCACCAGCTAAAAATGAAAGAACCCCAAATAAATCATACTGACCTTGCATAAATGCCAAAATTGTCAGAGCTAAATTCGCAATAAATGATGTCCCAGGCAATAAACCATCCAAACCATCCGTAATATTAAGACCAGTCGCAGTACACGCAAAAAATAAAGTTATAAAAATCACAATAAAGACGGTAGATACTTGAATAGGAGCTCCCGTAAAATTAATAAGAGCTAGATTGTATTTTTGGATAAAATAAAGTGAAAAGGAAAAAGAAACCAAGAAGATCAAAAACAATTCGTACCTAGCCCTTAATTCCTTTTGAAGTAGCCCCTTTTTAATCAAAAGCTTTGTCGCATCATAATAAAAACCAAGCGAAGCAAAAACTAGAGAAACCAAAAACAAATCAATCCTCATTGAACCAATCCAAAATGGACCAAAAGCGAGAAACAGCAAAAATGAGGCAAAAATAGCTAATCCACCAGAAGATGGAGTCCCTATTTTGTGCTTATGCAAATTAAAAAAGAGTGTATTATCAATACCTTTTTTGAGCCACTTAAAATCAGTGAGATTTAGCTTGTAAAGCAACTTTATCGTTGGAATACAAATCAAAAAAGTTAAAATTCCACCATAAATAAAGTTTTGGGTAAAAATGTACAGGTAGTCAATTTGCATATTTATCTTTTATTACCTCTCATTGTATCCCAATATGGCTCTTGGCGGCAAAGCAATTTTCGAGCATTTTCTTTCTCGAGCATTAATTTATATACAATTCTTTCCATAAAAATAGTGTTTTGAGAACCTTTAACTAAAAAAATATCATTAGGCTTCACAATAGAAAAAACAAACTCTGAGGCTTCTTTTGAACTACTAAATGATTTAATACAATTGGAATCATAACCTAAATGAATTAGCTCTGGAACCATATATTTAGACATAAGAGGACCTACAGTGACAATAAAATCACAAACCCTCAAACACTGCTTAGCTAATTCTATATGAGCCAATTCACTAGCTGAACCTAGTTCGCGCATATCACCTAAACATGCAATACGGCGCATGTTTCTAAAATAACTTAGACTTTCAATTGCCATTTTCATTGGTGCAGGTGAAGCATTATAAGTGCTATCAATAATCAAAGAATTGTTAATTCCTTTTAATAAATTAAGCCTACCTGGAGGCAGCTCATAGCGAGATATACTTTCAACTATTTTATTAGAGCTTATCCCTAAAAAATCCGAAACTAAATACGAGACCAAAAAGTTTATAGCGTAATCTTTTCCTACTATTCGATTATTAACGAATTCAAGCTCTTTTAAATTTGGCAAAGTAACTAAAGCCGTAATTCCAGCACTTGTTACACTCACACCTGAAACGTATGCGTCTGAATCTGAATTCCATCCAAATGTTTGAATTTTGTTAAAAACAGATTGATCATCAATACTTTCTTTAAAAGAATCGAACAACTTATTTTTTATAACATCATTAAAAACAAAAGCTTTAGCTAAGTTTTTAGACTTCAAAATCTTTAACTTTTCATTAAAATATTGAGTATACCCACCAATAAAATTTGCAAGATGAGCTTCACGAATATCAAGAATAACTACCAAATTTGGCTGTAAAAGGTCAAACAACAGATTAATATCATTCGGTTTGTCTACACCCATTTCAACAACATAATACTTATAAGATTCTGCTTTTTTGAAAATACTTAAAAAGGCTTTAATAAAAACGACTGTCCAAAGCTTTGGATTATTATATGGGGATTCCAAATCTAAAATATCTAAAGGAATACCGAGCTCGCTATTTGAACTTTTTTTAGTTGCTTTTACTTCAAAATCTGTTTTTAAAATTTCATACAAACAATCTTTTACTGAAGTTTTACCTGAACTTCCAGTAATACCGATGATGTATGGATTAACGCGTTTTAATTTAATTCGAGCAAAGAAAAAAAGATATTTTACAACACACTTCTTTAGGATCTGTTTAAATTTTAACGTCATAAAGGATTAATTACTTACTAAGACTCAGTATAGTGTGCATCCCACGATAAAATTTTTCAAATATATTTACCGGCATTGATTGAACCATATCACCATTATTATCCTCAACTGCTGGATCTATAAAATAAATATTATCTTTCGAGTCTACAAAAAACGGAGAAATTAAATGCGTTGTAATAGTATGATTTGCGCCACCATTATTATGGTTTTGAGCAACGCTACGCTTCCATCCTTCTGATCTAGGATTAATAGAAACGATTGAGGTTGCAGAAGACTCACCAATCAAAGGTGTTTTTAATTTAGAGATAAGCTTTTTGTACCTTTCAGATAAAGCAGGTTGGTCCATATTTTCTTGAAAAATTTCTTGTTCAACAGATATTTTGGGTAAGCCTAACGAGTTCACCAATTCAGAAGTTCCCCTATTATCCCAACCAGTATTTATGCTAAAACCAAATTTACGCTGCTCAGAAATATCATTTGATTTTTGAATAACATTTATTCCTTTTGAAATGAATTCCGGGCAAACGTCTTTTTGTAACTTATCTAAGCCTTCCTGCGAATTAAAATAACCTATCAACACTGGTATGAGGTTCCCATTAATAGTTTCATTAAAATAAAGCACATCACAATTTACCTTTATTTGTGTTAAAGCTTTTGGTAAATATTCATGAAAACTTGGTAATTGATTCGCATTCATCCCAACTCTTGTAGATAAAGATTGCAAAGCATTATAAATGGAAACAATTCCACAAGCATGCGGTCCAAAAGATTGAGGAACAAATTCAGATGAATATTGGCAAATAGGCGTATGCCCATCTTGCTCAAGTAAGTGTTCTAAATATGACGAATCAACAGTAGGTTCTGGATCCGTTTTTTCACTCATAACTTGGATCTTTTAAACTTTTTTAAAAAGATTGATAACAATGGAACCGCAATAAATGGCGAAGAATAAGTCCCGCAAACAGTTCCAACCAACAACGCAAACGAGAACCACTTTATAGTTTCGCCACCCAACACAAACAATGCGGTAAGCATGAAAATTATAGTCATAGAATTGTTTAGAGACCGAGGCATAGTTTGAGCCATCGCTTTGTTGATTGAAACATCTAAACTTTCGTTCAACTTTACGCTAACTCTTTCCCGAATTCGATCAAATACAACAATAGTATCGTGAACACTAAAACTTAGAGTAGTTAAAACAGCTGTCACAAAAAGAGTATCAACTTCAACTCCCCAATATTTTCCGATAATAGAAAAAGCACCGAACAAAATTATCACATCATGTATCATAGCTACAATTGCAGATGTACCAAAAATACGATCTTTGAATTGCCATGAAACATAAACCATGATGAATATTGTTGCAATCAAAACACCTATTGCTGTTTTGAATAAAAGCTCTCGTCCTAAAATAGGACCAACAGAATCGAATTTATTTAATGTAATTTGCCCATACATCTCATTAAGCTTTGCCACAACTTCATTTTTCTTTTGTTCATCAATTGTTTTCATTCTTACAACATATGAACTGGTAAATGTCTTTTGAATATTTATAATATCAACGCCTTCAATCGTTTTAAGTTGATTATTGATCTCGTCATTATTATATTTTGAATATACTTCAGAATTTACGCTGAACTCAACCAAAGAACCTCCGACAAAATCTACTGACGGATTTAATCCATTTACAAAGAAGGAAACAATAGATATCGCAATCAATATTGCAGAAAAGGTCAAATTAATAAATTTATATTTCATGAAATCAATCATATTTAGGCTGTTAATTCTGAACTCTTAAAAATACTTTTATAAAATTTATAAAAAACACCTCGATTTTTACTTGAGGGATGATAAAAAACACGAACTAGGTTTCGTGTCACAAAAACACCGGTAAAAAGACTAACAAAAATTCCAAGTGCCAAAGTTAAAGCAAATCCACGAACCAACCCAGAACTTGGCAAAAAGCTCCAATCAAAAGGATTAAAAAGAATAAACGCTACACCCAAAGTTGTAACATTAGCGTCTCGAATTGAATCCCAAGAACGTCCAAAGCCGTTTTCTATTGCAATTTTTAGTGGCTTTCCAGCTCGGAGCTCTTCTTTAATACGTTCAAAAATAAGGATATTGGCATCTACAGCCATACCGATAGATAAAATAAATCCGGTCAATCCAGGCAGAGTCAAAACAATTGGAATAATTTTATAAACAGCTAAAGTGATAAGTGCATAAACAACCAAAGCTATTCCGGCTAGAAAACCTAAACGACCGTAATAAAAAATCATGAACAAGATAACTAGTGATAAGCCAATAATTCCTGCTGTAACGCTTTTATTAACTGAATCCTGACCCAAAGTCGCTCCAATAGTCCTTTGCTCAACAATTTTAACAGGAACTGGCAAAGCACCACCGTTTAACTGTGCAGCAAGAACTTTAACTTTTTCAATTGTAAAATCTGACCCTGAAATAACTGCTTCACCACTTGGAATAGCAGACTTAACAACTGGAGCAATTAACAATTGATCATCTAAAAAGATACCAACACGTTTTCCAATGTTTGCCTCAGTAATTTCTCTAAATTTCTTAGTCCCATCAATATTGAAAACAAGCTGGATTTCTGGCATCGCAGCTGCACCAACTTCTTGTGAAGACTGGCCAAAAACTATATTCGCTCTTCGCAAATCAGAGCCACCTAAATCTGTTTCACTAAAATAATTTATAGGGTTTAACTCAAAGCCTTGTGCATTTTCTGGAGTGATTTCTTCACTTTGAACCCGAAACTGAAGTTGGGCAACCTGACCAATTGCATTAATTGCTGCTTGTGCATCTTGAACTCCAGCCAACTCTACAAGAACTCTAAAATTCTGAGAGTTTTGTGTGGTTTGGACATTTGCTTCGGTTATACCTAAAAGATTTACACGTCGTTCAATAACGCTCTTTAAAGACTCTAATGCAGCTGCTCTGTCTGTTTCAGCAATTTTCGTCATATCTGCTTCAAGCAAAACGCTAACTCCACCTGAAATATCTAAACCTTTCTTAATTTCAAGATCACGATAAAACCATCCATTTAAAATATTTAAATGATAACCACCAATTTCTTGATTAATACTGATTTTTTTATCTTTTGAAATCCATTTTTCAACGAATGGACCAAGTTTTGTATTAGAAAAATCAAAGTCACGTTTTATTTCCATTCTTGGTAACGAAACCAATAATGAAAAAGTACTAACAAGAAGAACAATAAAAAGTACGTATTTTGGATTTTTTAAGAAGGCCAGCATCAAAAATTTTAAACTAATTTTAAATATTTATTTCCATCACCTAAAAGGAGGATATTCGGAGAAACCAAAAAAGACAAGAGGAAATGATCTTTTCTGTCACGCAAATAAATAAATTCTTCTTCTCCCATAACAGTATAGTTAACATCTCGCTCAGTTTTTATTTTTGCTTTTTTGATCAACGAATCCATAACTTCAAGATTTAAAGAACCAACAACAATTAGATCAAGTTGATTTTCTTGAGGTTCTCGACCTTCAACATATTCTTTTGAAAGTAATGCTAATTTTATTTTGCCTAAAGATGATTGATTATCAATAATTTCTTTTCCGATTCCAGTTTCTTTCGCAATAATCGAAACCAAATCATCGTAGAAAATATAATCTTTTCGTATAAGGTAGTACAACCGATTTCCACGGCGTTCTTTTCGAATAAGTCCAGCTTGAGTTAAACGTTTTAGTTCACGTCTTACAGCGTTGATCTCAGTGCCAACACGTCTTGTTAACTCTCTTACATATAAATGTTTATTTGTTTCGGAGAAAAGTTCATGCAGGATTCTCACTCTAGCTTCAGATGTTATTAAATCTAAAAGTTTCATGACACACATATTATACTCAATATTTCAAAAATGGAAGATATCAATTGAAAGATATATTAATTTTTTGTTGGAACAACAGTTGGAGATGATACTGTCGAACTAAAATTAATTTTATTTTCTGAAGGCACAAGTTGAACCCAAATTTGTCCACGATTTAATTTTATAACCTCAGGTGTTACACCATTTGTTTTATAAATATCTAGTGATTCTTCAGTATTTCTTTCCCAAGTCCCTTCTATTGCTTTTCCATCTTGGAAAATAATGACTTTGCCTTTTCCAACTATGCCTTGAAATAAATGGCCTTTTTTATCACCAACTGCAGTTTCTTTTGTCAAACGAACAACTACAACTTTTGCTCTAATTTCTTTTCCATTATTAGCATCGATCTGTTTTACTCCACCTTGATATCGAATATATTCATTTGTCTCTTGATCATAAACCCACTTAACATCAAATGCAGGTTGCGTATCCCAATATTTATAAGTAATTGGCGAAGTTAAACCAATCTGACCTCGACCAGATTTTGCTTCTTCGTCCTTAAATGTCCATTGATCTTGCAGCGGTGTAAATTTATGCCACGCATCCTGTGTTCTGATTTTTTTTGCTAAATCATAAATCAAAGATAGACGAACAAAAGCTGTGTGCTCCAATGGAACTTTGCCAACTTTTTCAGGATCACGGCCAAACTCACAAGTTGAAGCATCGCAAGAATAATTTCCACCGTCTAAATTTGGAAGTCCTAGCTGAACAATCCGATCATAAGCATCAACTTTAGGATCAGTTTCAACCTTTCCATTTGAAGTAGCACAAGAACCTACACTTCCTACCGGAAGTTTTTGACATGGTGGTACATGAGCTGCACCCCAATGAATATAATGCGCATGATAGGCAGATGCTAATTCAACAAAGTAATAACGTGCCGAACGAATTGAGCTCACACTTTTTGGAATCTGAGAAAAGAAAAGTGGCATAAGTCTCGTAATACCGGCCTCTGCAACAACTTCATAAACAACATCTGCTTGGCTTAAACCCGCACTAGGTCTCGCAATATCATAATTATTCACCATAACTGCAATTGGTTTTTTATCTTTGAACTTATTAGCTTCCTCTTCAGTAAAAAAAACGCCATTTAATGGGTTTTCAAAAGATTTATCATGATTCGAATTTGCAGATTTTGAAGAATCAATGTTTTGTCGTACTTCACTAATGATCGGACTAAGAATACTTTGCTTCTTAAATACAAAAATATAAAGTAAAGAAGCAAAAAAGAACAACAACGCAACGGCCGAAATCCAAACAAAGATTTTTCTATTAGGTTTATTTTTATTTTCAATATTTGAGGAAGTTTTAAAAAAACTCTCTTGGCCCAAATTGGTTGGTTTTATATCTAAAGTAGCATCACTAGCAAAGCTACTTATTTTATTTTTTTCTGACATTAAAATAATAATACCCTGATATATATACCATTGCAAAACCAAATGAAACAGTCGAATTTATAAACAAATATGCTATTATATTTTTGATTCATGAAAGAGAAAAAATTTAAACTACAAAATAAAACCCTACGAAGAAACCTCGAGTTAATGAAGTCACAACTTAGAGCCACTGGTGAATTACAACCTGAACCTCAACAAGGACAAAACATTCAAACAAAAAAATCTTATCGCATATCTGAAAATATTAATCCACAGTCATCTCAAAAAAAATATGCTTCTAACCATGAAGTATTAGAAATTAATACTTCATATCTAAAAAATGACCTATTAAAAACACTTGTATTGTCAGCCTTAGCTTTTGCTGCAATAATTTTCATTAGCATTAAGAATCCTTTTTAAAATCAAAATAAAGCATTGCCTCAAAAACATGGCTATCTTTTATCATTTCAGAACTTTCTAAATCTGCAATCGTCCGACAAACCCGTTTTAAATTATGTAGTTTTCGTTTTGAAATATTGTATCTAAAACTTAAATCCTCAATTATTTTCTTTGCCTCACCACTAAATTTACAAAACAAGTCCAAACTAATATGTGGAATGAAATTATTAAAACGGAATAGCTCATTTTTAAATCGTTCTTTCTGACTTTTGCTTACGCTACTTATTATGTCTAAATTAATTAGGTTTCCTTTTGATAAATGGGATTGCTCACTATCGTATTCGCTAACATTAATTTCCATCGAAAACCTTTCTAAAAATGATTGACTAAGCTTATTCAAATACCTAAGTTTTGCACTTGGAAGGCAAGTACAATAGTTAAAAGAATTGGGCTCATTTAAAGCCAAATTTAAATCACCAGTTGATTTTCCACATGGACATAAATTCGAAATTCCTATAAACAATGGCTTTTCATAATTATTTTTTTGCTCAATAACATTTTTAAGTTTTCGAATATACGAAAGATCCCATTCACATAATTCATCCAAAACTACACATCCCATATTTGAAGCAACTATCCCCTTAAATAATTTTGATTTATTAATATTTGTATCTGCAAAAAAATAAGGACGTGCTGTTGTATAGTCTATGCACTCGTATATATATTTCTGCTTTATAATTTTTGCTGATTCACCAAAATTAGGCTCGGGTAACAACTCATAAAGGCTTTCGGCTAAAAGTGTTTTTCCTCTACCGGTTTCTCCCCAAATCATAAGATTATGCCAACCGGCGACAGCGATTTGCACAGCACGTTTTGCATAAGATTGACCTTCAATTTGATTTATTTTTAGAGTCTTCTTTTTTTCAAAATTTCTGGCGAACTGATAACGAAACACGAGATCTTTGCCATTTTTATGTTCCAAAAACGTACGGCAATCATCAAACAAAAATATATTATTAGGAGTGATCTTAAAAAGAGCTTTTAAATCACATCTACCTGTTGCAATTTTTTTTAATGGATTCTCTATTGCAAAAATTGTAGATAAAACATCAGCAGTTAAGTTATTTTTTAAATCAAAATCACCATAAAAATAATCAAAAGCGTTTAACTAATTCGACTTAAAGGCATAAACCAAAGCAAAAACAACAAATCCTAATTTTGCACGAGAATAATCAATCTTATTATTTTTAAACTCAATGGTTAATCTACCGGCAGGAAATTTAATCCTTAATTGCTTAAAAATTGATTTGATTTTTATCTTGAGATCTTTTGCTAGTGTTGGCGGAATACCAATTATCGTAAAAACAGGAATAACTTTATAGTCCAAACAAGCAATAACTTCAACTTCACAAATTTTATCTTTGTTTACACAAAATGTTTTAGCAGTAAATGTTTGCATTCATAATTTTTAGCATGTGAATTTAAAATTATGATTACAAAAAAATAAATTTATCTTAAATATTTTGCAATATTATTGTTATGTTCTTCTAAAGTTGCTGCATAATAAGTCACGCCGTCATTACCTGTAATATAAAACCAATATGGCGTATCAGAAGCATCCAAAATTGCCTTAATTGAACTTAAACTTGGATTACAAATAGGTTTTGGTGGAAGCTCCTTATTTAAATATGAATTATATGGAGAATCAATATTTTTAAGATCATCACTTGTAACAATTGGCCACCAATCATTCGCATTACCCTTTGCATACTGAACGGTTGCATCAGCTTGTATAGCCCAATTTTCTTGGTATCTTTTTACAAGAATCGAAGCAACAACTGGTCGATCTTTTTGTATATGCATTTCTCTCTCGAGAATTGAAGCTAAAACAAGAACCTGATCCGCAGAAAGATTTTTTTGCATTGCCTTTTCATCGATATTTAAAGGAGCGATTTTTTTATCAAAAGTCTGACGCATCCAAAGTGCAAGCTTATCTGCAGGATAATCACTATCAATAATATAGGTATCTGGAAACATATATCCTTCTTTTATTTGACTCGATGCCATAAAACTTGCAGCGTATTCAGTACCCATTTCTTTTGCCAAATAATCTTTATATTCTTCAATTCTCCACCCTTCAATAAAAGTTAATTTTTGCTGGAAACTTCCTTTTTGCAACAAATCTACAAGCTTTACCAAATTCAGATTGGTTTCATTAATTTTGTAATAACCAGCTTGTATTTTCTTATCCGAATTTAAATACAAATAGGCCTTCAAAATTGTCGGATTATCTATCAATTTATTTTCTTTTAGATATTGAGAAATCGCCTCAACACTACTACCCTTTTTAATTGATAAACTTAATGAAATCTTATCTGAATCATTAATTTTTATTGTCCGATTTATTTCATTATAATAATAAGAATATAAACCAAAGCAACTAACACCGAGAACCGTTATAATAGAAATAAAGGAAATTAATACAACTTTTAAATAATTCATAATAAAAAATTAGCCTGTAAAGAGAATAACAAAATGATGACAAACGATCTACGATTTCTATTAAAAGAAAAATACCTCTATAACGAAACTCAAACGCAAGAAACAATAAAATTAATAACTGCCAATAAATTAGAGGATGTTAACAAATCAATCATAAAAGATTTGTACTTGCTTAAGAATGGCACACCAATCGCATACATAATTGGGCATATAGATTTTTTAAACTGCCACATTGACCTAAGCAAAAGACCATTAATTCCAAGACAAGAAACTGAATTTTGGGTTGAAAATGCAATATCAAAAATCACACAAAACCAAAACTTAAAAATTTTAGATATCTTTTGTGGGTCAGGTTGCATAGGTACAGCAATCGCACAAAATTTGAAAACAAATAATATAAAACTTCAAATCACTTTTTCAGATATTGAACCAAATGCAATCGAACAAAGTCAGATCAATTTCAATTCAAATTTAAAAAACAAAGCTAATATTACTGCCAAATATTTTATAAGTGATGTTTTTATGAATATACCACTTGATAAATTTGACTACATATTTGCAAATCCGCCATATGTTTCCAGGACTGATGCTGTAGGCTTTTCAACAAAATATGAACCACAAAATGCGTTATATCCAATGGTTGAAAACAATAATGATGAAACCGTAATAGAATTCTTAGCCAAATTTTTAATAGAAGCTAAAGAATTCCTAAAAGAAGACGCAACACTATTTGTAGAAACAAGTGGCGAAAAACAAGTGAGACTGTTGATGAATAATGAACTTATCAAAAATATCTATTCAAATATTAGCGTACAAGTCGATCAATATAATATAAAACGTATTCTGATGTTAAAAAGATAAAAAAAAAGCGGCTCCCGAGGGAGCCGCCAAAAAACTAAGTTATTTTAAATCTAATATCAAATTAGTCTCTGCTGAATTTTTTAATTCCAAGACCAACAAATACTAAACCTGCTGATAAAGCAGCTGGAACAACATCAAAACCTGTTTTTGGAAGATATGTAATCTTCTCTTTTTCAGATTTTGAAGGCAATCCGATACAGAAATTAGAATAATCTACTGCATCTTCTTTTTTGTCTTCATCATCAGCTCTAACACCTTTTGCTTTAGCGATGTTGCTCAAACAAATTTTGTCATCTTTTGGCAAAATTCCATTATTTGCAACTTTTACTCTAAATTCAAAATCTTTAGAATCTCCTGCATCAAGATCGAATTTATCAAATTCAACTTCTCTGCCATTTGAAATTTTGTCTCCGTCTCCATCTTTATATGAAATAAAGTCTGGAAGCACATCAACAACTCTAATATCTTTGATTTCGATATCACCTACATTTTTAACGGTGATTCTAAATCTAATTTTATCTTCAGCCTCAAATTTGTGGCTAGATGAGCTAATATGGTCTTCCCAATCTCTTGTTTCAGGATTGTAAATTTCTTTATTAACTTTAATTTTGGCGTCTTTGTTTTCTACACATGTTTCTCCCCCGCCATACTGGGTAAAACATTGATCAGCTTTTGCTTGTGTAGCAAAAAGCATTGGAGTAACTGCTGATAATATCACAGCTACTACTGCAGTCTTAATTTTGTTCATAAGAACCTTTCTTTGGCAGATCTGCCAGATGCGAGCTATGTGTGTTAGGAAAGGATGGAAAAAGGTACTAAAGACCTGTGCCGTTGACTATAAGACAATCAAACACCCACATTACTTTAAAAACCTTAGTCTAGCCTGTCCGAACTAAAAGGCAGATACTTTAATGCCTTTTGCTCACTAAACTAATAAATAAAACTACTAACGGGCAAGATTGTACACCCTATAGCCTTTTCTGTCAATGCTATAGGGACTTCCACAATCATTAATTAGGAAATCTCAAAATATTACCATTTGGGTATTTAATTGGCAAATCCGTGTTCTCTTTATTTATTTAGATAAACTTGGGCTATTCGACGTGTCATCGCAAATCTAAAAGACGAAAAATTAAATTGAGGTGAATAAGCGGCAATCATGTTTTTGACTAAGCTTGTTATATATTGATCATTATCTATCAATTTAGGCTGAAATATCGTAGTCGCAACCAAATCAGCAACAATTTCAGTCATAACAGAAGGCATAATCTCTTGCATTATTAAGGCAAAATCAGATCTATTTTCATTCGAATTCTTTAAAGAATCGTTCATAGCCGCAAGAAAAAGCATTTTGATTGGTTCTGCCAAAATATGTCTATAACCAATAGAATTAACAAAATCTGGATCAAAATACTCAACATTTGAGCCTTTTACAAAATCCACAATCGACAAAATTGCAGACTGAAGTAGAGGGTCTGCAAGATCTGGCAAAGATACACCGTTACCAACAGTTGCGTAATTTACTTTAACGGCATTCAATAATTGCCAACCACCAGAGTCTATTGCATGAGAAAAAGATATCCCTGATTCAAGCTTTTTTTCTTGAGTAAACAAAAACGGAACTAATAAATTAAGCTCATGAATTGATTGATACGCCTTTAAAACTCGATAAGTAGGAATACTTTTTACACAATTAAAATCGTTGTTCATTAGGTGACCAAATTCATGTCCGACCAACCTTAAAAATGACATCTGATTGCCTACCGCTAAATAATTCATCAAGCCTTCTATATTAGTAGGCAAAATCAATCCATCTGATTCCGAAACCCCCAGATTAGGACCAAGACTAACTTTTCCGATTAAACGTTTCGCATTTGAACCAAATAATTTTTCAGCATAATCAATAAAATGCATTGCTAAAAGCTCCTGCACACTATCTTTTTCTATTTCACTAAAATCAATTGGTGGAATCGTATCTTGCCATGCAGTTTCAGGAACGAAAAAATTTTCAGGATTGTTTAAAAATTTAGCTAAAAATCTAGGTATTCCCAAACCGACTTCTCCACCTGAAGGTGAAATTAATTCATTCATAGCCACTGCATATGCAAAAACTGATTCCATATCATTTGGATCAACACCTTCGGCACTATTTGTGAGGATTTGTTGTTCAGGTGAAAGGTCTCTTGGAATTTGTGTATAAAAGTAGGTTGCGGTTGTAAGTTTAGCAACGTATGATAAAAATCCTCGTCTACTAGACGTTAAGTCGAAAATTGAGTCACCTTGTCTATCATTGATTGGAGTTGGCAGAGATTCATTTTCCGTCAAATTTTCTGGCTCGTCACCAAAAAATTCATTTTCAGAATTTAAACTCATAAGTAGGAATACTTCCTACACTCAAATATAGCACTACTCCTAGAAAAAGGCTATGGGATATTGCTTTGTGGAATTTGAGCAGGTTTTTGATTTCTATAAAACACGACTACAACAATTACAAAGGTAACAAAAATAATGTAGCCTAAAAATTGAAGATATTGTGGCCAAAAGATTACAAGGTATTTATCAGATAATCCGGATTCTATTTCAGTAAACTCCCAACCATTTGCCCAATTATTTGCAACAACATGCTTAGCATTAGCTTTTTTACACATAAAAGGAGCATATAACCCTAACTTGCAAGTTGATCTATCATATAAAACCCATCCATTTTCATATGCTTGATTCAAAATCATCACAGATCTATTATTCGCATTTGAATCTATAACATTGGGTTTTATATCAAATATATATTTATATTTAGATAATTTTTCAGCATTAATTAGGCTAATCGCATTTGTAAGTTGAGCTGAATCTCCAAGATGAATATTCTTTAAGAATATATATGGAATGTAATTAAACTCTACTGAATATAAATTGTTTTTTGTTTCAGATATACCAATAGATTGATTAGCAATATTGAGAATAATATTTTTTGCATATGGGTAACTAGGATATACAAAATTTTGTCTCGTATCAGAAAGGCGATCCTGTAATAAGCATTTTTGTAAATCGATGGAGTAAACACAAATATCTAAAGGCTTACCTGCAATGTTTTTAGCATCAAATTCAAGATTATAAAAAGATTTAGAGTTAATATTCTTAAAATACGAAGAATCACAGCTAATGGAATCAACAGCACTGTATTCGAAAAAATTTCCACGAGAATCCTGTTTAAGTGTTCTTTGATATGGACCATTGTTTTGAAAATCACAATTTTTTGCAAAATTATTAAATTGCAAGTTATTAGGTAAAAGAGTCGTATTAAGATCACCATAATCAGGCAACACAACTTTTAATGGGAATTGGCTTGCTAAAAGTTCTTGTTGAAAATTAAAATTTTGTTTTAGATTAGAGAAATTAAATTTATAAGGATCACCTACTGTATTCAAAGCTATTTTTATATCTTTGAATACAACAGATTGAGCTCGATCCTTATCATCTGTCTCTGCAATTAAATTTATTCGATAGGAACCAACAGGCAACAACACATAATCCGAATATTCATTTAAATTTACGCTCTTAGCTGGACTCAAGTTATATTTTTGATTAAGACAGTTATCATCAGTTAGTAACGAAATACAATAAACAGCTCTTGCACCAGCGGTTGTTTTATATTCAAATGAAATTTTAGCTAAAGACGGATTTGTAACATGAACAGGTTGATTCAAATATATACAGGTATTTTTATCTTTTGCAGAAAGCTCTATGCTGTTCGGATAAATACCCAAGTTCTTGCCATAACCACCTTGGCCACCAAAACAATCGTTTGCTTCAGATGAAGCTAACACACTATCAAAAGTTGTAACTACGCCAAGAGACTCATCAAAGTTATAAATATCTATAAAATTACTACCAAAAGCTCTGTATAAAGTTTTATTAGAATTTACGATGCTGCCATCAATAAAAAATGATGATGAGGTTGAACTAGGAACAGCAAAAACATCGCTACTAGGTTGGGCAACCTTAAATACGGTTTGGCCATTATTATCCTTAATTTCTGGAACTAATAGTTCGTACTTTAAGATATTATCTTGGATAAAAAATTTTATTGGAAGTTCTGACAAAAAATCAGCACTCAAAGTTAACTTTTGTTTTTCAACCTTTAATAAATTATCAATTACCAAATTGTTATCTGCGATAGATTGTGCCAAAACTTCATCATCCATGAATGGATAGCTATCAACTGAATCATTTGTAGCAAAATATGCAGATTTTTCTTTCGTATAAAAATCATTGTCTACATTGGCAAATTTATAATTTGAATTTAAAAGCTTAATTTGTTCAGGAATATTTATGTAAGCCTGAGTGTCCGCTTTGTTAACCTTATAAATTTGGACACGATCAAAAGTTTTATCAAGTGTTATAAATTTTGAGTTAAGAAGTAATGAATTAAAATTTTCTTTAAACAAAGAGTTTTGCGAATATGGAGAGCTAACAGAATCATCATAAAAGATATAAGAAACATCGTATTTATTTAATACAAATTCAAGCAAATCCAAATCTTCTGAATATATCGCGTATTGATATTCATTATAAAAATCTTCATTGTATGGGAACCACCTATCAAATTCACGTTCTAATATTGGATTCCTTGAATAAAACCAACTAAATCCGGCACCTTGGTAATCTGCGTTTTCAATCCCATCTTTTTTCCAATCAAAATAAAGCCATCCGAATAAAAAATGTGCTGGATAAGTAGCGATTCTTGAATTTGGCTGCCTGTTCAAATACTCAAATGCTTGTTTATAATACTCAGGAAACTTTGCTTTTTCAGTATCAGAAATCAACCAACCGTTTAACATTGGTAAACAAAAAAGAATATTAGTAACAAAAATAACAAAAACAATAAATCGAGGTGCAAGTGCAGCCGTAAGTGAGTTTGGAATAACAAAATTTTTAATGAGACGCTCAGATAACTTATATATCAAATAACTTCCATAGCCAATAAAAAGCGAATATCCAAACATCAGCGGTATCGAGAATTTTGTGAATGGAAATCTAATCGCTTCTTTAAAAAATGGCATATGGCCTTGTAAAAATACAAAGATTTGGCCAAAAGGCGGCGTATCCATTTTTAAGAAAAACATCGAAATCAAAGGGATCGCAACAAAAAATGCAAAGGAACTTCTAAATCTTGATCTTAAAAATAAACCAAGCACACCTGCAACAAAAATTCCAAACAAACCATACCCGATCAAAATAACACCATTAAAATTCGTATAATACATGAGCCACGGTTCAAAGATTGGTGAAAAACCTTGATCTCTTAAAACCTGCCAATTAAAAAGAAAACCTTTTAAAATAGCGATATTCCACAAACTAGAATAATCTCGATTATTCATAATTGCTTCTTCGCTGAAGAGCCTAGTTATTTTTGCGTTTGATACATCATCTGCATGCGTAAGCGCAAAATAAATGGTTGGCAAAAACCAATACATATTCACCAACAGAATCGAAGAAAAAACGATTATATATTTTTTTATAGGGAATTTTTTCTCAAATACTTCTGAGATAAATAAACCAAGCATAAAAATTCCAACAAACAAAAGATAAACAAACCATAAGGTTGGAGTATGAGCCATCGGTGCCGCAGCAATATTTAATAATGCAAAAATTATCAAGTTTTTTGCATTGTAGTCTTTTAAGCATTTCAATAAATACAAAAATAACCAACCAATAAATCCATACATAACTAAAAACATTTCCAAAAACACAAAGTAGTGTTGCAAAGTTCCTAGATTAAATATGTAATAAATAGCTGCTAAAAATGCGAATTTTTGTTTTGATTGCTCGTTTTTAAAAAGATATAAAGTTAAATAATACACACCAAGAGGGCCAAGCCATAGCAATAAAAATGCAACGAACCACCTCAAAAAACTTGCGGGTAAAAAGACGCTCAAAATAGTTAATAAAATTGCCCTTGGAATTTCTGATGCATGGGCCTGCGTGGCAACAGCACCTAATCCTTGATGATCTTGCCAAACACTTTGCAAAATTCTTTCCCAATAAATTGAGAGATCAAATTCAGGGTGCAAATTATCCCAACCAGTCACCCAAAAACCAATCTTATAATTTGATAAAGATATTATTAGAACTAAAATCGATATTATGCTTGGATAAAGATGCTTTCGCAAAGAGACTAAGCTCGATAAATTAATCATTTGGCAGAATGAATACTAATTAACAAATGCAATTTAAACTCCAATGCAATGAATCTAAAACAAACTTAGTTTGTTATGCCCGTCGAATTATCCGAAGGCAAAGGCTTAGCTTTTGCAGTGACTGTTGGCTTAGGTGTATCGACAATTCCTTGCGAAGAACTTTCGCCAAAATCTTGACGGGTATAAACTTTTTGCTCAAATTTTTCGTGACCAACTCTCCATTTTATATGTGTAACAGTCTGGCAATCCTCACCACAATGCCCAGCCTCAGTTAATGGTTTTTTAATTGATTCAGAAACATCTATATCAAGATTATCAAAAGTACACATACTAGTACCAACATGTGGCAAGCCAAATACATCTAGTCTGCTTTGATGTGGGATATTCTCGATTTGCAAAATAAACAAGTTATCTTTTGCATATTCCCCATTTATTTTATCTACTTGAAAGTTACCTGTATAAAAAATGTAACTATGATTTTGCTCTAATTTGATTTGTTCAATTCCAGTGTTTTTTCCTGCATCATTTTTGCAAATCATCTTCGTGTTTAAGTTTGCTCTTGGTTTTACACCTTCAGGAAGTTTCTTAAAGATCCTCAACGTAGATGCATCTGGTAATTCAAAAGTTTTGACCAATTCATAATTGTTATTTCTATTTGATAAAAAATAACTAGTCATCTGCGTTAACACAGCATAGTTTCTCAAACCTTGTGGACCAGGATCATTTGTAACTAAAACATATTCAACCGCATTATCAGTTAAATATTTTTGCATTTCAGCATTTGTTCTAAATGGCTCAAATTGGAAATATGGCACAGGAACAAAAACATTATCAAAATGCTTTTCACGTCGGATCAGCTCAAAAGTCGCCAAAGATAAAGTCTTTTTATCAAAAAGCGGAGTAACACCAAACGCACCTTTTATCGTTGTTGAATCATCTTTTATAAAATCCCAGATCTCATCTAATGGCCAATGTTGGCTTGAATAACCATATAATTGAGGCTCGTACATCCAAGTCCCGTAATAATTTGCAGAAAAGGCTATACCTACCGGTTTAAGCCAACTTGTACCTGCAGGAACTTGATTAAAGCTACAAAAGAAAAATGCAAAAAGCATATAAACAGCGAGTGAATACAAAAGGATCTGTCTCTTAATTCCTGCAAAAACTGTACCTGCAAAATCAACAATCATATAGGCAAACAATGGAGTCAAAGGCATTACATACCTAAGGTTTTTATTTCCGATTGCCGTAAAAACTATAATTGGGAAAAATAACGTCAACAAAAAGAAAGCATTTTCAGGTTTTGATTTGCATCTATAAGCAGTTCTAGCGACCGCTAATACCAACAAAATAAATGGCACTAAAAAGATTTGGTGCGAAAGAATTACCATTGGATAATACAAAAGGTTATTTAAATTAAAAAAACCAATTGGATCATCTAGTTCAGCTTGAGAAAAAATAGCAGTATATTCAATAAGTTTTGAATAATTAAACAAATACCAAGGCAATGCAATCAAGGCGACAACAAACAAATTTAAAGCCACATTTATAGAAACATCCAAATATCGGCGTTTAACAAAATCCAAATAAATATACATATAATAGATAAACGGAACCGTTAGATATATAAACCCATACCATTTAGTCAGTTGAATAAACGCAAAAGTAATACCAAACAAAACAGCATAAGTTTTTCTCGTAAAACCATTACTCTTTAACAAGAAATAAATTGCAATCAAAAGTAAAGCAATCAATGGCATATCCAAATGAAAAACTCTAGATTGTTCAAAAACTTGAGGAAAAAATGAAAACACAAACGCAGTTTTAAACGCAATTGACGAATTACCAGTAAGCTTTTTAACATCAACATACAAAAATATGATTGCAAGCAAGAAGAAAACCAAAGTCACACACAAAATAAGCATCGTGTTATAACCCAAAAATAAAGCCAAAACACCGGCAATCGTTTGCACAAAAGGTGGATAATAATCAGACGTTTTAATAAAATCTGCAACACTAATAGTTCCACCCATTAACCTACGCAATTGTTCCGCAATATTGTAAGCCATACCAATATGCCCAGCACTATCCCAAGTTTGGTAACTCTTATCTAAAATATGAAAAATGAAAAATACCAAAAGTTGAAAAAACAACAATCCTAATAATAGAAAATTAAAATTGTCCTTTTTAAACCGGTCAATAAAAGTTGAAATAGATTTATCCATTGATCTAAGTGTAGCAATAAGAAGATCGCTAATAAAGCCATCTTCAATATCAGTTTGTGAAGGCAACTCAACCTTCTTTGGAGAAATAACAATAGGCTCTTCAGGAAACTCAATTTTATTCTTATTTGACGAAGCATTATTAATGCTCAAAGGAACACTCCGATTTTGATCTCTAATTTTTTTAGGAAAACGAGTCTTAAAACCATCTGATTCAAAATGGATCAAAGTTTCTGAAGTCATAATTTAGCCTTTAGATAAACTATCTTCTTTATGTTTTTTTGATTTAGCTAAAGCAAATTTCAACCTACGCTCAGACTCTTCATAAATAGGTTTTAAATTTTTATCATAGGCACATTTTATATATCTGTTTTGGTTATATTTAACATAAGCCATTATTTCAAAAGGTGTAAATTTATCAGGATTTCGGTGAATAGCATTTATGGCAAGCTTATGAAAACTATATTCTGTAAATGGATCTTCTTGAGAGCCTTTTGCAACCAATCTGAGTTTTGCAAAATTAAAAGCCCCCATCCAATCTTTTTCTCCTTTAGGCCCAGCAAGTGCATTTGAAAAACTTGAATCCAAATTAAAATTCTTATCTAAAAGATTTTTGTAAGGAAAAACATTGCCTTGACCCAAAATCTCTACGACCTCTTGCATTTGATCAACATTCCAATCAGCACTCCAAAGTGCAGCGTCAATGTACCGTGCGCCAATAACTTTTAAACTAGTTGGAAAAACCTGACCTATATTTTGAGCAACAATACCTGCGTTCCATAAATTATGAAAACTAGTTGCCGCATTCTTAAAATCCTGAAATCTATATAAAGTTTCAGCATTTAAAACAGCCTCATCAATAGTAGGGACATCCCTTAATATTTGAGAACGATATTCATTTTTTATTGAACCTAAAGTAAAATTATTATTGGAAAAACTTGCAGAAATAGAAGCCCATCCAGCTTCATCTAACCAAGATATCTTTGAAGACACTTCAGATGAACTTTTGTAAGCCCCTTCTTGAGGAGAACTCCATAAATCAGAATTCATAATTTAATTTTGAGCAGGAATTTATCTAAAAATCACCTAATGGTGTTTTGCTAAATCAAACAGCTTAATACTAAATACGATTTATTTTTTTAAATCATATTCAAAAGTAAGCCGACCCGAGTAATTCTTAAAAGAATAAAATATGATGAAGAAATTCAATTGAATTTCAACAAGAATTTTAGTTCAATCTTGAACTACTCGGGTGGCTTGCGCCTTATCTAGCCTTCACTCGCAACCTGGGGGGTTGGTTGTAACGGCGGGTTAGAATTACTGCTGACTACTGGAAGGAAAACTTGCCTTTGGATTAATCCATTGACTACTTGGTAAATGTATTTTGCATACATTCCTTGAAGATTATCTGGATCAATAATGATTTCGATAATCGTTGTCTTTGAGTCAGGACTCCAAACAAATTTTTCACCAGTTACACCGAACTGATACGAAAAGAACGACTGCTGCGTTGATCCACTCCACTTATATCCGTGAACGATCAACTGTTGACCAATTACCTCAACCGAGTTCCCAACAAGTTGGATTTCATACCATGGTTCTGGTGTATTCGTTGCTGTCGATGTCGATGGCACTGGTGTGTTTGTTGCTGTCGATGTCGATGGCACTGGTGTATTCGTTGCGGTTGCAGTCACTGGAACTGGTGTGTTTGTTGCGGTTGCAGTCGCTGGAACTGATGTGCTTGTTGCGGTTGCAGTCGCTGGAACTGGTGTGTTTGTTGCTGTCGATGTCGATGGCACTGGTGTGTTTGTTGGTGTTGCGGTCGGTAGAGGCCAGGTTGCAGTTGCGAGAACCACATCTTCTTGCAAATTCTTTAAGACATGAAACTCGATTGACTCAATCGATTGAATTCCTAGGTCACAAGTAAGCAACTTGAATCCACCATTAAAGACATTAACACCCCAACAAAACTCGCCATTTACCCAAGCGTGCCACTTGTATTCACCACCAGGTGACACTAACACTACAAACGTTTCAGTTATCGAACTTTGCGGTTCGAGTACTAAAATCTGTGTGTTTGTGACAACACTTGTAGCTGTCGGCACAAAAGTTGCCGTAGATGTTGAAGTTGGTGTTGGCGTAACAATGCAAGGAATACAAATCCATTTTTTGTTACTTTCATCACTTTCATCTAACTCGACAACCATGTTTGTAGCATCTACAACAATTTCTGCTGAATCCTTAGGGCAACCTTTCTGGAAATTAACCTCACTTTTGAATTCACCTTCAGGCAAAACAATTTTCAGATATTGATCGAAAACTTGATCACCATAAATGTGAATCTCTTGAAGGACTTCAGGGCCCGAATTGACCACCGTAAACTTCGCAACACAAACAGCGTCTTTCTCAATAGTAAAAGCGGTAACGGAGAGATCCGGCAGACTTTGAGCCTTAAGACTTCCTGGCAATTGCATCAGGGCTGCAACACTCAACACGAGAGTTGTGAACAAAATACTTGCCCAATTTTTCGAAAACATCTTCTTTCTCCTTGAAACGGGTTTTAACAACACGATTATTTGTACTGCAAACACCCCTCTTTCTCTGTTCCCAGTTAAAAAAAGAAGTCTTTGCAGCACAAATGTGTTGTTCGTTTTGCTCTTGTTGTTTGATCGTTTGTCATAGCAACATTTTCGTAAACTTAAATATCAGCAATCTTTTTCAGATTTGCAATATTTATTAAAATATCAGCGTTCCTTATCGGAACTACTGTATTTTCGTAAACTCAATATTAGGCGCAAGCCATACAAAGAAGGAGAGTTGTTAAGAGGGTTTAGATTTTGGCTGCTTTGTGGGCAGTCGTTCTGGTTAAAGAACAAACCGTCTTAAGTTACTGGACCTTTTTGTATTTATGTTAATGTACTCATTAACCTCACAGGTTTTGCCTGTGATTTATTATCCTAAGTGTCCAAAAACGTTGAGTTTTCGAATGTTTATAGGATAATTCAGATTTTTCAAATTTTGAGTCTGAAACTCCTGAATCACCCTACTTGACGGTTGATAATACCAAAAGACGCCTACTTTGTCAATGGCTATGGGATGTTAAATTTAGTGGGTGGACGTTTAAAGATTGATAAATTTTTGTTTAGGTTTTTGTTGCTGATCTTTTAACTTTGGTTGTTAGGATCAAGATATGTGGGCGGGGTTTTGGCAACAAACCGGAATTACCACTCCAGGTCTTGCGGGTTCAATTCCCGTCCCGTCCACCACCATAAAATAATTATTGACCAAAGATTATCAAATGCTATATTGAATTTACGTGGTAATTTCGGACTAGTTCCAAAATAAGACAAAAAAGCCCCTTTTACAGGGGCTTTTTTAATAATAAATCGTAAGGATAGACACCATTCACAAAACACATTGGATTATCCTCACGAACAGATTGTTAGCCAAAGCTAAACAATAGTTCAAATTTAAACTCTTTTGTATCATTAACATCAAAATCAGTTTCATGCCAAACCCTAAGCGGAATCGAAGACCCAATTCCAACATCAACCACAGGAAACACACAACTAACCTACGATGCCACGACAGACCAGTTTCAATACAACATCTCGACAAGCAAAAGCTGGGCCAACACATGCAGACAATTTACACTAACCTTGTCAGACACAAGCACGCACGCATTCGACGTTAAGTTTAGATAAACCTGTTGATAGAAGGTATAAAAAAATTGTTTTGTTATTGATAAGGGAAATGATTTTAGAAACTTATTTAAGTAAGATTGAAAAAATCAAAAATAGCTCTTATTAAGACTATTTGATTTACAGGAAAAACCCAGCATTACTCAAACTTTGATTTAAGAAAATCCAAATTTAGGTACTACTTGGGTGGAATCTCGTATATGAATTTGAAAATTATTAATGACAGAATTGTCATAAAATTTTCGCATTCGCGAAATTCCACCCGTAAGGACGGCTAGGTTTACTTATTCAGCACGGAGATCAAAAAGATCACAGCTCTTGCGTGTTGGACCCGCTTCCTTCATCGCCTCAGACATAACAACCGATGCAGAAACGTTCGCATAGCTCCACAAATTAAGGTGGCTGTATTGAGCACCATAGGATGTAGTCCCCGTGTAAGTTCCAGGACCAACTACCCACACTGCGCCACACGCACTTTCAGTATCATAACCTGCAAACTGCCCCTTATCCATGGTCACAAATGCCACATACTGTGCTGGAATTGTCACCGTGAAATTGCCTTGAGGATTTTTAAATCCAGAAATTAATTGTTCTCCGGACAATTCCGTAGGCTTTGCGGCCAAAACCTTTTTCGGTGCCTTCACCGTGGCTGTCATAAGCTTTGTCTGAAACAGTTCCGATGCGGATGCAGGTGTAGAAATAAATTTCCCAATGTTGATTGAACCATTGTCAATCGCCTCAGTCAGTTTATTTCCAACAACAACAGAACCCGTGAACATAGCCATCAAAAACAGAAACAAAACTGCCCCTAAACCGAATGTGAGCAAAGCCTTTCCGAAACCTTTCATTTTAAAACTCCTTTTCTATTCAATGTGAAAACAACCGGTTGTTTATGGGGGAACAAACAAATCTCTAAAATATGCTTTCCACGTAAAATAAAATTGGAAAAGCGTTATTACAGATCTATTTGTTCCCCTTAAATACCGAGTTATTAATTATAGATAAAGCAAAGGAGATACTAGCCGTTTTGATTAAAATGATTAATTTTTTGTACGCAAAGTACTAAAATTTCACATTAAAACCAACTATTTTAATGTACACAATCCTAAGCAATGCTTAAGACGGTATATCCAACAAGCTTTTACGCTTCTTGAATACTATGTAAAAACCAAAGGTTGATTTGTACATAGTAAAACGTTCCTTATGAGTTCGCAATATACTATAGGTTTCGAGGTTCGTCAATAGCGTTTCGAAAACCGATATTAATCAAATGATACAAAGCAATATCTATACAATTGAAACACAAATTTTTATTTGTTTTAAATAAATTCAGGCAAGATTTCGGGTGAAAAAATGGTACGGAATATCCACGATTTATGCCTATTTTGTTTTAGTGTGCAGAATCATAAACGTCTCTATGACAGTGGATAATACTATAGGGTTATAGGCTTGTCAATATCTAGCATGCTAATGGGTAAAACTTAGTTCGAGTTTATAATGGCAATTAATCAAAATTCATGCTCAAATGCGCACAAAACATCGACCGCTTTGATACCTATGTTTAATTGTTTTTATTGTTGGCTAGGAGGCAAAGAATCTGAAAGATCAAGCTCTACAACACTGCTAACAGCAAAATGTGGTATTAGTTCTAACTTACCTGCTGCTGACTTCTCCACCGTGTTGTATCTAGTTGATGCGCTTATAACTGCTATATCACTAATTGTATTTCGAACAAGATTTCCTCCTACTGCACCACCAAATGCAATCCGGCCTAAATTACCAATAAGATCACGTCGATCTTGACCTCTCTGTGTTAGTTTTTCATTGTTTAAATTCATAGATTAATT
>CAZEDS010000005.1:56169-59062 GCA_964510925.1 uncultured Candidatus Saccharibacteria bacterium
GATTAATTACTCGCTCTAACTTCCAAATCAAATTTTCGGTAATCTATATCATCTTGACTACCTGGGACATCAATAGAAATTCCTCCTGAAATATAAACGGTGTTTTCTGCAAGGCTAAACATTTGTCCTAGTTCAAACGGTGCGTCTTCATCTGCGGGATCTAGTTTTGAAGTATTAATTGTTAGCTTTGTACCTTTTTGCTTATCAGTGATACTAAAAAAGGTAGATCTTGGATCGTAACCAAAAGGTTTTTCTAGAGCTGCCTTGTCGGGAAATTGAGTTGCATCGGAACCGTTTTCATAATAATAAATGGCGAGTCACTTAAAATAAGTTGGGCAACTTTGCCGTCTTTTCCTTTTAAGAAATTTGGATTCACTGTTATTGCTGTTAACGCAGTTAAACATTGATTAACAATATCTAAATTTGGAGCTATATCAAAATTTATTTGGGATTTTATTTCGTCTATATTTGGGAGCACCCAATCTCCAAAACACTTAGGTGCATTGGCTGCAATAAATAATAATTGTGCTTCGTCTCTTTTGGGTAACTCGTTTGTGTTTAATGGTTGGTTTGAATCGAACTCTGAACGGATAAGATCTGCCATATAAATAAAATGAAAAACTAGAAAAATTCTAGCATATCAATGCTATTGCCTATCTTAATTTAATAACTTTCTACAAAATAAAATTGGCAAAGCCGTATGTGACTGAGTTATTAAATCTTTGGGAACATTGGTTTGATCTTTTAATTTGTACATGTTATAAATCAAACATGTACAAGAACAAGGTTTATAAAATATACGAAGCAAGAAAAGATCTAAGTAGCATAGTGTCAGATGCTAGTATTAGCCCAGCAATAATCGGTAAAAGAGGTAAACCATCGGTGGTAATCGTCGACTACGAAATGGCTATCAAATATTTGCCAAAAGCATATATGGAAGAAAAAAAGATCCCCTCGGGAACAAAATTGGCGGAGTATGCAAAAACCGAGTTAGAAAAAATGAAAAAAACAAAATGGAAGCCTACTACAAACTATTCTGAAAGAGTAGACGAAATTGTTTATGGCATTAAAAAGCAATGAAAGGAACATTAATTCTTGATACAAATTTTATTGTGGCGTTATTTTCAAACTCAGATACGCTACACAAAAGAGCATTTGAACTTGCTCCCAAATTAATCGATTTCGAAACAATAATAAATCATTATATATATTTAGAGTGTGCAACTTTGTTATCCCAAAAAATTGGTAAACAATTTAATCTTGAAAAACAGTTGAATAAACTTGAAATCAAGCTTAAATTTGTTCCGGATTCTTTGTTTTTAGAATCAATAAAAGAATTTAAAACCCAATCTAACAAAAATATCAGTTTTATTGATTTATTAACCGCTTTATATATTGAAAAAAATAAACTGTGTGGGATTATAACTTTTGACAAACATTTCGAAGCTCTCGGTAAAAAATTTGGATTTAAAGTAATTTCAGAATAAATTTATGAAGGAGCCGATAATTCAATTTTTTTATTTTGAACTTATCGAAATCTTTATCCAATGAAACAAGCTCTACTTTATTTGTTTTGATCGATTTCGAAGAAGCGATTAGGCAACCCTTAAAAAATTTTCATACTCTGGTGTATATCTAAATGTGTATCTTTTCAATTAACTTAATCTTGGCTTATGTAGCACGGATCGTCAAACAGCTCCCTTTTCCCTAAATCTTTTTGCGAGAACTAAATTTATTTGTTCGTAGCTAATATTTTTGCTTACACCGCTTTTTATTGGTTTTAATTTTGTTGAACCGAGCTTGTCGATTTTTATGTTGATTTCGTCTTCGACTATTTGCGAGACATAATTTTCGTAATCGAAATTTCCGCCGGTGGCGTACCACGCTGTTAAGTGCGACATGATTGTACGAAGACCAAGACTTCGCATTTTTGCGATTTGGTTTGGAGTGTATTCTTGTTGATACAAATCGACCGTCTCTTGAACGGTGCTTGAAAGCTCATCTGTTGAAGATTTGAAAAAGGCATCTGTTGAGCTTGATGATTTTTTTGATCTTTTCTTTTTTATTGGGTAGTCTGCATCGTCTACATCGGAATCACTGTTATTATTTTCCCACTTGTAATTCATACAAATATCACATGTTTTGCAGTTATCGATTTTTGTTGCTTCGACATCTTGAAAATATTCAAGAATAATTTTGCGTCTGCATGTTTGCGCAGAAACATAATTTTCTATTGATTCGAGTTGGCGATATTTTAAGTTAACGATTTGATCGATTTCAGGTTTTGATCTTTTTTGCGCACGCATTTGCTCTATCGATTTTTGAATAAAATAATGATGCGTAGCTTTGTCACGACCGTTATGCAAAATTATGCAGTATGCGAGTTCGCCATCACGACCGGCACGACCGGCTTCTTGATAGTAGCGTTCAAGATTTGGCGGCATTCCGACATGAATCACAAAACGTATATCCGATTTGTCGATGCCCATACCAAAGGCAACGGTTGCAACGATAACTTTGTATTTGTTTTCCATGAATGCATCTTGAATCTTTGTTCGTTTTGCTGGATCAAGTTTTGCATGATAAACGGCTGAAGAAATTTTATTTTTTTTAATAAAAGTATTTATTTCTTCTGCTTCTTTTATTGTGAGTGCATAAATTATCCCGCCTCCATTTATTGCTTTAACTAATCGAAGCGCTTCAATTTTGCGATTTATTAATGAAACTTTTTCTTGCACAAAAAATTGTAAATTTGCACGGTTGAATCCACTTATAAAAATTTTTGGAATATCTAAAGTTAGTTTATTTTTAATGTCTATGACAACTTATTATTATGCGGTTGCAGTAAATGCTGCAACAATTGGTCTTGTTATTAACTGTTTTAAAAACTCAG
>CAZEDS010000006.1:0-9892 GCA_964510925.1 uncultured Candidatus Saccharibacteria bacterium
TGAGTCTTCTATATTAATTTTCATGTTTTATCCTAAAACTCTCATAGGCACTACCTGCTTTAAATAATTCTAATTCTGAAAAATGTTTACCCAAAAGTTGAATGCCTATTGGTAAGCCTGATGCACTAAAACCAGCAGGCAATGCTAGAGCTGGAATTCCAACCAAATTTGCAGTAACGGATAAAATATCCATTAAATACATTTTTAAAGGATCATTAACATTATCTCCAATCTTTGGCGGCAAAACTGGAGAAACTGGAGTCAACATAAAATCAACTTCTTCAAAAACTTTTTTATATTGATCAACTAATAATTTTCTAACTTTTTGAGCTTGTAAATAATATGCATCGTAATAACCAGAAGATAACACATAGGTTCCAATCATAATTCTTCTTTTTGCTTCAGATCCAAATGCGTCCCGATTATTTCCAAAACGGATGCCATCAAAACGACCTAAATTAGATGAAACTTCACTTGGTGTAATAATATAATAAACGGCCAAAGCATACTCGCTCAAAGGAATACTTATATCTACAATTTCTGCGCCTAATTTTTTAAAAACCTCAATAGATTCATAAGTTTTCTTTAAAACATCAGGATCAAGTGAATCTGAAACACCTTCTCTAAGTACTCCAATTTTTATGCCTTTTAAATTTGGCATTATTTCATAATTTTTATAATCAATTGAGGAATTCTTACTCGTAGTTGCATCAAGCGCATCAAAACCAGCAGTAACATTTAGAACAATGGCAGAATCTTTAACATCAGTTGAAATATGTCCAACCGAATCAAATGAAGATGCCATGGCAAAAACTCCGTACCTCGAGACCAAACCGTATGTTGGCTTTAAACCAACTGTATTTGTAAACGAAGCAGGGTTACGTATTGAACCACCTGTATCTGTTCCAGTTGCAAAATCACACAAACCTAATGCAACAGCTGTACCACTACCGCTAGAAGAACCACCTGCAACGTGATCTTTATTAAATGGATTTTTGGTAACACCAAAATCACTATTTTCACCAGATGCACCATGTGCAAAAGCATCACAATTAAGTTTTCCAAGAACAATACCTCCTGCATTTTTTAACTTTTTTACAGAAGTGGCATCATATTGTGGAATATAACCTTTTAAAATCTTGGATGCAGCAGTAGTTTCTAGATCTTTAGTTGAAAAAATATCTTTGACTCCAATTCCAATACCTAATAATGGAAACTCACTAAATAATTTCTCAAGATCATTTGATTGTTGTATCAATAAATCTTGTTCCTTTGCTTTATTTAATGCATTCTGTTTATCTAAGGTTATATATGCATTATATTCAGGATTTAAATCTTCAATTTTTTTAAATAAATCTTGAATATGCTCAAAAATTGTTAGCTCTTTCAAAATATATTTTTTGTGAAGTTCTAAAATCATAATCAATCAAGCTTTCTATCTACTAAAAAATACTTTGAATCTTTATTTTTTGCATTAAACAATGCTTGCTCCGTTGATAAATGATCACCAACTGAATCATCCTTAAACCTATTATTATCAGAATTTTTTGACGAATCTAAAACTACGTTTGACGTATCGACTTCTTTTAATTTTTCTACATAGCTAATTACAGCTGATAATTGTCCTGCAAATTTTGTTTCTTCATCAACAGTTAAATTCAAATTTGCTAGTTTTGCAATTTTTTTTATATCATCTATAGTAAACATTTTACATTTCCCTTAACAATTTAATTCTTTCTGCGGCCGGAGGATGCGTATTAAATAGCCCAGCCCAAAAATCTGCATTTATTCCTGATTTTAATGGATTAGAAAAATACAAATGTGCTGTTGCTTCATTTGCAACTTCTAATGGATCACGATCCGATGCAATTTTTTCTAATGCACGAGCTAAGCCTTCTGGATCTCTAGTTAAAAGTGCTGCTGAGGCATCTGCTAAAAATTCTCTTTTTCTAGATATTGCTAACTTTATTAATTCCGCAACAACCGGACTCAAAAGCGCTAATATTAAACCAATACCAATTAATAAAATTGGTGTTCGTCTTTCGCCTTCTGAATCAGACCCCATAGAACCTCTAAACATCATACTGGAAATCATCGAAATTGATCCAACCAAAACTGCCACTATCGCCATCAACAGCATATCGTAATTACGAATATGACTTAATTCATGAGCCAAAACGCCTTCAAGCTCCCGCTTATCAAGTTTATTTAATAAACCTTGAGTCATAGCAATTGCTGAATGTTCTGTGTCTCTACCTGTAGCAAAAGCATTTGGAGCATTGTCCTCTATTATATATAGATCAGGAACTTTTTTTATTCCAGCACCTATACAAAGATTTTCAACCAACCCATAAATTTTTGGATTTGATTCAGGCGAAATCCTTTTTGCCCCAGCAATAGATAAAACTAATTTATCAGAAAAATAATAACTCCCAAAACTAGAAGCAATCGAAAAACCTGTTGCCATTACTAATGCACCAATCGCTGCATCAGGACCACCATTTACGTAACCAAAAATATAACCAATCAACGATATAAAACCGACGAAACCGGCCATTATCAAAACAGTTTTTCTTTTATTGGAATTTATCTGATCGTATACGTTAAGCATTATCAAATTTCACTTTAATATCTTCTCGCTCTTCAGAAGTTGCTTCAAAAAAGCGTTCTTTTTGAAAATTAAAAAAATTAGCAATCACAACACTTGGAAAAACTTCAACCTTAGTATTGTATTCCATTACATTTTGATTAAAAAATCTTCTAGCATATGCGATTTTTTCTTCAATTTCAGTAACCTTGTCCATCAAATTCGTTAACTCTCCGTGAGATTTAATATCTGGATAGGCCTCAACCTGCACTTTAAAATCTCTTATTGATGAAGAAATTTCTGATTCAAGCTTTGATCTATCTTCAGGATTTGGATTACTTGAAGCACTTTGAATTGCGGAAGATCTTAGTTGCGTAATCTTTGTTAAAATTTGCTCATCAACAACCATCGCTTTTCTTGCAGTTTCAATCAAATCAGGCAACAAATCGTATCTTTTTTTTAGTTGAACATCGATGTCTGCCCAAGCTTCTTTGACCTTATTTCGCAAAGAAATTAAAGAATTGTAGGAACTCCATACAAAAAGAATAACTATAAAAGTAATGCCTAACAAAATAAAGAAAGTTGTCATGTTTATATTTAAATAAAAACTTTTAGCAATTATACTTCATTAACTTTTTTTTTGCTGTTAATCCAATCAGTCAATTTAAACGAAATATAGCTACAAATCATACCAATAATACTCAAAATTAAAGTCCACAAAAGCACACTTACCGGTGAATGCATATTCGCATAATGCATAAGCGCTTTTATGGTAAACGCAGGAATCGCACTAAATATTATTGTTATAAGCATATATTGCTTAAATGGCATATTTGTTAACCCTGCTGCATACGAAATTATTTCAAAAAACGGAAAACCAAAAATACGACCAATAACCAAAACACGAACCCCAAATTTTTCTGCATATGTGTCAATTTGCTTCATAGCATGTTTCCCTGCAAATTTTTGAACAAGTGACCTACCAAATCTTTTGCTTAAATAAAAATTAATCGCGGCACTAAGCATGCTTGAGACATAAGCAAGCATTAACCCTCGATATAATCCATATAATGCAACACTCAAAACAACCCCAGGCGAACCCGCAACCGGTGCAATTACATCAGACATTATAAAATAGCTCATAATAACTATTGGGCCAAAAATACCAGCTTTAAAAACAAACTGCTCAACACGATCAGAAGATAATATCGGTATAAACAAATATGCCAGTATAGTAAACACAGCAAAACCTACGATTGCATTAATATAAAAGGAATTTCGTTCTTTGTGGTTATCAAATTTGGGAAGCATATTGAGAAACTAACACAAATTCATCCTAACTTATGATAAACAAAATAGCGATTATTTTTATCATTTGTACTATCCGGGTTACTTTTCAAATCTAAATCTTGAACAAACCCATTTTTTATAAACAATGAATGAATCGCATTTAATTCTTCCTCATTATAATTGTGGCAAAATCTTTTTATATCCTGTCTATTATTCCAGCCAAGCAAATAATCAGTCTCGCTAAGCTTGTCTTCAGCTGTCAATTTAGAGATATTTTTTGAATCTTTCAAAAACTCCCACACAGAAAAAACAAAATAACCATTGGCTTTAACTTTTGACATTGAATAATCAAACCAAGAAAGTCTGTATGAATTTTTGCCTTCTATGTGATGAGTAACCCCAAAACAACAAACCAAATCAAATTTTTGATCAGCAGCATACTTGGGAACAGAATCCTTTGCATCTGATTTTTGAGTCAAAACATCAAACTGCTCAAACTTAAAGTTTTCATATGGAAATTCATTTTGGCAACCTTCGATAAAATGTAAGTTATTATCTAACCCTAAATAAGAATTTATAGAAATATTAAACGAACTTAAAAAATCGCTACCAATAAAATATTTCAACAATCGCCCATTACCACAACCTAGATCTAAAACAGAAATTGGCTTTTCAAATTTTGTTATCTGGAAAACTTGATTCCAACCATTCCATGGGCTTTTTCTTGTGCTTGAAAATTCACTGGCTATTGAATTGTAAAAGATTTTGGTCTCGTTCATCGTACTTCAGGGTCGCACCCTAAAGGGTGGAAATTGCATTAAGCAGAAAAGGCTGCATTTACAACACAAAATCACTTTTAGGGACAGATCTCTAACTATTATATAATCTTTAGGTGATAAAGACTTCAACAAAAGGAACCCTATATAACTTAATAAGCAAAATAGCAAAACTTGGAGAAACCGCTACTGAAAAAGAAATCCAACAAATTTTTAGGAAATACCCAAAACAAGCATCAGGGCTGTACCGCAAAAGTGACATTCTAGAAGAGCTAAATAACAACCCTGATAGGTTCACAGAAGAACAGTCAAAAAAAATCAAAAAATTAATGAGGATGAAAGAAACCAGAACCATATCTGGAGTAACACCTGTTACAGTCTTAACAAAGCCATTCCCTTGTCCAGGCAAATGTATTTTTTGCCCAAACGATGTTCGAATGCCAAAAAGCTACCTATCAGATGAGCCAGGGGCTCAACGCGCAACTCGAAATCACTTTGATCCATACGCACAAACATTCAACCGAATGCTTGCATATAAAGCTATCGGACATGCAACCGATAAGATCGAGCTAATAATTTTAGGAGGAACATGGACCTCATATCCCGAACAATATCAAATTTGGTTTATAAAAAGATGCTTTGATGCAATGAACGAATTTGAAGAAAAAAGCAGTGATTTAACAATTGTCGAAACAAACACAGACCAAATGCCATTTGATGATAACCAACTTGAAGATATAGATGGCGAACACATGTCCAAGACCTACAACCAAATAGTTTCTATGGCATTAATTCCCAAAACGATACAAGCAAAAGCGGAGACTGCAGAATGGAAAGACCTCTTTGAAGCACAAAAAATGAATGTTACTGCAAAATCAAGATGTATTGGACTAGTGATTGAAACAAGACCAGACGAAATAACAGAATCCGAGATAATCAGAATCCGAAAACTCGGTGCAACCAAAGTTCAAATTGGATTCCAAAGCCTTAATGATGAGGTATTAACCCTAAACAAAAGAGGACATAATGTTCAAACAACGGCAAATGCAGTAAATCTTTTAAGACAAGCCGGTTTCAAAATCCATGCCCACTGGATGCCAAATCTTTATGGGTCAAATCCACAAAAAGATATCGAAGACTATAAAAAGGTTTTTAATGATCCAAACTTTAAACCTGACGAAATCAAAATTTACCCTTGCTCACTTATCGCTAGTGCAGAATTGATGCACTATTATAAACAAGGCCTATGGAAACCTTACGCTGAAGATGAACTTAAATTAGTCCTAACAAATGCTTACAAATTAACCCCAGCATATTGCAGAATCACAAGAATGATAAGAGATATAGGATCACAAGATATTGTCATCGGTAACAAAAAAACCAACATGCGAGAAGAAATCGAAAAAGGCATTCAATCCGAGCATTTTCATCCTCTAGAAATTCGCGCCCGAGAAGTTCGTGGTTCAGAAATGCCAAAAGGCGAACTCACTTTAAAAACCAACATTTATGAAACATCAGTCTCAACTGAATATTTTCTTGAATTTGTTGATAGTGACTACAAAATATATGGATTCTTGAGACTATCCATTCCTAAAAAGGATTCCTTTATTGAAGAACTAAAAGCTTCAGCAATCATTCGCGAAGTCCATATTTATGGCCAAAGCCTCGAAATTGGCTCAAAAGGTGAAAATAAACCACAACATATGGGATTTGGAAAAGCATTAATTGCGGAAGCTGAAAAAATCGCACAAAGCCATAAACTGAGCAAAATTGCGGTTATCTCGTCTATCGGCACTCGTGAATACTATAAAAATCGAGGTTACGAACTGAACGACCTATATCAAATAAAGCAACTATAAACCCTGAAGGTCGCACCTTAAAAGGTGCGACCTTCAAAAGCAAACAGCTTATACCTTTTAAAAGGTTTGAATTTGTTTTATAATTTGTCTTGCGATTTGTCCCACTAATGGGGCCGTAGCTCAATTGGTTCGAGCGCTTCCCTGTCACGGAAGAGGTTGCGGGTTCAAGTCCCGTCGGTCCCGCCATTAATTACTTAAAACATCAATCATTTCATTAGAACTCTGAGCTAAATTTTCAGCTCTATGAAGTAAACTTTGGTCGAGCTTGGTATAAAAAGAATCTGTTAATGAGAATGGTTGTTTTCCTTCTGATATCTGAGCTGTAGCAATCATTACTTTATTTGCTATTTCTGCAGTTACTAGCGCAGCATCGATATCAAAATCGCCTGTTTTATTACCCGCAAGGATTCTATCTACATTTGGCAAACCAGATTCTATATCGAAAGAATCTTCACCTAAAACCAGCATGGCTATTGCAATCTGATGAGGAATACTCCCTGTCATAACAAACAAATTTCCTTTATAAAGATTCCGCAAACTAGATTCGAATTCACAAAATCCACCATGAGAACTAGTTTTAAAACTACCTAATAAATGCAATAAACGTAAAGCACATCGAGAAGAAGAAAAACCCTTATCTGTACCTTCCGTGTCATAGGACAATTCATTGAAAATTGCTCTTGCTTCACCCGCAATATTCATTTTAAATATATCGTTCATAAATTTTTTATAAATTGGATTTTCATTGGTTCCCTCTTTTGCTAGATTTTCGTTATTACTAACTATTAATTTCACTAATGCTTTTTTTCGTAGATCATCAGACTCTTTTACAATTCCATCAATATCAAACTCTGTAGCATGGGTTGCCTCATGTATAACGACAGAGTGATTGTATTTATCTTGATCTGCAATATTAGTAGCTTTTCCGATGAGAAATCTTGCTGCAAATGAAAAATCTTCACTACATGGACCATAAAGTTTTGAAAAATCTTCCCAAAAGCTATCTTTTTTGGTTGTCAACAAAAAGGTAAGATAACCTTCATTTGTTGACTCTGAAGAATTAGGTACCGCTAGCTGAAATTTTTCTTGTTCAGCACCAAAAACTCCTACTAAATATCTTAAAACATTCTGTGATGCATATAGACTATATATTGATGGTAAATTGTTTACTTGTTGAGTTGCAATAGATAAAGCACCAAGATCTGAATAATTATCTTCTTGTTCCAAAATTAATTTTGCCGTTTTCTCTGAAATCGGAACCTCAAAATCAGCCCCAAACCGATTAGCTTGCTCAATAGCAATTAAATGTTCCCGATTGCTTAAATTTAGAGATTCTCTAGTATCAGTATCTGGACCTATATATTGTGATTCTTTTTGGCCTGGATTTATTGAAATACTTCGTATAGTTATATTTTCGTCAGATTGCATTAACTTTATAATAATCTATAAAACTTTAATTATGAATCAGCTATCATCTTCAGAATTTTTATCATCCAACACATTTTCTATCATATCCATTATTTGCTCTTGAGATAAATGCGCATTATCATCTTCTCTAATACAATTCCAAACTTTATTAAATCTTCGTTTATCAGTGGTTTTAAGCTCAGCCATACGATTACACAATCCATAATATCTTGCACCTGTTTCCATTTGTTTCAGAATTGCTTGAGAAGAAGAAATTTCAGGCTGCTTAAGCATATTTATCATTTCAGTCTCTAGATTATTAAACTGTTCAAAAGCGGTACCCAAAACAAATATCGATCTATAATCAAGATTCGCAATATCAATATTTTCTTGCCCCAAAACTATAAAATCAGCAACTTTTAACGCATTTACGGAATCACCCAATAAAGTTAAAAGCGCATGTGTGGAATTACCTCGATTTGTAACAGTACCCAAAATACACTTTTGTACGATAATTGGATCATATCCTTTTTCTAATAGATTATCTGCAATCAGTTGCCTAGCCTCAAAGGGAGAACTTAATTCGTCATAATTATCTGGATCAAGATTCTCTACTGACCAAGAAGAAACATCGAATCCATATTTAGACGAAAGATCACTCATCACTTCAGACAGTTCTCTTCTAATCATAAATTCTTGAAGCTCATTATATTCTTGGTTACCTGGACCAGGTTTAAAACTATCTGCCCTTCTTACTGAGATATCAGTTATCTTTGAATTAGCATCAACCAAATCTTTATCAAATTCATCTTGTGGATAAAAATCTGGTACTGGAATCGAAATAAATGCTTGAGAAAACATCGTTTGTAATCCTAAATTCGGACGACTAAACTCGCCTGATATTTTTAAGGGTAAATATGAATCTTCTAAATCAGAACAACCCTCATGTAAATAACTTAACGCCAGGGTCTTAAATGTTTGACCATTTCCATCTGGTGCAGGATGGATCATTATACCCAATGTATAAGAAACACTTGCCAATCTTTTGAATGCTGACTCCCTTTGATCTTTATCTTCAATTTCTAAGATTCGGTTATAGGCAGTATCAATAACATTCAAATACGATGGAGTTAAAATCTCACGACTTTCTTTTAACCTTGGATAAAAATCCTTGTCCTTATTAGTTGTTCTAGTAAATATTTCTTCCCCGTAACCAGAAGATTTAGCAGGATTTACATCAATACCTTGAAACTCCTCAGGAGGGAATAGATTTCTTCTTATACACAAAAATCTGTCTCGAATATCCTTGCCCTTAAGATCATCAATTGTTTCGTGCCCTTCGTTTTCAAGTAATCCGTAAAATTGAGCTTGTTTAAAAGATCTGTAAACCCTTACCGTTTCTTCATTAGCAGTTCGCACGCCTGGAGCTTCAATATTATACGGATTTATTGTTTCAATGGGTTCTTGTGCAGGTTTCACTCCTAATTATTATACATATGGGATAAAAGATATTCAAAAGCTTAAATTTCTATTGTTATTTCAATATATTTTCCCTGAATCAAACTTACTATCAAAGCCAAACTCTATACAAAAGCGCGTTGGTGTCAAGATAGTAATCCTTGAACTTTTCACTATGAAGGAATAAGATCGTCTTAATGTCCAAAAAATACTTAACAATAACACTACTCATAGTATCTATATTCACCTTTTCAGCAACAGCAATAGCACGTGCAGAAGACGACGGAAATCTTGAAGATATGCCGACTATAACTTCAACACCTAAGCAGAAGAACTTAGAGAGAGAAACAATCAGAAATACTTACAAAGAAAAAGACGAGGCCTTAAAAGATTCACAAAAGCAAACAAAAGAAACATTTCAAACACAAAAGCAAGAAAATGTTCAGACTTTAAAAGAAACAAAAGATATAGAAGCATTTGTTGAAAGAAGAAAACAGATCCAAACTGAATTTAAG
>CAZEDS010000006.1:9902-58073 GCA_964510925.1 uncultured Candidatus Saccharibacteria bacterium
ATTATAAAAAATATCTTTAAAATTTTTGATATTTATTAGATGCTAATCACGCGTATTTCAAATTAACACGACAGGAACTTTTAGCACAAGCCAAAATTGATAGAAGCGTAATAAAAGACGAACGATTGGATGATGCAAAAATTGCACGCCTAGAAGGTTTAAACGAAAAAGTATCACAAGCAAGTATAAGAATGCTAAAAGTTACCGAGTATTTTTATGATAGACTCGCAAAAATTTCAGCATCATTAGATGCTCAAGAAGCCGAAGGATTTGGAGACAATGCTGAAGCAAGAACTAATATTAAAGCAACAGAACTAAAAATCTATGTTGTTACACAAAAAATCAACGATTTCTCAACTAAGTATCAGAACATGGAATCACTTACAATCGAGCAAATAAATGCATTAATTAAGACTATGCATTCAGATCTCAAGAATATACTTGAAGACATTAAGAGCATAAAGGCTGATATAAAAACGATTTCTAAAAGTATTTAATTTGAAATTTAATGGAAAACCCACAAAACCCAGCACAACAACCTAATGTTACTTCAATTAATGAGTCTGAACATTTGGAAGCTCCTAAAACACCAGAAGTTAAATCTGATGAAAATTCAAAAAACATTTCTTCAGTCGAAAAACTTTTAGCTAATATGTCCGACCAGCAAAATACAGCCCACACTGAAAATAAATCTAAAGTCATGGCACTTGTATTGATAGTCGTAGGTATCATCTTTATTGTCGCTGCAGTAGCCTTTTATATTTTTAAAACAAATAATACGGATACTACGAATTTATTAAAATCACAAAACACTGAAACTTCGGCTAATACTACGCCTACACCTGAACCAACCATGACACCTACACCTCAACCAACCGATGTTGATCCTGTAGTTGAAAATCTAAATTCAAATATGAATACAAGTTCAGCAACTGAATCGCAATCAAATTCTGTGGATTCTTCAATTGAGCAGATTCAAAAAGATTTTGAGGGTTTTGGCCAAGAGCTCTAAAAAAATCAGCCCTATTTAGCGATTATAATGCGCAGTTGAGCACGTTTCTTATCCAGCACTAAACAAAGGATAAGAAACATGCTCAATCTTCATCAACAATAAACACTTCTAGCTTACAAATTATTAATTAATATATTTTGGCACCATTCAAAAACGTTGATATATCAACATTTTCTCTATAGACATGTCTTAAAAACTGAATATAATGAGCTCAAAGTAGTAAATTCCCTGCACAAAAAATGTCTACCAATGAAACCAAACAAGAATTTAACTTAAGCGATATTAGTAACGAAAACTCACAAGCTGATTTTAAAGTTCAAAACAAACAAGAAGAAAAACCAGCCGAAAAAATCGAGAATAATCCACAAGCTAAACAAGCTGCAGTAGAAGCAAGACAAGCCTCAATGCCAATTCACGTATTGGAAACAAATGAAGAAATATCTAAAAGTAAAATGTTCACAATTGCACTTGCTTTGATCGCTTTATTCTTTGTTTTTGGTACTGGTTTTATTATTTTTAAATATTTTCAAAACTATCTAGGAAACACACAAGAAAAACCGACAGAAATCGCTGTTGTTGACGTGGGAAATTCAACAAAAAAATCAAACGATGTATTTACAACAGATTATGACGGAATCGAAGTTTCAGGAATAACTCCAGCAAAACCAGAAGTAACTGTTACGCCACAGCCAACTCCTGAAATCAAACCAACAATCGACAATTCTGTTATTAATCCAAAGTTAGTAGAAAAAAATGCTAAGCCAGTGATTGCAAAGACCAATGCGGACTTCAAAAATCGATGGGTAGCAAATGACTACAAATTTGGTGATTTAAAAACAGGATCTTACAAAATCGTAAGTGGCGATACTTTATGGGAAATTGCACAAGCAACCTATGGAGACGGTAGCATGTGGACCCAAATTGCCTCTGCAAATAACATTGGTACAAGTCCCCACGGATACCCATCAATAACTCCAGGGATGACAATCACGATTCCGTAGACCGAAAAAGCAGCTCAATGTAGAATATTCTACAGTTGGCGACCGTGGTGTAGCTGGTAACATGTTTCCTTCCCAAGGAAAAGACCGAGGGTTCGAATCCCTTCGGTCGCTCCACAAAAACACCTTAAACCGTCCAAACTGCCTGCTTAGCTCAGTTGGTAGAGCGAACGCTTCGTAAGCGTTAGGTCACTGGTCCGATTCCAGTAGCAGGCTCCAACTGCGAATCCGGAATATTTACCTTAAACAAAAGTATGAGATATACTCATTGATAGTGCCACTATGAATTCAACTAAAAGCAAACCAGCAAACCAAACAAAATATTTAATAAAAAGAATATTTGTAACAAACCTTTTATCGTTGTTTTTACTTATCTTCACCTATTTTTGGATCGTAGGAATACTTTCTAATGCAAATTCATTATGGGATATATTTAAAGGCAAAGACCTTTATTCAAAAAAAGATTTGATAGCTCCAATTACCCCATATCTAAACCCAATCCCTGAGGCTACCAAAGAAGACAGCATCACCATATCTGGAAAAGCGGAACCTTCAACAAAAATATTCCTAAAGATTGACTCAAAAGAATCACAAGATACAACCTCAGACAATGAAGGTGTTTTTTCTTTTACCAATATTCCTGTTAGCTTTATTTCACAGCAACTTAGCGTAGTAGCAAAAGACACTGCAGGAAACACAAGCAAAGAGTCACACGTATACTCAGTAACCAAAGATATAACCGCACCAGAATTCGAAATAACAGCACCTAAACCAGATGAAAAATTTAAATCGACAGGAAGAAACTACAAAGTTACAGGAACAACAGAAGCTAATACTACCGTGATCCTTAATGACCAAATCGGATTTGTAAGCTCAAATGGTGAGTTTTTTGTAAACATACGCCTTAGCGAGGGTAAGAACGACCTTAAAATCAAAGTTACAGATAAGGCTGGCAACGAAACAGAAAAAGAAATTACAATGGAATACGAGAAGATTGATTGATAATTGACTCTATAACTTTGAACCTAAAAAACTTCTAAAGCCATCTATTTTTGCAAAATCTTTAGATAAAAATTTCCTTAACACCAATAACATAGCAAGTAACACGTAAAATTCAGTTGCAATAGTCGTGATCACGGCACCATAAACTCCATACAATGGTATAAAATATAGATTTAAAAGAACATTGATGACCGCCGCAGTCAGATATATAAAAAATAATTGCTTAGTTTTATTCTCTATTATTGCCAACCAATAAAGTGGAGAAGTAACAAAAAATAGACAAGCAAACAATACAAAATACCTAATAATCGGCAACGATGAAATAACTTGCACTCCCCAAATAATTGGCACGAACAGATTTATCAAAAATAAGAAAATTGGCGCCAAAATCAGCCACGAGCAAATCACCAAAAACATTGAGGATGAAAATAGCTTTTTAAATGATTCTTGACTCTCATCCTTAACTTTTAACAGCAATGGATAAAAAGATCCCATAATAAATGTAGGCACAAGCAAAAATATCTCAAAAAGCTTATAGGCAAACGAATAAACACCAACCTCGCTTGAATTAACAAAAAATGGCAAAATCAATTTATCAACATTAAACATAATATTATTTAAAAAGAGCGTTAATCCAAGCAACACAGTACCGTTAAGTATCAATTTAAAATTTTTAAAATCATCAATGCCAAATTTTAAATACGAAGACTTAAAGCTATATCCGCTAGATATCAATAAAAATACAATCGTAAAAATCAAATTTAACAATGCGATTAATATCAATGCTTCAAGATTTATTAGCCCTTTCATGTGTAACATTACAGACAAAGCAATTGATAGAGCCGTAGACCCAACGATAGCTCTTGTAATGGATTCGTATTTAAGCCGAGCTTGATACAAAAGCATCACGCTTATACTCAAACCAAAAAATAGAATCAAAAAAGAACTCAATATCACAGAGATCGCTGAAAAATATGAAAAATATCCCAAGAAATATGCACAAATCAATGAAATGAATGCTAAAACCAACCCCAACAAAAATCTAAATTTTAACAATAATAATAAAGTTGAATTTTTGATATTAGCAGGACCAATATCTCTCTGGAGAGTTTGATTAATGCCAAGATCAGCTAAAACATAAAAAAAACCTACAAAATTAGCTAAAACCGAATACTCTCCCCATAATGAATTCCCATAAAACCTTATTACCAAAAAGCTCAGTATTATTACATAAATTTGTTGTGAAAACCGGCCTAAAAACTGAAAAAATGTATTAGAAAAGACGATATTTCGTGTTGATTTCATTCTTATACAATTATACATGCTCAAGCCTTTTAAGTTGCTATTTCTCACAAGCTCTACAGATGTTAAAATCTAACACAGATGCCAAAAATTCGTGAAATAATTGAAAATTTTGTAATTGATCTGATTGAAACAATCGCTATTTCTGCGTCAATTTTTGTGATCGTTTATTTCTTTGCATTCCAACCACACGAAGTAAGTGGAGTATCAATGAATGGAAATGATGGTTTTCATAGTGGTCAATACATCCTCACAGACAAATTTACATATAGGTTAAGAGAGCCAAAAAGAGGCGAAGTAATCGTATTTAAATACCCTCTAAACACTTCGTACGATTATATAAAGAGGATCATTGCACTTCCTGGAGAAAGAATTCAATTAAAAAACAATCAAGTAATTTTATACAATGCACAAAATGCAAATGGCTTAGTTTTAGATGAATCCAAATATCTAGCACCAAACACCCCTACAGCAGGAAGAGACTTTATAAATGAAGGTGACATTGTAACCGTTCCAAAAGACAACTATTTTGTCATGGGGGATAACCGTAAGGAGAGCTCTGACTCAAGAGTTTGGGGTTTTGTACCAAAAGAAGATATTATAGGAAAAAGCTTCTTCCGTTATTGGCCATTCACCGAAATCGGCTTAATAAAAAACCCACTTCAATAAAACAACTCAAAACGACTTGGATTAATATAAAAACTGACTAATTTTTTTATTATTGGGAAACTTCAACAGCAGCCAAGATTCTAACTGCTTTTTTATCTTTTTGAAGATTATAAAATTGAACAACGCCGTCACACAAAGCAAATAAAGTGAAATCTTTACCTAAACCTACGTTTTTGCCAGGTTTAACAACAGTTCCTAATTGTCTCATTATAATAGTACCAGCTGTAACAAATTCACCACCATAAGCTTTAATACCTCTTCTTTTACCTTGTCTATTACCTTGTTGTCTTGTTGCACCCTGTGCTTTTGTATGTGCCATATAAGTTTAATTTGATTTAAAAACAACTTCACTCTTGCCTTTTTCAGCAATAATTTCAGATACCTTTAGGACTGAAATTGGTTGTCTGTGACCTTTATGTTTCCTGTATCTTGATTTTGATTTGTAGCGTCTTACTTCTAATTTATCGCCTTTTAGATCATTTATCAGTTCTAATTTTACTGATTTGTTCTCTAATAATGGTTCGCCAAATTCAGCTTTTTCGCCATCAAAATAAGCTAAAACTTCCAATGTATATGGTTCTGAAACCCTATCAACTGTAAGTTGTTTATCTTTTTTTACTATGTACTGTTTTGAGTTTAATCTAATTATCACGTATTCTTCATTCATAACTTGAAAATATTATCAGGAAATGAACCTTTTAGCAAACACTAATGGCTAGCAAATGCCCTTTTTGGGTTTCCACCTGCAAAAGTTTGATCAATTTCGTTTAAACGTGCAGATACAAAATCTAAACTGAACTTTTCACCATATTGATTAACTAAATACCATTCATTTTGCTGAGGATCTCTTTTACAAGAAAAATTGTTAAATCCAAACATTTTTATTAAAGGAAACTTCTGAACTTCATCAACTCCATAATGGCTAACTAAACGGCGGATCATTTCTTCATAATTTTTTGAAATATCAGTTCCGACATCTAACGCAGACATTGTTCTCAAATGTTTTAATTTATTATCTAGAGACTGCTTATCTTCAGGAGCACCTAATGAAGGAACGGCTATAACACGAGCATTGATGCTATTTCTTAATTTGACTAACACTTGATCGAGTCGCTCATCATTAAACGTTCCATCCTTATTAATGAATTTTTTGGCATCAAAAACGATGGTTTCTTCGTCTCCACCCAAAAAATTTGCAATTTGATCAGCAGGAATCCCTTCTTTTATAAGAGTTTGCTGAACATCTTCTCTAAACTGCCTCATTTTTAAAGTAATGTTGTCACCTGCAGTCAAAAGATAGCGAGCAAGGACCATTTCTAAGTTATTTCCACCTGAAATTTCGTATTGAAGCTTTTGTAAAATCTGTTCGTAATCCAAAACCACATCTATTCCTAAATCTAGAACATCTACAGTAATATAAACTTTATTTTGCATTTCTAATGCCTTTGCATGAAATTCACTACGGGATGAAAATACAGGATCTCTTGGGTCCTTTTTTAAAGCGTTTTTTAAGACTGGCCAATCTTTTAGTTTTAAAGGTTCATCATTTTCCAACCGGTCGGCAACCTCCAAAACCTGACGAAGATGCGCTGCCAATTTTTTATCTTCTCCTCCACGCATTCGAACTTCTCCAAATAGTTCTGAAGCAGTGTAATACATCGGAGAATCGATAACATTTGTTCGTTTTAGATATTCTGAAACCTTTTGAACAGTTTCGTAATCATCAGATTTGAGCTTATTTTTTCGGATCGCACGAATTATGTTGGGATTCATTCGATATAGTATTTTTCCATCTGAATTTTTAGCAGAGTCAAATAGTTTAAGCTCGACCCCATCACTCAACATAAGCGTATTACCTTGAGAAATTAATCCCTCACGAAGTGCAGATATTGCATCCAGGTTATTTTTGAATTCTTCGACTGAAAAAATTTCAACCTCTGGCTTTTGCCTTGTTTCTTTTGCATTATTAGCATTGATTTGAGCCAATCTCGAAGCACATGAAGCCTTCGAATTTCCTTCTTTTTTGTTTAACAAATCATCTGGATTTTCACTAAAAGGCTCGTCAATTTGTGCAACCCCCATGGCAAAACGAAAACCATCTCCAGCTTTTAACATCGTATGGATTTTTAGCACACCTGAGCTTGGCTCCTTTGTTACCAAAGGAGTAACAATTTGCCATAAATAGCTTGTCATTCCCTGACCTGTTCCATCTAACATGTTAGCCAATGCATCATGTACTTTATTCTTATATAACTGTTCAAAGTCAGAAGTTGAAAGATTCGGAAATTCACGCCTTAATTGCATTTCTAAACCATATTGCCAATCAGCATCAATAGATATCACATCTGAGTTAAATGTTTCTGAAATAGGCGTTCCAAGCCCCGTTGCAGAGGAAGCAAGTTGACGATGACGTTCTTTTATAAGCAAATCTGTTTTTGTTGTGCCTAAATTATCGTTTAAAGTTTTAGGAACAAATTTTGAAGCATTAGAAACAACACCTATAATCTGGTTTGGTTCAGGCTCAATTAAAAGCTTTGCTGAGGTTTCTGTTTGTAATAGAGTCAGGATTCGCTCTTTTAATTCAGGATTACTCTTTATTCGATCTTCAACATTTTCTATTACTCCTGGAGTTCCGCTCTCAATCCATTCCTCAAGTAGTTTAGTTATTGTTGCCAATTCTAGAGTGTCATCGAGCTCCTCAACCCCTAATATTTCTTGCTTTGCAAAATGATTATTAAATTCTGAGGGATCATTAATACCGGATTCGTTAATATCTGCATATGGACTAATTTTTTCATCAGTTAGCTGAGATTGTGAATCTGGAATATTTGAAATACTACTAATTGGCATTAAATATATTGTACAAGAAATTTTGGGAGATATTAAAATCCGTTAGCCAATTCTATGTTTTATTTCTGATAGCGTGGTCCTAACTTAATGGTGGACCTTAGGGGACTCGAACCCCTCACCTCTTCCATGCCATGGAAGCGCTCTAACCAAATGAGCTAAAGGCCCAAAAAGACTTAGGGTTATTATAGCAACCTTAAGTCCGATTAAAAATCGATTGTTTTAATCAATCAAAATTTTGAATTGATCGCCGACGACAAGATCTACTGAAAGCGTTTTATTTTTTATCTCCGTCCCAAACATTTCAACGGCTTTTTCAAATCTTGGATCATTTTTATATTGAACTTTTATTTTTGCATCCCATGCAACACCTGCTTCTTTTCTTAACTTTTGAATTTCTCTAACAAGTTCACGCATATCACCTTCGATTTTTAGGTCTTCTGTAATTGTTGTATCTAAAGCTGCAACATAATCATCCAAAGTCTTTGATGCCCATGTTTCAGTGTTTTGTCCGATTGCAATTACTGACTTTACATTTAATTCATCCTTTAAAATTTCTTTTAACCCTCCAAATAAAGCTTTTTCTAGAAGCTCAAATGTTTTATTATCAACTGCAACATGCAACAAAGGCTGCCTTACTGGAATATTTTGCTCTTTTCGTATCGCACTTGCCAAAGATGCGGCCATTCGAACACGCTGCATAGCAATTGATAAAGAAATATCTGACAAATCGATGTTTGTATCTACCTCTGGGAATGATGCTATATGGACTGACTCCGCAACATTGCTACTTAAAGCGTTAGACAAATTTTTATATATTTCATCAGCCAAAAATGGCACAAATGGGGCTATTACCTTTGAAAGCTCAAACAAAACTTTGTGCAAAGTTCGTAATGCATTTGCATCACCATCAGATAAACGATCTCGTGATCGTCTAATAAACCAAGTAGAAAGATCATCAACAAATGGTTTTATAGATACAGCGGCTTCCATAATATAAAACTTATCCATATTATTTCTAATGTCTCGAATTAATTTGTTTAATTCCAAAAGAATCCATTGATCTAATAGATCTGAGGATACTTCTTTTGATTCATAATCGACTTCATACAAATTTGCATAAGTCACAAAATATCGATAGCTGTTCCATAATGTCGTAAAAAGACTTTTTCTAGATTCTTCTAAAAATTCTTCTGAAAATCTAGCTGTACCACCGGCAACAACAGGAGATGACAATAAAAAGTATCGCAAAGCATCAGCCCCTTGTTTATCGAGGACTTCTTCCATTGGTTGGTAGTTCTTTTTGCTTTTACTTAATTTTTTGCCTTGTTCGTCACCTAGCATTCCACTCATAACAACGTTTTGATATGGAGCTTTGCCAAAAATAGGAGTATTAATAACAATTAATGAATAAAACCAACCTCTGGTTTGATCCACGCTTTCAGAAATATATTTTGCAGGGTAATTTGCCTCAAAAAGATCTTTGTTTTCAAATGGATAATGATATCTAGCAAATGGCATTGAGCCCGAATCGTACCAAACATCTATTACATCTTGTACTCGCCTAAAAGTTCCACCATTTTGCTTATCTTCCCATGCAATTTCATCGACAAATGGCTTATGCGGATCAAAGTTTTCACCTAATGTTTGACCTGAATGTTCTTCAAGTTCTTTGAACGAACCAATGACAACAACTGCACCAGTTTTATCATTTATCCAAACTGGAAGTGGTGTTCCCCAATAACGTTTTCGACTTAAAGCCCAATCACGTGCATTTTCAAGCCAAGAACCAAATCTACCATCACGTGCGTGCTCTGGAACCCAATTTATTTTTTTATTTTCTGCAACTAGTTGATCTTTAAATTTTGAAACTGCAACATACCAACTTTTTACTGGCTTATAGATAAGTGGCGTATTTGTTCTCCAACACATAGGCATTTGGTGAGCATAATCAGAGACCGCAAATAATAGATTTCGTGCTGTTAAATTCTCAATGATTTTAGGGTTAGCTTGTTTATAAAATAAGCCTGAAAATTCTGTTATTTCTGGATTAAAATGTGCTAAATCATCTAAGTAATCAAATCCTTTTATGCCCATTTGCATAAAGATTTCAAAATCTTCTTCACCATAAGGTGCTAAATGAACAATGCCAGTGCCTTCTTCTGTGGATACATGAGAACCGTATACAACCTTAAAACAACCTTCGTCTTTTTTAGAAACATAATAATCAAATAAAGGCTCGTATGAATCACCTTTTAATTCTGAAGCATTTAATTCGTTGATTACTTCATATTGCTTATCTGCAAAAATTTTTTGGACGGCTTCTTTTGCCAAAATATACTGTTGATCTTCAAATTTAATCAAAGCGTATTTAATATTTTCGCCAACCGCTAGCATTAGATTACCTGGCAATGTCCAAGGAGTTGTTGTCCATGCCAAATAATAGGCACCTTTAAATTTTTCAGATTTAAATTTTATAGTAACGGCTGGATCAACGATCTCTTTGTAACCGCCTAAAGCAACTTCAGCATTGGACAAAGTTGTTCCGGCTCTTGTTGAATATGCCACAACTTTATGGCCTTCATATAACAAACCCTTATCATAAAAATTTTTTAATGACCACCAAACACTTTCTATATATTTAGGGCTCATTGTTTCATAGCTATCGTTATCATCGATCCAACGACCTAAGCGTCTTTCATAAACCTTCATTGCGTCTCGATATTTCAAAACGGATTCTCGACAAAGCTGATTGAATTTTGCTATACCAAATTTTTCAATATCGGATTTTTCTTTAAAATCAAGCTGTTTTTCAATCTCATACTCAACAGGAATTCCTTGGCAATCCCATCCGATATTTCTGGAAACAAAATGACCATTCATTGTCCAATATCTTGGCATAACATCTTTTAGGGCCCAAGTTATTCCGTGTCCATAATGAGGCAACGCATTTGCAGTTATTGGTCCATCATAATAGACATAAGGCGTTTTTCCTGACTTTTTTGTAAGCTCATAAGCCTTTTGCATTAGATTATCTGTTTCCCATGCATTCAAAGTTGACTTTTCAAGCTCTGAATAATTTGGCGTAGCTGTAACTTCTTTAAACTTTGATTTATGCTCACTCATATTAATAATTAACAAAATATACAAAAAAAGCCCTAATTTATTGGGATTTGAAAACTTAAAGATCTCAAAACTCAATAAACAAGGGCCTTAAATATTTAATATTAAAGACGGTACCACCTCGTATTGTTCTTATTAATGCTGTTACAGGCAAACCTGCGGAAGTCTAATCTCAGAAATAATTCTGATTTCTTTTCCGATGCGGTGAAACTCACCAAAGTGATTGATTATCACTAAACATTATACTTAGTATTTTACAATATTGAGATTACAATGCAAAATAAGATAAGAACAAATTCATAATCTGCAAATGATACATTTTGGTTTAAATTCGAAACACAGCAATATTTTTCATAAACAAAATGAACATCAAATTGCAACATCAAAACCACTTTATTTAACAAACACGCTAAGATCTTTTGCTTTATCGCTAACGGGAATCTTTATTCCGATATATCTATTTCAAAATGTGCCTAAACATTTTTTAGAGAATTTTAATATTGAACCAAGTGTTAACAAAACAATTATTTTTGTAGTTCTTTTTTACCTTTTAAAATCGACTTTTATATTGGTCTTTCTTCATTTTTCCATCAATTTTATGTTTGGAAAACTAAGCTTTAAAACATCTATCATGACTGGGAATTTTTTACTTGCACTCGGAATTTTTATGCTTATCCAAATGGAATATTTACCAGTTACCTTAATAATAGTTATGGCCTCAATGATCTTTGCTTTGAGCAATATTTTTTATTGGATACCTTTTCATACATTTTTTATAAGATCCAACATTGAAAGTTTGCATTATGGAAAAGAAGTCAGCCAACGTGTGTTTTGGTCGAATATGGTTTCAGCAATAAGCCCTGCAATTGGTGGTTTTGTAGCTTTTATATATGGATTTGAAAGCTTATTTATGTTTGCAATGGCAGTATTAATACTTTCTGGGCTGCCAACTCTTTTTTATACAAAAGAACATGCTCATGGCAAACATAATTCTATAAAAATCATAAAAACATACTTTTTTTCAAAACGTTATACATTAAACATGCTTGGAACTATGGCGATAGGTATTGATTCAATTATGTTTGAAATATTCTCTGCAATTTTGTTATTTTCAGTTTCGCCTGTAATTGCAGATATTGGTTATATTTCATCCATTGCAGTCATCTTAATGATGTGGATTACCATTATTATGGGAAAAATTGTAGACCAAGTAGGAGCGAGGGATCTACAAAAAGTTGGATTAATCTTAAATTCTTTGCTGTATATACCTAGATTTTTTGTAACGGGGTTACCCACTGTATTTGCAATACATATTTTAGACAAAATGAACTCCTCACTGATTGCGGTTCCATTGGCTGCTACAACCTACGAGACAGCACGTAATGAAGTTAACCAGTCAGATTACATTATTTATCGAGAATTTTCGATCAACCTAGGTTTAATAATCTTTTCCTCATTTTTTATTTTGATGTTAGCTTATGGTTTTAATTGGAGAAGTATATTCTTATTACTCGCAATACTATCGCCTTTTGCATATCTAATAAAAGTTTTAGACAAAAAAGAAAATTCTTAATTCAAAATCTATTAAAGAGAGATTTTTAGACAAGGCATCATTTTTTTTGGCCAAATACCTGTAGTTTTATGTGTGTAATATGGATCAAAGCAAAATGCAGCTTTGTAAAACAAAAACCCAAAAGCGAGCACCGCTAAAACAGCCACTAAGAATAAATAGAAAAATTCTCTTTTTAAACCTGGATGATTAGAGTGCTCACTTGAGTTATTGTCCATTTTAATTTTTGCTTCGATCTTTAATGAATTTCCAAAGACTGCTACCTTTCATCTCGTCATCTTTGTCAATTTTTGATTTACGTGAAGTCTTTTCAGCTTTTTTTTCTGGAGCTAAATCAAAATCATCATCGTCAACCTCATTAATTTTTGTTTTTTCAGTTTCGTCATGTTCCATCTTTTCAACAGCTTTTCGCATTTCATTAATATCAAAAGGTTTTTCATCAAATTCATCAAAACTTGTAATTAATGTTTCTTCAATAATGACTTCTTCTACAAATTTTGATTTGTTTTCCATGCTTTCTTTTTGAATCTGATCAAATCGAGAATCGATTTGGTTTATTATTTCTTCTTTATTTAAAGGTGATTCAACTTTTATGGAGTTATTTTTAAAGTCAGATTCAAAACCAGTAGCAATTACGGTGACTTTAATACCATTCATTGTAGGATCAACATTTGCGCCAAAAATTATATTAGCGCCTTCATGTGCTGATTCTGAAATGATTTCAGCTGCGGTGCTAACTTCAAACATTGATAAGCTATCATCTCCAACAATGTTAATAAGCAATCCAGTACAACCTTTAATATCCACGTCTAATAATGGTGAATTTATTGCACCTTTTGCAGCTTTTTCAGCACGGTTTTCGCCATTAGCATAACCAATCCCCATCAATGCTGATCCAGCATTTTGCATTACAGATTTAACATCTGCAAAATCAACATTTACTAAACCTGTTGAAATTATTAAATCAGAGATACCTTCAACTGCTTGTCCAATAACTTGATCTGCAACTTTAAAAGCTTCTTTTAAAGGCATGTTTTCATCGACCACTTCTAAAATTTTTTGATTTGGAATAACAATCAATGCATCAAGATTTTCTTTTAGCTCACGAATACCCTGCTCGGCTTGATTCATTCTTCTTTTACCTTCAAAAATAAAAGGTTTTGTTACAACGCCAACAGTTAAAACTCCCATGTCGTGTGCGACTTTTGCAACGATCGGTGCGGCACCTGTTCCAGTTCCACCACCTAAACCTGCTGCAATAAAAATCATATCTGCACCAGCAATGTGTGATTTTATTTCTTCTAATGACTCAGCTGCTGATTCAGCACCAACTTTAGGGTCTGCACCTGAACCTAATCCGTGTGTGCGATCTGGACCTAATTGGATTTTGATTGATGCTCTAGAAATATTTAATACTTGAGCATCTGTATTCATTGCAATAAATTCCACACCGTCGGTTTGACCGAGTTCGATCATGGAATCAACTGCATTTTGACCGCCGCCGCCGACTCCAATAACTTTTATTCTAGCAGGGCTTGACGCTGCAATTGTGGTTCTGGGTGATATAAATGCCATAGAAAACTAAGGCAGGAAAGACCTAATAAAACTAAAAACTCTGTTGCCTATTTTGCCAATATTAGCACTTTTTTTTCCGAAAGTCCTATGGTCCTCATTAATCGAGCTAGAAATAATTAGAAGAGATCCAATAACTGCCGCATAAGAAGGATCTTGTATCTGATCTGCAAGACCTGCAATACCAATTGGTTTACCAATTCTAACCGGGAGTTTAAAAACTTCTTCTGCAATTTTTCCAATCCCTTTTAATTGAGCTCCACCACCAGTCAAAATGACACCAGCTGGAAGTTTTTCAGCGTAACCTGATTTTTTAAAATAAATTTTTACAAACTTGAAAGCTTCTTCGATTCTTTTATTAATAATTTCGGTAACGATATTTAATGGAACTGTTTCCATACCAATATTTAAATCACCTACATACATTTCACCTCTTGGAACTTTAGATTCATAACCATCTTTGTTAATAACAATTTCATTCGGTCCATTTTGAGTTTCTTCACTATACCTGAGCTTAATTTTTTCTGCATCATCCAACAATGCCCTCAATCCAATTGCTAAATCATTTGTCACATGCTGACCGCCGATTGGTAAAACTGCTGAAAAAACTGGCTTACCAGAATTATAAATAATCATACTCATCGTTCCACCACCAATATCTATCAAAACAGTACCTAATTCTTTTTCTGTATCAGTTAAAACAGCCTCAGCAGCTGCATAACCATTATAAATATGCATGTCGACATTAACTCCGACTTGTTGGATTGATCTTGTTAGATTTCGAATTGAGGCCGTACTACCATGAATGATATTTGCTTCAACTTCTAAACGAACTCCTGTCATTCCTGTAGGATCTGAAATACCTTTTTGCTTATCGACAATATATTCTCTTGGAATTACGTGTACGATTTCTCTTGATGAAGGTAATGACGTTGCTTGAGCGGCTTCATTAACTCTGGCTATGTCTTCAGGGGCAATTTCAGAATCAACGCCAGAAACGGCAACTACACCTCGAGAATTAAATGATTCTATGTGTGTTCCATTGATACATGCGACTACATGGGAGATTGGCTGTCCTGACATCATTTCTGTTTTGTTTAATACTTCAGAAATAGCTGATACAGCTTTATCTATATTATTAACCACACCTTCTCGAATACCCTTTGATTTGACTGTGTGCGTGCCGACTACAGAGATCTTGCCTTGATCCATAGAAGCGACCACACAAGAAATCTTTGAAGAACCTACATCGAGAGCTACGATAAATTGATCTTTGGGCATTTTATTTATTATCTACTTTTGACTTAATCACTATATTTAATTAACGGTTTCGAATAACGCAAATCGATAGTATCGATTTCTCTATTTTCAATCCTATACTTTTGAATTATTTTTTGCAACAATAGCGAAACATCCTCATAATTTTTTAACTCATCATTTTTTTGTGGTAAGTAAACAATACCCCCATTTTTAAGGTCAATTGTAACTTCATTATTCAAAATATTTACAACAGTATCCTTTGAAACAAAAGCTACGGCATTAATAAAATTAGGATCTAAAATTTTAGTTCCAAGTTCTAGATTACGATCATACTTAATCCGTACATCATAACCAAGATACGAACCAGCAGAGCTCATAACAAAATTATCATTATCCACTAAAAAGGTTCCGTTAGGTGAACTAACATAAAATAATGGAGTACGTTTTTCAAAAAATAGTAAAATTCCTTGAGGAAATTTACGTTCGTATTTTAGAAGCTTATAATCTGGAATTTTTGATTCCAAAATCTTGCTTAAATTTTCTTGATCAACGGTATAAAAATTTTCACCCACAACAAATCGTTCTGACTGTTCGATTACTCGCTGAGCCTCAGTTTCTAATACTCCTTCAACCTTTATTTTTTCAATTAATAAAAATGGCTTTAAAACAAAAAAATACCCCAAGACCAAGAAAACAACTAAAAATAATAGTGCAAAAAATTTCAAATACTTACTCTTTGATTTATTACTACTAAAGGATCTCTTTGATCGAAAACGGTCTATCGCATATATTGGAGGTCTATTTAGTGTCATTTTAATAATCCCAGAATGTAATTACCTAAATTTTCAGCGCTTTTTAAATCCAAATTTATAGTCGCATTGTTTGAAATAGCGATTCGATTCTTATAAAGTTCCTGAATTTTACTCAAAAACTCATTTTTATTAAAAAGGTTTTCATCAATAATCACTGCTAAACCAGCTTTTTCTAAAACTCTTGCGTTTTTGTATTGCTCGTTACCTGTTGTATAAGCCAAAGGAATTAAAAGGCATGGTTTTTTTAAAACGCCTAATTCATAAACGGTGTGCGCTCCACTCCTTGAAATTACAACATCTGCGGAATTCATAATATTTGCAACTTCTTCTTCGCCAAAATACTCTTTTAAATAAACCGAATCTGATACTGGATTATTTGCTAATTCTCTTTTTAAATATGAATAACCAAAGGTCCCTACGCTATTTCCAGATGACCAGATTATATTAAATTGTCGAGATAATTCGTTTATGCTTTCATAAACAATCTGATTAATAAAAGTTGAACCTGCTTTTCCTCCGGTAACATATAACAAACTTTTTTCAGTCATAAAAATATTTTTAAAAGATTTCTTTTGCATCTCTTGTAGCAAATTACTACGAATTGGTAATCCTATAAATTCGTATTTTTTTGTTCGTTTTGGATAATTATCTAAAGGCCAGGCAGTAAAAACCTTTTCAACAAATTTTTCATTAATATTATTTGCTAAGCCAGTAGAAGTAGTCTGCTCATGTGTAATCGACTTAATGCGAAAAAATTTGGCCGCAATCACAATCGGAACAGAAATAAATCCTCCAAATGAAACAATTAAATCTGGCTTTTCTTTAGCCATAATAAAAATTGACTGAAGGAAACCAATCGGTATTAATAATAAATTGTATATAAATTGAAAAAAATACTTTGGATTTGTAAATCTGAACAATTTTCCAGCTTTAATTTCGTAAAACTTAACAGGTCGTTTGGTAACTTCACTAAATTCTGGAGTTAATTTCCCATCTTTGGCGTATTTTTTTCCGATCCAAACTAAATCTATTGTTTTGGAATTGGCTTTTTGATGCTCAACAAGCCAATCTAATACGACTAACGCAGAATTATGGTGTGCACCGGTAAATAATAATTTCATAATTATATAGCCCTTCTATTTGCTCCACTTCTTGAAACATTTAGAATTAATCCAACTCCAATCAACATAAAAACCATTGCAGAGCCACCATATGACATGAATGGCAAAGGAATACCTGTAAGTGGAATCAATCTAACCATCGCTAATAAATTAATGATGGCCTGTGTTCCAATCCAAACTGTTAAACCTTTAACTAATAATGATTCGAATTCTGTTGATGCAGATGAAGCGATTTTAAATCCACGATACAAAAGTGCTAGAAACATTGCAAGGATTAAACTAGTGCCAATAAAACCTAACTCTTCTCCAATTACAGCAAAAATTGAATCACCCATTACCTCAGGCAGATAGGCATATTTTTGGCGTGAATTTCCAAAACCTAAACCCGAAAACCCACCAGAACCTAATGCAATCATTATTTGCCTTATATGGTAACCTGAGCCAAGATCATCCGCAGAATCTGGCTTAAAAAGTGTAATAATTCTTTCCATACGATATGGTGAAGTCATTGCATACACAACAGCCGCTGCAATAACTGGTAACAAAAAAGTTATGAATAATTTATAACTGGTACCAGCAAAAAAAGCTAAGCTAAGCAAAATGGCACAAACAACAATTGCTGTTGTAAAATCTGGTTCTTCAGCAATAATAATTCCTACAAAAACAACTATAAAAAAATACTTTATAGCTAACATATTGATAGATTCTTTTCGCTCGTTAATTTTTAGTAAATTTAAAATAGTTCCGCTACTCTTTGCAAAAAAATCTTGTTTTTGAAAAGCCCCTTTTTTAAAGGTCGAAGATAAATCTGAATTAGTAAAAAAAGCGCTTCCAAAAATAATGCCTGTGAGTTTGACCAATTCACTTGGCTGAAACCCCAAAACACCTAAAAATGGGATTTTAGGCAAAATTGTACTTGGATTAAGAAAAAACCATCGCTGTGCCCCATAAATTTCTGGTGCAAATGGTGTAGGTAATAAAATAAAAATTAAAACGCCAATTGTACCTAAAAATAAAAATTTTGAAATGCGTTTTAAAAAAAGCATATCAATGTTCATCGCTATAAAACCTGCACACAAACCAATTGTGACCCAAACAACCTGATACAATAAAAATCTATTACTAAATCCAAAATTCTGTGCAGCATAAAAAACCGAAGCATCATAAACCGCGGCAATTCCAAAACTTACTAAAATTAAAATTAATGATAAATAGCGTCGATCTATTTGACTAAACAAATTTGTATCTTGCTTTTTGATTCTAAAAGATGTGTCACGGGTCCTTGGTGGTGGCATCATTAAAACAGTTTACCACTTAAATTATTGCCCTAAGTCTAGGCTAAGGTTGGCAATATTTTCTCTAATAAATGGAAAATATTTTTCAATATTTGAAATAGCATCTACTTTGCATCGATTAATTGAAGTAAATGCTGCAACAAATAAAACTAGATTTATTTCAATTTGAGTCGGAAACAGTGTAAGCAGCGAAAAATCTATCGCCGCAGGTTTTACAAAAATTTTTAAATATTCCCCATCGGGTTTATCAATTGATACGTAATCGATTTCTGCACCAATCATATTTAATTCACGGATAAGTTTTTCTGTACCTAATGTTTTTTTATTATTTATACGAACCTGTTCTTTAGCAAACTTACTCAAAATTAATAAAAAATACCCAAGCTCATCCAAATTAACATGTGTAAAATTGTAAATTGGCTCAATATCACTTTTTTCAATCCAAACTTTAATCCTGTTGTCGACAACTTCATAACTTCCGCCTAATTCAACTAGATTTAACAAAAAAGGCAAAAAGAGATCTAGGCTATAATTTGAAATTGAAATTTCACCTTCTGTTAGAACTGATAACGTCGCATAAAAGGAGAACTCCATTGGAGAAAAAGGCACAATTGAATTATCGACCAAGAATTCTTCTTTTAATGCATCGAATCGATAATCATATTCATCATAAATTATCTTTAGATTACGAAAAACACGCTTTAATAAAATTCTCGAAACAACAATATGAAGTGGTGATTCAACAAGCTCCAAATGAAGATGTGTATCATCATTATCTAGAGGTAACGTTAAAATCGCAGAATCATCTTCATAATCGGCAAAAACTCCTAAATCAGTATAAAAGTTAATCTCTGACGAAAAAACCTTTCGGCTTATAGTGACTTGCCCTTTTCTGTATAAAAAGGCCGGAATCGTTATAAGCACAAAATCAATTTGCGAACTTTCAACCTGTGTTAAATCTCCTTTAAATTCATTGCTAATCTCAAAGGTTAAATCATATGAGTTATCCCAAACAAAAGTCACACCTATTTTCTCTAAAAACTCTAAATACGACTGAACAATTGGCGCTCTACAAGCATTTTTAATACTGAATTTTTTCTTTGAAGAAACCAAAAAATTTGCAATTAAAAAGATTGTGTACTGTGCGTCGCCTTGTAGCTCAATCTCACCATAACAATGATTTCCACCGGTAACAGTAAGCTCATTAATAATTTTTGAAGCCATAAGTTAAAACTAATTCGCAAGACAAAAAATATCGAAAATACTAAAGACTAACGGAAACATTTTATCTTTACCTAAGAGTAAAAACAAATTCTCCTCAAATGAATACAAAATCTTATTGTCTATCAGGCAACAAACCATCAAGACCAGCAAGTTCATCTGCAATTGCCATCCATGTTGGAACTGCTGTCTCAGCCGCATATCCGCTAGGAGATGTTGGCTCTTCAAGTTTGATTAACATTACAAAATTTTTATATTTTGGTAAAAACCCCACAAAAGTAGCATTCGTGCGATCAGGCGAATATCCACCTTTGACAGGTACTTGAGCTGTTCCTGTTTTTCCTGCAATCATATATTTTTTAGACACAAAAAACTTAGCCTCTCCACCAGAAACAGTTTGAGTAAGCATATCAACCATAATCGATGCAGTTTGCGCAGAAATTGGCTTTGCAATGGGCTGTGGATTGATAATTTGTTCTTTATCTGATGATTTTATCTTTGAAACAATATATGGCTTCATCATTGTGCCGTTATTCGCAATTGCAGTAAAAGCCATAGCCATTTGAATAGGAGTCACGGAAATACCTTGTCCAAAAGATAGATTGGCTAATTCAATATCCCTCAGTGGTAAATCATCATTCATTAATCCTTTTTCTTCACCGCCTAAATCGATTCCAGTAAATTTATTCATACCGTATTGTTTAAAATATTCAATCAGCTGAGCATCACCAGCTTGTTTGCCAACCCAAGCGATACCTAAATTATTTGAAAGCTGCAAAACTCTAGTCATATCAATAACACCGTGGTGCTTTCCATCCCAATTATCAACAGTATAATCAGAGAAAATTTTTGGACCAGTATCATTATAAGTATCTTCTGGTTTAACTTTACCCAAATCAATAGCGACAGACATAGTTAACGCTTTCAAAATTGAACCTGGTTCATATACACCGCCGATTGCGTCATTTCTGATGGTCACTTGATCTTCGATTTCTCGATAATCACTTGGTATAAAACTTGGGTACTTTGCCATTGCTAAGACCTTACCTGTTTGTGGCTCTAAAATAATACCAACGGCTGACTTTGGGTTATGTCTTTCAAAACTTTCTTTTAAATGCTTTTCTAAAATGAATTGTTTTTTACGATCTATGGTCAGAGATAAATCACTTCCATCGATTCCATCATAACTAGCAACCCCACCAAATAAAATTGGTTTGCCACTGGCATCTTTTTCTTGAACCAAAAGTCCATCACGTCCAGATAAATATCCATCATAATATTGTTCAAGACCATAATATGCGACTTGATCACCTTTGTTATTTTTCCCTAAAAAACCTAAAACATGGGAAAGCATATCTTTTTCTGGATATACACGGGTATATTTATCATTAAAGCTAAGAGCCCTAGAATTATTCGTGGCATTTAATATTATATTTTTTTGTTCAATTGTAATTGGTTGGGCAAACTCACATCGATATCGTTTTACATCTGCAGACTGTCCGAACTTCTGAAATGCGTTAGCAAAGCACTGATCAATATCTTTACGCTCATAAAATTCATATAGAATTTTTTTAATCTCATTTTGACTAGTCTCTGGTGTGATATTTATGCTTAAAAAACTTTGAGCAATCGACATAGCAACAGGAAATCCATCTGCTGTATAAATGGTTCCTCTTTTTGCAGGAAATTCTTCTTTACTCCAATGTTGCTCTCTAGCCAATGCACGATATTTTGATGCGTTCAATATTTGTATCTGAAAAAGTCTAAAAAAGACAACTACAAACAAAAAAGTTATAGCACAGAGATATATGTTTCCTCGGTTAGAAATAAATGCAAAAAAGTTGGAAGTCCTCATGCCTCTTATTATTGCACAGCAGCAAATTGCTGTTTTTGATCATAATCATATGAAGCCTTTGCAAAACCTTCGATCGTTGCCCTTTGGCTTAATTCTGACAATGAAGAATTCGAAAAATAGACATATTGAAGTGCATCGTTTTCTTTTTTCAACTCAACATATTTTTTTTCTAATTTATACATTGCATCGCCTTTAATCGAAAGAGTATTTGAAAAATACATATTGGCAATGGCAGTTATTATTACGAGCATAAATAAAGCGATATTAAAGTTTTTCATAAATTCTCATTTTTGCGCTGCGAGATGAAAAATTCTCAATAATTTCATCGTCAGACGGAACAATCGGACTTTTTGTGATAGCTATTAAATCGGAACGTTTTTCTAAATTTTTAGCGATCTGATCTTCAAGCGAATGAAAAGAAATAATTACAATACGACCATTTTTAGCGATAACAGTGGCTGACTGCACTAGGCTATCCTCAAGATTTTCAAATTCACGATTCACTGCGATTCGCAAAGCTTGAAAAACTCTTGTAGCAGGATGAATTCTGCTTGCCTCGTACTTTGAAGATTTTTTTATTACGTCAGCGACATCCTTAGCAGTAAATGATCGAAAACCTCTCTGATCTACAAAGTTTTTTACTGCTTGTGCAAAAACTTTGGATTGAGGTTCTTCACCATATTTAAAAAATAAATCTGCTAACTGCTTTACATTTAAAACTCGTATTAAATCTTCAGCTTTAGGACCAATTTGATCTCCAAACCGCATATCTAATTGAGTTTCATCTTCAAAGCTGAAACCTTTCTTTTCTTCTCTTAACTGAAATGTGCTAAGACCGAGGTCATAAAGAACTCCGTCAATTTTTTTACTCAAACCCAACTGCTCGACAACCTGCTCTAATTCACTAAAATTTTTGTTAAAAATTTTTAAATCACCTTTTTGGATAGCTGATCTAAAAATTTCTGAACAATGATCAACGGCTTTTTGATCTAAATCAAATGCAATAACTTTTCCGCCTTTCTTTAAAATCTGATATGTATGACCACCACCACCCAAATTACAATCAATATAATAAGAATTAGGTTTTACATTTAGGGCTTCAATAGATTCATTAAGCAACACCGAAAAATGTTTTGTACTGAACATAGTTATTTATCGCCTAACTGCAAACCTGCTAACTTATCTGCAACAACTCCACTATTTTTCTCTAATTCTTGTACTTTTTTGCTCCAAACCTGCAAATCCCAAAGCTCAACCCATCTACCCAAACCAATAAAAACTCCCTCTGCTGATATTTGCGCATACGTTTTTAAATACTCAGGCATAACAAAACGTCCTTGAGAATCTAAATCAAGTTCAGATGCACTGGCCAAAAGGAAACGACTGGTATCCCGAATCAGTCCTGAGACGAATGGCCCTGAAATACTTTGACCGACCAATTCCTCCCATTGGGCAGGGGACACAATTACGAGACACCCCTCGTATCCCTTTGTGATAATCAATTTGTTCCCAAGTTCTTCTCTAAATTTCTTTGGAAATGCTATTCTGCTTTTCTCACCTATTTTTTGATGATATTCACCGATGATCATATTTTTAAAAGTGCTAAATAGTGATTAAAAATGAAGCGATGCCACTTTTCACCACTTTTCACCACTAATGTATTTATACTATGCCTATTTAGTACAAGCGACAAGACGAATAGATACCGAAACCGGCATAGAACAAAAAAACGGGTCTGACCCGTTTTATGAACTGTTAACAAAAAGTTAAAAAAACTTTGCTATGATCTGGAATCATGCCATATAAAAATAAAAACAAAGTCAATTTAAAAAACGCCTATTACCATGCTTATAACCGTGGTCTTAAAAAGAAAACGACCTTTTACTCAAAGGGAGATTATCTATCATTCATCGAACTTATAACAACTCAATCTGAGATTTTTGATATAGAAATACTAGCTTTTTGCTTAATGCCAAATCATTATCATTTTTTAATAAAGCAAAAAGAAAAAGGAGAAATGGGAAAATTTTTCCAAAATTTAAACTCAAAATATGCACGCAGATTCAACGAAAAATATCGCGAAAAAGGCCAAATGTGGGAAGGAACTTATTGTGCAAATATAATAAAAACACGTAATGAAATCGAAAATATCATCCACTATATCCACCAAAATCCTATAGATATTGTTGGAAATACAAAGAACTACCCATATTCAAGCTATGCATATTATCTTGGTGCTAAACATTACAAGTTCATAAAACGGGTCAGACCCTAATTTCTTGTTGGCAGATCCGATATTTTTACCCTAACTTGTTCAGCCGTATCACGATCACGAATAGTAACCGTCCCATCTTCAAGAGTCTGATAATCAACCGTTATACATTTTGGAGTGCCAATTTCATCTTGCGCATAGTAGCGCTTTCCGATATTTCCACGGTCATCCCAGTCAACACGCAAACCAGCATTAACAAGCTGAGAATAAACCTCTTGGGCTTTTGCAGTCAGCTCAGGCTTGTTTCGCAATAATGGAAAAACAGCGAACTGATACGGAGCAACATTTGCATTAAGTTTTAAAATTACACGATCATTTTCTTCGTGATAAGCGTTATCCAAAAGCATTAATAGATTTCGGTTAAGACCCCAGGTGCTTTCCATTACGTGAGGCGTATAAACTTCACTTGTAAATGGATCACGATATTCTAATTTTTCACCACTGTGTTGAGTGTGCGTTGAGAGGTCGTAATCTGTTCTGTAATGCAAACCACTTACTTCATCAAAGCCCCATTCAAATTGGTATTGAACATCAGAAGCGGCTTTTGCATAAAAAATAAGCTTTGAATGAGGTTTCCATCGAATTTTTTCTTTTGGAATACCTAAAACATTAATATACCAATCTTCAAGCTCTTTTTTCCATGAATCCCAATATAGCTTCCAGTCTTCATCAGTTTTTGGAGGTTGGAAAAAATACTGAATTTCCATTTGCTCAAACTCTATAGTTCTAAAAATAAATTTACCCTTTGTTACTTCGTTTCTAAAAGCTTTACCATGCTGAGCAATTCCAAAAGGAACTTGAACGCGCATAGAATCTGTAACATTTTTGAACAAAACATACATTCCTTGAGCGGTTTCTGCACGCAAAAACAAATCAGTTCGATTGTTTTCGACTGAACCTAATTCAGTTTTAAACATCAAATTAAACTGTCTAACCTCACCCAATGGATTTCCCTCTGGAGATTTCACATTGTGATTCTTTATAAAATCAGACAAATCGCTGGTGGTCATCAAATCAGTATCAATTTCTTGCTTTAATTCATTTTTTGAGTAGGCTTCAACCAAATGATCTGCTCTCCAACGCTTGTTATTAACGGTATCTTCGACCATCGGATCGCTAAAACCTTTTGCATGGCCACTTGCCTCCCAAACTTGTGGATGCATAAAAATTTGGCTTTCAATGCCTATTACATCCCGTCTAGATCTAATGAATTTATTCCACCAAAGTTCACGCATTTGTCTAAGCATTTCTACACCTAAAGGGCCGTAGTCATAAACATTAGCTAAGCCTCCATAAATTTCTGACGAAGGATAAATAAACCCACGTCTTTTACATAGTGCAACGATTTTTTCAAAATTTGTCATAGTAGTATTTTAGCAGATGAAAAATAAAAATTATCACTTAGTTCGACCAACATATGAGTCATAAGTACAAGCTAAAACTCGTTCGAGATCGTCAATTGCCTCTGAATTATAATCAAGTTGTTCTCCGAACCAATCGGTTATAGTTACAAACGACTCATCAACAGCTGATCTGTCTTTAGCTTCATTTAATGAATGATATGGAACATAGAAATTTGACAAAACTCCAGTCTGCTCAAAAAAATATGGTGGTATTTCTTCCCCAGACGCGCCAATACTTTTCCTATAAAAAAAATACTCTGATAATGCAAATGGAGAATCAACTAAATATGGAGCATCAACTCGTAAATGTGACCGTTGATAATCAATTCTTATCCCATTTTTCAATTCATTCGTGACCAAATTTGCTTTTATCAATTTCTCTTTATACAAAATGTTTGCCCCGCGGCCATTAATCCCAAAAACAGGTAATAATAATTGTTTAGGCTTAAGAAGATCTGGACTTTTATCACAGCAAAATACTACACCTTCAAAAGTTGTTAACCCAAAATCTTTTTCAGATTTTCTTATAAATTCTCGTATATCAGAGATAAAAATACTTAGGCTCAAAGCCGGTTTCTTTTCATTACCTATTAACTCCCGAAAACCCTCAGATTTTGGTTTTTGATAATCTGCCGAAATTTCAGACAAACTCGCTTCTAGATTGAACATATTAGTTGAATATTATAGGATGAATGATAAATGCAGTCAAAATCATCGAATCGAAACGCAATTATTTTAAATCGCATAAATTATAAGGATGCCGATAAAATCATAACTCTTTACACAGATAAACTTGGAAAAATCCGCGCACTCGCCAAAGGCGTCAGAAAAATGAATTCTCACAGACGTGGAAAACTTGAAATGTTTAATCTTGTTCGAGCTGAATTTATCAAATATACCGAATGGTACATCATAACTCAAACGGATCTATTAAAAAGTTATAGCAAAATCAAAAGCGACCCTACACGCATCAATGTTGCTTATTATATTGCAGAAACATTCGATAAATTAGTTCCGCTTGAAACAGAGGATCAAACTCTTTTTGCTTTTTTATGCAAAACATTTGATTATCTCGAAATATGCGACCCTATTGATCTTTTAAATGCGTACAATATAAAAATTTTAAGGATTCTAGGCTTTTGGGATGAAAAGCATTTAGAAAACTTTTCAGAGGAAGAAAAAAACTACCTAATCAATTTGCTAAATAAAAAATACGAAGAAATATTCTTACCTTCCGAGACAAACGAGCCACAAACAAAAACAGAAGCCGAAATAATTTCGACTTCTGTAAATCGTAAGCTCAGAGTTTTAACCGAAGAAACCTTAGAACAAAAAATTAAAACACAAATTCTTTATCAGAGTTAAGCAAAAACTCTTCTTTTTTGCCTTTAGCCTCGATAATATATGGATCATTTGTTGTACCTGACTGTCTCTGTATAACAATTTTATAATTATCTAAATCGATTGTGTCTGGCAACTCATATACATAAGTTAATTTGACATCAGATTCTTTTTTGATCGTAACAAAAGACTCTAAATATGTTTTATCTAATAATGCATCATCAAAAACTGCTCCGTTTGCTTCTTGACCATCAGAAGAAGTAACTGAAACTAATTTTGATCCTAGCGGGACATAAACACGATTATAGGCTCTATAGAAACAACATGGATCAATAGTGTACCAATCTGGTCTTTTAGGATTTTTAATTGTAACTTCAACGGTACTTATTTTTTTACCATCAACAAGTTCTACCTTTTTAGTGACTTCTTCAGTAACAAAACCTGCTTTTGACCAATCTGCTTTACCTGATCCATAGTTGCTACGATTCACGTGCAAGTAATCAACATTTGATGGGACTTGTTTAATCTTTCCTGAATAACCAAGGTTATCAAATGCATTTTGTACTGTAGGATCAAAAGAATAAAGCATGATATCCTTTCGGCTCATTGAATCTAAGACAACTTTTGCAATATGAATTAAGTTTGTTGCCTCTGATGTATAAATTTTTCTTAAAATATTATCACCTAAATATTTGATAATTTCTTTACGACCAATAGTTTGGCCTAACGTTTCACCCGCAATTTTTTCAAGGCTTTCAATAACATTGTCAGCATTAAATTCTGTCACAGGAATTGTTGCATATGTTCCGTTATCTCTTTTGATTGAGTATTTTTCAGTATTAACTGGACCTACTGCACGCAAAATATCAACAGCAAAATCATTATTTATTTGGAAAACTCCATCAATATTTTGTGGAAGAGATCTATCTTTTCTCCAAAATTCAACTAAAAGTTTATCTGCAGCTTTTACAAAATCTGGACTATCGCTAGTAGCATCTCTTGCGTATAAACGGCTTGTATTTCCTGACAAATATAAATAATTTCTTAAATGATATGGAACATTTCGATTAACAAGACCTGAAGAACCAGTACGGTCGCCTTCATCAATAAAATAGGTATCAATTGAATAAAATGGTGTTGGTATTCCTTGTGAGAATTCAACTCCTACAATATAAGTATTAAAACCACCAGCCATTCTAAGCTCATAGTTGTTTGCCATCAGAATTAAATATCTTTTAGGTTGATTTAAACCCATAAATTCAGGTACTGCATTAAAAAATGCTTCCATTTGTGGGGCTTTTGAAGAAAGCTCTTTTGAAATTGATTGAATATCTAAAATTGTTTCACGAAGATTGACATCTTCAGTAAAACCAGCAGATTTTACATACCAAGGCAAAGTTGCTGGGTAATTCATTGCATCAATTTGTGCAAGTTCGTCATCAATTTTTTTAACTTTAGCAGAAATTTCTGCAACACTTGGTGAAAATTTAGGCATTAAATTTAAAAGCTTAACTACACGTTGCTCTGCAGGTATTTGTACTGCTTCAACGTTTTTTGATGCCAAGCCTAAATCTCCTGCGTATGGTTCAACAATCTCAACAACTAATTTACCCAAAGATGCACTTTCTTCAGCAACTACGATCAGATGATTTCCATCTCCGATATATGTAGATGCACCTGGGAATTTATTAATTGAAGTTAAATTTTCGTTGTAACTTTTTTTGAAACGTTCAATATTTCCTTCGAATTCTGTTAAACCAGATTTAATTTCATCTAAGTTCAAATCTTCTAAGCCTTTTCTTACAGTAAAAGTTGAGTCTTTTAATGCCTTTGCATCTGCAACAACTTTTAATACTGGCTTTAACACGAAAAAATACATCCCAACAAAGGCAATTACTAAAATTGCTAGTATTCCGCCAAAAACTCCAAAGACTATTTTTTTGTTAATTTTAAAACGTCGACCGCCCTCTTGTTTTTGAGGTTTAATTGTACTTGAAGATTTAATACTTGGTGAACTACTAAAAGAAAAATTTTCCATAGAAAATAAATTATCAACTATTTGGCTTTTAAGCAACTATACATGAACAAAGAATCTATTGAAAGTGACTAAACTAATACGAACCTTTAGCTTGAATAACGGCTAATGGCGTTGAAATTAAAATTTTTAGATCTAAACCTAATGAATAATTTCTCGCATAAAAGACATCCATGTCCATTCTTGAATCAAAATCTATATCTGATCTGCCATTTACTTGCCAATAACCTGTAATACCTGGGTTTACGGTTGTAATAATTTCCATTTTAGCTTTATTTTTAGAGTCACGCTCCTCATATAGAGCAAATTCATCGGGTCTTAGTGCACGAGGGCCAATAAAGCTCATATCACCTTTTAAAACGTTATACATTTGTGGAAATTCATCTATTGAATACTTACGAATAAATTTACCTACTTTTGTAATTCGCGGGTCATTTTTTATTTTGTTGTTACCACTACGAACTTGTTCATAAATCTCTTTGTTAGTTTGTAACATTGCATCTGCGTTGATATGCATTGATCTAAATTTATAAAAATTAAATGGTTTTTTATTTCGTCCAATTCTCAAATGACTATAAATTGGGGAATGATGATCTTCTTTCCAAATTAAAAATGCGGTGACAATGTATACTGGCGAAAAAACAATAACAAAAGCTGTCGCCATTACTATGTCCATTAATCTTTTTAATTTATCATAAGGTTTCATTATTTTTGTTGAGTAAGCACATCATAATAAACACGTAATGTTTGCTCAGCCATTTTTTTCCAAGAATACTTTAGAACATTTTTATCGCCTAAAGTCACCAAGGCTTTTTGCATTGCTTCATCACGATAAAGATGCACCATTTTTTCAGAAATATCAATATTGCTTTTTGGATTGAAATATAAAGCTGAATTCTCAAAAACTTCTTTATGTACAGGAATATCCGAAAGTAACACAGGAATACCAAACGCTTGAGCCTCAAGAGGCGTAATACTAAAACCTTCACTTAAAGAAGGAAAAACATAAATACTTGCACCTTTATATAAATATCCTAAATCTTTTTCCGAAACACTTGATTCTTGAGTATATTTTGCAGCAAAAATTACCCTACCATCTAAGCCTACTGCGTGTACAAATCCAGCAAGTCTTTCTGCATGAATATCTTTTGGACCCGCAATTACCAATTGAGCTCTAAAAGTAGGATCTTTAGCAGCTTCTTTGAAAGAAACTAAAAGCTGATTCAAATTTTTATGTGGATAGCATGAACCTACATACAAAAAATATTTTTCACGAATTCCCATTTCTTCGAGCCTGGTTCGGATAACAGCCATATCTACTGGTAAATTTTCTGAAAGTTCCTTCTCAAAACCTTCATAGGTAACAACACCTTTAGCCTTCACGACTGGATAAGACTTAACAATGCTGTCAAGAACTGACTGACTCGGTGAAATAATTTTCGATGCTGCAGCACAAGCCCTACCGACAACAAATTTGTATCCTACGTCTTTGATACCACCTTTTTCAGCCGCATACGAACCAACCGTTAAATCATGAATAGTTACAACTGAATTTTTCATATAAAAAACTGGCAAATTAAAATGTGGAACATGCAAAAGATCTAATCTGGCTTGATAAAATTCCTTAGCCATCATTATCTGTTCGTTTGCTGTATACCATTTAATGTCTGCTAACCATTTTTTAAATCTTGGATTTCTTGGGCGATATTTATCACTACCCTGTTTATTAACAAAAATCACGTAATCATTTTCAGTGTCTAATTCTTCTAAATTTTTTATTAAGTTGGAAATATATCTTCCGATTCCAGTTTCTGCGTATAATCTTGCATCTATTCCTATTTTCATAACTTTAAGGTCTGACCTTTAAAAAAGCTTATATTACAATGTTTTTCAAAAACCCTTAGTTTTGATAAAAACTCTTTTTTCTTACACATAAAGCCTTTTATAAGGTGCGACCTTTAATAATGATAAACGGTTTTTTGATTTAAGCAAAATAGTAATCCATATTTTATAATTTATTAAATTATGAAATTTCCAAAATTTTCATGGTACGAGGATCAAGAAAATCAAGAAAGTGAACAAAAGTTAGATCCAGAGAGATTTATGGCTGAGGTGTTATTAGATGCTAAAGAAGCAACAAAAGAAGGAATCCCTGCTTCAGAACTGATTCTTTACGCAAATGAAACAAAATGGGTAACAAAAAAATCAATTAAAGGCACACAAGAAGGAAAAGTAGAATTGGCAAATAATGGAAAACAATTAGTTTATTTTGTAAAAGCTACTGAAGACCAAACACCCGATAATGACAGTGCAACAAATGAAATTCTCAATGACAATGATTTTATTATTGGATTGGCTCCCACATTAACAAAAGCAAGGCGCAAAGAATTAACAAATAATTCAGTACAGCCAAATTCAATTCAAGACGTCGTTAGCAATAGAAATTTAGCTTACAAATATATTGAAAATAAACAAATGCCATTAAATCCTGATGAATGGGTTTTGAACGAACCAAGCTTTGAAGTATTTATTATCTGTAAAATTGGAGACCAATATTTCGAATACACAAAATATCCTGACGCTAAATATGATGAAAACGGTGAAATAAAGCATATTTACACTAGAAAAGCTGAAGAAACCTACCTTGGAGATGATGGCTTTTTATTTTTGGGTGCAACATTACCACTAAAACCATTCGAAGCAGATTCTTTAGAAGCGTTTTCTCACCGAGATCTAAGAGTATTTTTTATGACCAAAGCGGTCAAAGATGAAAAACCAATGACCGCATCTAATAAACAAGCTATAACTGGCCTGAGACCGATACTTGCACCTATATAATTTATTCGAAACTAAGCATTAAAGTAAGCATTAATAACACGATCAAGTTTTTGATCATCAGATTTTAAAAATCCATATTTTTCTTTAAGCTTGTTCATATTTGCATATAGTTTTTGGGTTTGCTCTATTTTGGAATCATCGCCATCGATTGATAAATTACCTTGTGCTAAATAAACACTAAGTCGAAAAGCATTACTATTTGATTCCAAATATTCAAAAAATTCTTTTTTATTTTTAAAATGTTTTAAGCTTGCCAAGCGTTTCTCATCAAAATCTTTTGCATACGAAATTTCGCTTAAAAACCCAGCAATCCTAACCATATCAAATGGATTCAAATCAAAAAATTGTAATTCTCGATACATATCTTTTGCATATTCAACTTTTTCAGAAGCAGATGCGCGCAAAGGTTTTAACCATTTATCTTTTAAAAGATTAATAGTTTTTGTGTAATCATAAAGCGAAGCGGCTGCACCAATGGTTAAAAGGCCTACTCCAAATAATTCTAATTGCAGTTTATTTCTTTTAGCTTCTTCGGCTTCTCGAGATTTGGCTTCTTCTATGGCGGATTTCATGACCTCAGCTGTTTGTCTTGAATATTTTTCTTCCATACTAATAGTAGTATGCGGAGATATCGTTGTTACTGAAGATTCAGTGGATCCATCGGCAGGAATTGATGAGGTTGCGTCAAATTTTCGACCTTTGCTGTCAACAGCAAAAGCATGAGATTCTCGTGCACTAAGAAATCCATCTGATTTATTAAAAAATCCTTCTGCATAATTTAGATCACTTTGCTGATTTGGTTTAGTAGATATCGCACTCGTTAACACAAATTGTGTGTTACAAAACTCGCAATCACAAGTAGGAATCCAATCACCAGCCGTTAACATCTTTGCTGGAGTATCAGCTGAAGCTAATAACCTTTTAGTTTGTTCTGGTGCATCTGCTGAATATGCTTTGGATTCTGCGATTTTTTGTGCTAAGGATTCAGGATCAAGACCAAGTGTTTTGGCTTGTTCTAAACTCAGCTGCAAACCTTGTGGCAACGTTTCAAATGGAATAGAAGTTAGCTTGCCATTTGCATGAGGACTTGGCTCATTATTTTCTGCCTCTGAAAAATATGCTTTGAGTTCAAAAAAATATGCCGACCGGGATTCGTTCCCATCAATTCTGAAACCAACGGTCCCATCGGCAAAAAATAAAATTTTAGATGCAGATTTTGGTACAGGCTTACCCAAATGATCCACAAGGGATAATGCTTTAAGGTGTGTTCCGACTTGTGTCGGAATCTTAAACTCTATTGGCCCTGCAGAATTAGGAATAATTTTACTTAGCTCTAAATACGACGAACCTTCTTCTACACTCGTTGGAAAATCATCAACCGAATCCTCAATCGTTACATCATTTACCCAACCACCATCCGTAAATTCATGACTAGTACCTGTGACATAATAACCTGATGGATCCATACCATTTGCCTTAATTTGCCAAAGTGGATCATCTGCAGGTATAGGTCCAAATTCTGGCCGGCTAAATGTACGTATCTCTGATGTTGTATGAGGGATTTTAGGTCCATCGTGTTTTTCTTTTGCTAAAAAATTACCCAAGCTAACTGTACCAAAAGCAACACTAAAACTTAGCAAACTCATCAAAACGGTTTTCTTAGCTTGTTCTAATTTTGTAAAAGGGCTATAACTAAGTGCGTTTTTAAAATCACCAAAAACCAATGGATCAATACTCCAATTTTGCTTTTTAATTTCAGCAATCAAGTCTTGTTTATCTTTATTGTTTTGTATACGATTCAAGCTTTTACCACTAGAGATATATTCAATTTCACGCAAAAGTGCATATAAAATCTGAGCTTTTTGGTATGGACTGCCGTGATTAGCAAGAATGGATTCTATATCATTAATATCCACGCCTTTTGGGCCAATAACATTTGACAATGGTTTTACGGTTTGTCCTTCTGCTTGATTTGTCTTTAGGAAAAAATATTCTGGTATAGCTGAACCGTTGATGCTTTTCCTCCTTATTGAAACGTCAGAATACAATCGAGCTCTTTGCACAGGGTTTATTCTATGTATATCAGACCCACCTGCTATGGATGTTACCTGAGTTTGCAAGCTATTAAATAAATGATCAGTTAGCATTTTTTTTATCTTTTGCTGTTCAGTCTCTGTTTTTGCATTTTTTAATAAATTAAAATACTCACTTAACACTGGATCAGCTAACTCTTCAACAAGACGTTCTGTAAGACTCAATGGCGTTTCGGTTAACGATAAAAACTCCGCAACAGATAAATGCGTCGCCCAGGCTCCATTTTCGAATGGCATAACCATTTGATTTAAATGTTCAATGTTAGGATCTCGTGCTTCAATATTACTTGGATGCCTCAAAATCAAGACATGCTTAACAGTATTGTCATTTAATATTAGTTTTCGTGTATCTTGTAAAGCTTGAACAAGCAACTCTTGATTTATCTGTTTTCTCTGAATTTGTTCTTGCTCACTATAACTTGAATCAGGTTTTGAAGATTCTAATGGCGTAGGATTAACACATAAAACTCGTTCACCTTTTGCTATTAATACATCTGCACCAACAATGGAAGCTGATTCACAAAATAAATCTCTTTTAGGAACGAAAGAAGAAATAGAATGTTTAAGTATTGAATCCTCAATAATAGCAAGCTCTGATTTTGAAAAATTTCTACTAAATTTTTCTAGTTCGTATACAAATGATCTATAGGTATCAGAGTTAATAAAGACATTATGTGCAACTATATTTGTTGCAAGCATAATACTTGAAATCAAAAGCAAATTATTCGAAGCATCAGCTTGTAATCCAACGCTTAGTAATGTGTTACCCAACAGTGGTGCCCATATCTGTAAAAGAGTAGGTATAAGATCCTTTCTTTTTTCTTCAACCTGATCGCCTCTTAGCCCCCACTTTTCAGAAAGTTTTTGCTCACCAGTTGCGATTTTATCAGGCTCAACTGGGATTCTTCGAGCTAATTGGTCATAACCAATAAATTCTGGAATATCCGGAGTTTTAGTTGAGTTTGTAACTTCTGATTGTGTATCAGTAGTCGGTTCTTCATATGGCAAAATACTGTCTATTGATTGCGATAACATACAATTTAATTCTACATTTTTAAAAACCATATTGCGAATAATTCAAAAACCGAAAATCCATGAAACCTTGGCATTCTTAGAGAGCACAATGTAAAATGGTCTCAAATATAGATGCAAAAAGTTTTAAATAGGTTTAGCCAACATACGTTTGTTATTTCGAGATCATTTATCGTTGTAGCGGTATCTATGATTTCAAATGTATTCGCATATATTTTTCAACTTATAACTGGAAGATATTTTAGTGTCGAAGAATATGGACAACTCACATCTCTTTTTGCACTAAGTGGAATCATTCCATTAACCCTAACGGCTTTTACTGGAGCAATTCCAAAGCTAGTTGCAGAAATAAAAGACAAAGATTACCCAAGAGAAATCTCTAAATTATTTTTTACGCTCCTAAAATTTCACTTATTAATTGGCGTTTTGATACTTGGCATAATGATTTTTAAACAAGACCAAATTGCTGAATATCTGCAAATAACAAATAATACGCTAATCGTGTATTTTTCGTTTGCCGTTGCATCGGGAATGGCATTTTCATTTATTGCTCCATTCATGCAAGGATTAATGAGATTTAAAGCATTGTCTGCTGTAACTTTTATTACAGCTCTTACTAAATTTTTGGTCGGGATTTATGTAGTTTATTTTTTGATGCCACTCAAAGATATTTTTAGTGGCTTGGCAATCAGCACGCTGATAGTAGGAATCCTTTCAATTTTTGCATTAAAAAAGAACCTTTCATATAAAGAATTCAACACAAACGACAAAGAAAATTTTAAAAAGCTTATTGAATATTCATTATTAAGCTCACTGTCAATTTTAGGATTATTTTTAATGCAAAACATCGATATTATTGAAGTCAAACACTTATTCGATCCTGCAATTGCTGGTATTTATGGCTCAACAGGTGTTATCGGGAAAATCATTTTTTATGCGGCATCACCTGTTGCGCTTGTTATGATGCCAATATGTGCTGAAAAATTCAAAAAAAACGAAAACTTTTTAAAACCATTTAGCATTTCTATTGCTTTAGTTATTTTGATTGCTCTAACTGGCACCCTTGTTTATTCAATATTTCCAGAGTTAACAATTAGAACTCTATTCGGAATAAAATATTTGGCAGCTAAAGATTATCTACCGATGTATAGCATATACATGTTGGTCTACACGATTCTTTATTTTATAACTTTGTTTTTACTTGCAATTTCAAGGTTTAAAATTGCAAGTCTCGCAATGATTGCTGCAATAATCCAATATTTTGGAATCAAATTTTTTGCAAACAACTTAAATGATGTAATATTAATATCAATAGTCGCAAGTCTTTCGATGACTTTGATCCTAATTGGATATATTATTAAGCTATACAAGAATGCAAATTGAAAAACTATCATTAATCGTCCCAATCTATAAAAAGGAAAAAACGATTTATAAAGAACTCCTAGATTTATGGAACGTATTAAAAACGACAAATTATAACTTTGAAATCATAGGAGTTGTGGATGGCACAAGCCTTGATAACTCATACGAAGAAGCAAAAAAACTTTCAAAAGAAAAATCAGAAATCAAAGTATACGGCTATGCAACAAACAAAGGCAAAGGACAAGCTGTACGATATGGTATGGAAAAATCAAAAGGCGATGTAGTAATGTTCATCGATTCTGGTGGAGATATAAATCCACAAGGAATAATCATGCTGCTAGAACACATGAAATGGTATAACGCAGACATAATCATCGGTAGCAAAATGCATTCAGCAAGTAAAGTAAACTATCCATTTAAAAGAAAAATTTTTAGTTATGGATACTTTTTATTTGTAAAAGCATTATTCGGATTAAAAATCAGAGACACACAAACAGGTCTAAAAGCATATAAACGCAAAGTTTTAGAAAAAGTTTTAGACCGCCTCGTAGTAAAAAGATTTGCATTCGATATTGAAATTTTAGCAGTAGCAAATAAGTTGGGCTTCAAAAAAATTTATGATGCACCAGTCGAAGTAAACTTGGATTTTGCAGGTAGTTCAATATTAGGATTATTCAGCAGTAACGGGATTTGGAGTTTCGTAAAAGACACTTTAGCAATTTGGTACCGAATGTATATTTTAAATTACTACAGTGGCAGACAAAAACGAAAAAAAATTTTTGATCCAGAACTTGGCTATGAAGTTAATAATGGTGACATGTATGGAAAAAAACAAAGAATTGTTAGGCTCGTTAATCTAGTTTGGAACAAAGCCAACAGAATAAAAACTACTTAAACATTTAGTACAGCTCCACAAAACTGCACCATTATCGCCCAAACCAAGATCAATAAACTTTTTAAGCTGTGCATTAAGGCTCGACTCACTTGGGACATAACTAAAACTTTCAAGATCACTAAATATATACAAAGTTAATTTTTTCTCACTTTTAGCAAGACTATAAACCGCTGCAGTCTTGATTATTTGATATTCTGCAATATTTGTTTTAAAACCAAAATTGGCAGCTTTAAAAAAGTCATTATTATTACTACTTACCTTTAATAAATAAATATTTGGGCTAAAGCTTTCTACAGGAAGTTTTATACTAATAGACTCATTTTCGAATTGATTACAACCTGGAAACATCAAAATTGTAGAACCTTTATCACGGAAATCTACATTTCGACTCTTTAAATTTATGTTTATTTCTTGTGGCTCTAGCTTTCGTTCACATCTATAATCGAAAATTAATGTTATCAATCCATCAATTGATTTAGCTGAATCTAACTTAAACACAACATTATCAGTACCTAAATTGGGGCTTTTATTACTTTCTAAAAGGTTTAAATTTATTAATTCATCGTAATGATTTAGCACAAACACATCAGCATATTCAGAACCATCATAATCAAGAATATAATTACCCTCCTCCTTAAAATTTATTACTGATTTAACAACTATTTCTGAAAAGCTATTACTATACAAAGGGAAATTATTAATAAATATATTTCTTGTATCCCAATTTTCTAAACTTATAAATGGTAGATCATCACTATTTATATACAATGGCAATTTAGATTGATTAAAAATATCTTCAATTTTGACTAAATCTTTTTGATCACTTGTAGCAAAAGTATAACTTCGATAAGAATAAATAATTGAAACAATTAAATACAAAAAAAGTCCACTATAAACCAAAAATTTATTTTTTCCATAGTGTTTTGAATACAAAATGCATGAAAATAAAAATGGAATCAAAAACGACAGAGCATAACTTATATTATTCCCTGGCAAAAAGCAGATAAAAAGCAATACAAAAACCAAAGTGGAATAAATCTTATCTAACTTATTACCGGTATGTAAAAATAAATAGTCTGAATATTTGTATAATATTTTCCCAACAGGGCTTATAACCGACAACAATATTAACATCGACAAAAGAGAAAACCCGATTATTAATGGAATGCCTAAATTCGTCCTGAATAATGCACGTGGCTGTAAATAACCCTGCATAACTATATTAAAGAAGTCATTACTAATAATCTGACTCCCCAACATAAGATATAAAAACAATGGGAAAATAATCACGAATGCAAAAATTGATAATAGAAAATATAGATTTAAATATTTGTATTTATTTAATACACGATTGAAAACAGAAGACCTTAGATCAAATCTACTTTGCTTAATCATTAAAAAAAGCAAGAAAATAAAAACAATATAAAACATCACGCTGAGAATAAATGGAACAATCATATTACTGTATAAGTTATTCTGAGAATCTAAATCGTTTTTATAGATTGAACCACGAACCTGCTCTTTTAAATAAGATTCAATGATTTTTTTTATTTTTTCATCAAAAAAATTATCAATAGGGATAAATGTAATTTGAGTATTACCAAAGCTATATTGATCAAAAGGACTATTAATAAGCGATTGAATGCTTCCATTCACATTAACTGAAGATTCATTACAGTTAATATTCCCCGAAGAAATACTAATCGGTATTAGATCTTGATCACATATAATAATTAGTTTAGTAAAATCTTTGTTTAAATATGATTTTTCTAATTCAAATGACTGCAATTCTGAAACAAATTTTACTTTGGGCTGTATAAAAACCTCCATTTTATTAGCGGCCGGATTAATCGCAAGCCATTCCGCAAGATAATTAATAACAATGTTCTTTTTTGCACTTATTACAGAGTTTGAACTAACATCAGTATCAGCAGCCAATACCTGCATGTTTAAAAATACCCCTGTAAATATTATGAATACAATGCCTACAAATAATTTAAAACGCATCAAAAAATTCTTCAAAAAAAATAATAATCACAACAAAAAACATACCTACAGCTGGATATTTTGTTAAACTTTCAAACCCGGAAAACTCAAAGACAATACATAACATTAAGAATAAGCCAAAAAGCCATAGCTTTATAATTTTCTTCAAAAAGATTAACAAACAAATAAGTGATCCTAAAATAAAATATTGTAATTGATCAATCATAAACTCAAAACTATTCGCAACTAAAACTACCCACGAGCTCAAAAACACGAATATTCGGATGTGCTCGTAAATCTACTACAGAAAAGATCCAATTGCTCGAATCAACCTCCAAACTTGATTGCTCAAAGGTCTTAATTAATCTTAAATTTTTGTTTTCTGAAAAATATACTTCAGAATCATTTGTAATCTCAACTATGTATTTTGTACCTAAAGATTGGGCTTCTTTTAATCCAATACAGGTATTAAGATTTGCCGTAAACAACTTTGAATCAAAACCCTGATATTTAAAATCTCTAGGGTTAACTAATGGTTTACCATAATCTTTCATCCAAAAAAACATATAGCTCGTGTATTTATATGGATATACCGAAATTGGGCCGGAATCCAATGACTTAAGATACACTACAAATTCTGGAATCGGCTGAATTAATGAAATTTTTATAGGTACAAAAACCTCAAATAAAAACACTGCACTTATTAAAACAGAGATCAAAATCAAAATGAATTTATTTTTTATTTTACGCAAAAAATATGAAACACCATAAGCTGCAAAAATCGCATTAATCACAAATACATAAACACCAATTCGTGAAAGCGTCCTAAACATTGGGAATACCAAAAATAACAAATAGCTTGGCATTAAAATTTTATATCCAGCCAATGTAAAATATGGCGGAAGCGAAAAAAGAATAAGCAAAATTTCGGTTAAAAATAAAGACAAAAAAACTCTAGATTTATTTATATTTATGCTCCATTCCTTTTTTATGCGATAGAATCCAATCATAGAAAACACAATAGAAACAAAACCCAAATATGATGAGCTATGTTCATCTTTATAATAGTTTTGTGTTAAATAATAGCCCCACTTATTTTGAAGGAAATCTATTGCACTTTGTGAATATGATCCTAAAAATGGATTATCAGTTGAAGGCAAAAAATAATACCAAGGCCGACTACTAAAAGTTACAAAATCATCAATTTTACGACTATACTGGCCCAAATCACCAGACGGCGTTAATCCAGATTGATTAAAATAAAATGAAACAAACCAAATGGATGATATAAAAGCGCCGATCCCTATCAACACAAAAAATTCTTTCAAAATAATCAATAAACTTTCTTTAGAGCGTCTATTTAAAAATACTTCAAAAAAATAAAATGAAGTTATAAATATTAACAAAAAGAATCCGAGATAATTGCTAAACAAAATGCTTAAGCCTAAGATTATGCCTAAAATATAATTACGATATTTTATAACAAACCTACCCCCCAATTGGTCATTGTTGAAACTCTCATTTACCCTAGCTACAAATAAAAAATAGAAAAATAGAATTGGAAGCCAAATCTGAATCAACTGTGGATGTGATCTAGAATGATATATAAAATATGGTGAGCAAATCAATACAATAGAAAACCCAAAGCTTAATGCACGACTAATACTAAATAAGTTAAATAGCTTATACGAACAAAAAATTGTAATTACTGCCATCACTAAAACAAAAAGGTTGAAAACAATAATCGTATTAAAATATCTCGCTAACAAAAACAATATGACCAATACACCTGGTTCTGAATAACTAAATATTGAATGGGGAATCCCATGCGGATACCCATACATTGCTAAAACATTAAAGTTAAATAAGTCATAAAAATTAGGATAAACAAAATATCCTGTAACATCTTCTGCAATACCAATAATAAAATTATTTAAAAACATATGGTTTTATTAATTTGTAAATTCCAAACATTAGCAACAAAATCCCAATCGTTGCGGAAATTTTAATACCAAGAACATATTTTTCTTGTGGCATAAAGATTAGTTCAAAATCTCCAAATGAATCTTGATATGAATCAGGAACAACAAATGTATTAGTCCCAAAATCATTTTTTTCACTTTTTATTGTATTTAAAGCTCCATCTTCACCACGATATCTTAAAATCCAAGAAGGTGAAAAATCTTCCTCAAAATAAACATACTTATTATTATTTGCCCCATGCAAAATATAATAAGTAGGATTAATCATATTAAAATTTATACTGCTTGAATGATTCTTAAAATTTGATAATTCAACAGATTTCTCAGATCCAAAAATTTTTTCTACATAATCCAAATTTTCATAAACCTCAATGTCACCGATACCTTCTATTTTGACAGGAACTAAATAATCAGTAGCTTTTAATAGTTCTGAATAATAACGACGATCTTTACCATAATCAGAAAAGAAATCGTCATCGTTCGCTTCATCTTGCAATGGCAAAATCACGTATTTTACATTCAAACTATCAATAAGATTATTTGAAAATTCTTGTCTAAAAATGTTTCCTATCGAGTTTTTAGGTTTCGTATAATCTTTATAGGTTGGGAGTTTCTTTAAAGCTTTGTATTTTTCATTTAGATAAATGGCAGTCAACGCTGGATTTTGATTACTGTAAACAGCCCACTTTGAATTAAGCGGAATCCATAAAACACGAAAACTGTCATTTGTAGAATCTAAATATTTATTCAAAACTTCATATTCTATAGGCAAATATCTTAATGTGAAAAGAGTGTTAAATTCTCCAGTAATTAAGGATCTAGTATTATTCAAAAAAATAGCACTAACCAGAATTACTAGAAGAAATTTTAAGCTAAACCAAAACTTTGCTGAACGATAAAAATAATCAATAAAATAACCGATAAGAACCGAATAACCTAAAGCAGTTAAAAAATAGAATTTAGACGCTTCCCTAAATGCATTAAAACCAGGCATATAAGCATATAGCCATTGATATATTTTTGAAAAAGGAATGTCTTCTTGTTTTGTTAAAAAAACGCCTAACAAAGCAATCAGTCCGATAAAAAATCTTTGCTTGTTATTTTTTTGACCTGCAGTAAGAAATCCAAACCAGGCCAAAAATGGAATAATCCAAAAATATAAAGGGATAGGTTGATTTACAAATGCAGCAGGCTTTGTACCTGTCCAAAACCTATGAAAAAGTGTAATGGCACTTTCAATGTCAAAATATGAGCTTCCAAAAATCTTTCGGCTAAATAAATCATTATCAACAAGTTGACCGACCGAAGACACAGCCAAAAGCCAATGTGCGTTTAATCCCAAAATAAGAATAAAAATTAAAACATGCAAACCGATAATCTTAAATTCAACTTTATAAAACAAAAGATAATTTAATAATAAAAGTGAAGAAATAATTGCTGCAATATAAAAAATTCTAAAGTCATATGTACTAGCAATAAACAAGCTAAAAACTGTGGCAAAAAAATTAAGGTAAGTACGTTTTTCAATCAAAAACCTGTAATAAAAATAAAATGCAAACAAAGAAAATATCTGTGCACAAAGAATTAACACTCCGGCAGACTGCAAGATCAAAGTGTAAGTATTGAAAAGATATACAATACAAGCAACAAACACGGCAACTTCACTTTTTAAAAACTTTCTTACAAAAAGATAAATTGCTAAAGGTGCCAAAAATGTTATTGGATATAAATATATAAAATGAAACGAAACCGGATAATACATCCCTAAATTTGCAAAAGCTCCATGCACAAGTTCGATAAGTTTAGTTCCACCACTGATTTCAATTGATCCTAAATTTGTTGAATTGTTATAAATATAAAAAGCATTTTGTAATAACTCTCGTTGTGTTTCAGGAACATAAACACGTGCATCTCCATAAGTTATATATTCAAGATTAAAAACCCAAAGCCAATGAACCCCAATACTAATAGCAAGTACGACTATAAAAACACGGTGTTTAACAACCAAGTCGTATATAGTTCTAAAAAAATTATTCAAACCAGTTTGAAACAGACTACTCCAATCCGCTATTACTTTTATCATTTGTTGCAATTATAACAATTTGCGTACTAAATAGGTTTCTAAACAGACTATTCAAGCCCACTAATGGCCCCAAAAAATATGCTGCACCTATTTGATGTAAAACAGTTAAATTGCAGGATCTAAGCAGTTCACTTGCAGTTTTAAAAGTATAAAGATGTACATGAGTCCGATCCATGACACCATAATCAGTATAATCAAATTTTCCAAGCATCAGATTTAATCTGGAACGCCAAATAGCAATATTAGGGAGCGAAACAATTATTAGCCCTCCTTGTTTTAGATATTTTTTAAAATGATTGATCACCTGATCAGGATATAATACATGTTCTAAAACATCTGCATATACAATTGCGTCGAATTGAATATCAAAAACTGGCAATTCAGAAATGTTATTAAGATCTGCACATTTAGCATCAATATATAAATTTTTAGCTTCATTTACAGATTGTATATTGCCATCAATACCATAAAATTTACATTCGGGACAAGCACTACCTAAATAACCTGAAGAACAACCTATATCAAGAACCTTAAAATCATCTTTTAAAAATCTTTTTATCACTGATAATGATCCATAAGGAGCAATTTCTATTTTGTGCTCATAACTTTTTTCAACGGCTTCATTCATATAGTGTTTTTGCAAAATCGTTAAACTGATTGATTTCATTTGGATATTTTTTAATTGACATTTGTTTTGCCTTTTCCTTAAGCCAAAACAAAATATTTGCAGGTAAAATTATCGATATCAAAAAATATGCAATAAACATTGGCTTAAATAAATTTTTATAATCATTTTTAATCGCTTGTAAGAAAATTGCTATGATTGCTTTGTTACCTGTGTTTATTTTTTCACTTGGAAATATCGTCATATGCTTATCCGCAAAGAAATCATTCACAAAATCTTTATCAGTATCTAAAGGAATATTATGCAATTTTGCGTATTCAACTACTTTGTTATAAACCATTTCGAGTTCATAAACGGAGTGTTTCTCATTTTTTTTGATATCTTTTCCTTTAACTGCTTTAAATCCGAGCTGTTCATTATGAGCCCTAGATCCAATCAAAAATTCTGACACAGCTTTCGAATCATGTTTTAAAAGTATTTTTCCAATAAATTCTACCTGTGGAAACAAAATCAATTCTTCTGGATACAACTCAACAAAATTCTGATTCTTTCTTAAACCTATTCCGGAAATAAAACATGACAGCAACCAAATATTTTTTAATGAGTCTTCCCCTTTTCGGTAATGGGCATCTTTTTTAAAGTGCTCGTATATATAATCTGCTTTAAAATTGCTATTAAATTGAATCTGATTCGAATAAATAAAATCTACAGCGGGGTTTGCCTCAAATTCATGGACATAACGAGTAATTGCATTCTTTTTTACGAACATATCGTCATCCCCTAAAATTACAATATAGTCACCTTCTCCACTGATTATTGCTTTTAATAAATTTTTACAAAATCCAATATTTACCTCGTTTTTAATATATCGAATGGATGAATTTGTTTTAGAAAAATTTTGCACGACGGCTTGTACTTCATTATTATCGCCACTGTCATCGACGATCACAAGCTCTGCATCTGCATTTGTCAAATGATAATCTTGCACGAGATATGAACGTATCAAATCTTCAATATACTTTGGTCTCCTATATGCAGGAACAACAACTGAAATCTTTTTATTATTTTGCATAAAATACCTCTTCAAACATTTTAAATATTTGACTATAAATAAAATCAGAATTAAAGCGTGGTCGAATTTTTTCAGCAATATTTTCAAATTTATATTTGCCAGATATAAAATCGCAAATTCCTTTTGAAAAGGATTCTTCTGATTCAAAAATTACTCCATTTACATTATCTTGAATAATCTCTGATTGTCCTTGGGTTCTAAAACTAAAAAAAGGTTTGTTCAAGGCATTTGCCTCTAACACTGTATATCCAAAAGATTCAGAACGGCTCGTACTTATAACCAAATCGACATGATTAATTAAATCTGGAACTAATTCACTTTGAACAAATCCTAAAACTTTAATATTACCCTCTACTTTTGATAGCTCATCAATCATGATTCGATCTTGGCCATCACCTGCAATAATCCACTCCAAATTTTTTGATAAATCGTTTTTATTTACCTCTTTTATAATATTTGATAATCGATCAGTACCTTTTATTGTATGCAAAATACCTAGCCACAATATTTTTATCTTATCTTTTGAAAAATTAAACTTTGATTCGATTCCAGGTAAATTTTGTAAAAATGACTCAAAATTAAATGGATTATATATTTTGTAAATAGGTTTGCCATTAAAATAACTCTTCAAAATATTTTCGTCGGTAGTATTAAGCGTATGGAATGTATGAACACCGCTCGTTAAAAAGCTATAAATACTTTTGCCATATAAAAAATTCCTTATAGCTGATCTAAAACTTTTATCAGCCGAATAATGTAACGATGTATGACATCCAAATATTACTCTGGGAATATTTTTATAACCCACCAAGAATTTTAATAAGAAAGCTTCTAGAATTTCATTTTTTGAATAAACGAGATCATATTTATTTAAAGTGGTAATTAAATCATTCGTGTTTTTGCATTTTATATAATTTGCAGATCCTAATTTTGCAAGTATATTTTCAGTTGGTAATTTTTGAATAATAGATTTGTCATGCTTTTTAAAGCGATAAATGCTTAGCAAGTTTACAATTTTCATTGTAAAGTCTTCATCCATAGTAACGACATCTACTTGAACATCAAACTTCTCGCATAAATTCTTAGAAAGCTCCATAAAATATTTTTCTAAACCACCACCGTGCTCTAATACGGTAGTACAGAAAAGCGCAACTTTAAGTTTCATTTTTTTTACAGACAATCGTAATAAAAGCACTATATAATTTAAGATATTTCCCAAATGAAGATGGAAATGGATATAGTCCAGCACCACAATCAAATTGATAACTTAATCCATATACTGATTGCCAATCTTTTAACCATTTAGTTGTGTAAATTGTTTTGTGTGTCCACGAATTACCTCTCGGATCACTTTCATTTTTATGCAAAGCAAACGGATTACCAATACCAAGCTCTTTTGAAGAACAATTAGTGAGATCAAATGGCGTAAAACCAAAAACCAAACTACCAATATTATGTAAGCTTGATAAATTATTTGTACTGGTAACTAAAAATCCATTTGGCTTTAGAACCCTTTGTGCCTGATTAAAGAAAAAATCTAGATCAGATAAATGCTCGACGACTTGATTTGAAACCACACAATCAAAAAAATTAGCCTCAAATGGCCATGGATCTTTATCTGCATAAATATTTGATACTTTTATTCCACGATCAGTCGCTAGTTTAAAAATTGATTCATTTTTAACAGGCTCAATTCCATAGACTTCAGACGCACCAGATGCGTTTATCCAGTTTTGAGAAGCTTCGCCATCCCAACAACCAACATCTAATAAACGTTTATGCGGACCTGTTTTTTTTAACGATTCTATTATATTTGCAGTATTCAAATCCTCTGCTGATCTATATAAGTTATTCAAATATGCTTTAATTTTTGCGTTCATATTTTACAAAAATATTCACAAATCCATTCTTTTCAGTATATTCTCTTTCGACATTTTTATCGAAAAGATCTTTCATAAATCGTGGTCGTCTAAATATCCATTTAGAAATATACATATTTAATATATCAAACACCGACCACCAAGACCCCGTAACAAAAAACTCAACAATCTCTAGCTTTTGTGCAATACCAAAATCTTTAAGCTGATTAAATGTGTAATGCCTGTGTCCAAACCACCATGCTATATCCAAAACATTACTGAACAATGAGCTATGTGGTGTAGATAAATAAAACTTTCCACCTGGTTTTAAAACTCTGCTTACTTCTTTAAACATTTGCGATTCCGTATTAAAAGGAATATGCTCAATAACTTCCCAACTTACAACAGTATCAAAAAAACCATCCGAATATGGAATCTCAATAGCACTACCAGTTTTAATCTGTACTTTTGGGTTAACTACATTTTTTCTGATTGTTTCTAAATCTTTTTCGGTTATCTCAATGGCACAAATTTCAGAAACATTATTTTTAATTGCGAATAATTCAAACCAACCATATCCACAACCGATATCAAGAATTCTTTTATTTTCGATATCAGTTTTAGAAACAAAATTAACGCTTGTATTAAGCCTATTTGTAAGTTTTTCTGAAGGAACTTCATTTATTATATTGTGCATATTTCTTAAAAATAAAATACGACCCTACAACGGATACAAAGCCAAATAAACTAATCAATTTGCCCCAAAACGCATATGGCATAGTGTACGTAAAAACAACTTCTGACGAACCTGCTTCAACAAAAAAACCTCTAAAGCCCTCGACATTAATAATTTCAACCGGTTTATTATTTATTTTCAAATTCCAACCAGAATCCCAATTCTCAGAGCTCAACACAAATGCCTTTGAAGTTGCATCGACCTTTAAGCTTACTTTATTTGGCGTGTATTCTTCAACTTTAATTTCTTTAACATTTAAATCATTCTTTAATAAATTAGAATCCAAATTATTGAGGTGCACAGTTAATGGCAAATTCGTTAAATTATTACAATTTTTATCGCACTTAAAAATGCTTTCTGGTGCATAAAATCTATTTTTAACATTTGAAATTTTATAAATATAATGAGTATTTGTTGATTTTGAAGTCAAAAATGGAAGCCCAGTCATTGAAGACATAAAAGTTTCCGTACCTCTCTCCATCGGACCACGGTCTTTAACTAATACAGCATTCGTATTTTGAGTATTCCAATTTGGATTTGTAGTAACCATATACTCAACATTTGAAATCTCAAGAGATTTATTAAATCCGTATTTGTCTTGTAACTTATACCAACCCTTATATGGAACAGTCTCGTATCCAGCATATGAGAACACATTTGATCCAGAAGTATTATATGAAAATTGATTATTATCAAAATACGCCCTATACAAATGGGCTTTATCGTCAACAACTGGTATCAATGAATTTGTTTGATAGAACTTACCGTAAGTTGTATCCAAAAAATGTCCGTTGAGATGTTGAAAATAAAAATAATACTCAATTAACATAATAAAAATCGCAATATACATAAAAGATCGGACTTTTGTAATAAGTGTCACCCGATACAAAATCAATGC
>CAZEDS010000007.1:0-16842 GCA_964510925.1 uncultured Candidatus Saccharibacteria bacterium
TAAAAATAGGTAAAATAGAAGTAGACCGTGATTTGTGTATCGGTGCAGGTCCTTGTGTAACTTTTGCAGGTGAAACTTTTCAGCTTGATGAAACAGGCAAAGCCTATGTGCTCGATAAGATTGGTAATACTGCAGAAGAGATTTTGAATGCTGCAATGAGTTGTCCAGTTTTGGCAATAAAAATTTATGATGAATCAGGAAACTTACTTTATCCAAATTAAAAATTGATATGGCTACAAGAATCGCAGGTTTTGTTGAAAAACATGATTATTTGGTTACACGTATTCTAGAGATAATTCCCGGAATTTCGACGTGGTTTTTTATAACTTCTCCAATTTGGTTAGGATATTTATATCCACGTGGTGTCGTCTTTATTACTATTTTTGTTACTTTGTATTGGTTTTATTTGGCAGTTAAAGGGTTTATAAGTGGTATTAAAGGCTATAATCGATACAAAAAGGAGATGGCAACAGATTGGCAAGTTGAATGTCAAAAATTGGATTTTGCTACTCTTCCAGAAAAATCAACATTGCCACCATCTTTAGATGAATCAAGGCATTTTGTTTTGATGCCAGCTGTTAATGAACCAGATGAAGTATTGTGGCCAGCATTTGAAGCTTTATTAAATCAAACATATTCCACTCAAAAAATAATAATTGTATATACGGTAGAAGAAAAATATTCAGAAGATATAACAATGCGGTTGAGACGAATGACTGATCCATATAAAAGTCGATTTGAAGATATTAAAATTTTTGTTCATAAAGCCGGAATTCCAGGTGAAGCTATTGGTGCAGCAGCGGCAAATAGAACTTGGGGGGCAAAACATGCGGTTTTAGAAATGCAAAATGAAGGGAAAATTATTCGTAACTATATTTTTACAACAATTGATTGTGATCATGTTATTGATCGACAATTTTTGGCACGATTAACTCATTTGTATTTATCTTCCGATCATAGAGATCTTAAGTATTATTCAAGTTCTGTTTATTTGTTTAACAATAATTTGTGGCGTGTTCCTGCTTTGATGAGGATCGAAACTTATTTTATTACGCTTGGAACACTAGGTGATTGGGCGTTGAGTTCTGGCGAAGTTGAATTTAAGGATACATTTTCAAATTATTCCGCATCACTTCAAACACTTATTAATGTAGATTATTGGGATGTGTCGCTAGGTGTTGACGATACGATTTTTTATTGGAGAGCATTTATAAAATATGGGGGAGAGTTTAAAGGCGTTTCGCATTTTATTCCTTTTTCTTCGGATGCGGTTGAGGGGAAAAACTATGTTGCTTCGTACAAAAGTTTGTATAAGCAATTATTGAGATGGGGCTATGGTGTTATAGATTTTCCATTATCGATGAAAGAATTCTTAGTGAATGATCGAATTAGTTTTTCAAGAAAATTAACTTGGTTTTTTGAACATATCCGAAAACGAGTTTTATTAACAAATACTGCGTATATGTTGACGTTTGGTTTTTCGTTAGCCACAGCTGTTAATCCAGAATTTAGACAAAGCGTTTATGCGTACAGTGTACCTGCGGTTACGAGTTTTTTGTTGACAATTACAATGGTGTTTTTGCTTCCAGCAGCATACTTAAGAAAAAAATTATCTGCACCAATGCCTGCAGAATGGCCATGGTGGAAAAAACTTATAATTCTTGTCGAAATTCCTTTAATGATTGTGAATCTTTTAACTTTTTCATTTATTCCATTTATTGATGCACAAACACGTGTCATGTTGGGTAAAAAGTTAAAGAACTTGTATCACACTCCAAAAGTCAGGTAAGTATTTATATGTTAATGGAAGCTTCTCAATTAAATGAATCGCATGATTTTCAAGAATGGATTGAAACAATGCCGACAATGATGGATGATCTTACAACTGCAGTTCGGGCGGTTTCTCAACAACTTATAAATGATCCGATCTCGGATCGCTTATCACTTGAGCATCATCATTTGTCTGAAATGCCCATTTGTAATATTTGGATAGAATATATTACAAATCAAGGTATTACATTTGGAAATTATGTGCCTGTATTAAATGATATAGGGAAATTAATGGGTCGAGTATCAGGACCCAATTCCTCAAGATTAATAGAACATGCTTTTTTATATGATCCAGAAACTGATTGCGTTATCTGTTTTACGGCAGGACAGTTTTTTCGAAGTAATCAATTCGGAGGAGCTCTTAATACAATAAGCTCTATCGCTAAAGAGAAGGGCTTTAAAGGATTTGCAGATTTTCTAATAAAATCTGATGCAGCTAATTCGCCTTTCGTATTAGCTGGTAGAAGGCAATATATTCTTGACTGTTTTGCCTTGACATACGAAGTAAGAGACATAGAAACTAGAAAATATATCCCAATTATATTTGACCCATTATAGAAAGTTTGTAGTTAAAATTAACTTCCCATTCATTGTTTGTTCATGTAATATGCGGTTATATGATAAAAGGATTTAAAAATAAATTTAACGAGCATTTTTCAAAGTTTGATATAGAGAAAAAAGAAATTTTTTCAAGAATTTACGATGTTTTTGAAAATAAAGGAGAGTTGGTTCCGCCAAAAGAAATGACTTCATGGATCGAGTCAAATTTTCACTCTATTGATAATGTAAAAAAACAAGAATTTTTGAGAATCACAGACAAGGTTACTTATGAAGGTGCAATTTTTAATGAACTCCGTACGATGCGCCCAGTTGTTGGTGATATTGATACAGGAAGTATTTTTGAAGCAATTGAAAATGCCCGTAATGGACCTTTTTCACATCCATTAACTGGAACACCTGAAGATACATTTGGTCGAATCAAAGGTAAGTATTGTATTTCTGCTTCAAATATTGCTAAGTATGATGGTTTGCATGGATTGGTGATAAGTAATAGTCATGATCCTTTGCTTATTTCTCGCAAACGAGTGAGAGATTATTTGCAGGTTGCAAAAAAATGGTATTTAAAAGCACACAAAGTTAGGCCTAAAGCTATTTACCCTTTGTATACTTGGAGTTGCTTGTGGAAAGCTGGTGCGTCAGTGATTCACGGTCATTCACAAATTGTTTTAGCTGAAGACCAAGCATATGCAAAAGTTGAACAATTAAGATATTTAAGTCTTAAATATCAAGAACGTTATAAAAGTAATTATTTTGATGACGTATATAAAATTCATAAAGATTTAGGCTTGGGTTTTGAACGAGACGGAATCCGCTTAATGGTTAAGCTTACTCCAATTAAAGAAAAAGAAATTATGATTTTATCTGACGCAGCTGATGATAAGCTCGCAGATGTTATTAGTGATGCACTTACAACCTTAAAAGAAAAATCTGGTGTGTACAGTTTTAATATCTCTATTGTATTAAAGCCATTGATTAAAACTCCTGAAGTTTGGGATCATTTGCCAATTATTACTAGAATCGTAGATCGAGGTCGATTAACAGAAAAAACAGCAGATGTAAGTGCTATGGAATTTTATGGGCAAAGCATTATTGCGAGTAACCCATATGACGTTTTTAATAATTTAAAAACATCCATGGTTAAAGGTGAACCAGCACATTCATCCTAGTTGTTAGGGCTGTATACTATAAGACAAAATCTATTCATGCTACAATTTGCGGTTGGAATTTGAGATGCTTATTTTAAGTAAGCAAGTTAGAATATCTATAGTTAATAAATCTTTTATTGCATGAATTTGATTGAGTACTTTGTAAAAAATATCTTTATTGAGACTCCTAAGCGGTATTTTTTGTTTCTGTCGAGATTTTGGCTGAGTCTTTCCCATAAATTTGGAATAATGGTAATGCTTAGGTCCCTTTTTAAGCCACTTTTTGGTGAACCTGGCTTAATGTCGAGAATTAATGGTTTTGCCATTAGAATTCTGGTTTTATTGCTATGTGGTCCATTTATGGTTATCACGTTTGCATTTTTTTCATGTTTATATTTTTCGTTATTCTTTTTGCCGTTATATTTGGTCTACCATGGATATATTCTGGAAACGTTTGTTATGTTTGTTGGTTTGATCGGTGTAATTTTCTTTAATTATATTTTTAAGCCACTTACTTATATAAAAGACCCGAGAAATTATGAGGAATATTTTGATGCAGGTGATTACAAGGTAAGAGAGCAATTTTCACATATAAACTATAATAATTTTGAAAAAGTAATTTCAACTTTGTTGAAAAGCGTCCCAGTTAAAGAGCTTATTTTGAGGCTTGAGCTTGATTATATGAGCGTTACTTCATTTTTGCATGGTCACGGAGGTTTTAATCGGGAAGAATTTTTAAAAAATTTGGTTGTTATAAATAATGATTTGCAACGTAAGTCTGTGGACGAGGTTATGCTTTTTAGTTGTTTGCTTTGCTACGATAAAAAAACCGATGATTTTCTTGTTAAAAATAGTTTAGATCGTCGTGCAGTGTTAGAGACTGCGCTATTTTTTTATACGTTAAAAGATAAAAGCCCAAATATGTGGGACGACGATTTTGTGTTGCCTCCTGCAGGTGGAGTTGATAAGGGTTGGGCTGTTTCATATACACCAAATCTAAATCATTTTGGAACCGATTTAACTAAACTCGCACTAAAAGGATTATCACAAAGATTGATTGGTCGGGGTGAAATCCGTGATCAAGTAATAAAAGTTTTGAGTAGAAAAGGCCGCAATAATGTGCTTTTGATTGGTAATAGTGGAACAGGCAAGACTACTTTTATAAAAGCACTCGCAGCTGAAATTGCCTTGGGTACAACTATAAATACTCTAAAGTATAAAAGAATTGTTTCGTTGGATTTAACGAGATTAATTTCAGGTGGTGTAAGTGAATCTGCGAAAAGAATTGATGCAATTTTAAAAGAAATTGATTATTCAGGCGATGTGATTCTTTTTATAGATGAAATTCAAAACTTATTTTTATTAGATAAAAGTTCTGATATTTTGTTAAATGCTTTGCAAGGGGTCATGTCTTCGAGCCATTTTCAATTTATTGGAACAACAACACGCAGAGATTATGATCGACATATTGCAGTAAACGGAAGTTTTGCAAATACTTTTGAAAATATTGATATGCGTGAGACTACTAAGGTTGAAACGCTACGCATTATGTATGACAACTCAAAGAGGCTCGAGCATGATGGTGTTTTAGTGACTTATCCAGCAATCGCCGCTTGTTATGATTACTCATTAAAATATATTAATGATCGATATTTCCCTGATAAGGCTGCACAGATTTTAACTTCTGCATCAACTGAAGCCTTAAGCTTAAAAAGGAATATTTTAGATCGTTCAACTGTTTTGGAAGTTATGTCTCGAACTTTAAAAATTCCAATATCTAATCTTAATCAAGATGAAAAAGCGATTTTGTTAACGCTTGAAGACGATTTAAAAAAGAAAATTATTGGTCAAAGTTATTCAGTAAAAATGATCTCAGACGCATTAAAACGAGCACGTGTTGGAGTTAGAGATGAAAGTAAGCCAATCGCTAGTTTTTTGTTTGCAGGTCCTACAGGAGTTGGTAAAACTGAAACCGCAAAAGTTTTAGCAAAAAAATATTTTGGTGATGAAAATTTTATGATTCGTGTTGATATGAGCGAATATCAAACGAGAGACAGTGTTGAAAAATTTATTGGTTCTGCACAAAACCCTAATGGATTTTTGGTGGCCAAAGTTAAAGAGAGGCCTTTTTCTTTGATTTTGTTGGATGAAATTGAAAAAGCAGACAAAAATATTTTAAATCTATTTTTGCAGGTTCTTGATGATGGGCGTTTGTCTGATGGCGATGGAAATCTTGTAAGTTTTAAGAATACCTTTATTATAATGACTACTAATGTTGGTACACGTGAAATTAGCAGTGCAATTGAGCAACATCAACCTGCTGATCAGGTAAATGCTACATTGCTTGAAGCGTTAAAGACGTATTTTAGCCCAGAATTTTTGAATAGATTTACAGCATTAGTGCCGTATTCGCCATTATCGAGAGACGATATTTTTGAAGTTGCTGAGCTTAAAATTCAAAAACTCAAAGACGATCTTGAAAAGCAAAATTATTATGTTGATTTCTCTGAGGATGTAATTTTGGCTATGGGTAAAGAAGGCTATTCTCCAGAATGGGGTGCTAGGTTTTTGAATCGTGCAGTGGAACAAAAATTAGAAACACGTATTGCTGATCTCATTCTAAAGGGTGAAATAAAAAAAGGTGAAGTTTATAAATTCGAAACACTATAAATATTATGGATTTAAATGAACGTATTTTAAAAATAAGACAATTTTTTAAGCCTGAAAGTATATTGGCGAGAATAAAAGAAATTGAAGATCAAATGAATGAACCGAATTTTTGGAGTGATTTTTCTAAATCGACGATTCTTTCACAGGAACTTTCACAACTTAAAAAAGATTATGGAAATATTGAGATTCTTGATCTTTTAATCGCTGAGAATGACCAGGAAGGTTTAGCAAAAACTGCAGATGAACTTGAAACAACTATTTATCTTTCTGGGCCGCATGATAAAAGCGGTGCATTTGTGACTGTATATTCGGGAGCTGGTGGAACAGAAGCAATGGATTGGGCTGAAATTTTGTTAAGAATGTATACAAGATATTTTGAGCGAAAAGGTTGGAAAGTTAGTGAAATATATCGTTTAAATGGAGAAGAAGCTGGTATAAAAACCGCAACACTCAAAGTTGAAGGCTTGTATGCGTATGGTTTGTTAAAACAAGAATCTGGTACTCATCGTTTAGTAAGACTTTCTCCTTTTAATGCGCAAAATTTAAGGCAAACATCATTTTCTGGCGTTGAAGTAATACCGATTATTGCGGAAGGTGATAAATCAATTGAAATCAAAGATGAAGATATCGAATTTACAACGATGCGTTCAGGGGGAAGCGGTGGGCAAAATGTTAATAAGGTCGAAACTGCCGTTAGAATTAAACATTTAAAAACAGGAATTGTTGTAACTTGTCAGCAAGAAAGAACCCAAAATAAAAATCGTGAAATCGCTATGAGTATGCTTATGGCAAAGCTTGTCGCTTTAGAAGAGCAACGCAAACAAGAAGAGGAGTTAAAGCTTAAAGGCGAATACAAAGAAGCAAGTTGGGGAAATCAAGTCCGTTCATATACATTGCAACCATATAAGTTAATTAAAGACCATCGAACTGATTTTGAATCAGGTAATGTTGATGCCGTACTAGATGGTGATCTTGATGGCTTTATTAGCGCAAACTTGCAGCTAAATATATAAAACTTTTACACTTATAAATATTTCTTGGATTTGTTAAGCTAGAGATAGATGGAAACTGAGTTTTTAAATCTGAGAAAAATTTTATATATTATAGCTTTTGTAATTTTTGCAATTAGCACATATGTTGTGTTTAAAGATGTGTTATTTTCTTCTACAACTAATAAAGATGAACCAAAGCCTGATCAAAATTTAGGCGTTGCGTTTAAACCCCCGATCGTTGGTGATGTAAGCCAAAGTGGAGTTATAAGACTTTATTCAGCAAGTGGTGATGAAGAAATATATTCATTAAATGATGAGAAAGGCCAAGTTAAATATATTTTAAAATCTGAAAATATTGATTTGAGTCTTTCGAGTGGATCAACCGTAGAGATTTTGGGTAGAATAAATGGTAAATTAGATGATGTAACGATCATTGAAGTTACTACTGTTAAATTTAAATAAAATGCCTGCTAAAAAAGAAGAACAAAAATCTGAAATAAAAGAAATTATTACTTTTAAAAATGTTTCAAAAAAATATGGTCAAGATGATTTTGTATTGGATGGTATTGATTTAACTGTTGATAGTGGTGAATTTTTATTTTTGATTGGAACTTCAGGTGCCGGAAAAACCACATTAATGAGACACATCGTAAGAGAAGAAGTCCCTACTTCCGGAGAGATTACAATTGATGGCCAAGATATTAGCAAACTTAAAAATCGTGAGGTTCCTTTTTTGAGACGAAAAATCGGGTTTATTTATCAAGATTTCAAATTATTAGAATCAAAGAATGCATTTGAGAATGTAGCTTTATCGTTATATGTTGCAGGTAAAAAACAAGACGAAATCGAAGATATTGTTATGAATTTAATTAACATGGTCGGATTAAAAGGCAAAGAAAAGAAAATTCCAGCTGCACTTTCGGGTGGAGAAAAACAACGTTTAGCAATTGCACGTGCATTGGCTCATGAACCTAAGATTTTATTAGCAGATGAGCCAACAGGAAATTTAGATAGTTCTTCAACTTGGATTGTTGTTGATCTAATTAAAAAGATTAATGATTGGGGTACAACTATAATTTTTGGTACACATGATCAAGATGTTGTTAATACCCTCAGAAAGCGAGTTGTTCATATTGAAAAAGGCAAAATAATTCGTGACGAGAAAGGCGGTACTTATGCATAATGTTTTTTCGAGAGCTGCAAATATTTATTCAAGTGGAAAGTTCCGCTCTGTTGGTATTCTTTTTATAATGACAGTAACATTCATGGCTTTTGCCGTGTTAATGACTGTTGTTTACACTTCTGCACAAATTGCTACATATCTTTCGCAAAAACCTGAAGTTATTGGCTTTTTTAAAGATTCGGTTGAAGAAAATAAAATTTTAGAATTAAAAAAAGAGCTTGAAACTAAAGATTTTGTTTTTGAGGTTAAATATGTTTCAAAAGATGATGCAATGAAAAGCTTTTTAGAAGAAAATAAAGATAAAAAAGAATTGATTGCCTCAGTTACTTCGAATCCTTTTCCTGCACATTTAAATGTAAAAGCTGGTTCTCTTACTGATATCTCAAAAGTGGCGGATGTGCTAAAGCAAAAAGGTGATCTTTTTGAAAAAATTGATGATTCTCATGAGTTTTTGGCAAAATTAACTTCTATCGTTCGGGGTATTCAGATTATTACGCTTGGTATTCTTTTTGTTTTTATTTTATGTACGGCTTTTGTAGTGATGCTTGGAATGGCGTTGAATGTTTATGCACAAAAGGCTGAAATAATTATTATGAAGCTTGTAGGTGCAACAAATTGGTATGTAATTTCACCCTTTATTGTGCTCAATTTAATTTTGGCGACAATTTCTTCTTTGATAACTTTTGTGGTTATCGGTTTTGTTGTTTTTTATTATTATCCGAAATTTATTGAAATTTTAATTGGAAATATAAGCCAAATCGATATGAATTTGCAAATATTAAGTATTGGCTTTATTATCCTTTTAGTCTTTGGATGGCTTTTATCTTTTAGTGTAAGTTTTTTAGCTGCAAAGAGGTACATCCGCTAAGACACTAACCTGCTAATGAAACCTAGAAATTTAAGGACATTCATTTTTTCCACACTCATATTTTTTGTGCTGTTACTTGTATTGCCATTTTTCTCAAGTGTAAAAGTTTTTTATACAGCTGAATCAAAAACTGAAGAAGAAGTTCAGTTAAAAGTGCAAGAATATACTGCAAAACTTGAACAAACAAAAAAGAAAGGTGCAAGTTTGAGTCGTGATATCGAATTAATTGAAAATGAGATCGACCTAAAAACTGCACAAATAGAACAACTCGAACACCAAATTCTTAAAAAAGAAGGTGAACTCGGAATTTTGAGAGAAGACATCGGTTTGATGGAAATTCGTTTACAACGTTTGGACGGCACAATAGATAATCATGGGAAACTTTTAGGTGAACGTTTAAAAGATGAATACATAAATGAAAAGCAATCATTTATTGCAGTTTTGCTGAAAGCAGACGGTTTTAGTAACTTTTTTTCGAGGATTCAATACTTGAGTCGTATACAAGAAGAAGATAAGGCGTTAATCGATCGAATGTCTAAAACAAAAGATAATTATGAAGAACAACAAGAATTACTTGAAGTAAAAAAAGATGAGGTTGAAAAAATAAAGCAACAAATCGTTGCACAAAAGTCTTCTGCCGAAGTGCTTAGGGCAAGTATTTCAGAGCAAAAAGAAGAGAAAGACCTTTTATTAAGAGTCACTAAAAATGATGAAAAACGATATCAATCTTTGTTAGAAGCTGCAAAAAAGGAACTTGCACAAATCCAGAGCGCTGCCAATGTTGTTGTTCGTGAAGGCAAAAGCATTGACGTTAAAGAAGGCGAAACTATAGGTACTATGGGCAACTCTGGATTTTCTACCGGAGCTCATTTGCATTTCTCAATCTATAAATATTCAGAAAAGGATTTTGAAGATGAAACAAGTTGGGGCTGGTATTACAGCAATTATGTAAACCCTCTGGATTATTTGAAACCAAAGAGCATTACCTGGGGAACTGGTTGTTATCGTGATCCTAAAGGCGTTCAAACCTCAGGAAAAGGCTCTTGGACTTGGCCTATGAATAGCGTACGCATTACGCAAAGTTTTGGTTCTAATACTTGTTATAACTATATGTATGGAGGAAGACCACATCCAGCGCTTGATATGGTTGGGGTTGGTGATATTTCAATTAAAGCTGTCAGAAAAGGCAAGGCATATTTTTGTAGAAATTGTTTGAAAGATGGTGGCAACGGTGTTTTTGTTTTTCATGAAGATGGAAAAATGTCGGTTTATTGGCATCTAAAATAAAAATTAGTATATTATTCAAATTTGCTTCGGTCAGGTTTTCAGATCTGCTTTGCAGATCGAAAAACTATCCGAAACGGCTTTTTGGAAATATTTTAGATTTATCTTGATTTTGTTGTTTTTTCAGAGTAATTTGTTGTTATGGTGTACATTGAAGATGCATTTGTGGTGCTTCATATTAGAATTTCGCATATTAAATTTTTTAAATTCTCATTAAGAAGTCATATCTTAACGTATTTATTAATTCTTGTTATTTTTCATCTATATCAGATTTATATGGCAAAAACTCCAGCAGTTTTTTTGCAGGCAGGTTTCTTTGCTATATTTTTTTTGATGGCTTCATTATTTTGGGTTAAAACTTGGTTAAAAGCGAATAAAATTCTTAATGCTACGATTAGCAAAGAAAAACACCCTGATTTCGGAACAAATAATAGATTAAAATTATGAAAAAATTTTTCCTACCTGGTCATTCAAATTCAAACAAACGAGCACATTCGGTTAGTATTTCGGCATTGTTTTCTTACGTGTTTGCGTTGGCATTGTTTTTTGTTACGTCGAGCTGGGTTACATACCATCCAGAGGTTCTAGGATACGCAACAAATGTATCCGTGCGTAGCTTATTTGAAAAAACTAACGAGTTGCGATCTCGCTTTGAATTAAGCCCATTAAAGCTAAATACAAAATTAAATGAAGCGGCTGCAAAAAAAGCAGAAGACATGTTTGCTAATGATTATTGGTCTCATAATTCGCCAGTTGGAAAAGAACCATGGGATTTTATTCGTAGTTCAAAATATGAATACATTTATGCAGGTGAAAATTTAGCCGTGGATTTTGCGGAATCAGAAGAAGTTATTTCTGCTTGGTATGATTCTATGTCTCATCGTGAAAATTTATTGAATGATAAATTTACTGAAGTAGGTTTTGCAAAAGTTGATGGAACATTAAAAGGTAGAAAGACAACCTTAGTGGTTCAAATGTTTGGATATCCAAAACCTTCCAATGAATATGAGTCACTTGCTGTTGGTATTTCAGAGCCCTTGAGCGATGAACAAATTTTAGATGATATTGAAAAAACGCAATCATTAACTAATACTGTCGGTACTGATACGGTATTATTTGCTGCAAAGCCATTGCCAGTGTATTCGTTTTTTCCAATGCTAACTTTATCTAGAGCGATGTCTATCGTGGTTGGTATCTTTTTAATTTTGATTTTTGCGATTGATGGATATTATGCAAAAAACAAAGTAATTTATCGTGTTACAGGGCATACGGTTCTTCATATTTTGATGTTGGTTCTTGCAGTTTTTGGCATTTGGCTTACGAATATCGGGTGGATACTTTAGCAAAAATAATTTTCGCTAATTACGCTTCGGCAAGTTTTTTAGCTCTGCTTTGCATCGCGAAAAACTACGCACGAGCTTCCTACGGAATCTCTTAGCTTGCCTCACAATAATTATCGAAAATTATTTTTGCTAAGCGTAACATACAAAAAAATACTTCGTAAAAGTTTTTCTGAGGATAGCTAAGAGATCCTGAAAGGAGCTCGTGCGTAGTTTTCTTTCTGCGGAGCAGAATAGAAAAACTAGCCGAAGCTAAACTTTAAGAAGTATTTTATTTGGTATGTTTTGAATTTGGGGTCAAATAAAGTAGAATTGTTACAATTAACTTATGAAAATTAACCTAAAAGAGTTTATACAATTTTTTGTATTATTCTCGGTTTTGTTTGTTGTTGCTATCGTTTTTAGAGATACGTCTGATAATTTAAGACGATTTTTGCTTATTTTAGGATCCTGTGTATTTTATTTTTTATGGGGTCTTTGGCACCATATTTCGAGTGGACGAATAGATAAATTAGTAGTTATTGAATATGGCTTGGTATCTTTTATAATTGTTTTCTTGGCTGCAATGGGACTTGGTGTTGTCCGCTTTTTCTAATTTTTTATGAAATTTTTTGTATTAATTCCTACGTATAATGAAGCTGAGAATATAAATCGCACTTTAGGTGAGGTTTTGCGAGTATTTGAAGAAATTGGAACTAAGCATGATATGCACGTGTTAGTTACTGATGCGAATTCAAAAGACGGAACTGGCCAATTGGTGCGAGATTTTCAATCAACCCATCCAAATGTTCATCTTATTGTCGAAGAGGCTAAGCGAGGCCTTGGAGCGGCTTATACAGACGCTATGCGTGAAGCTTTCGAAACACATCAAGCAGAAGCAATTATTACTTTTGATGCTGATCTTTCACATGATGTTAATTTGATTCCAAAAATTGTTGAAAAAATTGCATCTGGTGCAAATTTCGTTGCAGGTAGCCGGTACAAAAAAGGTGGGAGCGTTCCAGAAGAGTGGGGTGTGCACCGAAAAATTTTGAGCTACATGGGGAATCTTTTTGTTCGTATTATTTATTTTGAAAAGAATGCGACTGATTATACTTCAGGATTTAAATCAATCACAAAAGAGGTTTATCAGAAAATAAAAGTTAATCTTGGTAAAAAATTTCAAGGATACACATTTATAATTGCCTTTGGCCTCGAGGCCTTAAAAAGTGGATATAAAGTTGTTGAGATTCCATATCATTTTAAAGATCGTACATTAGGCAAATCAAAAATGAGCTCAGAATATTTTTATAATGCATTTAAATTCGTTGTCGAATCAAGAATAAGAGATTTTATAGCGACAAGATTTGGAAAAGTTTTTATCGCTGGTGGTGCAGGTGCTTGTTCTCAATTAATTATGTATAGGTTTTTTCATGAAATCGTTGAGACAAATAATTTTTTTAACCTACCTTTTGATTTTTATATTGGCGGGATCGATATTTACCCACGCTTTATAGTTTCACAGTTATTGTCTATTGAAGTTGGTTTGGTCGTTTCATTTTTTATAAACAATATGTGGGCTTTTGGAGATCAAGTTTTGAAAGGCTTCAAATTTATAAGAGGTTTAGTTAAAAACCATTTTGTTGTAATTGGTGGAATTTTGATTCAGTTAGGAATAGGACAGTTGCTTGCAGCAATGTTTGGTATTAGTCTTTTATTAAGTTATATATATCAAGTTGTAGGAATCTTTGTTGGACTATTTTGGAACTTTTATTTCTACAAAAAATTTATTTGGAAAATAAAACAAAACGATGCAGCTATTTAAATCAGACGATATTAAAGTTTCTGTTGTTGTCCCGGCTTATAATGAAGAAAAAAGAATCCGTGAATGCTTAGATAAGCTCTACAAGTTTTTCAAAAAAGCAGATTATTCTTATGAGATTGTAATCTCGGATGATGGTTCGAAAGATACGACCAAAGATATTGTTAAGAATTTTCAAAAAGAATGGCCAGAGCTCAAACTTTTAGAAAATAAGCACAAAGGCAAAGCCCCAGCAATAATTTCAGGAATTTTTGGATGCAAAGGCGAGTATGTGCTTTTTACTGATGTAGATTTGTCAGTTCCAATTACCGAATTTACTAAAATGTACAATTGGGTTTCGCAGCAAAATTTTGATGTTGCAATCGCAAGTCGTGAAGGCTTTGGCTCAAAACGAGTCGATGAGCCTTTTACCAGACATGTAATGGGAAGAGTTTTTAATTATCTTGTGCAAATCGTTTTGTTACCAGGCATAAATGACACTCAATGTGGCTTTAAACTATTCAAAAGATCAGCAATTGAAAACATTTTTCAAAAAACTTTGTTGTACAGCCCTAACAGTGAAGAAATTACTGGTGGTAAAGTTTCTGCTTTTGATGTAGAAATCTTATTTGTAGCAAGACTTTTGAATTATAGGATAAAAGAGGTCCCTGTGACTTGGTACTATGTTGGAGATAGCAAAGTTCATAATGTTAAGGATTCTTACTATAACGCAAAAGATGTTATTAAAGTAAAACTTAATTATTTAAAGGGTTTATATAACTAAACAGATTTATATGGAAAACATCAAAAATAAAAAACATAAGATAACGATTATCGGTACAGGTTATGTTGGTTTAGTTTCCGCAGCAGTTTTTGCAGACTGGGGAAACGATGTTGTTTGTTTGGATATTGATGCAAACAAAATTGAAAAAATCAAAAATGGCATAATGCCAATTTATGAAGAAGGCCTTGAAGAACTCGTAAAAAAAACTCAAGAAAATGGAAATTTTAGACCAACTACTGATTACGAGATGGCCGTTGCACATGGCGAAATTATTTTTATTTGTGTAGGAACTCCAAGCAATCAATCTGGTGCCGCAAATTTAGATTATGTTTTTGCAGCAGCTGATTCAGTCGGAAAACTCTTAAAAGCAGGTGAATACAAAGTTATTGTTACAAAAAGTACAGTTCCTGTTGGTACAAATTCAAAAGTCTCTGAACATGTTAGAAAAAATGCACCACAAGGTGCTATTTTTGATGTTGTTTCAAATCCAGAATTTTTGCGTGAGGGTACTTCGATTTGGGATGCTAATAATCCTGATCGTGTTGTATTAGGCTCCAATTCTGAGACTGCGTTAAGTGTCATGTCAAATTTATATCATCATCTTAATTGCCCAGTTGTAAAAACTGACTTATCAAGTGCTGAGCTTATCAAATATGCAGCAAACTCATTTTTAGCAACAAAGATTGCTTTTATTAACGAAGTTTCACAAATTTGTGAACGTACAGGCGCTGATGTTAAATATGTAGCAGAAGGAATGGGCTTAGACAAACGTATCGGACCAAAATTTTTAAATGCAGGAATAGGTTATGGCGGTTCATGTTTTCCAAAAGATGTTGAAGCTTTGTACAGAACTAGTAGCGAAAATATGTATGACTTTAGATTGTTGCGTGGCGTAATCGATGCTAACTCAAGACAAAAACATTATTTTATAGATAAAATTTTACGAAAATATAATGAAAATTTTGATGGAAAAACGTTTGGAGTTTTAGGTGCAGCATTCAAAAACAAAACAGATGATGTTAGAAAATCTCCAGCAATTGAAGTAATTCGATATCTAAAAGCCTATGGTGCAAATATAAAATTGTTTGATCCAGCAGCCATGGAAACATCTAAAAAAGAACTCGGCGAAAAATATTTAACATTTTGTAACTCTGCGGAAGAAGTTTTTGAAAGTGCAGACGCAATAATAATTTTGACTGAATGGGAAGAATTCGCAAAATTAGATTATAAAAATCTAGCATCAAAAATGAAAGACAAAATAATTTTTGACGGCCGAAATATCTTAGATCCATCTCAAATCAGATCTTTAGGATTTGAATATTTTGGAATCGGTAGAAATTAAGAACTTCTTTTTAGACTTGGTTTTATGAATAATCTGTTTTGTCACAAGACCAACAGAATTTAAGCAAGGAACATGCTGAAGCAGATTGCTTTGCCTTTGCTCTTAACTTTATTTTCAGTTCCAACAGATGAGGCGGAACAATCATTTGCTGGACAATATAGAGAGTATGCAGAAGCTCAATCATTAAACACTCCAATCAATAGAGACAAAGATATTCTTACAGAAGTTATGACGATGGATTATATTAAATATCATTCAAAACAAGTAGTGGATAAAGGTATGCGTTTGTAATATTGGAAAATTTTTATAAAAGTTTTAATTCAAATTAAAGCTCTTGTAAAAATTTTGAAAGGAACTGCACCACACTCGATAGAAAGAAAATAAAATTACGTATAAAACGTAAAGATTCTTGATGCAATATCAAGAGATTCTTGAGCTAAGCTCATTTTAATTCTCTCTACCGAGGTGGGTTTGTATCACCTATTAACCTGGGCAGGGTAATAGGTGATACCTAAAGCTAACGAGTGATCAATGGCAGAAAAATCTTGCTGAGTGATCCAGGACCAGACCCTATTGGGTTTGGCTCTTGGCTTTCGCCATCACTTGTCGGTGGGCAGGCTTCAGAAGATGAATACTTCTTTGTACTACCATCCCAGTGGTACATGAATGTGAATTTTGTTTCATGTCCTGAACCAGGATAGATGCTTATTTGGGCACCGTCGTCGAATTCTAGAACTAGAATCTGAACTTGACCAATTGTCGTTGTGTTTTTGATTGTAGTTCTAGCATTTTCACATTGTAGATTGAAGCTTCGTACTTCATGTTCTTCTTTGCTGTTACAGCTTACTGTTTGGTCTTGGGAATCAACGGATTCGATGGTGCGAGTTCGATACTCTTTTGTTGCATCATTCAGATCAGTTTTCCAGTCAGACCAATTTCCAACAATGTCGATTGTCGTTGAACAAACTTTATGTCGTTCTTCACGTTCTTCTTTGCTGTTACAGCTTGCTGTTTGGTCTTGGGAATCAACGGATTCGATGGTGCGAGTTCGATACTCTTTTGT
>CAZEDS010000007.1:16942-36351 GCA_964510925.1 uncultured Candidatus Saccharibacteria bacterium
TCAGTTTTCCAGTCAGACCAATTTCCAACAATGTCGATTGTCGTTGAACAAACTTCGTGTGTTGGCGGTGGGCAAGGGGAATTTTCGATGTACTTCCAATCTGCTCCTGGTGCGTTTTTCCACAGCATAAACACGTATTTTTCATTTCCGACAGTTGTCAATTCGACGGTTTGGCCAGGAACGACCTCCTTGAGCTTTGATTTATCAAGAATGTCTCCTTTTGCAACAACTGTTCCAACAAGCATGACTTTCCCACTATCACTTGGTTCGGTGTTGGTAAAAACTACCTTCCCAGGTTCAACGCATTTCTGCGTGGTGTACCATTCGACAGCGGCTTGAGCTGTTGGTTGATGTTCAATGATTGTTTGTTGAACAGACACCATCAAACCTAATCCAGCGATTGCGGTTGCAGCTTTTCTGAAAAACCTTTTCATACTATCTCCTGTTGATTTTTTATCCATCACCCAATCTATTTGCCCATGCAAATAAATCTCCTTGCTAGCCCTATGGCGTTGCAATTGAATCTTTTTTTCTCTGCCCAGAAAAAAGGATCCGGTATGGATGTATAAATGCTTTTGGGTTAAGCGCTTATACATCCACCCGTAATCTTGATTTGGGTAAAGAAATTGATAGGTAAGGAATGATCAAATATAGGGAGATTTGTGTTTTCTGCCTTTTTTTCTCGTTAGTCTTTAGTTGTTAATGTGCCGAAAAGGCTTATAAAATAAGCTTTTTCGATATCTTTGATTAGTGAAGAAAACCTTGTTTTCAACCTAATCGCGTGATACTAACATGGGCTATTGGATATGTCAAGCACTACTTGTTGCAGGGGTTCTTATCTGTGGGACTATAGTCAAAGTATTGTGCGTAGGTAAAGTAGGGTAATGTATCTAAAAAGGTAAGAATTTTAGATTGTAGGTACCGCGTCAGATCTGTTTTTTATTAATCGTTTTTATAGTGATTGTTTTAATTCATTGATGTCATTTTTGATTGTTTTCCATACGATTTTTAGATCAATATCATCATATCCATGTATTAAACGGTTTCTCATTGAAATAGCTTTGTTTAAGGGAAAAGCCTTATTGTTTATTCCAAAGCTAGTGCTTAAGTGATTTGCTGCTTCTCCAATTAATTCAATATTTCTAATTACGGCATCTTGAGTTTTATAATCTTTCTCAAAATCATCAAAAGTCATTTTATCTATATATGTTTCAATCTTTTTTATAAACTCAAGTATTTGTTCTACTGTGAGCTTATCTGTTTTCATATAAGGTAATTAAGTCTTTTTGTATCAAAGGCTCAAAAATTTTGTTTGGTTTTGTTACAATATCAACTTTTTTGTGAAATAAACTTTCTAATTGATTTTGAAGGTCAAACAATGAAAATAGGCTTATATCTTTTTTTCTAAAGTCAAATTTTATGAAAAGGTCTAAATCGCTATCTTTAGTTTGTTCATTACGTGAATAAGATCCAAAAACTCCTATAAATTCAATTGCATTTTGTTGTGCAATTTCTGCAATTTTTTCTTGATTACCTTGTATAAGCTTTTGAATTGATTTATTCATATCCGAATTATAGCAAAATTATAAGTAGTTAAAGATATTTGCTTCTCTGTGTTGTTTATTTTAAGGCTTGATAATAGCTGAGGCTGAGACGACGAGCATGATTCCCAAAACATTTAAAAAGAATGAGATTATTAAAAATTGGTATGTTTTTAGTTTTGACATGCCTAATAGGCTTACGCCTAGTTCGTCTGGGAGTGGTGATGCAATAATTAGTGCTCCAATGAGTGGTAATGACCAAGCAAAGTATTTGGTGCTGAGGATTTTTGTGATTTGATTGTCTTTATCGATTCTTGCATAGAGTTCTTTGATTTCTTGCATTAAGTTATTTTTTATAAAGTTAAAGATTATCAGGTCTCCGACTACGCCACCTAATCCAGCAATTATTCCGATTTCTAAAGGGGAAAGTTTTTCAGTCAAAATTAGCAATATTAATGCACCTGCTGTTACGGTAAATGTTGATACGAATAAAATTCCTGCTAAAAATGCTCCGAGATATCCTAGTCCACCGAGGTGTAGCAAAACGGTGTGAAATGTTTCAAATCGGGAGAGAAAAAGTGTTATTAATACAGAGATTAGCACAAAGGTTAAATTTTTATATTTTAGACTTCTTTGATACCTCATGGATTTAGTATACAGTAAAGCCTAAAAGCTTATGTTTCTATTTTATCTCTTTAAATAAGGCTTTTGCCTGTGCAATCTCAGATTTGATTTGATCTATTCCTTGAAGCCAAAATTCTTTTTGTGTGATGTCTATGCCAACGTCTTCGAATATTTGCTTTGTTGATTTTGAATAACCTGCTTCTAAGAACTGCTTTAGTGGTTTAACAAAGTTTTTGTCTTTTCTGAACTTGCTTTGCATAGTTTTTGATATTAAAAGACCACTTGCATAGGAGTAGACATAAAACATTCTTCTAAAGTGTGAGACCATTACCCAAAGATTATCTGCCTTTTTTGGCATTTGAACTGAATTTCCCATGCATTCAAGCATGTTTTTTCGATATAGCGCATTTATTTCGTCTTTGGTTACGTATGATTTTTCATGATGAAGTTTGTGTAGATCTTGCTCAAACTTATAGAATGAAATCTGTCTAAAAATTGTTGAAACTGAGTCATCAATTTTTTGTATTAGTAGTGCTAGTTGCGTTTTTTTATCGGCTTTTTTTGTGAGTTCCTCTAATACAAAATCTTCAAAAAATGTACTTGAGACCTCGGCTACTCCGGTTGGGGTTCCGTAGTCTATAGGGGTTCTATTTTTTTTCATGAATACATTGTTGATTGCGTGTCCGAGCTCATGGGCGATAGTTGTTACATCATTTAATCGATCATTATAGTTGAGTAGAACATAAATAGGAGAGTGCAGATAATTGTGAATACAATATGCACCGTCGGCTTTTCCTTTTTGCGGATATACATCTATAAAGCCTTCGTCTAGTAGATTTTGAGCGATTGAAGCGAATTCAGGGTCTATTTGTTCAAATGTTTTGTGAACAAGGTCAAAAGCTTCTTCAAATTTTATTTTTTTGTTTACGGCTTCAAGTGGTAGGTTTCTTTCGTTATAGGCGAGTTTCTTTTTGTTGAAAAGTTGAGCCTTAAATTTGTAATAATCTTGGACTACAGAAAAATTCTCGCTAACTGCTTGAATTAAAGCATCTATTATAGCTGGTTCAATATCATCACTTATTAAGCGTGATGCATCTGCTCTAGTGTGTTTGCGAAGATCGTCTGAGACTCTTTTTGTTTGAAGTATTGAATTAAATTCATGCTCCGCTATTTCTGAGTATTTTTGAGCGATTTTTGTATATGCGTTAAATGCTGAGTCTCTAGTTTTTTTATTTTGGCTATCAATATATCCTGAAACTTGGCTAACTGGTATTTTAACTTTTTTGTTGTCTTCGTCTATGATGGTGACTTCTTCTTTGCTTATTAATTTTGAGGTTAGATCAACCCAATTTGAACTTGCTGGATCTCTTAATAAGTTAAATAGTTGTTCTTCTTTTTCGGAAAGATTGTATTTTGCTGTTTTAAAGATGTGTTCTAAAAATTGCCAATAACTGCTTAGGTTTTTATCTGCTAAAAATATTTTTTGATCTTTTTCTTTGATTTTTGAAAGATTTAAAACATAAAACATCATTTTATTTGACTCTTTATTATTGCTTTCTTCGACGGATTTTAACTTTGCCGTTGTTTCTTTGTCTTCAGAATTTAGTTCGATTTTGAGGTACAAATAATAGGGAATATCTCCAATTTCATTTTTTACATCTAATAAATCACTATAATCATCCAAAGATTTTTTGAGTTGAGTGGCGGCTGTTAAGTATGAGTCGTCTTTTGCCCACTTGTCGACAAATTCTTTAATTTGCTCCTGTGCCTGTTTTTTTGAGTCTTCAATTTTTTTATCATCCACATTTTTAGCAATGTGATCTAAGTTCCATTTTGTCTGCATATGATTATTATATCTTGAACTTGCTACAAAATCTTTTGGAAAGTTTTGAAAGCGTATAAAAACATTCTCAAATTTTTCTGAAGGTAGCTAAGAGATTTCGTAGAAAGCTCGTGCGTCGAGTTCCGATTACGTTACTACGTAACGGAACTCCACCGAAGCAAATTTGAGGATGTTTTTCATTAAGCTTTGCGTGTTAAAATTATGTATATGAAAATTTTGCTGATTTCTAGCAGGTTTTTCCCATTTAAAGGTGGCGTCGAAAATGTTGTTGAGCATCTTTATAATAAATTCTCAAAGAATAACGAAGTCTATTTGTTAACGACCCAAGTTAATACTGATACGAGCGAATCAGATTCAAAATATAAAATAAAAAGAATTTGGCTTGGAGTCCCGAGTAGTTTAAAAGGATTTTTAGCTTTTCCAATTCGTTTTGTTAAGAGTTGTGTAAACCTTCTAAATTATGTTTCAGAAATTAATCCAGATATTATTAATTATCATTTTTTAGATGACTCTGTTTTGTATGTAGGGATTTTGCGAATCTTTAATCGTAAATCTAAGTTGATTGTAAATATTCATGGAAATGATTTGCATATATTTTCAAAAAAATTCTATTTGAGATTTTTTATGAAGCGTGTTTTGAATGATGCCTCAAAAATAATTGTTAATTCAAATTACATGAGAGCGGAATTAATTGCATCCCATTTATTTGGTGATTCAAAAAAAATAATTGTTATAGCGAATGGTTTTGAGATTCTAGAAGATAAATCTTTAGGAAGTGATTTTTCTAAGCCTGAATATCAATATATTTTTTGTGTCGGCCGAATGGTATACAAAAAGGGTATTGATCTTTTGATTGAAGCTTTTTCTAAATTAAATGCACCAAGCCTACATTTGATAATTGAAGGCAAAGGAGATGAGCTAGAAAATATTAAAGAGCTCATTATTTCTAAAAATCTTTCAGATCGAATCCATCTTAAAGAAGGATCATGCTCAGATTCAGAAAAATTATTTTTGATGCGAAATGCATTATTTGGTGTTATTCCTTCTAGAATTGAGCCTTTTGGCATTGTTGCATTAGAGTATTTATATACAGAAACACCACTGATTTCTTCAAGAACTGGTGGTTTAGTAGACATTCTAAAAGATGAGTACTCTGCATTATTTTTCAAAAATGAAAATATCGATGACCTTGTTATAAAAATGAATGAACTTATAAATAACGATGAGCTTAGGCAAAAAATTACAAAGTCAAATAAGGAGATTCTTAAAGACTACGATTGGAATACAATTTCAAAAAAATATTTAGATTGTTTTAATAATTAATGATGAAAAGAATTTTAATTGTTTCGAGATCAACTACTTTGCATTTTGAATCTGGTGGAATGGAATCACATTTAAAAATACTTGCTGAAGGTTTGGCTGAGGAAGGATGTGCTGTTACTGTTTTAACTTCAGCTTTATTTAAGGATGAAGAAGTTGTTAAAAAAGATGAACAGATGGTTATTAATGGTGTGAATTATTATTTTGTTGGCGAAACTGATTCAGGACTTAATCCATTAACACCTTGGGAAAAATTATTTATTAAATTCAAACTTTTACCTGATCCGTATTCAAAAAGACGTTCAAATAAAAATTTTTATGCTGAATCTGTGAAAGTTTTTGAAAAATTAAATAAAATCGACCAGTTTGATTTGGTAATCAGTCAAAGTACAGGCGCTTATGGATTTTTTTCTGTAATAACCAAATCTTTGCCAATGATTGTAATTTTGCATGGATCTATTTTTGGCGAGCTAAGAACCAGATTTAATTCCGCAAAAAGCTTAAAAAATTATTTTAGATTGTTCGTTGTTGATGCGCCAAAATGGCTTTTGGAGTTTATGTTTTTGCAAGGAATGTTTTTGTCCAAAGCAAGTCGAATTATTGTTGTAAGTAAATCTTTGCAACAATCAATGATTGATGAGTTGTCACGTATGCCTAATGCAAAAAATATGCTGAATATAGAGTCGACTTTAAAGGTGATTAATAATGGTGTGGATTCAGATGTATTTAAACCACAGATGAATAAATATTCGGAGTTTACGTGTTTGTATATTGGTAGAATTGCGGTTGAAAAAGGTGTTGAAAGGATTGTTGAAGCGGCAAAACAATTAAAATCTGATGGATTTGCCGCTTCAATAAAATTCAAAATTATTGGAACTGGGCCAGATTTTGATAAGCTAAAGCTTTTTGCTAAAGATTCTGGAGTTTTGAATGATAATGTTGAGCTTTTGGGTCAGATTAAGAATTCGGATCTTGCTGATATTTATGCTAAGTCGCATTTGTTTGTTTTTCCTACTTTGCGGGAGGAAGGGCATCCGGTGACTTTTTCAGAGTCGATGTGTTCTGGTTTGCCATATGTTTCTACTAAAATGGGTGGTTTGGCTGATTTAGTGGTTGATGGTGTTAATGGGTATTTTGTAGAAAATTCGATGGATCTAGCACAAAAAATTTTAATGTTATATAAAGATAATAAGCTATTAGATACTTTATCAACCAATTCTAGAAATATGGGATTGGAACTGTATAGTAAAAAAGCTATGATTAACAAGTATTTAGTCCAAATTGATGAGGTTTTGCAATCTGTTCAAGAAGATTTCAATTCTGAAACAAAATAAAATAATCCGTGAATTTTAAAATTAATCTTAAAACGTACTTATCTTATATTTTTGATTATCTTCCTGCTTGGTTTGTATATTCAGCAGGAGCTTTAGTCGCTTTTGGTATTTTTGTTAGGGCACAAGGTTTAGGATATTCAAATTTTCAGGGTGATGAAGTTAACACTGTAACTTTTTTATATGGTATGGACCAAGGGGTTTTGGCCTATTTGCTTGAACAAAAACGAGGTCCTATTCAATATTTATTGAATATTATAAACGTGGGGATTTTTGGATATCATGATGAGTTTTGGATTCGTGTTCCATATTTGCTTTTTGGAATTTTTGCTTTGGGCACGGTGTTTTTTATGAATCGTAGAATTTTTGGTAATCTTACTGCTTTTTTTGGTTTATTGCTGATGTCTGTGAACGGTTTATTTATTGCTTTTGCAAGAATTACTCAATATCAGAGTTTGATGTATTTTGTTATTCCAATTGCTATTTTTATATTTATTAGTGCATTTGAGAAAGAATTTATTTCATATAAAAAATTAGCTATTGCTGGTTTGTTGACGTCTTTTTCACTTTTGGTGCACTATGACACGATGTCTGTGATGCCATTTTTCATTTCTGGCTTTGTTGCGATGGCGTACCGCGGCAATCTGGGATTTAAAGCAAGTATTCAAAAGTATTACAAAGCCATGCTTTTATTTTTTATTTTAGTATTTGTACCTGCTCTTTCATACTATATTCCTTTTTATAATCAGTCGGCGTTTGAAGATACTACTTCTGGTTATTTGCAGGGGCGATTGTTTGGTGGTTCAGTTGATGGTGGATTACAAGGTGTTCTGAATTTGTTCATGCCTGGTACTGCTTTATCATTAAAGCTTTTGAGATTGTATTTGCCACAGGAATTTATATTTTTATTTTTTGTCTTAGGATTTTTGGGGATTTTGGTTTCTGGCATTATTGCTTTTAAAAAGAGAATCATAAGTATTCTTTATTTGATAAGTGTTTTGGTTTTATTTGGGTTTTCTTGGTTGAGTTTGTATCCTATAAAACCTAGAGCGTCATCTTTGTTGGTAATTTTTTCTGCGATTGCGATTTCTGCTTTGTTGGTTTTTAACAAGCGTATTGATTGGAAGCGTGCTGCAATTATTACTTGGTTTTTGGGTGCTTATTCTTTTTACTTTTTTATAATGCGTGATGCAAGAACACATGTTTATGTTTCGATGATTCCATTATTTGGTATCGCAGGATACGGATTTGTTTATTTGAATAATTTTTATCGAAGTCTAAATTTAGTAGTCAGACATTTGTTTTTGGTTTCAACTTTGATGCTATTTGTATTTGTGTCTGGGATCAATTATGTAGCTTTTGCTAATAAAAACCCTGAATATCCATGGTGGGATAAATCTTTTGGGACTTATGAGCTTTATAAGATTGATAGAGTTAGACATAAAAAAATTGAAGGTGTTTTTGGTTTTAATAATAATCGAGGTTGGGATGAAGTATCGGAATTATTCCAAAAAGGTTGTTTGGTAGGAAATTTTAATTCAAATGAAAAAAATTCTATTACATACTTTTATACTAAGTTTGACCAGAAAAAATTAGATGCTTGGGAGTTATCTTTTGATTCTGACAATATTATTTTAGTTGAAGGTCCTCATAGTTGGATGTATTACAAACAGGATCAAATTCCTAGCGATTATGTTTTAGTTAAAACTATTTACAGAGAAGATTATCCGGTTTCCTATATTTATGGAAAAAGTACCTTGTACCCAGAGGGTCAAATGTTATGCAAATAATTAAAAAGCATTTACCATTTGTAATTTTTATTGCAATTTATGCAGTTTTACGGCTTGTCTTGATGAATATTAATTATACTGAGTGGGGCGATACTTTTAGAATGATTCGTGGCGCAGATTATTTGTCTCTATTGACTTGGCCATGGGATGAAAAACGGTGGCCGTTTTATTCGTTTTTGCTAATTCCAGGTATTTTAATGAATAACCCTGTTGGTTGGGGAAGGTTATTGGCAATATTTATCTCAATTGCGAATTTAGTTTTGGTCTATAAATTTGCGAAGCATTTTTTTAGTGCTTTTTCTAATAAGAATGTTGCTGAAAAAGTTTCTAATTTATTTGCTTTGATTGCTGTTTTTATAACTGCATTTAATTCTGTATTTTTATATTGGAGCTTTAGAGTCATGGCAGACCCAGTGTTTGCATTGATGGTGATGCTGTTTTTTTATTCATTTATATACAGAAAAACATCAAATATTAAAATTAATTTTTTAATGTCCTTGCTTTTACTAGCAATAACGATGACAAGGTTAGAAGGTTTGTTTGTTTTGGTTTCTGTTTGTTTATATTTTTTTCTTCAGAAAAATTTTAGAATTTTGTTTCTGTACTCTTTGCCACAGTTATTAATATATTTGCCTTGGACTGTTTACGCTAAATTTATTTATTCAGGTTCAGTTGAGAATAATTATTTTAATGAGGCTCAATCCTTTGAATTTAATTTACAAAGAATTTCATATTTTGGCTTTTATACGTTGTTTATTTTGGGGTCTCCAATATTATTATATTTTTTGATTATTGGAATTCAAAATATTTATAAAAGGTTGGATTTTAAATCTTCGCAACATAGCCGATATCTACCTCTAGCATTATTCTTGTTAATGGAATTTGGTATTGGTTTTATATGGACACCTTCTTTGCCTAGGATTTATATGCCAGTAATTCCTTTTTTAAGTATTATTTGTGCATACGGTATTTTAAAGTTTAAATTTCCGCTGGATCTTGATTTGAAGGCAAGATTGTTTTTAGTTCTAGGATTTTTTTCGGTATTGTTTTTGGGAGGGCAAGTATTTTTTAGGATGTATTTTTTTGGTGCATCAAAATTGTTATTACCATTATTGGCAATTTGTATTGGCGTTGTTCTGGTTGTTGCTTTTTCAAATCGAAAAACATTTTTAAAATATTTTTCGATTTTTACTTTTACATATTTGATTTTGCAATCAGGTACTGTTTTATATAATCAAAAAGATATCTATAAATCGGTAAAAATGGGTATTGATGGAACTTTATTAAAAGAAAATTCAAAAATAGCTTTTTCTGATGAGACTGGAAATACTGCGTGGTATTTGCGTACGAATGGGTTTTATGTGAAACCGGATATTTTGTTTGAGACTAGTAATGATCAATATAACTTTTTAAAAGTAAATGAAGTTGAATATATTCTTGTGACGAATGAATTTAATCGAGGTAGTTCATTGCAGGATCCACGAGGTGATCAAAGATATTTGCTTGAGCAAGTTTATAGTATTCCTCAGCATGATTTGATTGAGTATATAATAGGGGTTTTGAAAGTTTATCCCGAAGCTCCAACGCAAGTTTTTGTTACTAAGTTATATAAAGTAATTTAATATGGAAATCGTAAAAGTGTTGCCAAAATTATCAATTGTTATTCCTGTTTATAATGAGGTTAGCTCGGTAGTAGAGGTTTTGTCTGAAATCTTAACTCTTAAGCTTGATAAAGAAATTATTGTTGTCGATGATGGTTCTACTGATGGAACTCGAGAGTTATTACAAAAATTTTCTAATGAGAATCAAAATATTAAGTTGATTCTTTCTGAAAAGAATGGTGGCAAAGGTACTGCATTACGTGAAGGTTTTAAGCATGCTCAGGGTGTATATACGGTGGTTCAGGATGCTGATTTTGAATATGATCCACATGATCTCGAAAAAATGCTTGATTACGCTGTAACCTATAATGCAGATGTTGTTTTTGGAAATCGATTTCATGATCAGCGTTTTTTTGAAGGAATGGATTGGAAAAATTTTCTTGGGAACAATGTTGTGCTACCTATTATGGCAAGTTTGTTGTATGGGCAATATATTCCAGATGAAGCAACTTGTTACAAAATGTTTAAAACAGATTTGTTGAAATCAATTAATTTGGAGTGTAAGAGATTTGAATTTTGTCCTGAAGTAACAGCAAAAGTTAGAAAGAAACATATCAAGATACATTTTGTTCCAGTTAAATATATGCCAAGAACTACAAACTCCGGTAAAAAATTGAAAGCATTAAAGGATGGTGCAGAAGCGGTTTGGACGTTATTGAAATACAAGTTCAAAGATTAGTTTTGATTTATGAAACTCAAAGGTTTTCTTTTGCGAAATAGAGCGTTTATCTATAAATGGCTACCAATTTTAATATTGATAATATTTTCATTGTTATTTTTTATATACGGATATTTGTTAGCAAATAAACGATATAACAATTATGAATATGGAAAATTTGACCTTGGAAATATGTCTCAAATGGTTTGGAATTCATCAAGAGGGAATTTTATGGAGATTACAGACCAGTTTGGCACAAACATGCCAAGATGGGGAATGAGCCATGTTGATCCATTGCTTTTGATTTTTGTTCCAATTTTTTGGATATATGCAAATCCGATGGTATTAGTTTTTTTTCAGCATTTGGTTATTTTTTCTGCAATTTATCCGATTTATAAACTGTCTAGATTTAAAGGTTTAGGGAAATTTACATCTACTTTGATTGGGATGACTTATGTTTTATATCCTGCGTTGGGATATACACTTGTTTGGACTACTTTTCACGGAATTTCTTTTGCAGCTCCATTGTTTTTATGGTGGGTTTATTTTTTAGAGTATCATGGATTTAAAATTTCAGGTTTAAAACAGCAATTAATTTATTGGACATTGTTTTTATTAATTTTATTTGGAAAAGAAGAACTTGGATTTATTTTATTTTTGTATGTGCTTTTCTTTTTTAATGGATTTAAATTTTCAATCTTAAAAGTTGTGACGATGGTTTTGGCTTTAAGTTGGAGTTTGGTTTCATTTTTATGGATTATTCCGTCGTATTCAAATTTAAGACAGCAAAGTATTAATGATTTGATAACTGTTGCCGGTATTAATGAAACTAAAGTTGAAAATATTGATGGGCAAAATTTCTTTTTAACAAGGTATGCACACTTTGGCGATAGTTATGGCTCAATTGTTAAAAACATGCTTTTTAAGCCGCAGCTATTGATTAAGGATATTTTTTCAAAAGAGCATCTTGAGATGACAAATTATATGATTGGTCCGCTTGGTTATTTATTTTTATTGAATCCAATTTGGTTGATTTCTATTCCTGATTTAGCGATTTTGCTTTTGAGCAAAGAACCAATTTATGCGATTGATAATCATCGTGTGGCATTTATTTTTGCTGCATATTTTTTGTCATATATCTACTTTTTGGCGTATTTAAAAATTTGGTTTGTCAAAAGGAATTTGCAATATAATGTCTCGTTCATTTATAGTTTTATTTCATTTTGCTTGGCTATTTGGTTCTCATTTGTTTCACAAAATCCGGTGGTGATTTCTGGAGAGAGTTTCTTTAGGGAAAAAATTGTTTCAAGAGTTATCGCAAAAGAAAATAATCAGACTAAATTAATTGCAGAAGTTGTCGGTGATGCGCATGGAACAAGTCTTCCTCGTAATTCAAAACTTTGTATTGATACGGTTCGAGATTTTGTGATTAAGATTGATCCACAAATTTATTCTGGGCCAGATTATTTGGGTGATCATTTATCATTGCGTCGAGTGAATGCGCTTTTTCCCGCTAGAATAAATGATGCAGAGTTGATAGTGGTTGATATTTTTGATGAAAAGGCTGTTGATAGGTTGGGTGTTGAATTATGGACTATTAATAAATCTGCTTTAAAAAAGGCTATTCATGAGTATTCATTTAAAGAAGTTTTTGCGTGTGATGGTTTGATTGTGTTTACAAAAAATGAGGATGAAGTGGTGGATTTGAGACCTACAAAATATCAGTATCAATATTTTGATTTAAGTACAAGAGATATTGATATGAAAGTTTCTAGGCCACTTGTTTTAGACGGATTTAATATTACTTATTCCTTAACACTAATCAAAGGAAGTTTTTATGACAAAATTGGATATATAAAAATTGTTGATCCTATGACTGGCAATGTTGTTAGGTTTTTTGATTACCAAACTTTAGGTGGAAAGCAATTTCCTGGAGAATTAGGTCCAAATATTCCTGTTAATTATGTACATGATTTGGAATGGGTTGGTTTAAAAAAGGATCATGAGTACAAATTTTATTATGGTGCAGGAAATTTATTGAAAGCTTCAGAAGTGTATTTGGGTAAAGTTGTTTTTAATTAATATGAAATTAAGCTGGTCGATTATTTCAATACTTTCAAGATTTGGTGCTACCGCAGTTGGCATTGTTCAATCATTTATTATAGTTAAGCTTTTGACGCAAGATGAATATGGATTAATGGGAATTGCTATGGGCATTGGCGCAAGTTTAGGTGTGTATCAAAATCTTGGTATTTCATCTGGCTCAACTAGAGAAATTGCTGCTGCTGCTGATAAAAAAGAAGCATTTAAAGTTTTTATTGGCTCACTGCTTGTTCGATATATTATTGCGATTCCATTAGTAATTATTTTGATATTTTTTTCGGGTTGGATTTCTGCAAACGTTAATAACCGTCCAGAATTGATTTGGCCACTACGCTTGTTTGCTATGACCCTGTTTGTTCAAGCTCTTCAATCTACATTAAATTCTGTCATTCAGGGTTTTAAAAAATTTAAATTTTTGTTTAATTTTCAAGTTTGGATTGCATTTGTCAGTTTGGTAATTTATACACCTTTAATAAATTATTATGGCTTAAATGGGTATTTTTATGCGTTATTAACTTTTAATATTGTTTCAACTATTGTGTTGTTGATTTATTCTTTAAAACAATTTGAAGGAAATTTTGAGTTTCCAGGATTTAAAGAATTATTGAGTATTATCAAATCTATTTTTGCGATTGGTATTTTTGTCTACGCTATTAAAATTATTGATACTCAGTGGCAAAGATTAGGTCCGGTGTTTTTGGCAGTTGAACTTGATAATATAAAAATTGCTGTTTTAACATTTGCGTTGATGGTGTCTTCAAAGGTTATTATGATTTCAGATGCGATAACAGATGTTACTTTGCCTTCGATGACAGATGTTTATAAAAAAAGTAATGAGCTGTTTTTATCAACTTTAAAAAAAGGAAACACATCAGCAAATATTTTAATAACTTTTTGTTGTTTGTTTCTTATATTTTTTAAATATGAATTATTTTCTATAGTTGATTTTATATTTTTATTTATTGGCAAAAATCGGATTTTAGATACGTATGCAGATTCTTTTAAACTTATGGATCCTCTAATAATTGCGTTTTGGGGGTATTCTCATATTAATTTGTTGCGATCTGGTTTTTCTGTTCCTTCGAAGAATTTGAAAGGTGCTGTTTTTTCTCACATAATGCTTTTTGTTGGAACTTTTTTTTCATACTACAATGTTTTTAAGACTATAAATATTTTTGGCTCTCAGGATAATTCCTTAATGTGCTTGGCCTTGAGTATGGCTACTGGCGGACTTTTAGCGTATTTTGCATTTTTACTTTTTACATATTTTGAATCCAAGATTATGTTGGTGGGTCGTTTTGATTTTATAATTTTTGTAATTGCTGCTATTTCTTTAGTGGGTTTTTATAGGGGTGTCCCAAATTATTTGGGGTTGTTTGTATATGTAGTCCCAGCGTATTTTGTTTATAAGTCAAATAGATGAGTGAAAAAGTGTTTGAAACATATAAATATTTAGGTCTGTTACTGGGAGTTTCATTTTTTATCTTTTTAATAAAAATAGGCGCATCGATGCATGGTTACCCTTATATTTTGAATGTGGATGAACCTGCAGTAGTCCGTTCAAGTTTAGGGCTTCGGTTTGATTTTTGGATTAATCATTTTGATTGGCCGCATCTTAATTATTATTTAAATTATGCATTTTATTTTGTCTTCATAAAATTTAGAGGTGCATTACAACAATTAGGAGCTCGAGCTTATTTAGAGCCTTATGCCCCAATTATTTGGAACGATCCTTTTGTTTTTTATTTTTTATCTAGGATCCTTAATAGCTTTATGGTAATGATTTCTGTGTTGCCACTATATTTGTTTATTATTGAACTTTTTGAAGATAGAGCAAATCGATATACGGCTGCATTGTTTGGCGGTTTGTCATTACTTTTATTTAACATTGTTTTAGGGAATTCTCTTTTAGCATTGCAGGATCCACCTATATTGTTATTGTCGACACTAATATTATATTTTTCTATTAGAATTTTTGCTGATCCTAATAAGCGTAGTAATTTTATTTGGTTTGGAGTTTATGTTGGTTTGGCGACTGCACTCAAATACAATTTGGGTTTATTTGGTCTTTTGATTTTTTCTGCATTTTTTTCTAAAGCTGAGTATAAACCATTAAAAATTATTTCAGAAATATTTACTGCAGCTGTTTTTTCAATTATTGTGTTTTTGATTTGTAATATTAGCATTTTTAAATATTGGGATATATTTTGGTCGTATGAAGTAGGAAAAGGATTTTTATGGCAAATTACATCAAATGTTGATCCATTGACTGGCGTTTCTTATCTTTTGAATATTTTTAAGCAGACAAAGAATTTGATTTTAAATAACCTTCCAGTTTCGCTATTTATGTTAGCTGGATTTATTGCATACTGCATAGATTGTTTTAGGGATACCAAGTATTTAAAGATAAAATCATTTTATTTAGCTTTTTTTATATTGATGTTTTTATTTACATCTCGTTATGGACGAGCTGGAAACCATTATTTTATTCCTTTATATCCATTTTTTGCATTATTGGCTGGTTATTCGACAAAAATATTTGTTAGGGAACGCAAGAATATACTCACTTGGGTTGTTTTATGTTTTGTACTTTCGGTGATTAAGCTTGTTCCGTATTTTATGCCGGATAATTTTACTGAATCCGTTAAACATGTTCAAAAGATTAGAGGTACAGAAAATGTCTATACTTTGGGGGATGATTTGGATGCTTTTAATATGATTAATAATTTTGGTTTTAAAAAAGCTAAAAATGATAGTAAAATAGAGGAACAAAGCATTATTATTACGGAGGTCAGTTTAGATAATCGTCCCGAATATGTTTTGGGAAAGATTTTTGACTATACTCAAAGTCGAGGTCGAAAAGTTTATGTTTATTTTTACCGGCCAAGGTAAATCCTATGAAATTTTTAATGTCAAAATATTTTTTGACGCTTTTTATCTTTTTAGTATTTTTCGTATATAGACTACCTAGTTTAGCTTTTACATTTATTAATAATGATGACCATCATTGGAAAACACGTGGTTATGCATTTTCTTCGGCACTTTCTAGTTTAGACTTTGCTGGAACAGCTCCAACTTATCATCCTGGTGTGACTTTGCTATGGAGTCAATTTTTTGCAATTAAAACGTATGGGTTTATGCAAGACTATGGTTATACTCCAGCATACTTTAATTTGAGTGAGTTTATGCTCACTCATTATGTTCAGCATATTTTTATCGTTCTTTTTACCTCAATTTTGGCAGCATTTTTGTATAAAGGTCTTGAAATTATTTCAGGTAAAAAACTCGCATTATTTTTTATTGTTATTTTGATTGGAGAGGCATTTTTTACGGCACTCGCTAGAACAATTCATTTAGATGTTTTGCTATCGATGCTTATTTATAATTCGATAGTTTTTGGATATTTAGGATTTAGTGATTTGTTTGGTAAAAAGGCAAACGTATTAAATATACATATAATTTTAGGTGGGGTTTTTATGGGATTGGCTTTGTTAACTAAGAGCTCCGCTTTAATTTTATTTCCGTGGTATTTGGTTTGTTTCTTTATAGCTTTATATTTTAAAAATTTAGATAAAAGGGTTTTAATCAAAAAGTCATTATCAATATTTGCGATTGCACTTGTAACTTTTGTGATTTTTTGGCCTGCAATGTGGGTTAATCCTATCAATGTTCTTCATTCATATTTTATAGATGGAATTAAAGGCACTGCGATTGATAGCGGACATGAGCATGTTTGGTTTGGTGTTATGACATCTAATCCTGGTTTTTGGTTTTATCCCTTGGCGATTCTATCTCGCTTTAGTGCAGTTTTGGTTGGAACGTTTGTTTTAGGTTTATATGTTTTTGTTAAAGAGCGACAATACAAAGGAACTAAAATTTTTGATTCATTTTTATTCGTTAATCTTGTATTTTTTGTGCTTTATTTTGCAATGATAACTTATGCATCTAAAAAAATGGATCGTTATGAACTTCCATTAATATTTCCGATTGTTATTTTTTCGGTTAATTTTTATAGATCGCTTGGTTTATCCCTAAAAAAATTTTTAGCTTTGATTCTATTTTATTGTTTATCTATTTTTGTAATCTATTTTGGATTCCATCCAAATTATTTAGCATATTACAGTCCTTTTGTTGGCGGTTATGAAAAGGGAAGAGTTTATATCGAGCCAAAATGGTTAGTCGGATATGACAAAGTTGCAGATTTCTTTAATTCAAAATCTAAGGCATCCACAATTAAAGTTGCAATAGCAGATTTAGATTATCTTAAACCGATGGCAAAATTCCAAATAATAGATATTAATGATGATTCTAAAATTGAAATGGCTGATTATTTAGTTTTGCCAGTGTATAGGATTTCAAAACTTGAATATTATAAAGAACGTTTTGATCTTGATGAACCGGATGACGAAATAAAAGTTGCAGGTGTAACTTATTACGAAATATTTAAGTTAAAAAAAGTTTTAAAATGAAAAAAGTATTGATTTGTTATCACTCTACAGCGTACGGTGGAATTGAAAAGCAGATTTTAGATCTAATAAGTGGCTTAAAAAATGATTTTGAGTTTTTTGTAGCTTGTCCCGAAGGACCACTTTTAAAAGAGTATTTAAAACATATAGACAAAGACCACTGGATTAATGCTTACCCTAAATTTGAGATGGATCTTAAATATATTCTCGAAATTTCAAATATTGTGAAGACCAAACAGATTGAGGTCGTTTTGGGTCACGAATTATTAACTGGGTGTCAGTCAATGCTTGGAGCTTTATTAGGTGGAGCTGATAAGCGTATTTATCATGTTCATACATCATTTTTGGAATGGAAACATAGTTGGTATAAAAAACTCGTTTCGTTTGCGCCAAATTTTATGGCGAACTATTTAACGGGAAATTATGTTGCTACGGATGTTCTTGTTTTGACGGACAAAATTAAAGATTTGCGAATCAACAAAGAAAAGATAACAAAAGAAAAAATAACTCAGATTTATAATGGAATTGATCTTGGTGCGTTACATTTTTCACAAGATGAAAGGAACCGTATTAAAAGCAAATATAAGATTCCTGCTTCGTCTTATGTTATTGGTACTGTTGGAAGATTTACTGAAGAAAAAAACCAGAAACTTTTAATTGATGCTTTTGAAGATCTATTAAAAGTTAATACACATCTTGATATTTACTTGTTTTTAGCAGGTGGCGGAAAACTTTTAGATTCATTAAAAGATTATGCGGATAAAAAAGATCTTTCAAAAAAGATTATTTTTACGGATGTATTTGAAGAAGGTGATCGTGCCGCATTGTATTCTGTTTTAGATATTTTTATTATGCCATCCTTTGCTGAAGGCTTTGGCATTGCGTTGATTGAAGCTATGGCGAATGGTAGAGCAATCGTTGCTAGTGATCTTCCTGTGCTTAAAGAAGTCGGTGGTGATTCTGTTTTGTTTTTTGATGTAAACAAAAAAGCTGACTTGGTAATAATCCTAGATCGATTAATTTCGAATCCAAGTGAGGCTAAAAGTTTATCTAAAAAAGCTATAGAGCGTGCAAATAAATTTTCTATGCAGATATTTTTGGATTCTTATAAAAATTTGTTTAATTCAAATTAATAATGAAAGTATTATTTCAATCACGGGTTGATCTTTTTACAATTAGAGGTGGGGATACTACTCAAATGGAGAATACTAAAAAAGCCTTAGAAAAGCTTTATCCTGAGATAACTGTAGACATTAGCACGAACATTAAAGAAACCAATATAGAAGATTATGATATCGTGCATCTTTTTAACTTGGATTGGGTTTGTGAAACTTATGTGCAATCACAGTGGGCAAAACAAAATAATAAACTATTGGTTTTATCTGCAATACACCATTCGCAACAGGAAGTTGAGTTGTATGAGGCAAAATATAGATATGATTTAAGGAGAATCTATAATTCTCTTATTAGTTTTCAATCAATGCGTGATGAGTGGAAAAATATTTATAGGAGTTTTTTTGATAAACGTAAAATATTTCCAACCATTGTTCAGCTTTTAAAAGGTATTAGAAATAGCCAAAAAACAATCTTGGGCTTATCTGATGCAGTTTTAGTCCAAACGGAAGCAGAAAAAGGCGATATTCAAAAAGATTTTCAATTTGATTCTAAAAATTTTTACAAAGTTGTTAATGGAGTTAATGTTGAGCTTTTTGAATCTGCTAGTCCAAATGAATTTAAGAATATTTTAAAAGATAAGTTAAATATAGATATTTCAGAAAAAAAAATAATTTTAAATGTGGGTAGAATTGAGCCAAGAAAAAATCAGTTGTCTTTAATAAAAGCTTTTATAAATTTAGAAAAAAGGAATCTTTTAAAAGACTGTTATCTAGTATTTATTGGGGCGTTTTCAAAATATAGTCCTGAGTACAAGTATTTTTTTAAAAAATATTTAAGTGAGCACCCAAATATTATTCATTTGGATTCAGTCCCACAAGCTGTAGTTGCTTCAGCAATGAAAAACGATGGTATTTATGTACATCCAAGTTGGTTTGAAACTACCGGACTTGTTGCAT
>CAZEDS010000008.1:0-24247 GCA_964510925.1 uncultured Candidatus Saccharibacteria bacterium
CAAAAAAATGAGCGCATTGGAATTAAGTTTATAATAGTTATGCATAATAGGACTATTTTATAATAAGTGCATAATAAGAGTATTTCGGGGTATAGCGCAGTTGGCTAGCGCGCACGCATGGGGTGTGTGAGGTCGCCGGTTCAAGTCCGGCTACCCCGACCATTCAAGACTTTCCTGTTTTTTGTAAGGTAGCAAAGCGTTCTTTTAGTTCATACGACGCCACTTTGTTATTATCAATTTTAGGTTCACAAAGATTGATTTCACGATTTGGTCTTTTATCGCAGCACTTCCTAATTTTGTTATTCTACAACATTAAAATGGTGTATGAAATGTATCATCAGTTTTAGCTATATTTTGAGTATGGTCAATAGGTGATGCTTTCAATAATTGTTTGGCTTTACCTAATATATGATCATACGTTAGTATAGAAATGTTATGAAAGCTGCAATTTAATATTCTATATGCTTCTTTCTGCTGTTTATTCCATGTGTTAGATCTACCAAATATTAGTAAACCTCTTGGCTTTATTACGCCAATATTATCGACTCTTTGACCAAATTTAATACTATCCGCTTCTCTCTCTACCTCATGGATATACTTCATTGTTTGGATAACAGCTTTTGTTAAATCAGATGATGGAATATAGTTCTCATGATCTAAGGTGGGAGACCAAAAATTTAAATCTGGATCCGGCTTTTTTAATTCAATAATATCTAAAAATCCATCATAGGCTTCAATTAAGTAATCAGCGATATTCTCTGTATCAATATCGCGTTCCTCCAAGATGCTGACAACATCTGTTCCTAAAATCCATTTATTCTTCTTGAACCATTTTTGCCACACATTTTCAGGTAAATTCATATCTAACATTTCTTCAAATATAGAGATCTCAGCATTTCTATCTCTTTGAATTAATGACATCTCTAAATCTTCAGGGATTAAATTATGTATTGCTATAAATTCTGCTAAATTTTTTGAATCAGGATTGTCAAAGAATGCTTTTAAATGCTCAAGTTTTGCAGGGTCGAACTCTTCATCAATAGGAATGAATTTTTTTACTCCTGATCTTAATGGCTCATAATTCTCGGATATAAATTCTATGAGTGCATGTAGCTCTTCATCATCCAATGTTAAATAACTCTTGGGGGTCTCATTTTCAGGAACTTCAATAAACTCACTAATTCCATCTATTTTAACTTTATTATACCTACCAATTTTTAAACTAATTTCTTCTGCACGATTAGCATGCGGTATTCGCCAAAATGAAGCTCTAGTTATAGTGGTTACTTTGTCTTTTAGGATACGATGTAGATATCCAATACCTTTAGCGGATTCTTTTATTTCCATTATAATATTATAGATTAAAATAGCACTAAAAACTTATTCAATAGGGATAGACCTCTTTCAACCCAAGCTTTTTTAAGAGTACTTTCTAAATCGCTAAAATCAAAAGTATTTTGAATAGTATTAATTGATGGTTTTTAAGGTCATGGAAATATTTAATCTGTATGCCTAATTTCTCCAAATCAGAATAAGTTCTTGCTTTAGTTTTTTTAATTGATATCTTAATAAGTTAAAAAATATTTAAACCTTCAGCAATTGCAACTTTTAAAAACTCAAGTTACCTCATGTTTTCATATCCTATTTGGCTTGCTGAATGATAATTATTAGTTGCATTACCAATATGTACCTTTATTATCTTTATCAAAAAATAATTACGCCACTTATTAAATTTTACTGTTGTTTTTATATTCATTAATTGGTTCAAAACATATCTACTTTATTAATATACATAATCTAAGCCTTGATACTGATTTCCTTCTTCTAGTTTTTTAGTATTAAAATCGATTCTATGTGAAATACAATACTGTTGTATTGTTATAGCAAGTGGTTCAAAGTTTCTCGTCTATACAGACCAGAAAAAATTAATTCAACAAAGTGGGTAGAAAATGGTTAAGTTGATAAGAAAGTTCCAATAATTGGAATCATGATCATTAGACTTAAAGCTATGATTATGAAAATAAAGAAGACGGCGACATTCGAGAACCCATAAATTGTTCTATATGGATCAAATTCTGCATTTGCATCTTTACTTCGATCACTTAATTTTCTTTTTAATCTAATTCTGAAGTCATCGAATTTTTCGACTAGTTGCCATCCTGTTTGGGCTTCTTGTTCGAGTGCCTTTTGGAGTTCATATCGACTCGCAAAACCTCCAAGTTTATTGGCTCTTAAAATTTTAAACTCCCAACTGTTTAGATCTTCAGGTGTATATTTTGTCATTACCTCTTCTTCCTGTCTTTGTAACTCCCTTATTTGATTTGCTGAATAAGTATTGTTCATACAACAAGATTATCAAAGGTTTTCGCAATGCGATAGTTAAAACTCCCAACTATAAATAGTTGTATTTGTTTTCTCATTTGTTTCGATTTTTGTAGGTTTATGTATTTTTGAAATTTTTTCAATGATTTTAGAGGAACCTGCATTATCGTTTGGAGTTGAAATCCTGAATGTTTTTAAGTTGAATAGGTTAATACAATCTTCAAACATTTGTTCAACTAGCTGTAATCCGAATCCTTGTTTTTGGTATTCAGCAAAAATCATATATCCAATTTCGCTTTGTTTGTTGGAATTTTGCCATAGTTCACCAAATCCAATTGGGACGTTTTTATCGGTACTAATAACCCAGATGCTTTGATTCTTGTCTAATATTTCGCAAAGCTGATCGTATGTAGGGATTTTGTTATAACGCAGTTTATAAATGTTCTTTCCTAGGTTGTTGTTTAATAGTTTTTTTGATTTAAGTTTAAGTTTGGTAATGTCTTTTGTGTTAGCGATCTTGATATTCATTAGTGCTATTATATACGAAAGTGGGATTTAAGCTGTAATTATCCATATATGAGAAAAACCTCAGTTATTATTGTTAACTATAATACGTGTGAGCTGTTGAAAAAATGTTTGCAGAATTTGGTTGATTTAAATGAAGCATTAGAGATTATTGTTGTTGATAATGCTTCAACGGATGGTTCTGCGGAGATGGTGCGAATTGATTTTGCAGATGTTAAATTGTTTGCTTTGGATAAGAATGCTGGGTTATCAGTTGCAAGCAATATTGGTTTAGATAATGCAAAAGGCGAGTATATTTTGTATTTGGGTTCGGATGCTTTCCCTAAAAAAGGGAGCATTGTTGGTTTAGAAGAGTATTTTGATCAAAATAGCCAAGTTGGAATTGCAAGTGCAAAGCTTGTTTTGCGTGATGGATCGTTAGATATGGATGCACATAGAGGTTTTCCAACTCCTTGGACTGCTTTAACTCATTTTGGAATGATGGATAAGTTATTCAAACACTCTAAACTTTTTGCTCAATATTTTATTGGGTTCGCAGATTTGAATGTTCCACATGAAATTGATTTATGTATTTCCCATTTTATGTTTGCAAGAAAAAAAGCTTTGGATTCAGTTGGAAAATGGGATGAGGACTATTTTGTTTTTGGTGAAGATGTTGATATGTGTTATCGAGTAAAACTTGGGGGTTGGAAAATTATGTATCTGCCCCAATTTGAGGCGGTTCATTATAAAGGTGCAAGTGTTGGAATCCGAAAAGAAACACAGGATATTAGCCCTGCCAATGCAGAAACCAAGATACGTATGATGAAAATGAAGGCAACCGGTATGGAGCTTTTCTATAAAAAGCATTATCAGCAAAAATATCCAGCTATTTTAAATGGTTTAGTGTTGTCAGCTATTTATTTATTGAATTGGATTCGAATGTGCAAGATTCGATTATCAGTTTTATTTAAATCCTTTTTTTGATTTTAATAATTACTTTCGTTGGTGATTTTATAAAGACATCGCCCTGTATAGATAGGATCTGCAAAGGTTGAAATTTCGTTACAGAGGTTTTTATCTCTTGTTTGTATTGCGATATTTTCGGTACAGCTGTGCCGTTGGCTAATTGCGCCAGAAATTGCGTTGTGCGTAGAGTCTAATTTTCTGCACATATCGATATCATTTGTTTTTGATGCATAATCTGCTTTGCAGAAATATCTAAATGTTTCTTTTGTTGTTAAATAATCGTCGGTAAGCTGATCAAAATTTATCTCATTACATAAAGCAGGATTTTTTTGTTGAACTACATATTTGAGATATCCGTCATAGTTATTTGGAGTGGCTAGATAAGATTTAGTCTTTGGATACATTTTAAGAATTGTAAAAATTATTGCGGCCAAGACACAAAATAAAAGTAATAGATGTAATTTTCTCATATATAAAATACTAACAGATTAAAAAGTTTGTGGAATCAAGGTAGAATTATAGGATGATTTTAAATATAAATAAGCCTTTGGGTATAACTAGTTTTGATGTTATTCGAAAATTAAAGAGGCTTTATCCAGGTCAAAAAATTGGCCATGCTGGAACATTAGATCCTTTGGCTGAAGGTGTTTTGATTTGTTTGGTTGGAAAAGAATTTACAAAACGGCAATCAGAATTTATGGGTGCAGAAAAAGATTATGAGTTTGAGGTTTTGTTCGGATTTTCTACCGATAGTTTTGATATTTTAGGCTTGGTTGAAAATGTTGTGGGTTATGATGTTGATTTAGTTGAAACAAATATTAATAAGGCGTTAGAAAATTTTAAAGGTGAGGTTGATCAAAAAGCTCCTAAATTTAGTGCACTCAAGGTTTCTGGTAAGCCTTTGTATAGAGCTGTTTTATCTAAAACTTTTGATTCTGAAACTTTACCGATACGGAAAGTTAATATAAAAGACATCAAAATGTTAAGTTCAGAAGTTATCTTAAAGAAAGATTTAAAAGATAAGATTTTAGATTTACTATCATTAATAAAAAGTGGATTTAGGCAAACGGATATCTATTCAAAGTGGGATGAAGTCTTTGGCCAGTTAGATCAGGAGCAGTATCTTTTGGCTCGATTTAAGGCTACCGTATCAAAAGGAACCTATATTAGAGCTATTGCGGATGATTTGGGGCAGATTTTAGGCGTAGGGGCCTGTACGTTGACTATAAAAAGGACCCGAGTTGGTGATTTTAAGGTAGAAGAAGCAACTTTGCTTGAAGTATAATATTCGGGGTTAAATAAACATAGGTTTGGGGCCTGTAGCTCAGGGGTAGAGCGATTCATTCGCATTGAATAGGTCATGGGTTCAATTCCCATCAGGTCCACCAGAGGTTGTTGCCTTCGGTTCCTAGATTAGATGTGCCTTCATTGTCTTTCTCTGATTGTTTTTGCTCTTCTTTTATAAATTTTGTGCCTGGGTTTCGGATGACGCCTTCTGCGTCTTCTGCATATCCACAGCCTCCACTTTGTAAGCTGCAGTGGATTTCCATTATTTCGAACTCTCCGTGATTGTCTTTAAATCCAACTTGTGTGAGGTTTTTTGCTTTGCAATTTGGGCATAATCTATTTGTTTGCGTGATTTTTTGAGCCATGCGGTATTTTACTATGGGGTGCTGGGTTAGTCTACTTTATAACGATGGCTAAGCTTTTTTATCTTTCTCTATAAGCCAAATAGAGTAAAATTGTCTGATGTTTTATAGAGCTGATAAAAATGAAAAAATCCTAATTTTTTCGGATACCCATTTTGGTAAGGATTTTCAAATGGAGCGATTTGAGTTTTTAGCTAAAGCGATCAATGATCACGATAAAGTTATTGTTTTAGGTGATTTTTACGAGTCATATTCGATTTCGTTTGATTCATTTTTGAAGAGTGAGTGGAATCGATTGTTCCCTTTATTAAAAAATAAACATGCAATTTATATTTGGGGTAATCATGATCATGAGTCAGCTAAATTTAAAGAGGCTTCACTAATTTTTTGTGATGCCATTACGGATGATATTGTGGTTGAGTCTGGTTGGGAAAAATTTCATGTGTTTCATGGCGATAAATACTGCATAACAATAGATCGAAAACTAAAAGTGCATTTGTTGCCTCGATTTATTCAAAGGATTTTATTGCGTTTGAATGGATATTCAAAAAAACAGCGGAAGCATATTAATTTTTTGCAAGAAAAACTTAAATTTGGCGAAAGCATTTTTAGCAGTAACGATAATGAAATTCTTAAGGCGAAGATTAAGGAAAATAGCGGAAGTAGTTCAACTAATGATTGGGCTATTTGTGGTCATACACATATGCCTGAGATTGATCGCCTTAATAAATTCGCGAATTGTGGATTTGTTGGTGTTGGTTTTTATTCCTTTTTAACCTTGCAAAATGGAGAAATCCAGATGACCGTAAAAAGTGAAAAGTAGGCTGTTTGGGTTTTGTTCGGCTCGTGCTAAATTTTCTGTATGTTCGGATTTAATTTGGGTCGAAATAAAAATACAGTAGCTAGTAGTTTTCAATCTGTTTCTAAGGGTTATGTCGAAAATGGGCTCAGTGTTGATCGACTTTTGATTGACCATCCTGCCTCTACTTTCTTTTTTAAATATGGAGGCATAAATATTCCTCAAGAGGGTTTATTTAATGGCGATATTTTGGTTGTTGATCGATCTATTTTAAGCATTGGCAAAGGTTTATATTTAGTGATTTTTGAAGGTCGAATTATTTTACGAAAAATAATTTTAGAGAAAAATTCTAGAACAGGCGTTACAAAGCTTGTTTTAAGATCTCCTGATAGTTCGAATAAACCTGGAGTGTTTTCAGATAAAAAAGATATTGTTATTGATAAAGACAAGACGTTTGAGGTTTGGGGGAAAATTACCGGTATTGCCCGAAAAATGAAATAAATTTTATGCCTAATCGTGTTGTGGGCTTAATTGATTGTAATAATTTTTTTGTTTCATGTGAGCGTATTTTTAGGCCAGATTTGAATAAGATTCCTGTTGTTGTGATGTCAAACAATGATGGATGTGCAATAGCTCGAAGCGAAGAAGCAAAGATTTTGGGCGTTAAGATGGGACAGCCTATTTTTCAGATTAAAGATTTAGTGCGGAAACATAATATTCAGCTATTGTCTCCTAATTTTGCTTTGTACAGTGATATTTCGAACCGTGTTATGTCGGTTTTATCGGAGATGGTGCCTAGAGTTGAAGTATATTCTGTTGATGAGTGTTTTTTAGATTTTAGTGACTTTGAACTTAAAGATTTAAAAGCGTATGCAGAGCATATAAACTATGAAGTTTACCGGCAAACAGGTGTTCCAACTTGTATTGGTGTTGCTAGTACCAAAACTTTAGCAAAAGCTGCAAATCGTTTTGCGAAAAAGAAGAAACTTGATAATGGTGTTTTTCTTTTTAATTGTGAAAATTCTGAATCTACAAAACCTGACTTTTTAAAAGAATTAAGTAGTGCAGATTTATGGGGAATTGGCAGGTCTTTTTCTAAATGGTTGAATAGCAAATCAGTATGCTCCGCTTATGATTTTTATGAATTAGATCCATCCATTGTTTTGTTGAAGATGAAGTCTCCTGGGTTGAAGATTTGGTATGAGTTACATGGAATTTCTTGTGTTGAGATTCAAGAATTTTTTAAGCCTAAAAAAAGTATCGCAACTACGAGAACTTTCAGTCATGGGATTTCAGATTTTGACGATATTTCTGCTTTATTAGCAAAGTATGCTTCGGAATGTGCAGAGAAATTAAGAAATCAGAATAGTGTGTGTTCTCTTATTACTATTTTTTTGGTTTCTAGAGAGGATTTGCATAGTAAACATTATAGAGAGTGCGAAAAATTTTATTCCTATTCTTTTTCATTTGAATCAGCGACTAATTTTTCACCAGAAATTATTAGTGCTGTCTTATTTTCCTTAAAAAAAATATATAAAAATTTTCTTGTATATAAAAGAGGTGGTGTGATGCTATCTGGAATTGAACAAAGTAATTGTATTCAGGTTTCTATGAAAACTGATTTTGAGCTATTGGATAAAAATAATAAATTGATGAGTGCGATTGATCTTATAAATAATAAATATGGCGCAAATAAAATTGCCGTTGGATTTTGTAGTAATAATAAGCTTTTTGCTCCTAATCAGTTTAATAAATCACCAGCTTATACTACTAATTGGGATGAGATTTTAGAGATCTGTCCCTAATCTTCAAAATTGATTGATTTTGCTATGTTTTTTTAGATTCGCGTTTAGCACATTTGAAGGTCTGACCTTTTAGGGTCTGACCTTCAAATGTGGTTGTGTTACATTTTGACTATGCCTATATACACACGTAGTGGAGATCGAGGAGATACAGGTTTAGCTAATGGACAGAGAGTTTCAAAATCATCAGCCGTAATAAATTTTGTAGGAGAATTAGATAGTCTTAATGCTTCGATAGGGCTGTGTGTCGCAATGCTTACAAATGAAAGCGAGGATTTTACTTTGGAATGTGAAGTTTTGGAGTCAATCCAATCGGATTTGTTTTGTGTGGGAGCGGTAGCTGTGGGTGCAAATTTTCATTTTGATGCGAGTGAAGAAACTGAAAATATTGAAAAAACCATTGATGATTATGAAGAGCTGCTTCCTAAATTAAAAAATTTTATTTTACCTGGTGGTTCTATTACAGCGGCACAGCTGCATGATACTCGAACATTAATTAGAAAAATCGAACGAATGTGTGTAGAGCTTAAAAGCAACGCACTTAATGAGTTTTTACCATATTTGAATAGGCTGTCTGATTTGTTTTTTGTGATGGCGAGGTATGTGAATAAGCAGTTAGGTTGTAAAGAGAAAATGTGGAAGAGCTAACTGTTAGTGCTTGATTTTATTTTGATATTTATCCTTGCCTCATGATTGATCTAATTGCTTTTTCTTTATTTTCTCCAAAATACTTTTTGATAAAAAAATTTCTTTGGTCAGGAATGTATTGTTCCATGTCGCACAGATGTAAATAACCGTCAGTACTACTTATTAGTTGTTTGGGCTTTAGATCGAAAGGTAAAATGTAGTGTTCTAAGAATAATTTTATAAGCTGGCGATTTATTGTTAGTGCATTTTCTGCAAGGCTTTGAGAGTTACTTTTGTATAGATTATTTCCATTTATGTATGGGTAAACAACTCCAATTGCTGTTTTTTGTGGTTGAATTGCGGCCAAGATTGGACTTACTGATTTTAATCCTTTAAATCCAAAAATTTGTGCACACTCTGAGAATCTATTATCTTCGCTAATAGATTTTTCAACTAATGCCGCGATTGTAAATTCATTTAAAGCAGAAGAGCTGTATCTAAATTTTTCCTTAAATTCGTATTCGGCTTGTGGTTTATAACCTTTTTGTCTTTTCCATTTTAATAAATAACTCGGAGTATCTAAATCATCAACACGGATATTTGAAGATATGATGTTTAAATTGGGGTTTTTCCAATCACTAAAAGTATTCTGAATATAATCTTTAGTTAACTGTTGTGCTTCTGGGGTATTTCTTGAAATTAATGTGTGCGGTTCGGTTGAATTTTCAGGAAGTACATTTTCAATGTGTAATAAATGAGGCTCTTGTTCTAGTATGCTTTCAATTTCATGGTTCATCTTAGAAATTGTAACGTAAATACTAATTGATAGGCTATAATTTGCAGATGGAGAATAATAACTCACTTTTAATTATTGATACTTTTTATTTTTTGCATCGGTCGTTTCATGGTTTTCCAAAGGATCTTACAAATAAAGAAGGTGTGCATACAAACATTTGTTATGGATTTACGAGGGCACTTTTGGATTCGATTTTTGAATTTAATCCAACGCATATTGTGTGTAGTTGGGAGAGTGAGGAGCTTCCATCTTTTAGGAAAACTTTGTTTGAGGATTACCAAAAAACTCGTATAAAAATGATTGACGAAGAAGAGCGAATTTTTTCGGAGCAGATTCCATGGATTATAAAAATTATTGAGGCTTTTAATATTCCAAGGGTAACCGCAAATGGTTTTGAGGGTGATGATGTGATCGGAACGGTTGCAACTTTAAGTTCTAACCAAGGTTTGGATGTTGTTGTTTCAACTTCGGATCAAGATATGTTGCAGTTAATTAATGATAAGATCAAAATTTTTAGACCTGCTAGGCCTCCATTTGTAAAGAAAAAATTATTTGATGCCGAGATTTTTAAGGAGGACTATGGATTTGAGCCTATTCAAATGATTGATTTTAAATCTTTGAGAGGTGATTCTAGCGATAATATTCCTGGTGTCAAAGGAGTTGGAGAAAAAACTGCAGTGAATTTGATTCAACAGTTTGGTAGTTTAGAAAATATTTATGCAAACTTAGATCAAGTTGCATCTTTGTCTGTTCGCAAAAAGCTTGAAGATTCTAAGGATATGGCATTTTTGAGTAAACAATTGGCAACCATTATTACTAATATTCCATTAGATTTTGATTTGAACTCAGCCATTGTTCATGATTTTAATGTTTCAAAAGTAAAAGAGATTTTTGAATATTTTGATTTTAAAAGTTTGTTAGGTAAATTAAAAATTTTAGAAAATATAAAAATTTTAAAAGATACTCAGGAGGGCAAATTAAAAAAAGATGGTGAAGAGTCTTTGCAGAAGAGTCTTTTTTGATTTAGAGTTGTATCAATGAATAGAATTAGCTCGATTTTATATGAGAGAGAAGATGCAGTTCACGAGGTATTAGTTACTGGTCCTTCAGGTGAAATTGACTCTAGTGATTTAGAAATTTTTGGTGTTAGAAGCGCCTATGGTCAGTCTGGGTTTAATTGGCAAGAAAAAGGACAAGTTCCAAAGTTTGCCAAGGCATATGTTTTGGATATTCCTGGATTGGGTAAAGTTGAAACAGGTATGATTGCTGCAAGTGATCATCCACCTATGGATGCATTGGGTGTATGTCCGCTCGGAGATTTGGGCGATGCAATTTTTGTTGCAGATGGTGTTTCTTATAATCCAAAAACAGATCAATGGTGTGAGCATTCTGCTTTGGCTGCTCACGTAGTTGCGGAAGCATTGTCTAGTGTTGCCAATAATGGAATGAAGTTTGAAGATTTTGGGGCTTTTATGAATTTTGTTTCTTTAAAATTAGCGACTCTTATGGAGAAACAAACAGGGGATAATAGTTCAGTTGATCGACAAATATCTTTGCAAATGGCTTTGATTTCAAAACCAGATAATAAAGGCAACCGGAAGGCTTATTTTTCTTCTTTTGGTAAAGGCAATGTTGGTCAATCAAGAGTTGCTCGAGCTGATGGTTCAAGAGCTGATTTAGATCCAAAGCTGGGTTATAATTCTACGAATTTTGGGGTCGGTTCATATAAAGATGTTGATTTTGAGCCAGTGAGTTTAAAGCCAGGTTATTCCATTGTTATGGCTACCGATGGATTATCACAGAGGCATTTTAGGCAAGTTATTGACTCTCAAACAACAGTAAAAGAACAACAAGTTTCAGATGCAGTTCTTGCTAAGAATTTAGAGAGTACGCTGAACCGTGTTGTTGTTGGCAAAGATCCTCGAGATGATATCTCATATTTATCCTTAACTGTTTAATCCTTTTTTATCCAAACATACCTTAAGGTATAATTTACACATGAATGTGGATTCGAAATTTAAGAAAATTGCAATTGTTCATGATTATCTTGATGTATACGGAGGGGCTGAAAGTGTTGTACAAGCTGTTTGGGAACTTTATCCTGATGCCGATATTTATTCTTCGACTTGTGATGAATCTTTAATCAAAAAATTTAATCTTTTTGGTGGAAAAACTGATCGTATTTTTTTCCCTAAGTGGAAAAATCATATTCCAAAATATTTAAGGTGGTTTGTTAATAAGCTTTTAGTTGCGGATTTGCCGTTGTATTTTTATTCTTTGGATTTATCAAAATATGATTTGGTGATTTCTTCTACTGCGCATTTTGCAAAATGTTTGAGAACTTCAAAAGATCAAGTGCACGTGAGTTATATTCATACGCCTCCAAGGTTTTTATATGGTTTAAAAGGTGATATTCGAAAAAGAAGCAATCCGATTATCGCAGGTTTGTTGTTTCCGCTTGATGTAATTTTGCGATTTGTTGATAAAAAAGCGGCTGGTTTTCCTGATTATTTGTTGTGTAATTCGGAGACTGTTCGCCAGAGAATTTTAAAATTTTATGGCCGTGATGCTAAGATTATTTTTCCTTTTGCAAATATTGATATGACTGTTTTGGCTGCAAAACCTACAAATTTAAAATTTGATGCAGGTGATTATTATTTGGTTGTTTCAAGGTTGGCTTCGTTTAAAAATATTGATTTTATAATCGAATCTTGTGGAAAAAATAATATTAATCTCGTTATTGCGGGAAGTGGTCCTGATAAAGAACGCTTGAATGAAATTGCTCAAAAATATGAATGCATAAATATGTTGGGATTCATTTCGGAGGAAAACAAGGCTTGGTTATTGCAGAATTGTAAGGCTTTTATTTGTGCTACTCGAGATGAAGATTTTGGTATGTCTACGCTTGAGCCTATGTTTTATGGAAAGCCTGTGTGTGCTTTGCGTAGCGGTGGAAATACTGAAACTGTTATTGAAAATGTTAACGGTGTGTTTTTTGATGATTTGAATGAGAATTTATTTTTGAATGGGATTCATTATCTGGAAACGTATGATATGGATCCGGTTGCTATTAAAATGAGTGTTTTGAAATTTAATAAGGATAGATTTAAGGAAGAGTTTGGGGATTTTATAAACGGTGTAAAAAAAGAGTGAAGAGAAGGGGGCTGACCCGTTTTATTAAAATTTAATTAACATACTCCTGCGCAGACAATATACAAAAGCATTCATTTTTATTATTATCCCGTATTTTAAGGCGAACTTAATTATTAACAGTTCATAAAACGGGTCAGACCCCTCTTTTTATGACCCCCTTTTTATAATTTATTAATTTGTTTATCATTAAATAAATGAAAAAATCAGTAATTGCCTTTACAACCCTGTTTCTTTTTCTTACGTTTGTTATCCCAGCCAAAATTCACGCAGCAGCAGACACCGTAGACGATGTCTATTTGGCAGATTATATGTATGGAATCTCAAAAGAAAAATACCTCACAGGTAAGGAAGATAATCAATTATTTGTAGATATTAAAGATACAGATGGCAACGGTTCGTTAAATATTAACGGTCTTAAAGTTTCACAAAGTGCTGATTTTAGGTTGAACCTAAAGACTTATAACGATCAAGTTGTTTCTTTTCCATATAAATTTGTTGGGGCTTCAGGACCAATAATTCTGTATTTTGAAATTACAAAATCAGACAATACTAAGCAAACATTTAATAGGCAGTTCATTTTGGATACAGTTCCACCGATTGGCGGGGTCAATGTAATGCCTTCAATCATCGGTAAAAATAGTTCTTATCAACTGATTGTCTATGCAGATGCAGAAGATGCCTATTCCCCAGTGCAATCGATCAGATGTACAAATCAAAAGAATATTAATGACATTCCGTGGAGTGATATTAATTCAAGTGGTCAATATACGCTAATGCATTTATCATCTGACACAACATTGAATTCAATCCCTGATGCCGCTTCCTTTATTATCGAATGCCAGTTTAGAGATTCCATTGGGAATATTTCACAAATATATGAGACAAGTTATGTAGTAGATTCAGCAGCACCACTTATTTATGCTGAAGCAATACCGACTAATTCTCCAAAAGCGCGAATTAATTTATATGGATATGACGAACTGAGCGCAATAAAAAAGGTTTATGTAAGTAACGATCCATTAATGAGCCAAGGTGTAAAAGTTTTTGAAGGTAATCCTGAATATATAGAATGGGCATATGATGATAGACGCGTTGTTTGGATTGATTTAGAAGATACCGTAGGAAACCGAAGTAAAGACAACAAAGGTAACGGCGGTTATCCAGTTTATATTCCTAATCTTGATTCCACACAAGCAAATAACGCACCGGCAAGTACTCCAAGTGCTGGAGTTACAACTGTTCCAACGGCAACGCCAAGCCCAATTAAAGTAGTAAATAATTCAATAACTTCAAAACCGCCGATCGATAAAACTGATTACGAGGGGATACAAGAGATTAAACAAAGATCAATTGAAAATAGGATCAAAGAGAATATTAATCAACAAACTGAAACTTCAACTATTGAATCTGAAGATACTTCCGATATTAATAATGTTATCGAAGTTGAAGACAATCCAATATTTAAACTTTTAAGTGGAATTCTATTGATGGTTGTTTTTGTCTTTGGCTATTTGTTATTTAGTAATAGAAAGAGCAATCCTAAATAATCAATCTGATTATTTATTCGTATCATTGTAAAATATCTTAATGACAAAACAGGCTATTTATCGATTGAAGTATTCACAAATTCGTTCTGACTGGAAGAACAGCGAGACCATTTATAAAGAATCAATTGTTTCGAATATCAAAAACCAAGAATGTAGAATTCTAGATATAGGCTGTGGCCACGGTGAATTAATGGCTGATGTTTATCAAAATTTAGAGAACGCATATGGATTAGATCCAGATGCTTCTGCAATTGAAAAGAACCATGTTATTAAAAATAAATTTGTTGGGATGGCTGAAAAGATGTCATTTGAGGATGATTTTTTTGACATTGTGGTTTGTGCTTGGGTTCTTGAACATTTGTCTAACCCAAAAGAAGTTTTTGCTGAAATAAATCGTGTTCTAAAGCCTGGTGGAAAATTTATTTTTATTACACCGAATATTTATAATTATAATGTTTGGATTATTAGACTTATTCCACAAAGATTTCACGATTTTTTTACAAAGCGTTTATATGGAAGGCAAGAGAATGACACTTTTAAAAAATTTTATTTGGTGAATTCAGAATTTTCTATCGATAAACTTTTATTTGATATTGGATTTAAAAAATCTAAATTTATTTTGAATGGGGACCCTAGCTATATTAGTTTTAATAATCTTTTATTTTGGTTTAGCTGTAAACTTGAACAGGTAATAGATAAATACTTTGAATTCTCAAAAGTGCATATTATTGGAATTTATGAAAAAAAACTTAATTAAACCTGATCCATTTTCAAAAAAAGAAATTTTAGGTCACATGCGAGATGTTTTTGCAGTTGTATTGATTTGGAGAGGTTCTTGGTATGTGCTTGATAATATCGATTCCTATTTGTTTGGCGGAACTCATATTCTTTCTTCCATTGGTGGCATTTTATTTGGTCTGTTTTTGCTTTATTATCCGGATAAAGATTTAAAAGAACTCAAGGAACATTAAAAGAATGGGTCTGACCCGTTTTATTAAAATTTAATTAACATTTCTCTTACGCAGACACGAACCCAAAATTATAGGATTCATTATTGTTCCGTATTTTAAAGAAAACACATTATATTAACAGTTCATAAAACGGGTCAGACCCTTTTTCGATCTATTTATTAAATTACTTTAACAACTTTATCCATAGGATATCTGACTTTTATTTGCTTGAAGTTTTCAGTATTAGATCTGAATCCAACAGGGCACATAACCTGAACTTCATAACCTTCTTTGTCGGCACCAATGATTTCTGAAACTGCTTTTTTATCAAATCCTTCCATAGGACATGAATCGATTTGGTTTTGAGCACAAGTATCAATTAAAATTCCTAGTGCAATATAAACTTGTTTTGCCATCCAATTACTTAAGGCTTCCTTTGGCATTCCAGAGATGAAATCAGTAAGCATTTTTTTAAAACCGTCTAAGCTTTCGAATGGCATTTTTCTGGTTTCAGAAATAGATCTTATGTATTCATCAACATCAGTTGTATTTACATCTTTTTTTGATGCTAACAATATTAGATGCGAGGCATCTGTTGTTTGAGGTTGATTCCATGATGCGGCTTTTATATCCTCTCTCATTTTTGGATTTTCGATTATATAGAATTTCCAGAGTTGTAGACCAAATGACGAAGGTGTTAAACGTAAAACTTCTTTGAGTAGTTCTAATTGTTCGTTTGAAAGCTTTTTTGTTTTATCAAAATCATCTGTTGCATATCTCCAGTTTAGGTTACTTATTGTTGTATTGTTCATAATCGGTATTATACCTATTTGTCTAGACATTCGCTATTTTATAAGTAAAAGTTCTATTTAAGTGTATAAATAGGGTATAATTTTCGAAGTCGTTTAGCTCATTTGAAGGTCTGACCCAAAAAGGTGCGACCTCCAAATGAGCTAAATGTGGAAGGGTGCCGGAGTGGTCTAACGGAACGGCTTGGAAAGCCGTGCTCCTAACGGGGCCCATGGGTTCGAACCCCATCCCTTCCGCCATTTTTAAATCACATTAATTTTCAGCGTCGCCAGTGATTTCTTTTCCCTCTATAATTCCTTTTATTGCTTTTTTTGCTCTAGACACTCTGCTTTTTACTGTGCCTTTCTCGATATTAAGTTTCTCAGCTATTTCTTCCCCTGAGTAACCCTGAATATACAGATCGAATGCATCATATATTCTTGGGTCTAGTTCCTCTTTTGCTTTTTGCATTACCCAATCAAAGTAAACTTGATTTATCAGTTCATCACTAAAATCACCGGTTGCTACTTGTGGTCCAAAGAAAAGGTCAACTGGTCCGACTTCCCATTTTAGTTGTGCGGCTCTTGAGTCATCGATTACTCGTGTTCCTGCTGCGGTGCTTAGATATGCAGTTAAAATGAGCGGTTTTTGATCGTTGAAGACTCCATTTGAGACTTGCGTTCTGATTTTAAAATAAAGCTTCATTTTTGCATCATCGGCTTCTTTAGTCAGTCTTTTGTCTTTATCTTTAGGACCTGAGTATCCCGCTTTAAAAAATAATTTATCGACGATTTGGTCGCTATATTTGTACCAAATTTCATCGAATGCTTTGACTCTTTCTTCGATTGGAAGGTTTGGGTTATTGATATCTTGAGAAAGTCTTATGTAATCAGTTTTGGCATTTTCATCAAGTGTTGGTGGTGTTGTATGTATGTTTTGGCCACCTGTTACTCTTGCGATTGTTGGCTCTGTCGTGCCATATTTTTCAGTTAATTCTGCTTGATGTAGATTCAAATTATAAAATGCAGTTTGTATTCTTTGGGCATCTCCCGATTGTTTAGCTATTTCGTATTCGGCTTCTAGATCAGAAAGCTTTTGATAATCTGGGTTGTCGACACTTAATACGGGTTTTGGTTCTGTTAACTCAGCTACTTCAAATATACCGGCTAGTGTTTCAGCGATAGTCTTGAAGTTAAGATCATTTAAAGGGTTTTTCTTTGCTGCTTGTTCTGCAATTTCACTCCAGCGTATAGTTCTTCCCTTATCGTCTACGATCTCTAGACCTTGGATATCAATGTTAGGGTTTACTGCAAAGAAAGGTATGCCAACTTCACTTAGTGCCGCTAAAAGTTGTCTTGCTGTTTGTAATGATACTCTTGCACCTGTTTGACCTTCAACTAGTTGAAGTATCGGAGTCGATCCGTTAACTATTTTTCCAAATAGACCATCTGCCAAAGGGCTTTTTGCTGCTTGAGCCGCACTGATAAACATGTCGTCACCAACATTTACTACACCATTTTCAAAAAGTTCTTGGACTGTTTTTAAAAGTGCTTCGTCTGCTTCGTCTAGGGCTAACTGAGCAATTTGTTTTTGAGTTTGGCTGGTGCCAACTGTTAATAATACTTGCATCAAAGTTCCATCTGTATTTTGATATTCAAATCGTTGTCCATTTTCAAAACTTATAAGATCATTTTGATCTATAAATGCTAAAGATTCTTCAGAGATATCTGATATGCCCAAGGCTTGTAAGAATGATTTAATTTCTGAACCTTTTACAAGAATTTTAGGTATATTGTTTTCTTGTTCAGCGATTTCGTTAAAAGCTTTTGCAATAGATTCCTTTTCGTTTTCAGGTAAAGAATTAATTTGCGTTTGAAGTATACCTTTATATATTTCTAATTCAGAGTTATATGTATTTGCTTCTTCCTCAGTCGTTGCTGTTAATAAATCTTGGCTTGCTTCTGACATTAACTTTAAAGTTTGCATGGCTTCAAATCCACCTGGTCCTATTTTATTTTCACCTGGAATTAATGAATTTATATATTTGTTTAAAGCGTTTGCAAGTTCGGCCGGTATGTTAAGCGTAGTTTCACTTCGTGAAGCGAGTGTGGATTCGTTTATTAATCCATTATTTTGAGGATCGGCTTTAAACATTTCAATTACCATTTCTTTTGTTAATCCTGGCATTGATTCTTGGATTTTTGGATCGTTAGAAATTGATTCTGCAATTTCATCTAAACTCGCATTATCAAGATTTATGAATCCTGTTACTTGATTTTGTTTATCAGTTTTTAATGTGAATGTGTGTCCACGTGGGCTTATTGGACCGAATTGTTGAATTGCGTTTTTTTCGTTGTCAAAGCCAACGTTAATAATTGGATTTCTGTTTAGATTTTCTGTATCAAAGTTTTCTAAGATCACCTCAAGATATTTTTGTGGGATGTATATTTTTCCGGTGCTTTTTAAAAAGTCAGGATTGCCTGCGATAACTGGTGCATCAGAAGGATTTTCGTAATGCTTTAAGGTTTCATCTATTATTTCTTGAATCATTTGAGGACTACTTATCCCGAATTTTTCGTTTAGTTGTTTGGCTATATCTAGGAGCGTAGTATTTTTTGTGCTTTCAATTGAAATTGCAGTAACTTCATCGGCAGTTTTTATTACTGAGTTTGGCATTAATACATCAGTTTCAATTTCTGGTTGAATTGTTGTGCTGCCGTCTAGTTGAAATTTACCGGTAATATTATCTGTAGCGATTTCGAACATTTTTGTCGTTACCCTTGCAGAATTTTGAGCATAGGCTGCTCTAATTGCTGCTTGTTGCTGTTCGGCTCTTATTTGGAGTTCTTGGGCTGAAACCATATTGTAACCGTAATATGATCCATCGTTAGTTATTATTGGAGTGTCTTTTGAGATGTTTGCGGGAATTACAGGATTAACCTTATCAGTCCAGTTGTCTACTAAAATTGCTTTAGGTTCAGGTTCGACGCCATAATAAACAGTTGGTTGTTGTGTAAGTGGTTCAATAGAGAATACCGTTGGTTCTGCTTTAGTAATTCCATTTTCGCCAAAGGTGAATGGATTTTTTGGTTCTTCGTAAATGATACATTTTTCAAGCCCGTTACAATCTTGTGCAAATGATGGTTTTACACCAACAATTCCAGTAATAATAGACGTAGCATAACCAATTTGCATAAATCTCGATGCAATTTTTCCGTAAACGCTTGGTAAAGAACTTCCTTTAGTTGAAATTTCAGGACTCGGTTGTTGAACTTCATCTATATTTTCTTGTAAATTTTCTAAATTTGGTGGTGTCATTGTTTGTATTTGGGTAGGATTTTAAAGAAATAAATTTTTACTGCGGGTCATTTTATCTTGAATTGTTGGGGTTTTCAATGGGATAGCGTCAAAGTTTGAGTTATTTAGCTAGGTTGTTAGATACCTTTTTATTAGTGCAAACTTTTGATACGCTATTTTTATGATCCTCTCCGATCGTGATATTAAAAAAGCCATATTAAGCAAAGATATCCAAATTGATCCTTTTGATGAAAAGTATTTGCAACCGGCTTCAGTCGATTTGCATTTAGATAGTACTTTTTTGGTTTTTGATCCTCAAAAAAATTTTGTAATTGATCCAAAAAAACAGGTTGATTCTATGATGAAAGAAATCGTCATAAATGATGATGAACCTTTTGTCTTGCATCCAGGAGATTTTGCCTTGGGTTTGATTTTTGAAAAAACAGGAGTCTCGTCAAAATATGTAGGACGTCTTGAGGGCAAGAGCTCAGTTGGTAGGCTCGGGTTATTGATTCATGTGACTGCTGGGTTCCTTGACCCCGGAAACGACCTAAAAATGACGCTAGAACTCCATAACACTGCAAATTTGCCTATTTTGCTCTATTACAAAATGCCTATAGCTCAAATGGCCTTTGAAGAGCTTTCGTCCGAGTGTGAAAAGCCATATTCTTCAAAAGGATTAAATAGCAAATATCTAGGTGATATGAAGCCAAAAGCCAGTCAGATGTGGAAAAACTTTACTTCATAGAGTCTTTTGCTCAAACGGCTTATAGTATATAATTCCGTCATGTTTACAGCCGATACCTTACCAAATTGCGAGCACCAATTTCATTTAAACTCGAGTCAAACAGATGACTTTTTGACCAAAGGATTGTTTGATACAGAGCAACAAGATTCCGCTGAAGCCAATATCTTTGATGAAATTGATGTGTATTTATCGATTAATGGATATTTAGATTTACTTGAGGAAAAAACAGAAGATTCTAATGAACGTGCGCTCTTAGAAAAATATCGAGATAGAAACGTCATACTTCTTCAAAATGTCTTTTATAGTGCTTTTTATGCTGATGGAACTAAGCCAAAAACTATAGAAAACTTGCAAAAAGATTTAAAGATTTTTGAATTAGACCAAATTATTAAACTAATAAAATATTCAGATCAGATGTTAGCAAGAGCAGAGCAAGAGATGGCAGAAAAGCAAAGACCAGTTAACTATAATTCAATGTCTAGATTGCGTTTACTGCAATTGGCGAGTGGTGAATCAAAGTTTAAGGAAAATGAATGGATTGCCATCTGGGAAGCACTTGGTTCAACCGATAACTTAGATGCATTTGCAGGTAACCTAAATGGAAGCTATTATTCTGATTCTAAGGGTAAAGTTTTTGTTTTTTTAGATGAGGAATTTGTCGATACGTCCGATCTTTCTCCAGAAGAGCAAGAATACTTGGAGATTTGGAGATATTTTAATGGTAAAAATTCTGATTTTATAACTTATACAACTACATTTAATCCGGATTTTAACCCTAAGCATCGATTTGGATCATTTCAAAATCCGTACAAACCAATAACTACAAAATAAATCGTTGTTTGTAATGTCTATTAGGAATATATTTTCTGGTATGACCAACTACACACAAGAAATAATTTCCAAAGTTAAATTAATGAATCCAACTGAATCTGAATTTGTACAGTCAGTAGATGAAGTATTAAGCTCACTTTCAGAATTTTTGGAATCCAATCCGCAATATGAAAAGCACAAAATTTTAGAGCGTCTCGTTGAGCCTGAGCGTATTATTTCTTTTAAAGTTGTTTGGGTAAATGATGCAAATCAAATTCAAATAAATCGAGGTTATCGGGTTCAATTTAGTAGTGCAATCGGACCATACAAAGGTGGTTTGAGATTTCATCCCTCCGTAAATCTTAGTATTTTAAAATTTTTAGGATTTGAACAAACCTTCAAAAATAGCTTAACTGGTTTGCCAATTGGTGGTGGAAAAGGTGGAAGCGATTTTGATCCAAAAGGAAAATCTGATTCAGAAATTATGCGTTTTTGCCAAGCCTTTATGAATGAATTATATCGACATATTGGACCATTAACTGATGTCCCAGCAGGTGATATTGGCGTTGGCGGAACGGAAATTGGTTATCTTTTTGGTCAGTACAAAAAAATCACAAATACTTTTAGTGGAGCATTAACAGGAAAAGGTGTTGGTTGGGGTGGAAGCTTTTTAAGACCTGAGGCTACTGGTTATGGTTTAGTCTATTTTGCACAAGAAATGTTAAAAACCAAGAACGATTCTTTAAAAGATAAATTGGTTATTATTTCTGGTTCTGGAAATGTTGCGCAGTATACTGCAAAAAAATCTATTGAATTAGGAGCTAAAGTTTTGACGATGTCCGATTCTGATGGTTACATTTTTGATTCTGCCGGAATAGATTCTGAAAAATTAGATTTTATTATGGATTTAAAAAATAATAAAAAGGGTCGTATTAGTGAATATGCGGCAAAATATAATGCAGAATTTGTTGCTGGTAAAAATCCATGGGGAGTAAAAGCGGATGTTGCTTTTCCTTGTGCTACTCAAAATGAAATATCAAAGATTGATGCTGAAAATTTAACAAAAAATGGAATTATGCTAGTTGGAGAAGGTGCAAATATGCCTTCAACAGCTGAAGCGATTAATGTTTTTCATGAAAATAAAATTTTGTTTGCCCCTGCAAAAGCATCAAATGCGGGTGGTGTTGCGGTCTCAACTTTAGAAATGGCTCAAAATAGCGGACATACAGAATGGACTGCAGAAAAAGTAGATTCAGAGTTAAAAAGCATAATGCAAAATATTCATTCAAAAGCAGTCCTGTACGGAAAATCAAAGAATTCTGATTATGTTGATTATTTAAAAGGTGCAAATATTGCTGGTTTTAAACGTGTAGCGGATGCCATGTTATCACAGGGCCTATAGGGGATTGTTTTTGGAGACAATGTCTGGGATTTGTAGTAAGGTTTTAAGGTGATGAACAAAAATGCTCGTATTATATTTTTAATATTAGTAATATTTTCAGCCGTGGCTGCTGGATTTGTTTCTTATTACAAGCTGTTAAATACTCATTTTAAGTCAGTTGATAAGGATCAATCATCTAATATGCCAGTGCAACAGGCATCAACTCAGGCTTCTATTCCTCAGCTTAAGTCTGGCTATACTCGCTTTATAAATCCTAAATATGGGTTTGGATTTGATTATCCAGAATTTGAAAAACTTACGGTGGACTCTAATTCTTACACTGGAATGCATTTTATTTCTAAGGGCTTAAGTATTCTTTTGATGGAAGATTTCTATACGCAGGATCCAAAGCGAAGTTTTCAGCAGACTTTGCTTGATGCTGATTTGGGATGTACGCTTGATAGTGTAACAGGATCGATTTCATGTGATCCTGACAAATTCTCGCTAATCAAAGTTAAGCTTAAAAGTGGGGTTGAGGCATATAGGATTGATCGGGTAAAGATTTATGAAGGTGCTGGTTTTCCAGATAATTTTAAGCCTGGTTCATATAAAGATCATGTTTATGTTGTTATGCTTCCAAACAGAGTAGGCGGTTATATTGCAGTTTCTCTATATTCGCTAAATATATCTCCAGAGAATCTTGACTATTTAGATCAAATTGCAGACTCGTTCTTTTTTATCCAATAAAAGAGGTTATCTGTTACAATTCATCTTGCTAAAATAGTTATCAAAATAAATGGTTGATTCCAAATCTGTAAAAAAGTTCGCCGATGAATTTATTGCTACCCTTGATGGGGCTAAAAAAGTTGTATGCATTATTGATTCAAGATTAGATTTTGATGCTGTTTGTTCAGGAATTTTGATTCGTAATTTTGTCAAAAAGACCTTTTTGGTCGATTGCGAAATGGTGTTTTTAAAAGAGATATCAGATTCATTTAAAACACCACTAAAAAAAATAAATTCTGATGTCATGTTTATCAAAGAAAATGTTGATGCAGCGACAATTGATTATATGTCTACTGATGTTGTGATTGTTGTTGATTGCGGTAGTCAATATAAACTTTCTTCTTCTGAGGGGTTTTCGTTTCCAACAAATCGTTTAACAAAAATAATAAACATTGATCACCATTTTGGTGTTAACAGTAGTTACGGAGATTTGAATTTTTTGAGTCAAGCATCTTCTACTTGTTCAATGCTATTTTCTCTTTTTGAGGCTTTGGATTATAGGCTTGATGATGTATCGATTAAGTATTTGTTATTGGGGATTTTGTCTGATTCTGGATATTTAACTTACGATAAATCTGATTATTCAGATGTTGAAATGGTTGCTTCTTTGTTAAAAAAATCCGGTTTAAGAATTTATGATATTTCTGAAATTGCTAAAGTTTCTATGAGTTTAGATGAATTAAAAGTTAAGGGAATTATTTTAAAAAACCTTCAGGTTTTTGAGAAAAAAATTGCATATTCATATTTTGAGAGTGATGAATTAGAGTCTGCAAGAATAGATCCTAAAATAAATCTGTCGTTTTCAACTATAGATGAAATTAAAAACATCGAAGGTGTAAAAATTACATTCTTTATTAGATATGACCAAAAGCAGTCGGCATACACTTTATCAATGCGATCATATGATGAAAGTTACGATGTGAATGAAATTTGCAAAGCAAATTTTAATGGTGGTGGGCACAAGTTATCTGCTGGTGGAATTATACGTGAGCAGCTACCTATAAAAATGGTTATAAATTCGGTTTTAGCTGTACTTAAAACATATTGCGATACAAAATAATGCGTTCGCAATTTCCAGTTGTTATAATATAGGAGAGATTTTTAGTGATTTTAGTCATATTTTCCGTTAATTTGGGAGGTGAATTTTGATGAACAAACAATTAGAAGGATTTTTTGATTTTATTCGTGAGCAAGGCGTAATTGGACTTGCTATCGGTATTATTTTAGGAGGTTCTGTAAAAGACCTTGTTAGTGCGCTTATTGCCGATTTTATTAGCCCGGTTTTAGGTTTACTCCTAAAATCAGCTGGAAATTTGGC
>CAZEDS010000008.1:24257-34678 GCA_964510925.1 uncultured Candidatus Saccharibacteria bacterium
TGATGCTTCTTTTAGCATTTATGGTGCGACCTTTTTATGGGGACATTTTGTTTCAACTCTTATCGATTTTGTTATTATTGCGGCTGTTATTTACTATGTTATTAAAGGTATGAAATTGGATAAGTTAGATAAGCCAAAGGCTTAAGTAGTAATTGACCAAACTTAAAGGTCGCACCTTTTTGGGTGCGACCTTTAAGTAGAAGCTTTGATTACCCTTGTATTTATTACTCTTTGTAATTCTTAACTAATAAACCTATAATTAATTGTCAATAAACTTTAAAGGTCTGACCTTAAAAGGTGCGACCTTTAAGTTATGAAATTAGAATGGAATTCACTTAAAAAACCAATAATTGCACTATCACCGATGGCTGATATGACTGATTCGCCTTTTTGTCAGGTTGTAAAAGAAGTAACGGGTGATTCAGAATATCCAGTAATGTTTAGGGAAATGGTTTCTTCGGAAGCTATTGTTCGTGGTAGTGAAAAAACGCTAGAAATGACTGATATTGATGCTTCAGAGCGGCCTTTAGTTCAACAGATTTTTGGGTCAGACCCTGAAGTAATGGCCCAATCCGCAATGATCATTGCAAAAGAGCATAGCCCAGAAGGTTTTGATATTAATATGGGTTGTCCTGTTTACAAATTAACCAGTAATTTTAATGGTTGTGCATTGATGAACGATGTTAAAGTTGCAACTTCGATTGTTTCAAAAGTAAAAGAATCGATCAATGTACCGCTTTCTGTCAAAATCAGATTAGGCTGGAGTGATCCAAATTCCTGTATTGAATTTGCGCCACAGCTTGAAAAAGCGGGAGCTAGTTTGATTACTGTTCATGGGAGAACAAAAGCGCAAGGATATTCTGGGATAGCTGATTGGCATAAAATTGCTGAGGTTAAGAAAGTTCTTAGTATCCCATTACTTGCGAACGGAGATATTCATACACCTGAAGCCGTAGTAAAAGCTTTAGAAATAACTAAAGCAGATGGTGCACTTATTGCTCGCGGTGCTTTGGGAAATCCTTGGTTTTTTAAACAAGCAAAAGATTTATTGGAAACAGGTTCGTATAAAGAGCCAAGTTTGGATGAACGTGTTGCAGTTGTTCGTCGTCATTTTAACTTGCATGTAAAAAAATATGGAACATCTGGTGTTTTTACTTTTAGAAAACATGTGCATTGGTATTTTAAAGGAATAGATGGTGCAAAAATTCTCAGAGAAAAATTTAATAATGCTAAAATTGAAGAAGATGTTTTGAAAGTTTTAGACGAAATTGTTAGTTAGTTTTGTTAAATTTTTAATATATGGAATACCAAAAGATTGATGATTTAAGTAAATTTGTTATAAAAATTGGTACTGTTGAATCAGCTGAAAAAGTTGAAGGTTCTGATAAGTTGCTCAAATTAATAATTGATTTTGGTTTTGAAAAAAGGCAAATTCTTTCAGGAATATCAAAGTATTTTAGTCCAGAAAATTTGGTCGGAAAACAATTACCAGTTGTTATCAATCTTGAACCTCGAAAAATGATGGGTCTTGAAAGTCAGGGTATGATTTTATGTGCTTCTGATGAAGATTCTTTGGCACTATTGTTTCCTTCAGTAACATTGAAAAACGGAAGCGATGTCTCATAAAACAAAAATTACAAAAATACGTTTTTATCTTCACCGAATTTATAAAAGACTTTTAGGACTAAGAACTTTTGGTGTGCGACTTATTGTTTTGAATGATAATAACCAAGTTCTTTTGGTTAAGCACTCTTATAGACCAGGATATTTTTTCCCTGGTGGTGGTATTGATAAAGGAGAAGAAATTTTAGATGCTGCTAAGCGGGAGCTTTTTGAGGAAACAAATTTAAAAGCAAATATCTTTGAGCTTCAAGGTATTTATCGTTTTTTTCAAGATAAGCATGATGACACTGTTGTTACTTTTAAAGTCACTGATATTCAAAATATTTCTGATCTAAAAATTGATGAGGCTGAAATAATCGATGCAAAGTGGTTTGAGCTAGATTCGTTACCAAGTGACTTATCAGTTGGTACGCAATTTCGAATTGAAGAAGTCTTATCGTCTGATCAAATTCATATAAAAAATTGGGTTGATTCATAGCATTTAAAGATCTGTCCTTTTCTCTAATATTTCATTGAAATAGTAACCTTTTAGAATGCTCGAAAATAGGGTCGTAAAGGGTCAGACCCAAAAGGGTGCGACCCTTTTGGGTCTGACCTTGGTATAATAGCCGCATGCTAAAAATGCAGAAAAAGAAAGCAGAAATTTCAGGAATAAAAAAATATTATATTCAAACATTTGGGTGTCAGGCTAATGTTCGTGATAGCCAAGCCATGGCAGGAACACTTGAAGCATTAGGATTTATTGAAACCAAAAATTATAAAGTTGCCGATGTCTTAATTATTAATACCTGTTCGGTTCGTCAAAAATCTGAAGATAAAGTATACGGTTGGGGTCTCAAATTGGGAGAAAGCAAAACTAATCGTGGAGAATTTTATGATAAAAAAGGTGACCAAGTTATTTTTGTTACTGGATGCATGATTGGTAGTGCAAAAGGAGACAGAAAACGTGTTCAGCTTGATGCAATCAAAGATCGTTTAGTTTGGGCAGATTTTTTGTTGGCACCAGATGAAGAATGGCAAATTCCACAAATTCTTGTATCCAAAGGTTTAGTAGATGAATGGGCTGCCCAAACTGTAATGAATAAAAAAACTGATATTAATCCAGAGCTACAAAATGAAACTGATTGGGCTTATGTAAATATTTCGACTGGATGTGACAATTTTTGTACCTTTTGTGTTGTGCCATATGCAAGAGGTGAAGAAATTAGCCGCTCAGAAAAAGATATTTTGGATGAAATAGAGCATTTGGTCTCAAGAGGATATAAAAATATTCTGTTGGTTGGTCAAAATGTTAATTCTTGGGGTTTAGATCGAGAGACTAAGTTTAAATTACGGGCTGGATCGAATGATAAGATTCCTTTTGCTTCTCTTTTGAGAAAAGTTCATGAAGTCGAAAATATAGCAAAAATAAATTTTATTTCTTCTAATCCGTTTGATTTTACACAAGATTTAATTGAGGCGTTAAAGCTTCCCAAAATTACTAGATTTTTACATTTTGCTGTTCAAAGTGGTGATAACGATATTTTAAAGAAGATGAATCGACGCCATACGATAGAAGAATTCAAAGACTTAATGATTCGCATTAAAAATGCTGTTCCAGATATGGAGTTTGGTACTGATATTATTGTTGGATTTCCTACTGAAACTGAAGAACAGTTTATGCGAACTATGGATTTATTTAAAAATTTCAAATTCAAATCTGCGTATATTTCAATCTATTCTCCACGTGAAGGTACTGCAGCTGCCAAATTAATGAAAGATGATGTGCCTTTAAAAGAAAAAAAACGTAGACATAAATTGCTTTTAGATTTGTGGCAAAAAGAAAATCCATTATAATTTATTAACTTTTGTATTGAAATCGTTTTATAAATAAAAATGCCACGTACTCCAATGAATGATTTACCGAAAATCTTGTTAGTGACTAAAGTATTATTAAAAAATAAAGATAAATATTTAGCAATAAAGAGAGCTCCGAATGATCGTTATGGTCAGGGGGATTGGGATTTGCCCGGTGGAAAAATGGAAAAAAACGAATCGGTTAAGCAGTCCTTGGTTTCAGAGGTGCGAGAAGAAACTGGAATCATAATTAAAGAAGAGGATATTTCAAAAGTATCTTCAATTTTTGATCAATCCTCTGAACACAAAAAATATAAAGGTTATTGGTATATTTTAATGTGCTTTTTTGCGACAACAACTGAATTTAATGTAGTGTTATCTGAAGAACACACAGACTATAAGTGGGTAACAAAAGATGAGTTATTAAAGTTGATAACAAAGAACCACTATATAACGGCGATTAAAGATTTTTGGGGGATTAACTAATTCCTATATTACTTTTTTTATCTTCGCAACAAAAAAACCTCCAAAATTTTCGTTTGGCATGATTCTAATTGAGTTTGCGATTTGTTTATTTAAGTCTTTGCCTTCAGGTGTTTTGATGAATCCCTTTTTAACATTTTTAATGTTGATTCCGTTTTCAGTTGTATCAATTTTTTCGACTTTTAGATCTGGATATTTTTGTAGCAGCCATTCAAGTACTAGCTCGTTTTCTTCGATTCCAAATGTACAGGTTGAGTAGACTAAAGTGCCGCCTGGTTTTAGCATTCTGATTCCGGCAATTATTAGGCCTTTTTGTATTTTTGTCATGTCTTTGCGTTTGTGAATGTTCCAAAATTTATAGCTTTTAGGATCATTTAAATTAAATCGGCCTTCGCTTGAACATGGTGCATCTACAAGTATTCGATCAAAAAATTCCTTAAATTGTGGGTAACGCATATCGAATTTAATACCATTTGTTAAAAGCACTTGAACTGATTCTGCACCAAATTGCTTGATGTTATGCTGGAGTGTTTGTATTCGGATTGGATGTTTTTCTAGTGCTAAAATTTCTGCTTTGTCGTTTGTCATATCAACCATTTGTGTGGTTTTGCTTCCAGGTGCAGATGCCATGTCTAGGATTTTTTCATCTTGTTTTGGATTTAAAACTAATGGCGGAACCATACTTGCAAGTTCTTGGATATAAATATCAGCATTTTTAAATGAATTCGTATCCGAAATGTACTTTCCATCAGGAATTTTGGTTAAAATATAGCTATTTTTAAATGGGCCACTTATGAATTCAAAACCTTCATTATTGAGGTCTTTTTTTACTGTTTCAATTGAAGTTTTACTTGAATTTAAGCGAAATGTCGTTGGTCTTTCTCTTTTTAGACCTTTTTCGATTGTTGGGAAATCCATAGGGAATAGGGTCTTGAGGTTCTCTATGAATATATTTAAATTGTCGTGTTTAAAGCGTTTTTTCACTTATACATTATAGTCTATCTGGGAATAGCATATATAATGAATCTATGATCTTTGTAATTGGGCCTACTTCTAGTGGAAAAACATCTTTAGCATTAAAACTTTGTGAACGGCTTAACGGTGAAATTATTTCAGCAGATTCTCGGCAAATTTATAAACACTTTGATGTGGGTACAGGAAAACTTCCACTTAATGCTAAAAAATTTGAAATAGAAAAAAACGACCGCAATTGGACAATTAACGGCGTTAATATTTGGCTATACGATGTTTGTGAACCTAATGTTAAATATTCAGTTGCTGATTTCCAAAGGGATGCACAATCATGTATTGCAGAAATAGAATCTAGAAAAAAAACACCAATTATTGTTGGTGGCACAGGTTTTTATGTTGATTCGTTTTTAGGTGGATCATTTGAAGAAGATCTAAAACCAAATTGGGAGTTTAGAAAATCAATTGAAACGCTTTCAATTCAAGAGCTTCGCAATCGACTGCCAAAAAATATTTTGAATGAAATGAATAATAGTGATGCAAACAACCCACATCGATTAATTAGGCGTATTGAGTTGCTTGAGTTATATAACGTGGAGAGTAGAGAATCTAAGAGCTTTGATTTGACACTTCATAAAACTGTATATCTTTATCGAACTAGGGACGACTTATTTGCTAGAGTTGATAAATGGGCACAAGAAATTTGGCCTCCATTATTAACTGAAGTTGAAGGTTTATTAAAAGCTGGATATTCAGATACGACTCCAATGGAAGGTATTATTTATAAAACAGCAAAAGAGTTTATTGAAGGTAAAGCAAATGAACAAGATTCTTTGGAGCGTATTAAATTTGATTTGCATGCATATATTAGACGACAGCAAACATGGTTTAAAAAATACGAAAAGTTTTCTCGTAAAATTAATCCTGATCAAGGAATCTTATTTAATAAAATGGCGAGTATTATTGATTATATAGTACAATAAATTTAATTATGCCCAAATTAAATACACCTTTAAGCTTTGTGATTACTCCAAGAACTATTTTAATAACTGGGTTTTTAATTGCTGCTGTTTATTTGGCTTATATAATTAAGGCAACTTTAATACTTATTTTCATTTCATTAATATTTGCATTAGCACTTGAGCCTTTTGTCGAATATTTGAAAAAGAAAAAATTCCCACATAGCTTGTCAGTATTTGTCGTGGCTGTATTATTTTTTGGCTCATTATTGGGTTTATTTAGCATTGCCTTGGCACCATTGTTACAACAGATTCGTGCATTGTTAAATAATCTGCCTTTTTATATGCAGTCTTTGAGTGATGTTCCATTTTTGGCAAAATATTCAAACCAAATTGTAAGTGAAGCAACTTCAAAATTAAGTGCTAGTAGTGATTTATTAATCACCTATACAGTAGGAGCATTCTCGAGTGTTTTTACGATTTTATTAATGTTTGTTTTAACAATTTATATCCTTTTGGATTTTACAAATTTAAGAAATCATTTTGTGGCTTCTGTACCTTTTACCAATAAAGCTTTAATAAAAGATACTTTGGTCTCGATTGAATCAAGATTAAAAGATTGGTTACGTGGACAAGTTGTTTTAATGCTTCTAATCGGTACCTTGTCGTATGTAGGTTTGTATCTTGTAGGAATGGGAGATTACGCTTTGGCTTTAGCTGTATTTGCCGGTATTTTGGAGGCTGTTCCAGTAATTGGTCCAATGGTTTCAGTCATTCCTGCTGCAATTATTGGTTTTACTTTTTCACCTGCGTTGGGAATTTCGATTTTAATTCTTTATACATTAATTCAGCAGTTGGAAAATAATTTTATTGTTCCTAAAATCATGGAAAGGGCGGTTGGTTTTAATCCTTTGGTAACGATTATCGCGTTTATGGTTGGTTCTGAGCTTATGGGAATTCTTGGTGCGATTATTTCTTTGCCAGTGCTAATTATTGCTACTGAAATCTTTAAAGCAATTTATCCAAGTCATCCTAAATCAATAGAAAAAGAGCAAGAATAATTTTACTCTTATATTTTTTTATATCTTTTATTTGGAAGCTTTCTCTACGAAGTCACCTCGAACTGCTGGGTAATACATCACAATGTCTCCAACTTGAGCGGCTTTGTCAGCAGTAGAATTTAATTGGAACTTTCCTTCAAAAACATAAATTGGTTGTAAGTATTTTTGATATTCACGGCTTTCGTAATAGGCTAAGTAAATATCTTTTATTTCAATTCGCTTTACATCCAAATTTTGTTTAAATGATTCGTAATAGTCTTCTCCGTCTACTCTTAGATATACGATTACTCCATTGCCAGTTCTTATTGTTTGCCAAACATTTTCAATTGGTGCCAAATAATAAGGTGAACTTGCTGTATAGTCTGCTTTCCAATAGTTAAAGCTGATTATTGGATATCTAAAAAGATTATCGTCTGATGGAGAGTTTAGTGTATAAAAACTAATAAGTGAGTTTTTTGGATTTGGTCCCAAGATTTTAACTCGTTTTTCTTCAATTTTTTTTGTTGGGTCACCTCTTTGAGTTATGATGTCTCTGAAAACATCAACTTTCATCATTTTGGCTCTGTTTATATCTATTTTTGATTCTCTAATTTTCCCTAATGTAGTTATTGATGGAATTGTAACTAAACGCATATTTTCAAGATCGATTGGCTGCATTAGTGATTTTGATTTTACAAAATTTGTTACCACTTGTTTTGCGTCAGTATCAGTGATTGAGAATGCGTTTCCGGCTATTTCTGTGAGTTTATCAACAGAAGTATTTAGTTGGAAATTTTGGCTAACTGCGTCTACTGCAAATGTTCTGCTGTTGTTTCCATCATTCCATCTAAATTCGGAAACATTGTTTTTAGTAAAATCTGCACCAAATTTTAAATCTACAGCTAAACTTTTGACTGCTTGTTCTGCTAAAAGAGTAGCCTTAGGTGTTGGAATTGGAAATACTTGGCCTCTGTCTGAAAATTGAGGTAGTTGACCATTAGGAGTATCTATAACGTATTCAGGATTTCCACTTATTTTAATCGTTGTCATTTTTAGTTGAGGCAAGAATCCGAATTTGGCTTCTGGGTCAATTGTCTTTGCAGGAAGCAAGTAATTATAAAGTCTTACGCTTTGTCTAATTACGCTTCTGAATGTATAAAAGGTGAAAGATGCAACAACTATCAATATTAAAATTCTGCGAAATTGTATCTGAGTTTCTGCCAGATTTGCCATATATTTATTATAACAAAATAAGAGATATGGTTCTTTATTATTTTATTAATTGGCCGATATAACGTCAAAAATTGAGCTATAATATAGCTAATATGAAAGCACGAACACGAGTTGCACCAAGCCCAACTGGGTTTCCACACTTAGGAACCTTATATCAGGCAATAATAGATAAAGCTATTGCTTTGAAAACTGGTGGACAGTTTCTTTTAAGAATAGAAGACACAGATCAATCGAGAACCGTACCGGGTGCTATTGAAGCAATTTATGCATTACTTGAAAACTTTAATCTATTACCTGACGAAAGCTCAAAAATTGGAGGTAATTACGGCCCATATATTCAATCACAACGGTTAGATTTATATAAAAAGCATGCTGATCAGCTAGTTTCTGAAGGAAACGCTTATTATTGCTTTTGTAGCAAAGACCGTTTGGGAAAATTACGAGAAGAGCAAGAAAAAGCTAAAAAAGTACCGATGTACGATAAGCATTGCCGCCATTTGTCAAAAGAAGATGTGCACAAAAAGCTAGAATCTGGTGACCCATATGTAATTAGAATGAAAATGCCTGAAAACCAAAAGATTATCGTCAAAGATTTGTTAAGAGGTGATATTGAATTTGATTCAAATGGAATTGACGATCAAGTTATTTTAAAGGCTGATGGATTTCCAACCTATCATTTAGCTGCCGTTGTTGATGATCATTTGATGGAAATCACACATGTTGTCAGAGGCCCTGAATGGATTCCTTCTTATCCAAAGCACAAAGTTTTATATGATTATTTTGGTTGGGAAATGCCAATATTTATACATACGCCAATCATTTCTAATATGGATGGTTCAAAGTTAAGTAAAAGGAATGGTCATGCAAGCGTAGATTGGTATTTTAGAAAAGGATTTTTAGCCGAAGCTGTTGTCAATTTTATTAATTTATTAGGTTGGAGTCACCCAGAGCAAAAAGAAATTTTTGATTTTTCAGAATTTGTTCAAAATTTTGAACCAGAAAAATTATCTACAGTAAATCCAAAATTAGATTTAGTAAAACTTGAATGGATGAATAGCAATTATCTCAAAGCCTTGTCACCAGTTGAATACATCGAAAGATTAAACAAATGGTTGGATCATTGTATTAACACTGAATTCAAAGGTGCAGCTGAATATGTAACTCATTGGTCAAAATCAGATTATATTGATTTTAAATCTTTTCTAAATAATTTGAGTCTTGAGGACTCAAAGATTTTTGCACAAATTAATCAAGAACGAGCAAAAATCTTTGAAGATCTTTTACCTTTAAATGAATTTTTTATAAAAGATAAACATCTTGATTTAGATGAATTATTAAAGATTAAATCTGCTGCCGAATTGGATGGTGTGTTTCATTGGTTTTTGAATGAACTTGAGAATTGTGATTGGACAATTGAATCTCTAAAAGCGCTTGAAACAAAGTGTGTTGAATATGCAAAATCTATTGGTTGGAAATTAGGTGATTTTTTTACCCCAATCCGTTTGGTAGTTTGCAAAAGCAGAATTAGTCCACCTTTATTTGAATCCATGTATTTGCTCGGAAAGCTAAAAGTTTTGAATGAGATTAGTTTGGCGATAGATAAGATTTGATTGTATGCATTTAGATAATTTGCCTACACAGGAGATTGAGCTTAATGGTGTGAATTTTTTAGTGAAGCATACGAGTCAAGGATTTCCATATTATGCACCACAAACTTCATTAACCGCTTTACCATATGAGGACCAGACTTTGTTTGATGTTCCACTTGATGGAAATATTCCACAACCTCAATCTAGGCATTGGTTTAATCTTGATGGAAATGATGGTCGTGGTTATTTTTGTCGAACGCCAGGTCAAGAAAGTACAAATAGCTTTTATTATCGATCAATGTTTTTGACTTTGGATCCAGGAGCGGATATTCGCCTAAAATCGTCATATTGTGTAAATTTGTCGATGCTTGGTGATAATTATGATAGTTACATCCCCAATTATGAGTGGGTTTTAGATTATTTATGTGGTGATTCATATCTAACTCCGCCTATTTTAAAAATTCGTGGTTCAGATTCAAGTCCTGTCGTCGATTCCCCTTATGTTCAAGTCATATTCCCAATTGACTTAGATAATAGGTGTGTACAGTGTGAATTTTCAAAAGATGGACAGATATCTGAAACTTTTTTTAATGAATACCAAGATGCTGCCTTAAGTATGCTTTCTCGAAGTGATCCGATTGAGGTGGAAGTAATGCAAGCTATTGTTAAAAACTATTTGGGGAAACTTC
>CAZEDS010000009.1:0-34574 GCA_964510925.1 uncultured Candidatus Saccharibacteria bacterium
CTTTTTCTTGTACAAAAAATTGTAAGTTTGCACGGTTGAATCCGCTTATAAAAATTTTTGGATTTTGTAATGTGAGTTTATTTTTAATGTCTTGGACAACTTCTTTTGTTGCGGTTGCAGTAAATGCTGCAACAATTGGTCGGGTTTTTAACTGTTTTAAAAACTCAGAAATTTTTTGATAATCGGGTCTAAAATCATGTCCCCAAGAAGAAATACAATGCGCTTCATCAATTGCTAAAAATTTTATCGGAAGTTTTTTTAATTGGTTTATAAATTCTGCGTTCGCTAATCGTTCTGGTGCGATATAAATGATTTTTGTTTCTCCTGATTTTAATTTTTCAAAATCAATTTGCTGATCTTCGTAACTTTGCGAACTGTTTAATGTAATTGCATTAATACCTCGTGCATTTAAGCTATCGATTTGGTTTTTCATCAATGCAATTAACGGTGAAATTACGATTGTGATTCCTGGCAAAATTAATGCAGGAAATTGAAAGCATAACGACTTGCCCGCACCTGTTGGCATAACGGCAACGGTATCATTTCCATCTAAAATTGAATCGACGACCTGTTCTTGCCCTGCTCTAAAATTTTTATATGCAAAATATGTTTGTAATTTTTGAAAAAGATCTTGATTCATTTTTTGAAATATTCGGTCGTAAGCACTAGACAAATCTAACACATAAAAAAGACAAAAATACTGATTTGGTTTAAAATGTGACGCAAATGTACGAAGAACCAACAATAACAACATTTAGTGAAGAACCTCTGCAATTAAGCGCTGAATATATAGCAGAAAATCGAACTACCTTTTGTTTATCCTATCCAGCGTTAACAGTTGATCAAAGTGTTGAGGTTTTAAGTGAATCGCCAACAACAATCGTTGCGCATGGTGCAAATTTGTTATTTGAAGATTTTAATACTGAAAGAGGACTTGCTTTGGCTGCAACACTAGAGAGAGCAAATGAGGAAGGTCTTCTACAGAATGTAGAAAGGATTATTTTTTCTGGTGGAAAAACGCATCCAACAAATCCAAATTTGTCTGAAGCACAATCGATGTTCTCTATGTTTGCAAAAACATTAAAAGAAAATCGAGGAACTAAACACATCGCAATTTTGGGGCCTAAAAATTACACCAATGGTGGACAATATAGACTTTATTATGACCAAGGAGCAAAAACCATTCCTGTTTTTATAGAAGGAACATCGCGAACGACACAAGAAAATATTTCAAATACCCAAGCACTTTTAGATATTTCTCGATTAGAAAGTATTGAACAGCTTCAACTAATTACCGGAATAACCTGTCCCGGCGCACATAGAACAATGATGCTTTGGGCTCAATCTTTAAACAATTTAGGATTCGGCGATATATTGATAAGCGCACAAGAGATAAAAGGCGAACCTTTAAACCGATCATCTGTTGGAGTTTGGAATTATATTCGTGCTAGTAAACTTGCTGAAAAAATTCTTACCTTTTTAATCGTAAATGAAAAGCACGAATTAGCGAGAACTTTTTATCAAGCTCTTCAAAAGCAAAATCTTAAACGTTCTTAAAAAATTTTTTCCAAGCAAAGATTGCAATCAACAAGAGTGGTAACCACAATGCCGCATACACTGTTAACCAAATGGCTGCACTTGCGATACCCCTTAAATTCAAAACCAAAGATCTAACGGCTAACTTAAATACAGTTTCTGGTTTCCAATTTGTATCTGGTGCATATGGCAAAGCATATTCATCACTTGCAAAATAAATGCTAATTTTTGTAGTACTCGATGCTTGATCCATGGCTTTTTGCTGACCTTTTATTGCATCAATTTGATATTGAATATTTATTAATTCATTTTGGACTCTAAGAATGTCATCAATTTTAACTGCTTGTGAAAAAATCTCTTCAAACTTTGATTTTGTTTGATTTAAGGTTGTTAATCTAGCTTCGTTATCGGTGTAAGCATCCGTAATATCGTAACCTGAATAATTTTCTGTGATTGTTTTTAATCCTAAACCTTTTACAAAATTTAAAAATTCATTACGTGATTTTAATGGAACGCGAACAACGATTGAGCCGCTCATTGATTCTGTTGGCCTATTTATATTTGAGGAAACCAAATATCCACCTAGCGATTCTGCTTGTTGTTGTGTTGAAGATATTGAAGACGAAACATCTTTAACTAAAATTGAAAGGTTTGAATCTTCGATTGTTTTTCGTTGTTCTTGTGTGGCTGATGAAACTCGATTTAATTCTGGAGCACCAACAAGACTTGTTGTTGCTGTATCATAACCGACGGTATAAGAATCTGATTTGCCGCCAAGTCCCATTGCTCTTGGCATTGAACCATTCGAATTATATGAATTCAAATTATAAAATCTAGAATGCATCGAAGTTTTAGCTGCAAAAAAAACAACCAAAACTAAAAGTAACGATAGCAATCTGTTTTGTTTTATCCATTCTATAATTTTTGTCATTGTTAAATAACATGTTACTGCAAAAATTCGCAAATTTATAGTGCATGCTGATAAAATAAACGCATGAAATCAATAATCACAGGCGGAGCCGGCTTTATTGGCTCACACATTCAAGATCGTTTGGTAGATTTAGGCCACGAGGTACTAATCATTGATAGCTTAAGATCCGGAAAAGAAAAAAACTTAAATCCAAAATCAAAATTTTTAAAAATAGATTTAAGAGATCGAGATACATTAATAAAAGCAGTTAAAGATTTTAATCCTGACAATATTTTTCATTTAGCAGCGCAGAATGAAGTTCCCTATTCAATGGAACATCCTGATGAAGATTTACAAATAAATATAATTGGAATGGTAAATCTCTTGGATGCTGCAAAAAATTTAGAAAAAATGCCTAAAATAATTTATTCAAACACTGGTGGCGCATATTATGGAGAAGTTGATTATAATTTGATGCCACTTAATGAAGATATTCCGGTTGCAAAGCCTACAAGTTTTTATGGGGTTTCAAAAGCTGCGGCAGAACAATATCTAAAATTGTACGGAACTATTTATAACCTTCCATGGGTGTCACTAAGATATGCTAATGTTTATGGACCTCGCCAAGATGGAAATCGTGAAGCAGGTATTGTTGCGATTTTTACAAGCAAAATGTTATCTGGTGAAGCACCAACAATCTTTGGAGATGGATCGCATGTTCGTGATTATGTTTTTGTTGAAGACGTTTGCAATGCAAATATTGCAGCACTAAATTACAATAAAAATGATTACTTCAATATTTCAACTGGAAAAGAAATTACAAACAATCAAGTTTTTGAAACGCTCGAAAAAATATTACAGACAGGTCTCAATGTTAATCATGCAGCAGACCGTCCTGGTGATGTTTTAAAAAACTCGCTTTCACCCGACAAAGCGAAAATGCTTTTAAAATGGGAGCCAAAAAATTCTTTTGAAGAGGGTTTAAAGAAAACGATAAGATACTATAGCTCTATTGACTAGCCTTCAAGAAGCTGACATAATCCGAGCCGCCGATTAAAGCGCGCAATAAAATCAATATGAAAATATTATCTTCAAATTCTGTATTAAACTCTGCCATAAATGAAGTAGAAGAGATACTTAATCCTAAAATTTTTATAAATAAACCCCAAAAGATTGTGTTTGATTTTGGAACACACTTAGATGGAGCGCCACACCTAGGAACCTATGCTGTACTAACACTGGCATTTTTACTTGCTGAACGTGTTCAAAACGATTCCAAAATTGAAACAGAAGTTTTATTAACAGGACTTGATAATGGCCCGATCGAAACATTGACTTTTGAGAATCATGAATATTATAAAAACCTTGGTTATGCTCTAAAAGTTGAAGAGATCCGACATCTAATAGATCAATACTATGGCGTGTACTTAAATTTTTTAGCAACAAAAACAAATATCACTTATAAAATTAATACTTATCGAGAACAACAATTAGATATTAATTACCGAAAAGCGTTCTTTGCAACCATAAAACACTCAGAAAAAATAAATTTTATTTTATCTCCGAAAGATAAAAAATTACGAATAAGAACTGAATGCCCGATTTGTGGTTTGGTAGAGAAAGAAGCAACTGCAAACCAATACGAAATGATGTCTGATGAATCAATTTTAATACATAGTTTTTGTCCGATACACAAAAACTATACGCTCACAATCGATTTATTAGGAACACAATATCTTGATCTAAATTCTTTATATAGAAACTTGGTAAAAGAAACGTCATACACATTCAAACCAAATCTATTGGGAGTAATGATTAAGGGCGAAGATTGGTTTCATGGTTCACAATTAGTAGACCTTGCACATAGTATATTGGGAAAAACATTAACAGAGCTACCAACAAGAGTATTTACACCAAAAATAACGTTTCTTGACGGTGACAAAATTTCAAAGTCAACATTTAAAAGAAGCCCAGATAAAAGAGATGAAATACACAAAGATTTATCAGATATTTTAGATAATATTAACAATGACTCCCGAACACGTGAAAACCTTTTTAACTTAGGAATGGAAATAATAAAAAAGCCTAATAATTTTTATCGATCATATTCACACAAAGAAATCGAACGAATAATTGCAACACTAAGCTAAAAAAATAAAAGTAATACGATATACTTTAACGATGAGCCTTGAATCAAGTTTTATTAACACTTTATTTCTAACATTCATACACAACCAAGATGCGATTGGCTATTTTTTGGGCATTGTTGTAAGCATTGGACTGCTTTTATATAAGCCAAATAGATTTTCAGCTTTTTTATTAGTGGGTTTTATTTTTTTGCTTTTTGGATTTGAATACAATAAGCATATTATTCAGCCGCTTGAAGACCAAACGCTAACTTCCCTAGGATTAAAAGAAGATACTGGTTTATATGCAAGAGGCGTTGCAGCATTGCTTAAAAGACTTTTACCTTTAATGTTCTTTTTTGTAGGATGGGGCTGCGTTTTAGGTTCGCTTGTATACAGAAATCTAAAACCGGATTCAGAATAAAAATTTATTCCATAATATACCCGAGCCCATGAACTGTTTCAAAATATTTCTCATTGTAAGGTTTTTCAATTTTTTCACGAAGACGGTTCAAGTGAACTTCAACCGTATTTGTAAATGGGCTTTGCCCTGAATCCCAAACGTTTTCTAAAATATCGTTTCGATTAACCACCCGCCCACTATTCATCATAAAATATTCGAGAACTTGAAGCTCTTTTTTCCTAAGCAAAATTCGCATATTTTTATAAAAAACCATTTTTTTATTTCGATCTAAAACCAAGTCTCTAACTTGCAAACTACTCAATCGAGCAACTAAAAAAACTTGTTTTCGTCTTAGTAAGGCTTTTATTCTAGATTTTAGCTCTGAATAATCAATCGGTTTAACTAGGAAATCATCTGCCCCTCTTTCAAACGCATCATTTTTATCAGAAACTGACGAATGATTTGAAATCACTATAATTGGAATTTCTTTGGATTCAGTGCGTGCTAATAAGATAAATGCATCTGCGTCCATATCTGGCAAAAGCCAATCCATAATAATCAGATCATATGATGACGAAGACATTAGCTCTTGTGCTTCACGTGCATGACTAGCTAAATCTACAACATAATCACTTAAGAGAATTCTTTCTAATGTTTTTCTAATTCTTGGGTCAGGATCTAAAATCAAAATCTTCATGTATTTAATTTATACAATAAATATAAACGAATTATTAACAGAATATAAAAACTCTATTAAACAATGGATAAATTGCCTATAAATATAATTAACTTTTTGCACCGATCTTAATATTTTGTATAAAAACCTAAGGCTACAATCAATTTGCCAAAAATCCGAAAAATGATACACTTTGCCGTTAAACTCAAGTAAGCCAAATGATAGATAATTACAAAAGATGAAGTTAGAATGAATATAATGCCAATTGAATCTATAAATCCAGAATTTAATGAACTCGAATACCCAATCGTTGTTGCAAACAATGGCACTGGAAGTATCCGAAGCATAGATTACAACATTGCAAAACAGCACGAAACACAACCGAATAAAACAGCGATAACCGTTTACAGCCCAAATAATAGTGTGGACTATTATGCAAAGTTGGCCCAATCAGCTAATGACCAAGAGATTGATGGTACTTGGAGACCAATTAAAAGCTTAAACACTGAGCCTAAAGCTCTCGCACAAACTTCAATTACAGAATTTAGACCCAATACTCTAGATCGATACGCTCAATTAGCAACACAACCAATTAAACAAGAAGAAGCAAAGTGGAGAGTAGTAGAAGACAGCAAAATGTTAGAAAAGGATCCTACAAAAGATCCAATTCATAAAGAGCCTTATTACGATAATTGGCGTTTTGTTGATGAACAAAAACAAATAGAGGCAAAAACTGAGCCAAAATTTGAAATGGTTGTGTCTAAAAATCCGACAAATCAAACTACCAAACCAGAAATTGCTGAAAACGAACAACCAGAACCAGAGGTTGATTTGGCAGAACCTAACCAAATGGAAGTTTATCTTGCAAAAAGAATTCAAGTTCAAGAGCTCTTTGATAAAAGCAACAAACATGTTCAGCGTCATATAGCAGCGATGTTCGCCGCTCCAGCTTGGCAACAACTTGAATATGAAAAAGCAAGAATGACTGATGCAAACGTAAAAATGATGACGACAAGCTTAGATTCTGTTTTAGATTTTTATAAAAACCCTGGTGAATTCAGCGTAATAATGCAGAAAAGATATGATGAAGCGATGATCAAGGCAAAGATTCTAAAAGCTCAAAATCCCCACATGGAAAATGATCTTCAACTTGAAACAAATTTAAACAGAATGGCTTTTTTACAAGCAAGAGCATTAACTCATTCATCTAGATTTTTTGAATATGTTATCTGTATAAATGAATTTGAAAAAATGGTTCAAGAGAAAAAATTCGCAAAATTTTCTATTAATCAAGTAATTAACAATCATCGAACTCGAATTAATTTAGAGCAAACAGAAGCCGAAGCACAGAAAAATAATTCAAAACTCACCGAAATATTATCAAAAAATGCACAAGGCATAAAAAGAATCTTAAATGGTGAAGAAGGTCAATATGATCCGATGGTACTCAACGAATTAAGAAATACAACAAAGGTATTAGTCAGCGATCTAAATAAAAAGAAAGCCGAACAAGATTTACAATCGGATGACTTGGTGATGGCGGTTGAAACAACTCGTGCCATAAATTTGTTTTTTGATAACACACCTGAATTCAAAAAATTCATGCTAAGAGCTTATTCTCAAACCGCAGATTGGTTTGAGTTTATAGAAAAAACTGGCAATACTATCAACCCAGAACTAAGAGAAGGATTTAAACATTTTAGAACAATATTAGGCAAAGATATTCTCACAAATCGAGAATTTTCAAAAATTAGAAAGTTATTTGAAATCAAACAACAAATGTCGAGAGAATATACAAGAGTAATTTCTTCTATGCCAAAGCATCAAAGACCAGTTGAGAGTACGCCAAATTATCAAAATCGACAAGCAAAACCTCGCAATACAAAACAGCAAGGTAATACAAACGGTCAGCGCCAACAACAACGACAAACAGCTTAAAATCATTCTTAAACATAATGTATACTTTGTCTTATGCCCCACACTTATGAATGGATTTTAAAACATCCGCAAAAAATTTCTGATATTAATGAACTCGTTGAAGTTTTAAAAAAATTACGAGGGAATAATGAAGATTTTGAATTTGAAGAGCCATATGAACTTGCATTAAAAAAGTTTCCAAAAACATTTGTTGATAATCTAAACGCTGCCGCAGAAACTATTCTTGAATTTATTAAAAATAATAATCCAATTATTGTGCATGGAGATTATGATGTTGATGGGCAAACGGCTACATCAATTTTATGGAGAACAATTTATAACGATTTAAATTATAAAAATGTTTTTCCATATATTCCGAATCGATTTGACGAAGGATACGGATTATCTGCTGAAAGCATAAAAGGCATGAACGAAGTTTTAAAAAACTTTGTTTCGCAACCTAAATTAATCGTAACGGTTGACTGCGGAATCGTTTCAATTGATGAAGTTGAACTTGCCAAAAAAGAAGGATATCAAGTAATAATTTCGGACCATCATCATCACAAAGAAAAATTACCTGACACATTATGCGTATGGACAGATCAAGCAACTGGAGCAGGAATTTCATGGTTGATTGCGCAAACTTTATTACGAAAATCCAACATAAACCAACCTAAAAAATATTCTTCACTTGGCGCAATGGGAACTATTTGTGATTTGCAACCGTTGCTTGGGTTCAATAGGAATCTTTCGATTTTAGGATTACAAGAATTAAATGATTCACCCTTAGTAGGAATCGATGCAATTAAGAAAGCGTCTGCAATAAGTGATGCGCTCGATACCTATTCAATTGGATGGAAAATCGGCCCAAGATTAAACGCAACTGGGCGGCTTGAAAGTGCTTTTGATTCACTCCGAATTTTATGCACGGATTCAATAGAACAAGCTACAACACTTGCATCAAATTTAAACAATCTAAATGAGCAACGACAAAACAAAACAGTTTTTGGATTAGAACAAGCAGTCAAATTTTTGGATAAAAAAAATATTAGCGAGAATTTACCTAAATTTATTTTGGCGTATGACGAAAATTTTCACGAAGGAGTAATCGGATTAATCGCAGGAAAACTTGTACAAAAGTTTTATCGACCATCAATAGTAATGGCCGTCGACAAAGAAACTGGACTTGCAAAAGGTTCAGCAAGATCAATCGAAGGCGTTTCAATTATTGATTCAATGCGAAAGTTCGAGCACCTATTTGAAAAATCTGGTGGTCACGAAATGGCAGCGGGTTTCACAATTAAAGTTGAAAATATTCCTCTTTTAGATAAAGCATTAAATGAATTGAATGATTGGCTCCCCGATGTTTTTGTACCAAAAATAAAAATCGATGCAGAAATTTCCGCAGAATTAATTAACGAAAATACTTTTGAAAAAATTCACTCACTCAAACCTTTTGGCGCTGGAAACCCTGAGCCTGTTTTCAAGATTAAAAATATAAAAGTTTTTAATACTCAACGCTTTGGAAAAGAAAACCAACACCTAAAAATATTTTTGGCTGGAGAAAATGATGCTCGAATAACCGGTTTGATTTTTAATTTTAATCCAAATAATGAGGTGCCAAAAAATGATGCATATATTGATGTAGCTGCTTCACTCTCCGCAAACACATGGAACGGGAGAACGAGTATAGAGTTGAATATAAAAGATCTAAGTTGAAGGTCGCACCTTTTAAGGTGCGACCTTCAACTTTCGAAAACGCAAAAAAAAGCCAGGACCCGATAAAACTCAAAATGCGTATCGACGCATATTTGCCTGGCGGGGCTTCGCAAAAAATTTTTGAACATCATGGATCTGTGGTGACATACTCCCATCGGTTGTCACCCAAACAGATTAAAGTCCGAGTACCCTCTTGAATCGTACTGCCTTTGTTTACAGCCCCAGACTGCCAGCTTTGGCAAGTCGAACTGCCCTCTTTTTTTTCTTGCAAAGGTTGTGAGACGATAGATGGTTGCGGTTGAATGGGTTCAACAGCTGAAATAGTAGGTGTCGCAATGACACCGCTATTAACCAAATCACCGGACTGGAACTCCGTAGTTCCAGTCACCATGGCAGCCATCGCTAGGATCAAAATTACAATGGCCACAAAGTATAAAATATGGCGTGGACGCATACTGCCTCCCTTTTTTATAGTGCGAAGCGCATCCATACTATACCCATAACGAGATTTTGTTAAATCGGATAAAAAGAACCTTTATATTTATAAAGTAGAATTAATAGATTTATCAGTAAAAAAAAGCCCAGGACCCGATAAAATTCAAAATGCGTGTCGACGCATATTGCCTGGCGGGGCTTCGCAGATATTTAAGTTATGACTATGGCGAGAGATATTCCCACCGGTTCTCCCCAATACACCTTAAAGTGCGATTCCCTTCTTGAAGAGTCTCCCCCAACTTCACCGGACCATTACTGGTCTGGCAAGTGGCACCTGCACCTGATTCCGGTTGTACCAGAACAGGCGGAGGTTGAACTTGTTGTGGTTGTTGCACAACACCGGCGGTCGGTGTAGGTACAACAACAAAACCATCAGACTGATCAAACATCGTTGACACCATCATCAGCAAAACGATGATGATCGCAACTGTCAAAATGAAAAACTTCATAATGAGGTCTGCAGGTTTCATTTTATTCTCCTTTTCTCCAATGCGAAGCGCACCAATATTACAATGATAATTCGTTTTTGTTAACCCATAGTTTCCAGAGAAGGCTTAGCAAGGTCGCACCTTTTAGGGTCTGACCCTAAAAGGTGCGACCTTCTCCGTTTATGATCCGTTAATGTAGTGTTATAATTTCTGCAACATTGATCCTTTAACAAAGGGGAGTTTTTAGGAAGAACGCTGTTTTTGATTTCCATCTAAATCAAATCAGTTATTAGAACCTTACGGGAAAGCCCGATATAGCTTACAAAAGTCCAAAGCGTGGTGGCACCGCGAATTTATATTCGCCCTCGCAGATCAGTTATTAATTTATTTAATGTGATCTGTTTCAACCATGTTTTTGGAGAAGCTCATCACATAAAACAATTTTGTATGCAAAGGACTCATATAAAAGAAATCTCATCCAAAGTAGGACAAGAGATAACAATTGCAGGATTTGTTCAAGCAATCCGCAATCAAGGTAGTATCAAATTTTTAATGATCCGTGATGTCACGGGCATTGTACAAGGAGTTGTGCTTAAATCTTCTGAAGCATTTGCGGCTATAGACGAGCTTACGCTTGAGTCTGTTGTCAAAATTTCAGGTTTGGCAAAAGAAGAAAAACAAGCACCTGGAGGTTTTGAGATTGAAGTAAAATCTCTAGAAATTTTATCTAAATCTGAAGCTGTGCTTCCGATTCCTGTAGTTGTTGAAAAAAGTGGCGGAGAAACCGAACAAACAACAAGACTCGATTATAGATGGATCGACTTGAGAAAAACTGACAAACTTCAAATCTTTAAAGTTTGGACTGAGCTTGAAAAAGGTTTCAGAAAATTTTGGAGCGAAAATGGATACATTCAATTTTATGCACCATCATTAATGAACGCTGCAAGCGAAGGTGGTTCTGAATTTTTTACTGTAGATTATTTTGATCGCAAAGCTTATCTTGCACAATCGCCACAATTTTATAAACAAATGGCGATGGCTGCAGGTTTCGAAAGAGTTTTTGCAGTTGGTCCTGTTTTTAGAGCTGAACCTTCATTTACAACAAGACATTTAACAGAATTTACAGGTTGGGACGCAGAAATTTCATATATCGAATCTCACCATGATGTGATGGATCATGAAGAAGGCATGATTGTTGAAGGTTTCAAACAAATAAATGAAGCGCTAGGTATGGATTTAAAAATTCCTGCGAGACCATTCCCAAGAATTACCATGGCTGAAGCAAAAACAAAACTAAAAGCTAAAGGTGTTACAAGCGAAAAAGAACACGACCTTAGCCCAGAAGAAGAAAAAGCTATTTGCCAAATTATGCAGGAAGAAACCGGTTCTGAATTTGTGTTTATTACTGATTACCACAAATCAATCCGTGCTTTCTATCACATGCGACACGAAGATAATCCAGACTTTACAAAAAGCTTTGACCTTTTATATAAAGGGATTGAAATCACAACTGGAGCACAACGTGAACATCGACCTGACATATTGCTAAAACAAGCAATCGAAAAAGGTGTCGATCCAGAATCTATAAAAGAATATGTTTCGTTCTTTAGATACGGCTGCCCACCACATGGTGGTCTAGGTATCGGAACGGCAAGAATAATTATGAAAATTCTTGATTTGCCAAACGTTAGAGAGGCAACCTATTTGCCTAGAGATGTTAAAAGATTAGTTCCATAGTTCGAAATAAAAGTTTCGGCGGGTAACACCGCCGAAATCTTGTTATAGATTTTTTATATTTTCATCAGTTGAACGAACTGATTCGGCAAGTCCTTCTGTGTAAGCTTTTTTCTCTTCAGGCGTTAAGTTTTCAAATTGTTCTGGTGTTAAGATAACAGGCATTTGTACAGCAGATTCATTTTCTGGACCTAATAAATTTGCAACTTTTTGCAAATGTTTACCAATAGCCTGAAATGAACCTTCTGCGGTGTTTGGTGTTAATCCGTCTTCTTCTAAACTCCGATTCATCATCTCAGCTGACTGTTTTGGACTTAGTGGCATATATTTAAGGTTTAAATTAAAATGATACTGAACAAAATGACTCTATATCAAAAGATACATGACTTTTTAGAAAATAACAAAATAGACTTTAATGAATCGAATCACGAAGCAGTTTTTACAAGTGAACAAGCAGCGGCTGCACGAGGTAACCCTCTTGAAGAAGGTGCAAAGGCATTAATTTTTTGGGCAGACAAAGAAGCAATTCAAATTGTTATTAATGCAAACAAAAAAGTTGATAAAGATATTTTTAAGACTCTTTTTGGATATTCAAAATTAAAAATGGTGTCGGCTGAAGAAGTCGAACAAATTGCAAATGTAAAACCGGGAGCTGTGCCTCCTTTTGGAATATTATTTGAAAACCCAATAAAAGTTTATGCAAACCAAGAACTATTAAAAAATGAGTACATCGAATTTAATGCAGGTGATCATTCGATAAGCATTAGAATGAAAACGAATGATTGGGTAAAAATAGTTAAGCCAACTATTGGCGAATATTAAAGGTCAGACCCTAAAAGGTGCGACCTTCAGAGTTTATAAATAGATAATGAAAATTTTAGGACTAGATTACGGAACAAAAAAAATAGGTTTGGCAATTTATTCGAATGGATTTGCTGCACCTTTTAAAACGATGACTAATATTGCGAATCATGTTGTTGAAGATCAAAATATTTCAGAAATTTGTAAAATATATATTTCTGAAAAAATTGATCTTTTAGTTATAGGACTCCCCTTAAATAACAACAATGAAACGCAAAGCTCAAAAGCAATCAGAGAATTTGCGAACAAAATTAAAAAGAATTTTACAAAAATTAATATTGCATATGTCGATGAAAGCCATACTACAAATGAGGCAACGCAAGATGCGATTAGCTATGGAATTTCAAAAGAAAAAAGATCTAATGATGATGCATTCGCCGCTGTAAAAATAATAGAGCGATATTTAGAAGAATCCAATTCAAAACCAAACTAACAAAAAATTATTTTGTTGCTAGTTCTATTTTTGCCCAATCTAAAAGTGTTGAAGTATCTTTGAATCTGTTTTTTGAACCTAAGATTATTATTAAAATTGATTGATCTTTGTTCTCATACAAATAACTCAAACATTCACCAGCATCTGCTGTTGAACCAGTTTTGATTCCAACTGTTCCAGGAATTGAAAATAATAAATCATTTGTGTTCGTTATTGAATATATTTTGGGGCTACCACTTACACGAATATCAACTTTTTTTGTTCCCACAATTTTTCTAAATGCAGAAAATTTAAGTGCATATCTAGACATTTTTTCGAGATCATAAATTGTCGTTTTATGTAGATTTTGCGCATCAAAGCCGATCTCATTTTCAAACTTTGTATTAGTCATCCCAATCTCCGAAGCCTTTTTATTCATTAATTCAATAAACTCAACTTCACCTGTTTTGGAAGCCAAAGTACAAGCAGCATCTGCGCCAGATTTTACAAGCAATCCATATAATAAATCTTCAATTGTAAAAGATTCACCGGCAACAAAGCCGACTTTTGACCCAACCAGTGCAGTACACTTTGCTGGTACAATTAATTTTTCACTAAGATCGTAATTCTCAAATGCAATAATAGCCGTCATTATTTTTGTAATAGACGCTGGTGCTAAAAGTACATCCTCATTTTTACCATAAATACGTTTATCATTTTTAAGATCCATTACTGAATATCCTTTAGCATCAATTTGTGGTGGAAAATTCTTGAATGCATAATTTACCGATTTTGTTGGTTCAGACTCAGGTTTAGTAGTCACAGCTTGTATAATTACTTCTTTTTCATTTAATTTGACCTTTTCATCTTGCAAAGAATTAATTTTTAGCTGCAAATTATGCAAACGATATTGATAATAAGAAACTAAAAATACAAATGCAGATGCAATACAAAAAACAAAAACCCAACGTGTACGATCTTTAGTAATCTGAAGCTCCTGTACTTTGGTATCCAAAATCTTTGGTTTTTCAGATTCAACTTCAACTAGATCTGTTTTTTGGTGGTGCTTATGATGATGGTGATGTTTTTTGGATTCGCTTGGCATTCTTACCTTTTCAAAAGTTAATCAATTTTTTCTACAACTATATTTATATTTTTTGCGACCCTTGGCATCGACATTATAAAAGAAGGCAAATTTGGAGTAACAACAATTCCAATTTCTTTTACATTAGGAACTTTTCTTAAATATTCTTCGGCTTCTGGAATTTTTACACCTGCTAACTCTTTTTTAATTTTCTCATTATCTATTTTTGGCAAAATATAACTGCGTAATTTGATCTGAATATCTAATGATCCTTCGGTATCTTTTGTTTTTGAAGCAACAGTCTCGTATTCTGGCTTTGTGTCAGACAATGCGAATGATTCAGGCACAACATCTTTTATAGATTTATTAACGAGCTCATCAATATTACTTTGCAAATAAGTCAAAGCAGTTCCTTCATATTCAGCAACTATTTTTAATTTGTCAGTTTGTTCGTCAACAGAACCTGTGATCGTCTCTGTTTTCGGCGAAATTTTAATAGAAGATTCAACGACCTTTTGTGCACTTCCACCTTTTGCAACAAGATCAGCCTGAACCTTATCTTTTGCTTGTGCACCTGCGGATTTTTTTAAATTATCAATGTCTAATTGAGTAATAATTTTAACTTGAGACTTAGTACCGCCTGTAAATTTATCTGAATTCACGCCATATACATCATCTTTATTTTGATCATTGATCTCAAATTTTTCACCACTTTTAACATTATATTGTTCGCCAAATGACTCAGCAGTTATTTTTAGATCTTTTTTACCAAAAGTTGTTGTAGAGTATGTGTCTGGATTGACAACTGTTTCAGCTGCCGGAATCTCTATTTCTTCATCTGCTAAAAAATTAAGTTTTCCATTTTTATCTGATGAGTATCTGATAATTTGATTCTTCTTTATTTTTACAGAACTATTTTTTTAATTTGTGATTGAAACTGTACATTTTGCTTTTTCACCAATATCTTTTGTACCTGTCGCATCGGCTTCAAGCTCAATACTTTGAATTGAAGAAACTTGAACAGCAGGAATTCTAAAGGTTGCTGGATCTACTGATTTTTGAGAAATATCAGCCTTTGCATCAATCAATTTTACAAATACATTGGAGTTAATTTTTAGAGTTACTGTTGCCTTTGGAAAATATACAACAAACATATAAAGCAAAAATCCTATAAATAGGGTTACACCAGCAATCGTAAATCCGATTTTCAGTTTTTTTGATTTTGAATCATTCATAGAAGACGTGCTTAAAATATTATCAATTTGTTGAGATTTTTTTCTATCAAATTTAAAGGTTTTTTTTAACATAGCTGAAGAAAAAAACTTTCCCATATCCATAAACCCTAATTTAGCAGAAATTTTGTTTATAAAACTTTCTGATTCAGAATATTGACCATTCAAATCAATTTCATCAGATACTATTTCTAAACTATCAGTATTTACGGCTTGCATATAATCTCTATGCAATATGTTTGATGTTTCCATGGTCAAAGTCTTATTCGATTGTTCTGCAAATTTCTTTAAAACAACCAAATTTGAAGAATTCATATAAAAAGATGAATCTTCAGAAAATACCAAATGTATATCCTTTTCAGGCGCAGAAACAATTAATTTATATATTTTTAAAAAATCATATGAAGAATCTATAATAAATTTATTCATCTGGATTTTCTAATTCACTAAAAATAACACTTAATGATGATGGTGCAAACATCCGCTTTCCTTTTAATAGTTTAAGGTCATCTACCAAAAATTCAGTCAATGAAGTATCAGCTGGATGCATAACTTCAACACCACCTGAAAACGGCAAAGCTTTATGCCAATCATCTTCATATAAAAGTTCTTCGATAACATTTAGATTTGAACTTCCTCCTGTAATATAAATTTTCTTTGGAAAAGTTTTTATACCTGTTAAAGATTCTAAAACAGACATAAGGCCAGTTCGCCAAATTTTTCCAGCTTCATATAATAAATCACCAATGGTATCGGTTTCTTCTGGAGTTAATGTACCCTCAGAATAAGCTTCTTTTTTTCCGTTAGCTTCTTTGAATGCCATTCCAGTTTTTTCCATAATATATTCTGTAAAGAAATCACCACCAATTTCAAAAGACCTTGTTAATACAATATTTTTGCCAAAAATAACTGCGATATCAGTATAAGATTTACCCATATCAAATAATAAAAAATTCTTTGATTCTGCTGCTAAAATTTTGGTTTGAGAATAAATTGAGGTGGTAATCGCAAGCGGAACAAGATTTTTTTCATCAAGCGTATTCATCAATGAAGAATAAAAAGAAATTTCAGAATAGGAACTATAAACAGTGATTTGCAGTTCAGTACCAATACTATCGACAGGATCCGCAACTTGATTGCCATCCACTTGATACGCAGTCACTACTAAATCTAAAAGCTGAACATCTTTTTCATCTGCAAATAAAATATTTCTAATATTTTTTGCTTGTGCATACGAAGCAGATCTTAATTTTGAATACAAAGACTCTAATTCTTTTGCATTAATCCGTTTTTGTGGATCTGGCCTTGTAATTTTTGCAATCATTAAAAAGCCAAAAACACTTGGGCCGCCAATACCTACAACTGTATTGTTTGTGGAATCACCGGCTTGTGCAAAAGCTTCATCTATAGCGCTTGAAAAAATATCATCAGGCTGATTAGGCTTAACTTCCGCTAATCCTAAACCTTTAAGCATAAAGTTTTTTTCGCCTTTTTGTGCGTACAATGCTTTTACAGATCTTGGGGTCAAATCCAAAAACAAAACATCCTTGCTAGTAACAGCCGATTGCGTTGGTCTTGAAAACTTTTTAAAAATCGATCCTAATTGGGGCAGCATATATTAAAAAGTTTAACATAGGATGCCTTTGATTAAACCTTTTAAAAAATAGCCTTGATTCTACGTACGCCTTTACCGACAGCTTCCTCTTTAACTATTTTTAAAGATCCGATTTCGGATGTATTGGAAACATGCGGTCCCCCACAAAACTCTTTAGACCACGCAGTTTCTAATGAATCACCAATATAATAGACGGTAACCTGATCCCCATATTTATCTTTAAAAAAGTGTAATGCTCCAGTTTTTTCGGCTTCTTCTTTAGATAATTGAACTTTATTAACAGGCAAAGATTCTTGAATCTTTTTATTTATAATTGCTGAAACTTCTTTAATCTGCTCTTCTGTCATTTTTTCACCATATGAAAAATCAAATCTCAAACGTTCCGGTGTAATATTGCTACCCATTTGGTGAACGCCATCTCCTAAAACTTCTCTAAGTGCACGATGCAAAAGATGTGTTGCAGTATGATATTTTGTGGTTTCTTCAGAATGCTCACCTAAACCACCTTTAAAACGTTGTCCCATATTTGATTTAGATTTTTCTTGATGATCCTTTAACTTTTCATCAAAATCTGAAAAATCAACCTTTACATCTAAACCTAAAGATAGCTCAGCAATTAAATCCCTTGATGCACCAACGGATTGATAGATATCAAATGGATTTTCGATTGTTTGACCTGCACTATAGTTTTTTGCAATAAATTTTTTAGTGCTTTCTGCAACTGTTTTGTATTGTTTTACTTCATCGATCAAAACGCTTTGGATTTGTTCAACATTTGAAAGTTCAGGATAAGACTCAACAAACATTTTGCTAACAATCGGTACGATTTCAATTAATTGTGATGGATCAATTGAAAGTCGCCACATACATTCATCGCATGATTTACGTATAAGTCTCCTCAAAACGTAGCCTTGATCTTTATTTGAAGGAAATAAGCCTTCGGCCATCAAGATAATTGAAGCTCGCATATGATCAGCTACTTTTTGAATACTAGATTTATGCTCCTGCGAAGAAGCTCTTGTTTTGTCAGAACTTAGATCAATCAATTTTTCAATAATTGGTTGAAAAATATCGGTTTCATATACAGAATCAACGTTTTGCAAAAGCAATGCAAAGCGTTCTAAACCAGCACCGGTATCAACACTTAGCGCTTTTAATGGCTCAAGTACACCACTTGGCAAACGATTATATTGCATGAATACACCTGCGTTCCAAATTTCAAGATAGCGAGGATTGTCAGTCATCCCAGGGACTTCTTCTTCTGGGCCATATTCGGCGCCTCGATCAAAAAGAATTTCCGTACAAGGGCCACAAGGGCCAACTGGTCCTGGTGCCCACCAATTTTCAGACGCAGGTAACTTCGAAATCTTAGATTCTGGGATTCCTAAATTTTTCCAAGCATCGTAGGTTTCAGCATCAAATGGGGCTTCTTCGTTACCTTCAAAAACGGTTGGAAAAAACTTAGATGAATCTAAACCAAATCCATATTCTTTATTGGTTAACAAATCAAAGGCAAGTTCGACCGCTGTTTTTTTCCCATAATCACCAATTGACCAACTACCCATCATCTCAAAATTAGTTAAATGATATTTGCTAGTGCCGACAATATCTAGATCGCCTGTTCTAATACACTTCTGAATAGAGCAAAGTCTTTTTGATTTAAAATCCTCAACTGGATCTTTTAAACCCAAAAAGTAAGGAGTAAATTGCACCATACCTGAATTCGTAAACAATAACGTAGGATGATTCTCTGGAATTAGTGAGCTTGATTGGACTTCAACATGTGCAAGATTTTTTTTTGCAGAAACTTTTTCAAAAAAGTCTATAAAGCGTTTGCGGATTTCGTTTGATTTCATGGGGATATTATATCAAGCCTTAATATATTAAAAAACTGCTTAATACAACAACAACAAAAGCACCTTAAGCTCAAAGCAATCTAATCATAAGTGCCCTTTCACGCAGTTCGTCTGGAATCATTTTCTCATCAGCAGTTGTTATTAATGTTTGAAGATCATCCATAATATTTCGAATCGAAAGCCGATACTCATCGTCAAGCTCACTAAAAATATCATCCATTAAAAGAATTGGCTTCTCCTTCGTAAGCTCTTCTATGAACTTAATCTCCAGAATTTTCAGACATAAAACAGCTGTACGTTGCTGTCCACGTGATCCAAAATTTTTCAAATCCATTTTTATCCCATTTTTATATACAAACATTCCAAAATCTTCACGATGTGGCCCAAAAGTTGTAACACCAGCACGAATATCTCGCTCCAAAAAATTATTTAATTTGTGATTAGCTATTTCTGATTTATAGTAATCTAATTCACAATACAATTCAGATCTAAACAATTGATTACTAATTTCTTTAAAATGTTTATTCGCAAATTCAAAAAAAGATAAACGTTTTTTTAAAACTTCTTCGCCATGTGAAACAAACCGCTCATTCCAAACTTCAAGTTGCAAAGAATTCTCACGAGAATTCCCATAGTTTCGAATCTGCTCAAGCAAAGCATTCCGGTTTTTAAGGGCTTTTTCATATGCAAGTAAATTTTTTCGATAATCAATAAAAATTTGGGATAACAAGCGATCCAAATAATCACGACGACGAGATGGTGAGCCAGAAACAATTTTGATGTCTTCTGGTGCAAACATAACAGTTTTTAAACGGCCAACATAATTAACATTCTTTTTTTCGACGTTATTAATTTTAAAAACTTTTAAAACTCTTTGTGTCAGAGGATTAACAGAAGCAATAATTTCAACATTTGTACCATCTTCAAGCAACGCAGTTGATTTTGAGAAATCATAATTAATACGAATCATGTCTTTTTCAACAACAGCCCGCTGCGATTTTCCATGTGATAAAAATGAAAGAGATTCCAAAATATTCGTCTTACCAGAGCCATTTGGACCACAAATAATCACAAGATCGGAATCAAAACAAAATTCACGTTTGGTATGGTTCCTAAAATTATCTAGCTTTAAATTTTTAACTTTCATCTCTGTGATAATATTAGTTTATGAAAAATGCTGCAATCATTGCTTTGGTTGGATTTTCATTTTTAATAACTACACTTGCGTATATTTCCTATCGAAATTATTCACAAAAATGCGATATCTCCGGTGGAATTTTAGGGAAACAAACAAAATCATGCTCATGCATTGGTATAAAAGTTCCGATCAAAAATGACCCCAAAATTCGAGATGGATTCAATGAAAATTTTTGTGTTGGAATCCAAAAAACAACTTTCAAAAGATAAGCTATGGATTTGAATGAAAAACAAATAGAACTCCAAAAGATCACAGCTCAAATAAAACTGTGCCAAAAATGTGGTCTTTGCAAAACAGCAATTCAATCAGTACCTGGCTCAGGCGATCCAAATGCAAAATTAATTTTTATTGGAGAAGCACCTGGTGCACAGGAAGACCAAACAGGATTACCCTTTGTTGGTAAATCTGGAAAACTCCTTGATTTTTTATTGGGACAAATCGGAATGAATCGTGAACAAGTATGGATCGGAAATATCATTAAACACAGACCACCTGAAAACCGAGACCCTTCGGATGAAGAAATCAAAGCATGCAAACCATATTTAACAGCACAACTAGAAATATTAAAACCGAAATTAATAGTCACACTTGGAAGGTTTTCAATGAATTATTTTCTACCAAATGAGAAAATTTCAACCGCACATGGTAGAATATTCAACGTACGTTACCGTATATATCCTGTTTATCACCCTGCAGCTGCTCTCCGTAGTACACAGATGAAAAATGCATTGATATTGGATTTTTTGAAAATTAAAGATATTTTGAATGGAACTGACACACAAATTGACTCTGTAGCAAGTAAAAAAGAACTTCAACTTCCACACAAAATTCAATTAAAAACACAGGAAACAGAACCTGTGCGACAAAAACTGTTTTAACAATTAGTTTGACAATGCTTTTTAAAGCAAAGTCACATACAATAATCAAATGGAAAGATTAAAAAACATGCTGGGCATAGGCTCAGAAACACAAAAATTAAATAATTCAGAAGCTCACGCACATACGCCTCAAAATAATGTTGTGCAAAATAATTTGGATCGAGCGCCATTAAAAATCATACCTATTGGAGGAACAACAACTGTTCAAAAAAATATGTACGTTTATGAATGTGGCGAAGATATTATCGTTGTAGATTGTGGTATTGGTTTTCCTGATTGGGAAACACCAGGAATCGACATCATTATTCCAGATTTTACTTATGTTCTTGAAAATAGACACAGAGTAAAAGGTGTTTTAATAACACATGGACACAACGACCATATCAGTGCGATTCCATACTTATTAAAAGAACATCCTTTTAAAGTTTATGCTGTTCCTTTCGTAAAAGATTTGATCGAGCAATCGTTAAAAGAATTCAAAAATCTAGGAAACGCAAAAGTCACAGCCTTTGATCCTGATAAACCACTTCAATTAGGCGTATTCAGAATTAATGCATTTAGAGTAAACCACTCAATACCAGATACAATGGGTTTTGCGATTGATACTCCACAAGGTAGAGTTTTTCACTGCGCAGACTATAAATTTGATTGGGCACCATTTATTGGAAAACCTTTTGATGTTCAAAAAGCAGCTTATCTTGCACGTGAATTTAACAAGCAACCTTTAGCAATGCTTTCAGACTCACTTGGGTCAACAACAGATGGCTTCACTGACTCAGAAAAACACATTACTTCAATTTTTGATGAAATAATGGAAAAAAGTGTTGATCGACAATTATTCATCACAACCGTATCTTCAAACGTCTCAAGAATTCAACAAGCAATTGAATCTTCTATAAAACATGGCAGAAAACTAGTTTTTAGTGGAAGATCAATCAACGAAAATATCGAGATTGCAATAATGCACGGTTACATCAAATGTCCAGAAAATATGGTCGTACCTGAACATCAAGCTATGAAGCATAACCAAGGCAAACTAACTTACATTATTACTGGTAGCTATGGTCAAGCAAACTCAAGCTTATACAGAGTTTTAAACAATGAGCATAAATATATTTCGTTCAAAAAGAATCCGGTTGTTATTTATTCCGCAGATCCAATTCCAAGTTCGATAAACGCAATCAATACAATGATCGATCATATGTTTTTAGCAGGAGTTGAAGTCTACTACTCACAAATTCAAGATAACTTACACGTATCTGGTCACGGCGGACGTGGAGATTTAACACTTCTCGCTAATTTAATAAAACCAAAATATTACATTCCAATTGGAGGAAATATTAAACATATGCGTGCATATGCACAAATGATTACTGAATTAGGAAACCCTAAAGAAAATATTTTGGAATTATTAGACGGACAAGCAGTCATTTTCGAAAACGGCCAAGCAAGAATGGGCGAAAAACTTAAGCTTAGAGAAGTCTACGTAGACGGAAACTGGGTTGGTGACGTTGGAGCATCCGTCATCGAAGATCGTATCAAAATGTCTAGCGATGGAATTGTAATAGTGATTCCAAGTAAACAAGGAGTTGAAATTGTCACTAGAGGATTCGTATTTGCAAAAACATCTAAAGGCCTAATAGACAAAGCCCGTGGAATAACAACTAATCTGATCAAAGAAAATGTTGAAGCAAAAAAAATCGAATACGAACTAAGCAAATTTTTCTTCAAGGAAACAGGAAGAAATCCGATAGTGATAGTAAACTAACTGCTTACTGAAATATCTTTAAATCTAATACTTCTCGGCATGAGCGTTTACAATAAAAAACAAACATGCCGAGAAGATCCACATTAGCGAGGTCAAAAAAATCAAAACGCATTCGCAGACTGATACCGATTTAGTAAAGTATAAAGCTCGTGTCGAGAATTATTTGCATTTTGAATCTAAAAACGTTGATGAGATTTTAATTTTTCAAAAACTTTCGCAGGCTACCCTTGCTTTAGAACAAGAGAAAGCACATGCCGAGAAGATCCACATTAGCGAGGTCAAAAAAATCAAAATGCATTCGCAGACTGATACCGATTTAGTAAAGTATAAATCTCGTGTCGAGAATTATTTGCGTTTTGATTTTTTTGAAACGAGCTAACGTTCCATCACCTTCCAAAACACATCTTGAGGAATATCAACTTTACCGAATTTTTTCATACGTGATTTACCTTTTTTCTGTTTGTCTAAAAGTTTATTTTTTCTAGTTACGTCACCACCATATAAATGACCAATCATATCTTTTCTAACAGCAGAAATATCTTCACGTGCGACAACTTTTCCATTTATTGCAGCTTGTAATGAAACTTGAAATTGCTGTTTAGGGATTAACTCTTTTAATTTTGAAACTAAACGAATTCCCTCTTCATGTGCACTGGCTCGTTGCACCAACTGTGCAAGTGGAGCAATGATGTCACCAGCAACCAAAACATCCATTTTAACGGCATCTGTCGGTCGATAACCAATCAATTTATAATCTATTGAAGCATAACCTGAAGAAATCGATTTTAACTTGTCAAAAAAATCTATAATCAATTCAATAAGCGGAATATTATAAGTAATACGCATGCTTCCACCTTCCAAAACATCCGTTGATAAATATTCAGACCTGCGATCTTTACATAAATCCATAATCGTACTCATGTACTGAGATTTTGTATAAATCACAACTTCAGCCCACGGTTCTTGAACCTCTTCCACCTTTGTTGGATCAGGAAATTCAGCAGGCGATTTTATATCGAGAATTTCTCCAGATGTGGACTTAACAATATATCTAACAGAAGGAGTAGTCGTCATTACGCTTACATTAAATTCACGCTCTATACGTTCTTGAACAATATCCGCATGAAGCAATCCCAAAAATCCACATCTAAAACCTTTACCGATTGAACCAATACTTTCTGGTTCAAAAACAAAAGCAGCATCATTGAGTTTTAATCTTTCAACCGCTTCTCTCAATTCCAAATAATCAGATGCATCAACTGGATAAAAGCTCAAAAAAACTACCGGAACGGGTTCTTTATAACCAGGAACAGGCATAGGATCCTGACCAACCAAAGTCATAGTATCTCCAACACGAACATCACTTATCGATTTGTGACCAGTCGCAATAAAACCTACTTCTCCAGCAGTGATTTCATTTGAAAGCTTTTCAGTTGGCGACAAATAACCAAGCTCTACAATCCGTGATTCAGCTTTTGTTGCCAATAATCTTGCAAAATCTTGATTCGTAAATTTTCCATTCAAAATACGAACAAAAGCAACAACTCCACGATAGTCATCATAAAAAGAATCAAAAACTAGCGCTCTTGACTCATTTGTATTTTCAACATATTTATTAGTATCTGGAGAAGGAACAATATCCACAATTTTGTCTAAAAGTTCTTTAACACCTTGTCCAGTTTTTCCTGAGGTATAGCAAACTTGAGTTTCATCAAATCCTAATTCAATCAATTGCAAGGCGGTACTTTCAAGCTGAGCAGATGCCAAATCAATTTTATTTACAACCGGAATAATCGTAAGTCCCTCACTACGCGCTTTTTCAAGATTCACAATAGTTTGAGCTTCAACCCCCTGAGTCGCATCGACAAGCAATAAAGCGGCTTCACAAGCAGCTAATGAGCGTGAAACCTCATAACCAAAATCAACATGCCCAGGAGTATCAATTAAATTCAGCTCGTATTCTTTTCCATCCTTTTTATAACCCATTCTTACAGCTTTAAGCTTTATTGTTATTCCACGCTCCTTTTCAAGCTCCATATCATCCAAAATTTGAGCTTGTGAAGAATCTGCCTTAATAATGCCACCAATTTCCATGATTCTATCTGCTAAAGTCGATTTTCCATGATCAATGTGGGCAATAATGCTGAAATTTCTAATGTTTTCCTGTTTCATGATAACGAATACTAACTAAAATGCTATTTTCAAGTAGCTATTATTATATCAGGACTATTGAAGTTATCCTTACTGGGTTACCTTTGTATTATGCTTATGGATTATTTGCTAAACTCTATCTAATGTCGATAAGCTCTGGTATCAAAAATGAAGAAAACAATTTAATATTCAAACCGGAAATCACCCCGAACACATACAATATTGCACAAAACGTATTAGCCAAATGGCTTACTGGGCAAGGCAAAATCGCAATTTTAATAATGGAACTAATCGTGCTTTGTATGATTGGCATCAATTTTTACTTTAGATATCAAACAAATCAAATCGAAAAGAATTTAGCAAGCCAATACGATTTTTACATGCAAGAAGACAACCAAAAAATAATACAAACGTTTCAAAGCACTCAAAGCGATCTTGAAAGAATAAAAGAAAAAGTTGCGACACAAAATAACATAGAAGACTACATATCAAACACTGCAAAATTACTACCACCTAAAGTTGAATTAGTTGCACTTGCATATAACTCAAGAGCTATTGCAGTAAGAGCAATTGCTCCAGATGCACCTACATTCGGGCAATTTGTTACAAATTTAATTGCAGATAATAAAATAAAATCAGTACTCCTAAAAAAAAGTTCTTATGATAAAAATACCGATTTATTTGATTTTGAACTTGCGCTAATTTATTAAATTTTAATTTAACAATGAATACTAAAAATTACGCAGAAGAAAAAGGATTAATACAAATACTAACTTTAATAACCATTGGTATTATTGGCTTTTGTATAATCTGGCCACTTTGGAACCGAACAAAATCCGCTTACGAAAATTTACAAAAAACAAAAGCCATTGAGGAAAAACTCTCCGACAATATCGAAAAACTTAACAAGCAAAAAAAACTTCTTAAAGAATACGAATTAGAAATAGGAAGAATCCCTTTAGCAATCCCTGAAAAAGCAAATGAAGATCAATTCATAAAAATAGCACAATTTGCGGGTGGAAAAAGTGCGATAACTATTTCTAAAATAGATTTTGAGTATGCAAAAGAAAAAGTTAGCTTTGATATGGCAGTAGAAGGTTCTTATGCAAATATTCTAAAATTTATAGAAATGATAAATCTCGCTCCCAGAATAATACATGTCGAAACAGTAACAATGGCAAAATCAAAAGAAGAATCTTTCACCGGATTAGTAATCTCCTCTATCAAAGGAAAGTTCTTTATTTTACCCAAACAAAAGGAGCCTGAAAATGGAGACAACAAACAGTGATAAATTAAAATTTTATTTAATGCTTGGACTTTTTATAATAATACTTTTGCCATTAATTTGGGTTTATCTACAAACAAACAAACCTGAAGCAATCTCAAAATATGAAGAATTACCTAAAAATGATGCAACCCTCGATACCTCAACTCTTAAAAATTTAAACAAAAGATTAAACACATTCCCAGAAAACCAAAACTAGGTTTCATTATTTGTCTTAAATTTTTTCCATCTAAAATATTTAATGCCATCAAATAAAATATAGCTATAATCAAGCTCACTCAATTTAAAAAACTTAACCAAAAGTACATAGGTAGTAATACCAATAGCCGAAACAAACCCTGTAAGCATTATTAAATCGATTGTTTTTGTAGTATCAAATACAAAATTATCAAAAATTTTCATTGGAACGTAAAGCATCACGCCCATTAATAATGACGAAAAACAAATCCTATTAAATTTATGCAAAATCCCATATAAATCAAAGCCATCAAGACGCTTAGTCAAGGCTACAAAAAGCAAAATCGCATTCAGTATGGTTGCAATAGAAGAAGCCAACGCCAAACTCCAAACGCCTAAACCCAAATAGCTCACAAACAAAATAGCTAATGCAGCGTTTAAAAGCATACACACGATACTTATCTTAAAAGGCGTTCTTGTGTTGCTTAATGCATAAAACGCTCTCGATAAAATCAAAATCAAAGCTTGAGAAACCAAAGCAAAACTAAAAAATGATAACGTATAAGCAGTCATAACGGTTGCTTCCCAAGAATAAATTTTTGCACCGACCGATAATCTCACTAAAGGAACACGCAAAATAAATACGATTACACTTGCAGGCAAAACAAAAAATAAAACTTGGCTCAAAGTTTTAGTCACTAAGATTCTAAAATCTTTTGGATCATCGTCTTTATATGCGGCCGCAAACATTGGCAAAGCTGCTTGGCCAATAGACATTCCAAAAATCCTAACTGGCAAACCTTGCAAATCATCTGCAAATGTAAAAATTGCATTTGATGCCCCTGAAATAGATAGTGCCAAATTCGTATAAAGTGGAACAATTAACTTTTGCGCCGTTTGCCCTAAGGTTCTTGGTAACATTAATCGATAAATTTGGCGAAGACCTTCATTTTTTAAATCAAATATCAACTTATACCTATATCCTAAGTCTTTCACACTCGGTATTTGCACGAGCAAATGCAAGATCGAGCCTACAACTGTTCCCCAAGCTGGGGCATAAATCCCTAAGCTCTGATAAAAAAATACAGTAGTTAAGATAACACCAATATTTAAAAAAACAGGTGCCATCGCAGGAATCATAAACTGGTTATAGCTTTGCAAAACACTGGTCATAAAGGCACTAACAATAAATCCTAATTGCGAAAGCATTAAAATTCGCAATAAAGCAACAAAAACTGCCATATCCTGCGGTGTTAGGTTGCTATTTCTTGCAATAACACCTGAAACCAATACGTCTGAAAAACTAAAAATCAAACCCGCAACTATTATAAAAAGTACAATCGAAACATTAATAATATTAGAAGTCAAAATCCAAGCATTTTCCTCATCCTTGTTCTTAAATCTATTGAAAATCGGAATAAAAGCTGCCGATAATGCTCCAGAAATTATTAACGTAAATGTTAAATTTGGAATATCATCTGCAGCAAAATACAAACCTAACTCGGTAGAATCTCCAAAGTAGCCAGATAAAACTCTATTACGAACAAATCCAAGAACAGCAGAAAGCAAATAAACTACGGCAATAACTCCAGCGGCTTCCAAAATGCTCTGTTGTCTATATTTAGTTGCCGTTTGGAAGTGTTTAATAACAGTTTTTACCATATATAATTGTGCCCAAATTTTAACATGCCAATCACCCACACCAAGCCCGAAAGCTACTGTTTAAAACACTAAAATAACAAGAGCTGACAAAAAATCATCTTAATAAGCCGCTATTGCTCGATTTAAGATAAGTTGTTAAAATATTCTCCGTTATGGCTAATACAAAACAAGCGATCAAAGCAGTAAGAAAAACAGTTAAAAGAACTTCATACAATAAATGGTGGAAGAACCAGATAAAAACAGCATATAAATCTGTTATGGCTCTTTTAAACACAGATAAGCCAAACAAAGAACAAGCAAACACTAAAATTAGTGAATTTCAAAAAAAAGTAGACAAATCAATCAAATCACGAATCGTTACCAAAAATAGAGGCGCAAGAATGAAATCTAGCGTTATGAAAAAAGCAAAAGCATTAGCTTAAGCCCCTCCAAAAGAAACTCTTGATTTTTTCTTTAAAACAAACCATCATAGATAGAGCAGAGCTTTCGCCTGCAATTATGTTTTAGTTTATTTCTGCTATGAAAAATCTTAGAAAAGCTTTATATTCAGTTTCCGTTTCTGCAGTTGCATTATTTGTTGCTACTTCAGCATCATTGGCAGCTTCTGCATACATAACTCCAGGTACCGGAGTCATTACAAACAAAAATTTCAAAGTCACTTTATACGTAGAATCTTCAATAACTGAGCCAGAAATTGCTTCAGGCAAAATCAAAGTAACCTACCCTGCAGCTGTTACAGTATCAGCAATCACTGATGGAGATTTTGATTCATACGCAGAAAAAAATAATGATACAGCTACAAAGACAATTACTATTAGTGCATCAAACACAACTCCTAAAAATGGAAAAATCAGATTAGCATCTATAAGTTTTGAAGCAGCTCAAAATACAGGACAAGTACAATTAACTGTAGCATCTGACAGCAATATCACCGGAACGGGTGGCGAACAATTATTAACAGAAACTGTAAATGGTTTATATACATTAGACGTTGCAGCAACAACTGCTACAACACCAACACCAACACCTACGCCAACAGGTACAGCAACAGCAGGAACAACACCTGTAGTTTCGCCTACCGTTAAAAAGACAACAGGTACTGATCTAAAAACAGGAATTACAGATAACCCATTACCATATTTGGTTGCCTCAATAGCATTAATTGCTGGAGGTTTCTGGGCATCTACAAAAACATTCTATAGCAAAATTAAAAAATGACTTCGACAGAAGGTTTTAAAGGCTTTATAACGTTTTCAGGATTAGTAGTGTTAGTCGGACTAACTACTGCAACGGTTCTTTACACAAGTCAGTCTCAGAATATCACTTCTGAAGCATCAACTAAAAATATTGAACCTAGAGAAATCGAAATAAGTTCTGTTGCTAGTAATACACTCAAAATAACTTGGGTTACTTTAGATAAAACTATTGGAACACTATTTTATAGCAACGACCAATCTTCAAAATGTTTAACAGATGAAGCAAGTACAGTTGATTGCGATTTTGTGATTGAAAATGGTGAAAAGACAAATCACACAATCGAATTAAAAAACCTTACACCAGAAAAAAAATATTTTTACAAAATAAAGATTAATAATAAAATGTACCCCTCGAATGGAATTTTATTATCATTCACAGTTCCTAAAACGGAAGCGCCAGTTGTTCAAAAAATAGAAGAAGTCACTCCAACATTAACACCTACTCCTGTGCCTACAACACAACCGACTACACCTCAAATCGAAAAAGAAGCAGAATTCATAGAGTCAGAAGGCTTTAGTCAATAGGAATAGCCGTTACAGATAATCTATATTTAGTAGTACCAGGAGGAGAACAAGTAAACAATTCTAAAGTGCTTTTGTGACTATTTTCTGCATTTTTGTATGGTGAACCATAAGGATTTACTTCGCTTGGATTTTTAATAACAGTTTGGTCAACCATATATTTATAAGTTTTATCAGCAAACTTTACATAAACCTCATCTCCATAAGTTAGTTTTTCTAAATTAGTAAAAATGGCTGTGTAATCTCCATTTAAATATTTATTTTTTACCCATTTACTGGTTGAATGCCCATAAAGAAAAACATTGCAATCTTCGTCCGGTAAACAACTACCATAAAAATGAGCCAAAGCTTTGTCAGGATGTGTAGTTTTAGAGTTAGTTTCGATTTCTGCATCAAAAATTTCTAACTTAGGTATCGTTATATAAAATTTTTCAGGTATATCACCAGAACGCTCTTTTTTTATTGGCGTAGAATCATTTTTTGCAGCTGAAACAAATTCATTAAAGGAAGAACCAGAATCAGCTTGATTTGATGCAACATTAACGTAGTTCACTACATTTTGTATTGGCTTATAGGTCTCAGATGCAGCATAAGCATCTATAACGGGAAATATAACCATCGAAAAAAGCATGTAAAAACCTGATACCACGGATACAGCTGCAATTCCTAACTCAATTTTCAAAAATTTTTCTGCAACCGAATAATTACGCAAAGGCGAAAATACTGAAGGCTGATTTATTAAGGCTTTTTTATATACTGCTGGTTTAAACAACTTATATAAATTATATCGACTCAGAGATATATGATCAAATCTAAAAATTTTGTTTTTTTATCTACACTAGAAGTTTTAAAAGCAATATCCAAATCTAAAAGCTTTGAATATAAAAGTTGTGCCTCAGAAAGTGTTAAATTATATTTTGAAATTTTGCCTTTTATAAATGGATGTAATGTTTGCGATAATTTATTATTTGTTTTGATACTAATAAAATTACGTAAGCTCATAACCAAAGTGCTAACCAAAGGAATTGCGGCTTCGTCCAAATCTTCAATCGAATTCAATAACTCGACTGATTTATGTTTATTTTTTTCACCAAGCAACGCATCGCAAAAATTAAAAAAAGTGTAGTCACGTGCATTTTCGAAATTTTTTACCTCAGAATGTTTTGCAAAACTCTTTAATACCCCGAGATTTGCATTAAGTCCTTTTGGAATAGCCAAAAGAGTTATCAATTTAGAATCAAAAAGTGTTTCTAAAAAAGAATCTTCAAATTCAAGTTGCTCTTTTTTTTTAGGAAAAATAATAACCAGTTTATTTTCCGAAAAAAGTGAATCTGTATTTATTAAATTTTCAGCAAAAGATTTTTCAAAACTTGAACCTAAATCAAAAATATTTTCACGTGCAAATAATTTCTTCTGCTGAGAAATAAAGGCATTGATAGCAACATCATCGTCACCTTTAATAAGATAAATCATTAAAATTGACTTAATTAAAAACGGCTTCCCGTATAAGGGCGTGCAACTCACTAAAGCTACCAGAAGCAGGAACTAAAACATAAAGTCCTTTATAAAAAGCTTTTCGATTTTCCTCAGTGGGCACAGTTAATACACCCGCGCCAATATAATTCTCATCTTCTTTACCAGATTCATTCGAAACAACAATTCTCTTCATGTTTTCATATTTAAAATTACCCAAAGCTTTATACAAAATTAACACATCAGCTGTATCAATATTTGTTTGCAAATTAGACTTTAATGCATCAAACATTTTGTTTAGCTTGTTTGGATCTAAAAAAGTTGATGATGACAAAACTTTTTGTTTAATTGCCAAGATAACTCGTTGTTGACGTCTTGCACGAGCAAAATCACCAGCCTCAAGCGGGTTCGTTGAATGTCTTGATCTTGCATATTTTAAAGCTGTTTCTCCATCCATAACTTGATCCCCAGCCTTAAAGACTAAATGTTCATATCGTGAGCTTTCAGGCATCGCATTTTCTTTGCCTTCAATTGGATAAAGAAAATCTTCAAAAGCTGTTTCAACATTTATATCAATGCCACCAATCGAATCAACAATGTCTTTAAAAACATCAAACCCAACAATTGCATAATAATGAATTGGCATACCTGAAACATTTTCAATTTGTTTTATAGTTTTATCAATATTTTTACCAGATAATGCATATACGGAGTTAATTTTATTCTCATATTCTTCAATCCAAAGGTCTCTTGGTAACGAAACCATAGCTGCTTTTCCTGTGCTCTTATCCACCGAGATAATAATAATCGTGTCCGTTAAAGATGATGAAACGCTTCCACCTGGAGATCTTGAATCGATACCTAATAACAAAAAATTAGTCTTTCCATCTGTTTCTTTTGGACCATCTTCAGTCAAGACTTTAGACACAATAGAAACTGGTTTAAAAATATTCCCTATTTTAAATACACCAAAATAGGCTAAACCAAAAATTATTAATATTAATGTAATACATGAAATTAAAACTCTCAAAAAGAATTGCATGTTTTATTTATACCTTTTAAATTAAATCAAGAAAAGCTCTACAAGATAAGCTTGAACCACCGACCAAAAATCCATTAACACCAGGAATATTCTTATACTGTTCAATATTTTCTGATTTAACACTTCCGCCATAAATCAATTCCTGCAGCCCTGTTTTTGAAAGAATCTCGGCAACCACTAATGGGTCTGCAGGATTTCCAGATCCAATCGCACTAATTGGTTCAAATGCATACATTACGTTCTCCGCATTAACCTTAGGGCGAGAAATAGCATTAAATTCATCCAAAGAACTAAAACACACAATAGGATTTAAACCATATTCTAAAAGATTTTCGATTTTCAAATTTATTTGTTCCGCAGTTTCTCCCATAGCTCGACGCTCAGAATGACCTACTATACAATAATCTGCATAATCAGCAATTTGAAAAACCCCCAACTCGCCGGTATGAGCGCCCTCAAGATGCACTGAAACATCTTGAGCACCAACACCAATATCAAAGTTATTACCTTTAACAAAATCATGCATTTGCTTAAGATAAATCGATGGCGGACAGATAACTATTTTGTCGGAATCTGATAAGAAAACACCTTCTTGATACGCTAAAAAATCTCGTAACCATTCATCAACTTCAAATTGTGATTTGTTTTGTTTCCAGTTTGCAATATATATCATATTAATTTTCGAGAAAGATCTTGTTTTAACATTCTAAATAAATCAGGAAGATCTTCAAGATGCTTATGGTGATAATTATATCCAAGAGCGTGCAAACATCCATATAGAGTTGGCATATCTTTATAAATATTTGCGGCATAACCACAACAAATCATAGATCGTAATAAAACCGATACATTCAAATCATCCTCTCCTTTTTTTGAAAACTCACAACCAATTGGACATCCCATACAAGAAGGATTATTCCCTGGCTCAACCGTTAAATCTTTATAGCTATCCAAAAGTTTTTGATACAAGTTTTCATAATCATAATAATCACAAATATCAATTTCTTTGGTTGAGTCAATCTTAATACCAATGCGTCGTCTAAGATTCATTGGAGTATCTTCTATTTTTCCGAATGAAAAATAATTATCAATACTTGCATCACTTGAGCTTAAAAATAAATCATAATCTTCAGATATAAACTCATCTGATTCCAACTCAATAATCGAAACAGTATCTTCATTAATACTTATCAAAACATCCTTTTTATTAACACCGGTTAAAACAATACTATCTAGTCCAACAAAATTCATAAGTCCTGCAAAACTTCCACCTGCATACTTTTCAATAAATTGTCTCTCATATAAATACAAAAGATTTAGCTTTGAAATATATGGATAATATCCAGCTAATGGCCCGGTAGACACAACAATAGGCTTCGAATCAAAATTATCATGCATAAGCTTATATGAAACAGGCATTCCACCTATATATGGCCATAGGGACTCATCATTTTTAAATACAAAATTTAAAGAATCTAAATCGATATATAATATTTTTTTATAATTTTTGATATCAATGGCCATGGTACCTTATGAATCTTTTGAAATATCTATAAGCGAATAACAACTTTGTGGGCAGATATTTGCAATTTTTTGAGGATTTCGAATTTTTTGGCCGTAATCAATTTGTATTTTATATCGACCCGGTTTACCTTTTATCGATATTATTTGATTTTTGATACCTAGCTTTCGATTTTCATATCTTGCAACAGCAAGAGTACAAAGATTACAACCAATGCATCTATGCTCTTTGGAAACAATTAAATGTTTTTGGCTCATAGGCTTTGGCCTAGTTTTAGAGCAGTTTCAACTAAACGATTTGAATAACCCCACTCGTTATCATACCAAGCCATAACTTTTATCATGTTTCCGCCAATAACTTTTGTTAATTGGCCATCAATAATAGCTGAATATGGAGTTTGTAAAATATCTGATGAAACAATTGGATCTTCAGTGTATTTAATAATTCTTAAAAATTGAGGATCTTTTTGTGCATTTTTGAAGGCTTCATTAACTTCTTCTTTTGTAACATCTCTTTTTAAAACTGCAGTAATATCTGATATTGAGCCACAAATCACTGGAACTCTCAATGCAAGACCATCAAATTTTTTGTCCATTGCTGGTAGGGCTTTTACAACAGCTTCTGCAGCACCCGTTG
>CAZEDS010000010.1:0-27694 GCA_964510925.1 uncultured Candidatus Saccharibacteria bacterium
TAGGTAAATGCGTTATTCGGATCGCACTTTCAGTTTTGTTAACATGCTGTCCTCCAGCTCCACCAGCTCTAAATGTATCGATTCTTAAATGCTCAGGTTTGATTTCTACAATAATATTGTTTGAATCAATGATCGGCAGAACTGCAACTGTGATTGTTGATGTATGAATTCTGCCTCCAGATTCTGTAAAGGGGACTCTTTGTACGCGATGTACACCACTTTCATTTTTAAAGTCTAAATTTGGATTAGAAAATGATGATCCACTTATTTCAAAGGCAACTTCTTTAAAGTTACCAATTCCGCCTTCATTTTTTGAAATGAGGTCAGTTTTCCATTTTTTGATTTCTGCGTATCTAACGTAAGCATCGTATAGCTCGTGAGCGAATAGTCCGGCTTCGTCTCCTCCAGTTCCAGCACGGATTTCTACTAAGCAAGCAGTACTTTTATCAGATAGGTTACCGGTTGTTTGCTGCTTAGATTGATTGGTTGCATTTTCAGTCGCCGCAAGGGCTTGGTCTAATGCTGATTTTTCAGCCATTAGTTTAGCGATATCTGCTTTTGCGAGTTCAGCAAACTCAGCATCAGATGATAGAGCTAATGATTCTAAATCCTTAATTTTGATATCTATCTCTGAAATTTGTTGTTTTATTTGAGTTGTAGCGTCAAACATAAGGTTTCTTTCTACCTAAAATACACTTAATAAATAAGCTTTTTGGCTATCTTCGTGATTTTTAGTAGGAAAGTCTATTGCATCGATTTGAGCATGTCTTTTAGAGATTGTGGTCTATCTTCTCTCTTTTTTTCATGTTCAATCTTTTCTTTTAGTTTTTTGATTTTTTCTTCTCGTGCTTTGTCTCCGCTAGTTACTTTTCTTACGAATTTATCAACTCTTCCTTCTGTGTCGACGAACTTTTCAGCTCCGGTCCAGAATGGGTGACAGACGCTGCATACTTCAACAAATACGCTTTTAACTGTAGATCCAATAGTAAAACTGTTACCACATGCACATGTAACGACAGTATCTTGATTGTAGTTTGGGTGAATTCCTGATTTCATAACTTGAGAATTTTAACAAATGTAGGAGAGATAGGCAAATGGATGGTAATTTATTTTTTCTCCACCATAAATACGCCCAAAGTGATCAAAATTGCACTGGCGATAAATACAAGTGAAATGTGTTCATTTAATAGGAACATTCCTAGTGGAATGCCAAAAATAGGTTGTAAGTAATAAAAAACAGAGGCTTCACTGGCTTCAATTCTTGATAGGCCGATATTATAAAAAGTATATGCAACAATACCGGAAAATATTGCCATATAGAGAACTCCATATATCGAGTTACCTTTGATATATTTTGAGGTTTCTGCTTGAAAATAAGCCCAAAAAGTTAGTTTATAGGATTTGTGTATGCAGTAATATTCAGTAGGCGTTTTATTGTCTGAGCAGCCTTTTTCGTCGCAGCTGATTCCTTTGGAATAGTTATATTTATCGATGTCGGTTTGGGTGCAGCTTTTTGTTTGTTCAAGTGGTTGCGTTTTATATAAATAAAATTGTTCTGAAAATCCCAGTAAGGTAAATATGATTGCTGCAAAGCAAAAGGAAAAAACGATTTGTATGAATGGAGTAATTAATCGGTCTTCTGAAATATTTTTTTTCACATAAATTGTATATGTTGCGTCTAGAATTACTCCAATTAAGAACAATAGGCTACCGATAAAACTCATTTTTTGATCACCAAAAATTGATGATCCCGTTATAAAAGGTTCGAATACTATTAAAACTGCCCCTAGAAATGCGAGTAATGAACCTTCAATCTCTTTGCGATTTATGTTTTCTTTTAAAAGAAAGAATCCCAATATCATGACCATTATTGGAGAAAATGTTGTTATTAATGATCCCTCGATTGATGCGATTTTTGTTAAGCCGATAAAGATGAAAATTAATGCAAGTACGTGACCAAGTAGTGCTGCTTTAAAAATTAGAACAAATCTTTTTAGATCGAGTTTGACATTTCTTAAGATAAAAAAGGCTGCAGGGATACAAAAGATTGAAGTTATCCAAAACCTAAGCATTAAAAATGTTAATGGTGGAATTGATTGAACAGTTGCACGAATAATAGGTGTTGCAGCACCCCAAATTAATGCAGATAGTATTAAAAATATATATGTTGAATATTTTGCTGTCATGTTGACGAGGTGTCAAACAAAACAGATTTATCTTCAGTGTAGGGCATTAATTAAAGTATAGCTTAGAATTCTTTGCAACACACATATTCAAATATGTGTGTTGCAAAGGATATTTATGCAGTAAAGTAGCGCTTTTTAATTGCGTTTTTTCTATTTCTTCTTATATATCCGAGTGCGGTTAAGATTAATAGGGATGTGATCGGTGCACCAAATTTTATTAAATTTTTATTGATTGGTGTAACTATAAAAAATTGATCACCAGTTATATCTTTTGTTTTAATTTCTGATAATCCTTCGGTATCTGTCATTTGTTCAAATATTTTTAAACCTAAAGCTACATTTTGTTCGATTGTTAAAAATTCATTATCAAAGACTCTAGCACTTCCGAATACCAAAGATTTTGATTTGTCTGTTTGTCGATATGCGGCGATAGTTTGTTTTGAAAGATTGTCTTTAGAGAACTCTTTTGTTGGTTCGACTGAAATATTTTCGGCGATTACACCTGATTTATCTGAAGATGTAAAAAATGGTTGCCACTCATTGTTATCAATTTTTAGGTTAGCGCTCCATCCGAATAAAACGTCATCAAACAAGTTTTTTGAAGCATCTGTTTTATTTGAAAACATAAAAAATGGGTAGGTGGTTCTTAGGGGTTGTCCGCTTGGGCCTGTAACATTTATGTATCCAAATTTTTCAAGATCATAGACAAGGTTTTTGTTTACGGTAATGCCTAAATCTTTTAGAAGTTGACCTCGCGGAGTTTTTTCGTCAGGCAAGATAGCTTGGCCGACTTGTGTGTTAACGTCAATTGGATCGACTAAATATATTATGTTTCCGCCGTTGTTTACGTATTCAATAATTTTTTTTGTTGCTTCTGGAGTATAGTTTGCAACTGGGTTTGCGATTACTAATAATTTATATTGTGATAGGTCTGGATATGAAGGTTCGCTTTTTGCACCTTCGGTTTCTACAGGGAATGTCTCAATTTTAATATCAAAATCTGGTTCGAGAAGTTGGCTTAAATAGTTATATTCTTGTGAGGTTGCTCGTTCTCCGTTTCCACTTGCGAATGCAATTTTTGTTTTTTCTGTAGTTTTTACTTTTTTTATTACTTTAGAAATTTCGTATTCTAGGTTATTGATTTGATCAATAGCAGCGATTATTTCTTTTTTATCACCGGCTTCATTTGATACTACAAGCCCAAAATATCCTTGTTTGGCGGTGATTTCGTCTTGTCCATAAACTCTAAATTCAACTGGATTAATTCCAAGTGCGGCTAGTTCTTGTTCTTTATCTTTTGGATTTACAAAAGAGTATTTTAAATTTTGTTTTGAGCTTTTTTCATAATCTTCGAGAATATTTCTAAGTTCATTCTCTTTGTATTGAAATTCTTGTGGCATCTCTGGTGAAGCATAAACTTCAATGTTTATTTTTCCATCTGAAGTAATTAAGTTTTTGGTTGCATTAGAAAGTGTGTATTTTTTTGATGAAGTTAGGTCGATTCTTCCGATATTTGTTTTAGAAAGTGTGAAAACGGCAAAGACTAAAATCAACATCCAAATTATATATAAAATGTTTTTTTTGATGAGTACCGAGGTTCTTGATTCTTGGTAATTTGCAATATTCAAATAGGTTAATAGATAAGAAACCATTATCAAAATTAGAAAGTATCCTAAATCTTCTAATAAAAGTACTCCTCGAATTATCGATCTAAAATGATCTATTAAGCTTATAGATCCTAAGAAATTTGCTAAATTAATAGGTAGGTTCAAGGTGAATAGGCCAGAACTTATAATATTGAGTCCAAAAATAATTAATACAGCAAAAATAAATGCTGTGATTTGGTTTTTGCAAAAGCTTGAAACTGCAACACCAATCGAAACTGTTGCCAAAATAAAAATTAATGAACCAAAATATGATGTGAATGCTTCTCCATAATCTAGTGTGCCTAATCTTGGAAGTACAACAAGAAGTGGGGTTGTAAGTAATATTCCAAAGAACACAAATGCTGATGCGCCTAAAACTTTTCCAATTATTAGTTCAACTTTTTTAATAGGTTTTGTAAGGATATATTCGATAGTTTGTACTTCGTTTTCTTTTGCAAATGAGCTCATTGTTACAGCTGGTACCAAAACTGTTAAAAACCATGGAAGCCATTGGAATAATTGTCTAAGACTAACGAATCGATCAATAAAAAAGGTTTTTAAAAAGAAGTAATAAAGTAATCCTGTAAATACGCCCAACAATAGGTATCCAGTTGGTTGGTCAAAAAAATAACGTAGTTCTTTTTTTGCAATTTCTAAAATTGTTTTTGTTGATATTTTGAATTTAGGTTTAATCATTTTCTTTGTTTAGATTTTTAAATAATTGTTCAAGACTGTCTTCGATGATTAATTGCCAAATTGTCCAGCCATTTTTTGCGGCAAGTTTGGATAGATTTGGTCTTATTTCTTCTTTTGACTCGATGCTAATGTTGTAGGTTGTTTCATCCTTTTTATTCTCGCTCAAACTTGCTAGTGAGTAGTCATTATTTTCGCAAAACTCTTTGATCTTTTTTTCAACATTTTCGCCTGAAAGTGTCGTTGTATAAACTTTTGTTTTGTTTAGGTCTTCAGGTTTTCCAAATTTTAGAATTTTTCCTTCATTTATTATCAAAACTTTATTACAAAGGGCATGAACTTCTTGAAGGACATGCGTACTGATTAATATTGTTTTGTTTTTTGCGATTTCTTTTATTAGTGTACGGATTTCATTTCTTAATATTGGGTCTAAACCTTCGGTTGGTTCATCTAAAATTAAGATTTCAGGGTTGTGAACTAATGCGGCGGCAATTCCGACTCTTTGTTTATATCCTTTAGATAAACTGTTAATAGGGGAGGTGAGCTTTTTTAAAATATCAACCGATTTTGCAACTTCTTTGACACGGCTTGTTATTAATGTCGGATCTAGTTTGTTTAATCTTGCGCTCATTTCTAAAAATTCTGCCACTAGCATTTCGCCATAAAGTGGATTATTTTCTGGCATGTATCCAATTTGTGATTGTATTGATTGTAGATTGGTGTTTGTTTGTTGTCCGTTAATTGTGATTTTTCCTTTTTCTGGAAAATAAAAACCAGCAATCAATCGCATTGTTGTGGTTTTGCCTGCACCATTTGGACCAAGCAAACCCGTGATATCTCCTTTTTTAAGTTCAAAAGAAACATCTTTTAATGCTTCATACTTTCCGAAAAACTTGTGTACTTTATCGAATTTAACCATAATGATATTAATTTAACTCAGAAAAACGTATTCGTATTGAGGTTACTAAAGAAATATGCAATTATCAAGTTATACGGTATTGAGTGTTGGTCTAGCATTTGAACCGGTTGTGTGATAGAATTCCGGCATTATTTATGACAAATTTGAATCAGTTTCCACCATCGCAAGAATTTACATTGGCTGACATCGAAAGCCAAAATTCTGCACGACCTGAAAAGCCTTTCATACCTGATTTGCCAAAAGTAGAGGCTAAGCCTGTCGCAGCTGATATTAAGTCAGTGATTGTTCCAGAACCTGTAAAATTTGCTCCAACTCAACAATTTATTAGTCCAAATCTTGCACAAGCTGCTTTTGACCGTATTGATCCTAATAGCGCAAGCAATTGGGGACAAGTTCTAGATTTTTTGTCTAGAGGGCTTCTTCAGCAATAATTCTAATTTTCATATTTGTAGTTTGTGCGGTCTTTGCGTGCTAGAATTTTTTTAGCATGTCATCTCAAACTTCATTCGATCTTCTTATTAACCAAGCTAAATTGGGCGCATTTATGATGTTGGGGGTTTTAGTACTAATAATCCTTGTTTTAATAGGTTTTCAATATTGGATATTTATGAAGAAATTCCGTAATCGAAAACGCTCATTAAAAGAAAAAGTATTTTTAAAAATCCAAATTCCAGAAGATAACGAAATTGAACCTGCGGCTGCTGAACAAATGTATAGCAGTTTTTATGGTATTAGAAAAAGTGGATTTTGGGAGTCTTTGAATGAACAGGATCATATTAGTTTTGAGATTGTGGGAACAAAAGACTCAATCGATTTTTATGCTGTTTGTCCAGAATCTTTGGCAAATCTTGTCGAAAAACAAATTAATGCTGCATATCCTGAAGCAGAAATTTTAAGGGTTGAGCCTTGGAATATTTGGGACGATAAAGGGAAAGTTGAATTTTCTTCATTGGTTTTGAAAAAAGAGAATTATTTACCAATCAATTCATATGATGATATGAAAGTTGATTCTATGGCTGTGATTACATCAGGTTTAAGTAAGTTGCATGAAGGTGAAGGAGTGGCTTTTCAGATGTTGATTAGACCTGCCGAAGATTCATGGCAAAAATCTGGTAAAACGCACATGAAGGAATTTTATAAAAAGCATAATGAAACTGACAAAGATGGAAAACCAAAAGGTCCACGCATGGGCAAAATGGAAGAAGATTATTTGCTTGGTATTCAAGAAAAAATTGCCAAAGTTGGTTTTGAAACTGTAATTAGGTTGGTTTCGGTATCTGTTGATGAGGCTTCTGCAAAAGCAAATTTAAGCAATTTAGAACGTGCGTTTGGTTTGTTTGATAGTCCTGTATTCAATTCTTTTAAAAAAGCACCAAAAAGATTTCCAAGATATTTTGTATTGGGATTTTTAGCGAGAATGTTTCCAGTCATTGAAAAATTTGAATTTCCATTTGAAATTAATCTTTTCTTCAAAAAAGAATATTACAAAAGTTGGTCAATTTTTAACACCGAAGAACTTGCAACGCTTTGGCATATGCCAAGCAAAACAGTTCGTACACCTAGAATTAATTGGTTGCGAAGCAAGGGTTCAGCTGCACCAATTGAATTGCCAACTTCAGGTTTGTATTTAGGACAATCAATTTTTAGAGGTCAAGAAATTAAAATATTTATGCGTGATGATGATAGAAGACGCCATCTTTATATTTTGGGAACTACAGGTACTGGTAAGTCAGAATTCATGAAATTTATGGCGGTACAGGACATAAAAGCTGGTAAAGGTGTTGCTTTTATTGATCCACATGGTTCGGCTGTTAACGATATTATTCAACAAATTCCAGAGGAACGTATTGATGATGTTATTTATTTTGATCCAAGTTCAGATCGTCCAATGGGATTGAATTTGCTTGATGTTAAAACAGAAAAAGCAAAGGACATGATGATTAATAAATTTTTGGACATGTTGTATGAACTTTATGATCCAAATAGGCAAGGTATTATGGGACCACAATTAGAACGTGCTTTGAGAATGTGTATGTTAACAGCAATGAGCCGTCCAGGTGGAACATTAATCGAAGTTGTTCGATTATTAACGGATGAAAATTTCCACAAAACATTTTTGCCATATATTAATGATCCAATCGTTGTTAGGTATTGGACAGATGAAGTTGCAAACACAAGCAAAAATAGAAAAGGTGAAACAATGGGTTATTTTGTTTCTAAACTTGATCGTTTTACCACTGAAAAAACGATGCGATACATGCTTGGTCAGTCAAAATCTGCATTTGATTTTCAGGATGTTATGGATAATAAAAAGATTTTACTTGCAGATCTTTCTAAAGGAAAACTTGGCGCTGAAAATTCTAAATTTTTAGGATTGATGTTAGTTCCAAGATTGTTGTCGGCTGCTTTTGCACGAATTGAAAAAATCGAAAGAGGTGAGCCACTAGATGATTTTTACTTGTATATTGATGAGTTTCAAAATTACACGACTCCTGATATCGAAACTATTTTATCTGAGGCTCGAAAATATCGTTTGAATCTTATTGTTGCTAATCAGTTTATTTCACAGCTTCCAGAAAAAATTAAAGACGCTATTTTTGGAAATGTTGGAAGTATGACTGTTTTTAGAATTGGTACTGATGATGCCGATTATTTAGCTAAATATTTTGAGCCGACTTTTGGTCCAAATGATTTGATGAATAACAAGGTTGGTAGAGCATACATGAAAATGCTTGTTAATAATCAACCTTCACCAGCTTTTGCGATGACTACCGATTGGGATTTGATTTCTTCGATTGAGCGCAACCAAGAGAGAGGAAACCGAATAAAAGAATTGAGTAAAAACAAATTTGGTCGTAATCGATTTATTGTTGAACAGGAGATAAAGGCGAGGAGTGGGATGTAAATCGAATTCGCGAAAATTTTCTAAAAGCTAATGATTCTCGGCACGACCGTGATTCTTTATAACTTATTCAATATCAGCCTGCGAGACGCTTTTCGAAAATTTTCACGATTTCAATTTTGCTGTTGATTAAATTTTTCCAATCTCTTTACATAGCCAGTTCATTTGTTATAGTCGAATTAAGTGAATAGTTGGAGGCAAAGATGAGAAATTTATATCCTCGTTCCGCAACCACGTTTAATTTGTTCACCCAAAGTTCTGCATTTGTCAGATACAGAAAAGGTCTTTTTCAATAGCTGTTTATTTACCTAAGGAGCTGCTGAAAAAGGCCTTTTTTGATATTCTCATATAATCGTTTTGGATGGTAAAATATTGAGGCTGGGTTATCCAGTCTTTGTTTTTTGTATGGAGAGGTCGCATAGTGGTCTAGTGCGGCGGTCTTGAAAACCGCTGTGTCGCAAGATACCGCGAGTTCGAATCTCGCCCTCTCCGCCAGAATTTATAGCTGTTTGTAATTGAGGGATCACCCTTTTAATGATTTATGTTTTGCTCTTAGTTAGAGCGTCTATTCCATATCTTCACTAAAATATTTTCTAACAATAGGGTAGGTTGTTAATTATTCATGAATTTGTTCATTACCAGTTGGAGTACTTTGGTTTAATTTATCTGATTCGTCCTCAGCAACATTTAAAGGTTGTAATATTTTTTTGTTTATTGATTCGAATAGCACACCTATAATGTCGCTTACATTAGAATTAGGCGCTTTTGAATTAGTGATTTCTTGGTTGGGTGGTAAGTATTGAGTCATTAAGATTGCGCATAATGCTAAATTAAAAAGTTTTCTTTTAGCACGTATTATGCTTTTTTTTGAAAGATCATTTTCAGCTTTTAGCTCTTCAATAAAAGCATCGGCTTTGATACCTTCTTCTTCTGTTAGTGTATTAGGATCCCACAAGTCCATTTCCATATTGAATATTTAATTAACTTATCTTGTGTGTTTTTTTGTAAATTCTTGATCTAAAAGTAGTTTTAATCGTGGGTATAGTTTCTGCTCAGTCTTATAGTATTTTGCCCTTTATGTTGAAATATTTCAACAATGTTTTTGAGTTGTTTGGATGTTACAATATTTGTATGAATAAATTTACATTTACAACAAGTGGGATATTAGGTGAAGCTTGGGAGCTTTTTAAAAAGAGACCGGTTTTTTTGATTTTTTTTGTGGTCTTATATAGTGTTCTTGGTAATATTTCGTCTGGCGTAAATGATAAAAATACTGAAGCTTCAATATTCTCGCTAATAATCTCATTGATCTCTGGTGTTCTATCAGTCATTGTTGGTGCTGGATTTACTAAATCGATGATTAGATATGTTCGTGGTGACTATCATCAAATTCAAATTTTTGACCTTTTTAGTGTTTTAAATATGAAAACTTTATTACACTATTTTGCATATAGTCTTATTCTTTCAATTGCCACTTTTATTGGATTTATATTTTTTATAATTCCAGGTTTTTATATTTTGATTACATATGGTTTTGGTACGTTTTTAATTATTGATAAAAATATAAGTTTCATGGATGCTGCCAGATTGAGCTCCGTGATGACAAACGGCATTAAAATGCAAATTTTCATGCTTGGAATCGTTAGTATAGGAGTATTATTTTTAGGTATGTTGGCTTTGATTCTTGGTATCTTTGTAGCTTTGCCAGTAGTGTTTTTGGCTGGAGTTTTACTTTATGTAAAAGCTGTAAAGTTTTATGAATCAGCAGCGAGCGAAAACAAAACAATTGAGCCTGAGCTTGTAACTCAAATCTAAATTTTGCATGTTAGTATTGTGGCATGGAAAATACAGAAAGGCCTTTAGCGGATCTTTTACGTCCGAATAATCTAAACGAATACATAGGTCAAAAACATTTAGTAGGGGAAGGTGGCCCAATTTGGGAAGCTCTAAAAAATGGTCAATTGTTTTCTATGATCTTTTGGGGAACTCCCGGTTGTGGAAAAACAACTTTGGCACGTCTGATTGCAAACGAAATTAATGCTGATTTTATTGAGATTTCTCCAGTTACCTCAGGCATAAAAGATATTAAAGAACTTGTGGAAAAGTTATCCACAAAAAATGCTAAACAAGGTGATTTGTTTTCCACATCGAACCCAAAACAATTGGGGAAAACTATTTTATTTGTTGATGAAATTCACCGATTCAATAAAGCTCAGCAAGATTATTTGCTCCCGCATGTTGAAAATGGATTAATCACGCTAATAGGTGCAACCACAGAGAATCCATCTTTTGAAGTTATTTCTCCGTTACTTTCTCGCACTAAAGTTTTTGTATTGAATCCATTATCTAAAACTGAAATGAATGAAGTGTTTGATCGTGCAATTTTAAAGGTTTCAACTTTAAAGCTTGAGGTACAAGATAATGTTCGAGATTTTTTGTTAGAAATGAGTAATGGTGATGCTCGTAATTTGATTAACTCGATTGATGTTTTGTATAAAACAAAAAAATTAGAATCTGATTTGGATTCAGTAAAAAAAGTTCTTCAACTTAATTTGAATCGATATGACAAAAATGGAGAAGAGCACTACAACACGATTAGTGCTTATATAAAAAGTATGCGAGCTGGAAAAATTGATGCCGCACTTTATTATTTAGCCAGAATGGTAAATGCAGGTGAAGACCCAAAGTTTATAGCAAGACGCTTATTTATATTTGCATCTGAAGATGTAGGGATCGCAGATAGATGTGCTATCGAGGTCGCTGCCGCAACTTTTAAGTCATGCGAGGTAAATGGTTATCCTGAATGCCAAATCAGTCTTGCACACGCAACTGTTTATATGTGTCAGGCTCCAAAAAGTCGTGCTTCATATAATGCTTATTTTAAAGCTTTGGAAGATGTTAAAAATATGGGAAACCTCGATATTCCACTAAATTTGCGAAACGCTCCAACCAAATTAATGAAAGATTTAGGCTATTCTTCGGGCTACGAAATGTATCCAGAGGCGGGGAGTTATTTGCCTGAGCGGCTTAAGGATCATAAGTATTTTTGATATAATACACATCGGTAAGTTCGGTGCATTACCCCTTTTAGGGGAGGAAAGTCCAGACAACATAAAGCAGGGTGGGCGTATGAAGATACGCCATATTTGGCTATATCTAAACAATATCGCTGAATAATAGTGGTGTAGGGGAAACCTGATCACACAGCTTTGGAATTGACTGAAGCTGAGATTTATAGTGACGAATTTTTTCTGACCTTTTCTGCAAAGAAAAGATGAAAAAAGTGGAACGAAAAATCCTCTCTGTTGCAATCTGCGAAAGACCGTTACGCCGCATTTGGATTCATCTCTTGTGCTTGATCGCACAAGGAATTCTCAATCTTTCAAAGATCTAATCTTTGATAACAATTTGCAGCAGGTAGCTTGCCGAATGGATTTGTGTTGACGAAAGTTAATGCAAATCCTGCGGTCAAAGTCAGAGCTTAGATAGATTATGCACAACGCAAATGAATCTAACGATTCATTTGCTTAAACAGAATCTGGCTTATGAGACTTACCAAATAATAATCTTGATGTTGTTAACTCAGCATCAGGATTCGTTATTTTTGATTTGCTTTTGAACTCCTTTTTAGATTAGACTTGATACATGTCCGTAAACGATTTCTCACAACAATCAAAAAACTACCTTAGTTCTATCAATAGTTATGGAAAGCAATTCAAAGAGGCTTGGACAAAATCTAAGCAAGTTGAATTTCCTTTTGAGTATGGTGGAATTTCAGATGTAATTGTTGCAGGAATGGGCGGATCTGCTTTTCCAGGGTTTATTATTAAATCTGTATTTTGCGATGATAAATTTTTAGTGCCATTGGATGTTGTTAATAGATATGAGCTTCCAGGTTATGCAGATGAGCGAACATTGGTAATTGCTACAAGTTATTCAGGAAACACAGAAGAGACCTTATCTATTGTTAAACAAGCCAAAGAACGTGGATGCAAAGTTGTCGTGATTGCTGCTGGGGGAAAACTAGCGAGTTTGATGCAAAGCGAAAATTTTCCAGGATACGTATTTGATTTGAAAAATAATCCATCACATGCACCTAGAACTTCTGTTGGTTATTTGCTTGGTGCAACTATGGGAATTTTGGCTAATTTAAAGCTCTTAAATTTTTCAGATAAAGAAGCACTTGAAACCTCAAACTACATAGAAAGCTTTATAAAATTTTTAAATAAAGATAATAAACTTGCAGCTCAAATATCACAAAAGCTTTTAGGATCAGCTCCAATATTTATTGCTTCAGAACATTTAGTAGCAGGGGCGCATATCTGGAGAAATTTTTTCAACGAAACTGCTAAGAATGTTGCCTTTATGTACGAAATCCCAGAAATGAATCATCACTTTTTAGATAGTTTGATTTACCCAAAAGAATTCACAGAACATTCGGCTTTTGTATTTATTAGATCTGATTTTTATGGAGATCAAATAAAAAAGCGTTTTGATATTTCTAGGCATATCGTAAAAAAAGCTGGATACAAAGATATGGCCATTACTTTGAGTGCGTCGACTAAATTCAATCAAGTTTGGGAGCTAATAATTATTGGATCGCTTGTAAGCTATCAATTAGCCAAAATACATGGAGTGAATCCATCTTCAAATGAATTCGTAGATTACTTAAAAGCAAATTTATAAGCTTTGGCGGTGTTTTCGGATTTCTTTTTTTGCTTCGGTTGTTTTTACAAAATCTAACCAATCTATAGATGGCTTTCGATTTTTAGCTGTTAGAATTTCAATTTTATCTCCACTTTTTATAATCGTGCTAAGAGGAACCATTTTGTCGTTTAGTATTGCACCTGAGCATTGATCACCAATTTCAGAGTGAATTGCATATGCGAAATCAACGACTGTTGAATCTTTTGGTAGAACAATTAAATCGTTTTTGGGGGTGAAGGCAAAAATCGTATCATCAAATAACCCAATTTTAGAGGTTTTTCTGTCAGTTAAGTCTGATTGTAAGTTTTCTTTCATTTCGATCAAATCTTTTATCCAAGTCGCAGAAACATTCTTTCCTTTTGTTCCATATTTGTATGCAAAGTGTGAAGAGCCTCCATATTCGTTTTCGTTATGCATATCAAATGTACGCATTTGGATTTCGCACTTTTTTTCATTTTCTGATTCTTTGTTTATGTAGATAGCGGTTTGTAATGATTTGTATCCGTTTGTTTTTGGCTGGGCAATATAATCATCAAATTCAGATTGAATATTTTCCCATTTTTGTTGAATGAATGCTAAAACTTTATAACATTCTTCGATTGTGCTAACTAAGACTCTTATTCCAAGCAAATCATAAAGTCCATTAAAATCATTCTGGTCTTTTATTTTGAAATTTTTTGCCTTGTTTTTTGCTTTTAGGTGAGTGGAATAAATGCCTTTTTTTCTAAAGCTGATTTCGACATGTTCTGTACCTTCACTTAATAAAAAATTAGTGATATCTGCTTTTATTTGTTCAAGATCCTTTTCAATTTCTTTGAATTTATTATTTTGAAATTCTAATATTAACCGATATCTATCTGGATCAATTATTTTTAAGGCTTCGTCTTCAAGTTCTCTGGTGTATGCATATAAACCTGAAGCTTTTGCAATTGGGGCATATACATTCAAAGAAATTTTTGCAATCCATTCTTGATCTTGTCGTGGTAATGCATCTGCCGTTTTGATGTTATCAACACGGTCTGCAAGTCTAATGATTAATACTCGAATATCTTTTGAAAGATGGATTATAAGTTTGTGTAATAAATCTATGTTTTCGGATTTATCTGAAAATGGAATAACAATTTTTGTGATTTGTTCTAATGATTCAATTAAAAACCTGACTTCGGAATTGAATTCTTTTTCTATCTCTTCATACGTGATATTCGATACTTGAGGTATTCCGTGGAGTAGGGCAGCAATTAACATGTCCTCATCGGTTATCCCAATCTCTTCGAGGTACTTTTTTACTCTTTGTGCATGGTTTATGAAAGGTTCGCCATTCCTTCTCTTTTCTTCTGAGTATGCAATTTGTGCGTATGTTAACGCTTTGTCTAATAAATCAGACATTTATACATATCAATTAATTAATTTTAGGTCTTGTTTTTTAAATCTGGTTATTGAGTTTAGAACTCAAGGATTAGCAGCTCTTGCGGTAAATCTTTGTGAGCTTTGAGTGAAAACTCTTTAACCTTTTGTGGTTGGATTCCAATTTCGTTTATAAAATCTTGGAATGTCTTTAGTTCATCGTAATCTTTGTTATGTTTTGGTGTTTTAAAGTGCATAGGTATAACGATTGCCGGTTCAATTTCTTCAATAATTGTAACTGCTTGTTTTGGGCTAATAGTATATTGGCCTCCAACAGGAATCATTAATATGTCTATTTCACTAAGCATTTCTGATTGGTCTGATTCTAATAAGTGGCCAATATCTCCTAAATGGGCAACTTTTGCTTCAGCAAAATCGTATGTAAAAATAGTGTTATTGCCACGTTCTTTACCTTTTGCATCATCATGATAACTCGCAATACCATTCATTATTAAGCCTTTGACTTCATATTCACCAGGTGTATCAAAAAACAAGTAGTCTTCGTTAGGTTTTCCTTTTATAAAATGTAATGCGTTGTGATCTGGATGATTGTGTGAAAGTGTTACAACATCAGATTCTTGCTCAGAGTAGTTTGGCCCAACAAATTTAGGGTCGAATGGATCAGTCACAACATTGATTTCTTGTCCTGTTGGGGTTTTTCCACTAATTAAAAAGCTTGAGTGATTTAAGTAAGAAATTTTCATAGCGATATTAGTATAGCATTCTCGCATTAGCCGTAAACGTACTATTAGTATTTTTAATATATTTGATGATAAAATTCCGATTTATATGGAAAATCAAACTAATACTGAACAATATGGGGATCGATTACTTGGTGCGATTGATAGTTATTATGGTCACTTCGATCACCTAGAAAATCCAATCCCACAAGTAACAATGGTTTCTACAGTTGCTCAAAAAAATGGATTAGCTAGTCCGTATTCAATAGATCTAAGGTTTTATACAGAAGAACCTAATTTTTCTTTTGATACCGTTAGATATCCAAAATGTTGGGGACAAGATCTTGTTAATAATGTGAATCTAGGGGCATTTGTGCGTAGTTCTATTGGAAGCTATGCCAAAGGTGATACCTTAACCGCGACCAAAAACTTAGATGAAGTTTATGCACGTTTGGAAGAACAGATTATCGGTTCTGAGGATATATTTCAACAGACAGATTACAAAAGAGCTTTAGGTCGTATTGATATGGAAAGAGCAGTTGCTGCGAGAGTTGCAGCTGGTTTACCAAATGCAGATAAAAAACAGTGCCTAGATACATCGGCCAAGCATTTTGAAGCATCTTTCAAAACTGCCCTTGAACTTAAAGATCTTTCGTTACTTTTAGAGCTTGAGCGTCACAATGTAAATTTTTATTTGGAGAAAGATCAGGTTGCTTTTGCGATAACCTCGGCTATCAGAGCTTTTGCGTTTGCTGAAAATCTTATGCCTCAAAGGGGAGACGTAGATTGGTTTGCAAAAGGTTTAACTAAAGCATTAACTTTCGAAAAGAATCAGGGAAACGAACTTCCATTACTTGCATTTTTTATTAAGAATAAATTTTTTAGAAAAGGCGTTGTTCTTGGGGCTAAGAAAAAGTATTTAGGATGATGCGAACCTGAGTTTTTCGCTAAGCTCATAAGATTATGGTGCCGGGAGAGGGGGTCGAACCCTCACTCCTTGTGGGAACACGATTTTGAGTCGTGCGCGTCTGCCAGTTCCGCCATCTCGGCACAAAATTGGAATTGCATTTCTCGAAACATGTTCGCGAATACGCTCAAAATGTTTCTCAAAATTCAATCCCAATTTTAAGCACTTGATATTTATTTGAGGGGCTGACGAAAAAATGATTTTGAGGCTAGCAAGAAATTCCGCGAAGCAGGAAGTTCGAAGCGTGAAGGCCGAACATCATTTATGAGTCAGAAACTCGAATAAATTATATAGTATGCAATAAACCAATGCAAAAGAGATCTTTCGTCTTTACTGATGGTAGGGGTAATGTTAGAACTAATACACATGGATAAACTAAGAGTTCAGCCAAGTAACCTTGATGCAGAGCGAGCTGTTGTAGGTTCTATTTTGGTTGATAAAGATTCACTAATTAAAATTGCAGATAGCCTAAGGCCGGAGTTTTTTTATAACGATAAACTAAGGCTGATTTATGAGGTAATGTTAGATCTTTATGAAAAGAGAGATCCGATTGATATTTTGACAGTTTCGGATTTATTAAAAAAGCAAGGTCATTTAGATAAGATTGGTGGAGCAGGTGAGATTACTGATTTAATAAATCAAACGCCAACGACTACTAATATTGAAATGTATGCAAAATTAGTCAGAGATTCTTACGTGCGGCGCTCACTAATTATTGCTTCTTCTGAAATTGCTGATTTAGGTTATAAAGAAGCAACCGATATAGAGAATATTTTGGATTTGGCTGAAGAGAAGATTTTTAATATTTCAAAAGAAAACGTAAAAGGGGAGTTTACTTCAATTCGTAAGACTCTTGAGGAGAGTTTCGATATTATTGATGATCTTTATCACAATAAAGGAAAAATGCGTGGAGTGCCGACAGGGTTTCCTTCTTTGGATCAAAAATTGAATGGTTTAAGATCTGGTAATTTAATAATTGTTGCGGCTCGTCCTTCTGTTGGTAAATCTTCATTAATAATCAATATTGCACAGCATGCTGCGGTTGAGCATAAGATTCCTACAGCAATTTTTTCATTAGAAATGAGCACTATAGATTTAGGAATCAGAATGGTTTCTGCACAAGCAAAAATTGATGGCTTTAAAATTACGAGCGGTAGATTGAGTGATGATGAGCTTGCTGCATATGGTCAAGCTGCAGGAATGCTTGCGGATGCTCCAATTTATATTGATGATACGCCGAGTATTTCAATTATGGAGCTTAGAACAAAAGCAAGACGTATTATGGCTGATAAAGGAATTAAAATGGTTGTTGTCGACTATTTGCAATTGATGCGAGGTCGAAATATGGAAAATCGTGTTCAAGAGGTTGCTGAAATTTCTTGGGGACTTAAGGCTTTGGCTAAAGAATTAGGCATTCCTGTTATTGCTGCGGCACAGCTTAATCGTGCAGTTGAGCATCGTGGTGCAGGACTCCCTCAATTGAGTGATCTTAGAGAAAGCGGAAGTATTGAACAAGATGCGGATGTAGTTATGTTTTTGCATAGACCTGATGAAGAGAATCGAAATGAAATCTTGTTGGTGGTTGCAAAACATAGAAATGGTCCAACTGGTGTTATTCCTATGTTCTTTAGGGGCGAACGTACAACCTTCTATGAGCAAACCAAGCGAGAAGACGAACCAGCATCATAAATCCCTGAAAGGGTGCTTGATGGTATATACTTAGTGCATGGAAGATAATCAAACTCAAACAAAACCAAACGATGTAAATGACAGCAAAACATATAATGTTTCTATAACTATGGATTCAAAGAAGTGGGCAATGCTGTGCCATGCTTCGGCATTTTCTGGCTTTTTTATTCCATTTGGGCATATTTTAGGACCAATGATAATTTGGCAGTTAAAAAAAGATGAGATTAAAGCAGTAGAAGAAAATGGAAGAGCTGCGTTGAATTTTCAACTTTTTGTTACTGCTTTAGCCTTTGGTATTATGGCACTAAGCATGATTTTAATGATTGTATTTATTGGACCTATTGTTGGTATGTTGGGATATTTAGGACTAATTGCTTTTACTGTTTATTATACGGCGATGGCTGCAATGGCCGCATATAAGGGTGAACACTTTAAATATCCTTATACTTACGAATTCGTGAAACAGAATTCGTTATAATTGGCTCTATATTGCCCAGATTCAGCTAAGTATATATAATAGTTTGCGATTTATAGAACGTTATTAAAGTTAGTTTTTTTTAATATGATAAATGTTACAGATTTAAAAGCAGGTGTATTTTTTATGTCGGATGACCAACCTTATAAGGTTTTAGGTTATGAACATATAAAAGTTGGAAGAGGTGGTGCGTATGTTAAGGCCAAATCAAAAAACTTACTAACAGGTTCAATAAAAGAAATAACTTTTAATAGTGGTGATCGTGTAGAAGAAGCTGATGTTATCAATAAGAATTTTCAATATTTATATGCTGATCCTAAAAATTTAGTTTTTATGGATCTTGAAGATTATTCACAAGTTGAACTTGCACTTGAAGATGCAGAAGATACTTCAATGTTTTTGACTGAAGGAAAAGAATTTCAATTAATTTTATATAATGGAAAACCATTAAGTATAATGCTTCCCGCGAGTATGATTTTTAAGGTTATTGAAGCACCTGATGCCGTAAAAGGTGATACATCTAAGTCGGCAACTAAAATGATTAAACTTGAGAATGGTTTAGAAGTTTCTGCGCCATTGTTTATCAAAGTAGGGGATGTTGTCAAAGTAAATACCGAAAGTGGCCAGTACGTAAGCCGTTTTAATTAGTATTTAAGACCAAAATTCGTCTCTAATAATTCATAAGGTATAATAACAGGGTGTTTAATACCGATATTTTAATTTTCTTTTCAATATTGTCGTTTTTTGTATTTTGCTTTGTTTTTTGGCGAAATGCAGTAGAGGAAGGGTTTTCAAGCGATCAAATATTTGATTCTATTTTTTTGATGTTGATAGGTGGAGCAATTGGAGGAAAGTTTTTGTTTAGAAACATAAATTTGGAATTTTTTAGATATCAAATTTGGACTTCACCATTAATTTTGGAAGGTGCATTAATTGGTGGGGCGTTGGGCTTATTTATTGCTGTAAAAAAATATCAATGGGATGGTTGGAAACTCGGAGATATGGTTGCTCCAAGTTTGAATTTATTTCAATTCTTTATATCTTTAGGAATTTATTTTTATTCAGGTTTGCTTTCGTATTTGGTTTTGTCTGTATTGTTTGGTGTTTTGTACTTGGTATTGTTTATGTTGCGAAAGAGATTGAGTCTTGGTAAAAGTTCTGCCTATAATTTGTTAAAGAGATTAGATAAGAAGATTTTTACAGGTGGATTATTAGCAGCTTACTTGACCGGCTCAGGATGCATTGCTATTCTTTTTTTAGTTGTTTATCGTAACTTTGATTCTCAATTTTGGAGATTTCAAATAGTTTTTTATTTGTTTTTAACTTTAGCATCTTTCTTTTTAATACAAAGAAAAATGTCAGAGCAGGAGATTTTTATGTCAGGATTTTTACCAAAAGATTTTATAGAGAGAATGAAAGATATTTTGCTAATGCGAAAAAAGGAGATTAAAAAAGAAATGGTTGATTTGAATGAGAAAGATCCATTTATTCGTGAAGCAAAAGACGAAGGTGGTCGTGATGTAGATGATTTGGCAGATGAAGCTTCAGAAGAGATGGGGCATGACTTGGTTGAAGCTGAAGAAAAGCTATTAGAAGATGAGCTTAAGGCCGTTGAGTCTTCTTTGGATGATATACGTACTGGTCAATATGGTGTAAGTCATAAAACTGGAAAACCAATTGATCCACGACGTTTAGAAGTTCTTCCTACCGCAAAAGATAATCCAGGCGAAAAATAAATATGCAAACAAAAAAAACAATTCGGGATTTCCAAATATTGGGTGAAACTGAAGATTTTATAGCAATCAATAAACCAGCTGGAATTGTTGTAAATGACTCAACCACAGTTAGAGAAGATTTTACTATTCAATCATTAATGAGAGATGCCTTTTTTAAGGATCAAGATTTTGATGAATCTGAGCATAAAGAATTCTTAATGCGAAATGGTTTAGTGCATCGTTTGGATAAGTTTACATCTGGGGTTTTGTTATTGGCTAAAAAGCCTGATTTTTTTGAAAAGATGCTTTTGCAGTTTAAGGGTAGGGAAGTTACTAAAGAATATTTAGCACTTTGTATTGTAGATAAACTTCCTGCAGAAAAAATTTTTGTTGTTGATGCACCAATCCAACGAAATGAAAAAAATAGAACTAAGTTTTCGATTGCTAGTGATGGTCGTTCTGCTGTTACACAATTTGAGATACTTGAAACTTTTAATTTTGACGGTACTAGATTTGCTCTTGTTAAATGTTTTCCGAAAACTGGTCGAACCCATCAAATCCGTGTACATCTTGCCGCAATGCTTATGCCTGTAGCTGGAGATATTGTTTATTCAGGGAATATCCGTTCACGACAACTTGCTAGTTTGGTTGGACGACAGATGTTACATGCATGTAAATTGGGATTTAAAAATCCAATAAATGATGAGCAGGTTGATCTGGAAGCACCAATTCCTTCTGATATGCAAAAACTTATTGAACTTTTGCGAAATACCCCTCATTGAAGCAGTTCATAAAAGCCGTTAAGATAATCATATAGATTCGTTGTACGAATTTTGAGACGTGAAAATTCGTGTTTTTATTTGTTTGACGAATTTTATAGGACAGATTTTTATAAATGGATTTTTTTAGTGAAATAAGCGCTATTGTTGTTTTATCCGCATTGATATGCGGTATTGCACGTTATTTTAAGCAGCCGATTTTTGTCGGTTATATAATTTCTGGTGTTGTTGCAGGACCATATTTTTTAGGAATAGTGACTTCACCCGAGTTAATTAAAGGTTTGTCATCTTTTGGTATTGCACTACTTTTATTCATTGTTGGAATGAATTTAAATCCTTCGGTTATTAAAGAAGTTGGGAAAACTTCTGTGATCGCAGGTTTATCGCAAGTTTTATTTACGACACTAACAGGTGCTCTTATCGCCAACTTTTTGGGATATTCGGTCGCAGAATCATTTTATATTGGTATCGGATTAACTTTTAGTAGCACGATTGTGATCATAAAACTTTTATCTGATAAGGGTGATTTAGAAAAAATCCAATCAAAAATATCAATCGGAATTCTTATTTTTCAAGATTTTGTTGCTTTTTTAGTGTTGATGGGCGTTAGCGTTTTTGGCATTCAAAATTTTGTTGATAATAATGATGGATCGTTAAACTCATTTCTTTTAACGCCTTTGGGTCTTGGGCTCAAGTTTTTAGGATTGATTATTTTCATGTTTATAACAGGGAAATATTTGATTCCTAGAATAGTATTGTATTTCGCCAAATCACAAGAATTTTTATTTTTATTTTCTTTAGCTTGGGGAATGGGTGTTTCAAGTTTATTCCATCTTGCTGGATTTTCGCTTGAAATGGGTGCTTTGGTTGCTGGAATTGCATTGTCTACAACAGCATATAATGTGGAAATCGCCGCAAAGATGAGGCCATTAAGAGATTTCTTTTTGATATTGTTTTTTATTTCTGCTGGTTCGCAAATAGAAGCAGGAGCTTTTAGTCTTGTACATGCAATTGTATTTTCAATGTTTGTTTTAGTATTGAACCCAATTATTTTGACATCAGTGTTATTTTTAATGGGATACACAAAAAGAATCGCATTTTATGCGGGTTTAACTATGTCCCAAATTAGCGAATTTTCAATTATTGTTGTTGGTCTTGGTGTTAAATCTGGGTTAGTAGGGGAGTCTGTATTATCGATGGTTACATTTATTGGAATGTTAACGATAATGATTTCTTCGTATTTAATAATTTATGCGGATTCAATTTATAAGCGAATTAAAAAGTTTTTAGCTAAGTTTGAAAAGAAAAACGCAAAACAACCGGTTACGAGCATTGCAAATTACGACGTAGTGCTTTTCGGTTATAGTCGTGTCGGCTATGATTTTTGTCGAATAATCGATGAATTAAATTTTAAATTTTTGGTAGTAGATTTTAATCCCGAAGCCATTAAGCAACTGGCTACAAAAGGTTATGAATATAAATATGGAGATGCAGATGACACTGAGTTTTTAGAGGAGTTACATTTTGAGACTTGCAAAATGGTTGTTTCAACTATTCCTGATTTTATGACAAATGTACTGCTTATTGAGCATGTTAGAAAGATTAATAAAAACGCAATAATAATGGTTGTTTCACATCAAATAGGTGAAATCAAAGAGTTATATAATGTTGGTGCGGATTACGTTATTATGCCTCATTTTTTAGGTGGAAAATATGCTTCTGAGCTTTTAATTAAATATGGCTTTGATAGAGAAAAGTTTGAATATGAACGTAATAGTCATTTAGAAAGCATGCGTGAGAGAATTCAAATGGGGCATGAGCATCCACGATTGGATTTTAAATAAAAGGACCATTACCTTTGCATTGATGTGCAAATGTCATAGAATAGTTAAGCTAAGCTTTGTTTAGCAATAAGAATGCCTGCTAAAAAAAATATAAAAGTCAAAAATTTAAGATCAACTCGTACTGGAAACCAGTGGCTCAAATTTCCACAAAAGAGCCGTAAAACTTCAAAGTCAAAAAAGCGTGTATTTTATTTTATTTTTGCTGGTTTAGTTTTTGCCGCATTAACTTTCTTTTTTAGCACTAAAATATATCAATTTATTGGAATTACAACTGTTTCAGCTTTAAAAAATGGTGGTGTTGAAACTGATGGTTCAATTTTAAATGGTGAAAATGTAAATATTGCAATCGTACACGTTGAAGATTTATCTAAAAAAGATAGTCCAGTTAATCATTTTTATTTAGCAAATATAAATTTGAATGATTATAAATATAGGATTTATGATTTTCCTGTCCAAGAAGAATTTAAAGCATATTTGAAAGATGAACGACTGATGCTTCACGATCTCTACAAAGTCGGAAATCTAGATGGTCGAATTTTTGAAGATTACTTGAAGCAATTTGTGCTAAGACAATTTGCATTAGGTATTGATGGTTATGTAATTGTTGATGATAATGGTTATTCAAAAATAAAAGATTCCATTGGCGGGACTATTAATTATGATGATCTCTCGTCGATTGTGCGTATTAAAAACACTTTAAAAATCCCAACTTTAATGGCTACATTTAATGAAAATGCTCATACGAATTTTTCTTGGTACGATGGTGTAAAATTTTTGTCATTTATAAGATCAACTTCTGAAAATTCATCATATTATAAATCTGTTAGCAAATATGCACTTACTGATGTGACTGTGTGGGACAAGATTTGGCAGGAGCAATATATTGATACAGGTATTTTGAAAGAACAAAAAAAAGTTCTCATCATTAATGCTTCACAAAATCCAAAAATTCCAGGTCTTGCATCTTGGGGTGCACGTGTCGCCGAAAATTTTGGTATGGGAATTTTGGATATGCAAAATGCATTAGCTGAGTTTGATGAAAATATGATTATTACAAGTAATGCTGAATTATTTAGTGCCAAAGAGATTGAATCTGCTTTTGATATTGAAAAGGTTCATTATGTTAATGATTATCTTAATAGGTACGATATAAATCCATTAATTAAAAATGCAGATATTACTTTGATTTTGCGAGGGTTTTAGTGGAATTTAGACAAGTACAATATCCCATTTAGGCACAAAGTTAAATTCAAGAAAAATGTGGCTCAAAATCAAGAGCATTTGCTATAATGAAGTCATATGTCAGGACACTCCAAATGGGCAAATATAAAACGAAAAAAAGAGCTAGTTGATGCTAAAAAAGGTTTAGCATTTTCAAAAATAGTTCGTGAAATTACTGTTGCTGCAAGAGAAGGCGGCGGAGATATCAATGCCAATTCTACGTTACGTTCAGTAGTTGATAAGGCCAAAGCGGCAAATCTTCAAAAAGATAAAATAGATCGAGCTATCGCAAAAGGTGCAGGAACACTTCCTGGCGTTACGATTGTTGAGGCGTCTTATGAAGGATATGGTCCAGGTGGAGTTGCAATTATGGTTTCTTGTTTGACTGATAACAAAAATCGAACTGTTGCAGAGGTTAGAACTGCTTTTTCAAAAAATCATGGAAGTTTAGCTGATGCTGGATCAGTTTCATATATTTTTCATAATAAGCAACCAAGCTTTTTTGTCCCTTTATCAGATGAAGATAATGATAATTTTGCGGATCTAATTGATGCACTTGATGATTTGGACGATGTTGTTGAGGTTTATCATAATGCACAAATTGAGTCTGACGAAGCTGAATAGCTATAGACTTCATTAATGAAAACGAGCTAATATCAAGCATAGAGTTCCTTTTTTCAAATTAATGTATGAAATTACTTGGTATTGATCCGGGTACGGCTACTACCGGTTTTGGTGTTATAGAATATACAACTGATTACATAGAGGCTATTGAATACGGTCAGATTAAAACAAATAAAATAACGCTAATGCCAACTCGTTTGGTAAAAATTTATGATTCTGTTAGACACCTCATTGAAAAGCATAAGCCTGATGCAATTGTTGTTGAAAAACTTTTTTTTAGTACAAATGTAAAAACTGCAATGACCGTTGGTCAATCACGTGGATTGCATATTTTGGCTGCTGGACAGTTTAATATTCCTCTTTATGAATACACCGCTTTACAAGCAAAAATGATTTTGACTGGTTATGGCCGTGCTGAAAAAGATGTTGTGCGTGAAGTTGTTTCTAAGCTTTTAAATATTAAAGTTGTTATTAAGCCGATTGATGCTTCAGACGCATTGGCAATGGCGTTGTGCCATTATTTAAAGTCTGAGAATATTAAAATATATGATGATAATACCAAAGAGAGTTAAATTTATTGCTTATTCTGCAGTTGTTTTTGCCATTTGTGGATGGTTTTATATTTTTAATCTTGGCGTATTGCAATCACTATTTTTTGTATTGGCTACGGGTATACTAGTTGCGAGTTATTTCTTTTTATTTAAAAGTTACGGACGAATTAAAGAAAATTATACTTACTTTTTATATTGGGTACTTTTGAATTTTTGTTTAATGTATATGCCGAATTATTTTTTACAAATTAATTTGGCGGCAAAGATTTTATATTTATTTTTAGCTTGTACCATTTTATATTTGAATGCCTTGGCGCTAAATGTATATATTGTTGCAAAAAATAAAAATCAACCGATTCCGCTTTTACAAACTTCAAAATTAGTTGTATCAACCTCGATCGTATTGACCGCAATTATTGGTAGTGTAATTATTCTTAAATCATCGTTTGCATTTGAAAATCCTTTTTATAACTTTTTAGCACAAATGGTTTATTTTTCATTTTTTTATTTTGGTTTAATTTCTAATACGGAATGGTTTTATTTGAGCGAAAAAATAGGGGAAGTTATAAGCCCAAGATTCTTGAATGACTTTAAGTCTATAAAATTTTTTATGGCGTTTAGTTTAACTACGGTTTCATTATTACTAGCATTCTTTCAACTCGAGGATTTAGCCAAGGGCATCATTATAGGAATTTTGTATTACATATTTATAGATCTTAAGACACATTATCTAAATCGGTCTCTAAATAACCGTTTTATTCGTGAATCAATCATTATTTTTGTATTAGTCTGCGTTTTGGTTAACTTTTTCTGATCTTTTTGCGTGCAATTACCTTATTTGCGGTTATTATTTACTCCTGAACCTTCTAAAACCCTTATAAAATGTGGAAAAGATAGGGGGTAGGAGAGATAAAACCCGAAACTATGGGCTGAAAACTATAGGTCTGTTTGTCATAATTTGCGACTATGGGACGTTTGTCATAATTTGCGTCTAGGTATAAATCTAATTATTAATAAATACATTACTAATTAATTAAGTTTTAGCTTTGTATTTGATCAATAAAATATATTAATTGTGGAATTAAATATATAAATTATTTTAATTAAGTTTAATTAATGATTAATTAAATTCTTTTAGTTGGCTTTTGAACTTTTATCCCCTAAGTCTAATATCTATGCCATTTAATAACTTCCGTACGGACGACGTCGTTAAAGATACAAATTACGACGACGAACATGTTGGGCTTCTATCACCTTTTAATAAATAAAAATAATGATAAATCGTGTTCTGAATCATTCGAGTTAAATAACGAATTAAATCGAATAATAAATTTAAATTATAAAATTCCCCTATTATTATTTCTTTTAGCTCTTATTTAAATATTTTTTATGATTTTGAATTTGTCATATTAAGTTTTTATGGATTTTTGTCGAACTTATTCTAGACTTAGTTTGTTTTGGACTTGTCTAGAGCCATTTGTAATATAAACGTGCCTTAAATTGGCGATTTGGGGCCGTGAAAATATCATTTATTAGACCGTACTTTGTGGTTCTTGACTTGTTACTTCAAGGGTCGTAATTTATTAGTAATGCCGTCTCAAAATAATTCTCTTAGTTCGTTAATAGATAATGTCTACGAAGATAAATCTAATTTTTCGAATAAGAATTCGTTAAACTATCTAATATCTGATTTTTTACAGTATTGTGAAGTTGATAAGAATCTTTCTCCCGGAACTGTAAAAATGTACCATTTGTACCTTAAAGAATTTAGCAAATGGGCTAATGAGTACTTTGGCACGCAAAATACTACATATAGAAAAATTGATCAGGATGTTGTTCGTGAGTTTCGTGTGTATTTGAATAGAAAATTAAGCGATAAAAATGAAGCCGATACAATAAAACGAAATACGCAAAATCGTTATTTGACAGCATTGCGTTCATTCTTTCGCTATTTAATTGTTGAAAAATCTTTTGATGACGCACTTGCTCCCGATAAGATAATTTTAGGTAAAAGCGATCCAAGAATTCCCAAATATTTAACAGTTGATCAGGTTGATGATCTTGTTAATGTGCAAGATCTTTCAAAAAAAAGTGGCCTACGTGATCGTGCAATTTTGGAATTATTTTTTAGTACAGGTTTGCGTATTAGTGAGCTTGTTAATTTGAATTATAGCGATATCACGCCTCAGATTATGGAGCGTAAAGAATTTTCGGTAATCGGAAAAGGTCGAAAAGTTCGAACGGTTTATTTGTCTGAAAATTCGATTCAATGGCTAAAAAAGTATATGGCAACTCGTAAAGATAAATTCAAACCAATGTTTGTTCGCTATAGCGGAAAATCAATGGAAAACGAAGATCCAGATGGGAACTCATTGCGATTAACTCCTCGTTCGATTCAGCGAATGATAAAAAAATACGCATACATGGCTGGTTTGCCAGAAAATGTTACACCACATGTTTTGCGTCACTCGTTTGCTACTGATTTATTGACCTCAGGTGCTGATTTGCGCTCTGTTCAAGAGCTCTTGGGGCATTCAGACGTTTCGACAACACAAATCTATACACACATCACTAATAAGCAATTAAAGGATGTTCATGAAAAGTTTCATAAAAGATGAAAACAGACGAGAGCTTTCTTAAATTATGCTTCAGCTAGTTTTTCTGCTTTATAAATAACAAAGCGAAAAACTAC
>CAZEDS010000011.1:0-27455 GCA_964510925.1 uncultured Candidatus Saccharibacteria bacterium
CATAAAGGGTTACAAATCTTTGAAGCTCGTCTTTGTTAACAAATTCTGAGAAAACTAACATTTTCTTTTCTCCGTTACCTGAGTCTACAATTCTGAATTCTGTAATTGAGTAGAATGACGGTTCAGTGAGTTCAGCAAAAGATCCTGAGTCGTCAGTTAAATTTAAAGCGACAATTCTGTGTTGTTTTAGATTTGTGTCTTCAACCGGTGTCGTGACACTAACAAGTGCGTATTGTTTTCCATTCATATTTATTACTTCAATGCCAGAATTTTTTATGGTTCCATTTTCGTATGGAATTTGGTAAACGCTGGTTATTTGATCTCCGTTTTCGCTAATTGTTGTATGCGATATTTGGTTATGAAATGGGGTAATCAATTCTGATCTGCCGTCATCATTCATATCAGCAAAAACAGGCGAATTGGTGCTGTTAACAGTTAGTTGCCCTGCGGGTCTTTTTGCGATTAAGTTGAAATAGGTTGTTCCGTTTTCCATCGTTATGGCTTCAAGATCTTCATTTGAAGGATTTCCATTTTCGTCCCAAACACTTATGGTTAGTTTTGTTGCAATAATTGTTTGATCTATACCATTTATTGTTAATCTCGTGGATTTGCTACTAAGTATTTCAACATCCTTTACCGTTTCGGTGATTTCAGTTCCATTGGAGATGTCAGTTAATTTAATACTTCCATTGATTTGTATGAAATCATGATTGAATGATTCGGTTCCATCGGCAATATTAGTACCGTGGATTTTATATGTGTCTTCAACTAATTGGCCTTGTGCGTTTTGTTTATATTTAATGTCGTATGTTGCAATTTGAGAATTTTTTCCGGTTGGAGTTTCAAGCTCAAGTGCTCCTGCGTTAGATCTTTTGTAAGTCCAAACTTGGTTGATTGAAAGATTTCCATTTTCATCTTTTGCTAATTCGTGACCGCTAAGCCCACCAGTTGGGTTTGCTAGTACTATGAATGTGCTTTTATCAGTATTTGTCATTACTTCTGAAGCAAACATTTGGCTGTTTGCTCTTGGATCGACTGTTGAGATTGGAATGTTATTTGTTGGTGTTATTACTTCGCCTGTGTTTGCGTTAACCAAGTCTATTCCATATATCTGTTCAAGTTTATCTTTTAAACTTATTGTTGCAAAAAAGGGTTCATTTTCATGACCTGGAACCATACCTGGATTGAGTGTTGTTGCTTGGTCAGGGATTTCCGTTGTGTTTGTGACCGGTATAATATTTATGAGTTCGCCACTTAAGTCTAGGATTGAGGCATCAGGAGAGTTTGCATCACCACCATTTTGTCTTGCGTTTACTATGCAAGTTGAGCTTTCATTTGAACATATGATTGCATTGGAATTAACTATATTAAAACCTTTAATGGTTTCAATTGGTCTTAGCGGTTTGATTGTTTCTGATACTTCTTCGCTTGATCTTATAATTGCTGGGTTTTCTTGTATAAAATTGTTTGGTATTTGATCAATCATATTTAGATTATCTATTATTAATGTTTGTTTGACTATTGTCTTAATTAAATAAATTTTTGTTTTAAATTGAAATCCACACACCGTTATCTTTAAAATTTTAGCTAAGCCAAAATAATGAAATTTAGGTGTGTGGATGGTTTATCCATATGTTAGGGATGGTAGGTTACTTGCCTGTCTCAAATGATCATTTTTAATGATCAACGTGAAATTTCACGAAGACATTTTGTGGCTTTCACCTACAATCCCATATCTCAGATTGATATAGACGTCATTGGCTATACCAATCTGAGAACCGACGGCTCCCCAAAACATTTTGCTTTTAAATTGAGCTGCCACTCAATAGAATCACAAAAGTTTGGGGATGAATCTCCCTTTTTTAGTTAGCTAATTTCTGCTAACTAAGGGTAGGAAGATTTGCTTTGGCTGTGGCGTGGCGGTAGCGGTTGGCGCGGCTCCAGGTGTTTGAACCGGAGTTTTGGTTGGAAAGACCTCAGTAGGTCTTGCCAATGTGGGAGTTGGGGTAGGAACAGCGATGTTCCGACTCCACCCATGCTCTTCGCCAATCAGGTAGTTTCCCCATTCAAAACGAATGGAGAATGCCGTATTGAGCCAGACAAACACTCCATCAACCGGTACTGCAATTTGGTTGATGACTGTATTTGTCGTTGTTGTTGAGAATGTAATATAATTTCCATTCCCAACTTTTTGCCAGTCTGACCCTGACTTTATAGTGGAACTCACAATTTTGTTTGTGAGTAGGTCAACAATAAAAATCTTGGTTGACTGGCTGTACGGAGCAGACGATTCCAACCTGTAGGTTTCCAACCCAGGGACTGGGTTTTCCACCTTACTTAAGGTCAGCGACTCGCCGGTGCTAGTTGCCATTGCCACTGCTGCAAAACCGACAATACCGATAACTATTATCAGTGTTGTCAATAAAATTTTTTTCATTTACCCTCCTTTAGGGTTAAACTTAAAAATTTTTTTCAGCATTTTTTTACATCGACCATTCAGCATGTTTTCATTAGCCTACTAAGTCTATCCAGAATTAAGTCACCCTAATAAAGTCTCGCCATGGCAGTTGGCTTAACTCGTTTGGACTCCTTAACTCGGCCTAAGCGTTTCCCCGAATACTCAGGTGGAATACGATTTTTTGCTTAGACTTCGGTCTGTTAACCGCTTATAACTCCCCAAATATTGAGGTTTTAGAAGCGGTTAACAGCATTTTGTCGGCCACATATGGATAAATTGCGATATTAATTTTTAAGCGTTATGCTTAATATATGAATGTACTGTCTTAAAGGCATTCTTTAAAACAGGGTATTATACCACCCCATAGTATTTTGTCTTGTGTCTATTTAAATCAAATATGAAAGCAATAAATGTATCTATAACTGTCAGTTCAAATGTTAAAAAAGCTTGGGATGTCTGGAACTCGCCGGAGCATATCAAACACTGGGCTTTTGCCTCAGATGATTGGGAAGTCGGCGAGGTCGCCATTGATTTGCGGGTTGGGGGTAGTTTTCAGATTGAAATGCGTGCCAAAGATGGAAGTGAAAAATTTGATTTTGTTGGTATCTATTCTATCGTAGATCCTTTGAAGCAAATTTTTTATTCAATGCCTGATGGACGTAAGGTTGAGATTAATTTTGAGGCTGTATCTGATGACGTTACTATGGTTACTGAAGTTTTTGATATGGAAAACGAGAATTCTGAGGAACTCCAAAGGGCTGGCTGGCAATCAATTTTGGGAAATTATAAGAAGTATTTGGAGAGCATATAATCGGGTCTGACCCGTTTTATGAAATTTTTATGAACTGTTTATGGTATTTTAGTTGTGGTTTTTTTATATAAATAGTGTTTTTTTAAAACGCCATATTTTATAAGGTATAAACAGTTAATAAAACGGGTCAGACCTGTTTTGTGTGATTTATTATGTAGATGTATCATTGAATTTGCGGTACAATTGCAAGTCTTTAGTTTCGGTTTTGAACCGTTTTATTATTTAATTTTATTTCTATGAATCTTGGATTAATACCATCACTGTCAATTTTTGTGTTTATTGTTAGCTATGTTTTTATTACCTTTGAGCATAAGTTCAAAGCAAGCAAATCTGCAATCGCATTGATGTGTGCCGGACTTTTATGGCTTTTAGCATCAACAACAGTTTCTGAGGATGTTCTTGAGCATGCATTAACTACAGCAGGAAACGATATTTTTGGACTGGTCGTGTTTTTGCTTTGTGCTATGACGCTTGTTGAGGTCATGACGCACCTTAACTTTTTTGATTTTATTCAAACAAAGCTTAATAATTTAGGCTTTGGGTATTTGAAGCTATTTTGGTCTATTTCAATTTTGACTTTTTTTCTATCAGCAGTTTTTGATAATTTGACAGTTACGATCATCATGCTTCAGATTGCCAGAAATTTCTATAAAAAGGAATCAATGTTTGCGATGGCCGCAAATATTGTTATTGCCGCAAATGCAGGTGGTGCATGGAGTCCAATCGGTGATGTTACAACTATTATGTTATGGTTAGCTGAAAAATTTAGTGCAGTGGAGATCATTATGAATGCTTTCATACCATCTTTTGTTCTTAATTTTGTTTCGACATATTTATTATCAAGACATATCCGAGAAGAAGATTATGTTCAAACTGAAAATGATGGATCAAATATTCAGCTCCCTACAAATATGAAGATTATTATTGGAGTTGCGATGATCAGCTTTTTGTTTCCTGTTTTTATGAATTTGATCGGGTTACCACCATATATAGGTTTGGCATTAGGACTAGGTATTGTTTGGACTTTATATGAATTATTGCCATTTAATGATCCACATACAGATACTGAGGTAAAAATGGATCATTTGTTAAAAAAAGCTGATCTTTCATCTTTAAAATTCTTTATCGGAATTCTGCTTTCAGTTGCTGCTCTTGAAAGCATGGGGGTTTTAGAAATTTTATCTCATTTTGTCTTTGGTGATGAACCTTCGTATATGCAATTAGTAGTTGGAAATGTTGCTATGGGGCTATTTTCAGCAATTGTTGATAATGTTCCATTAACTGCACTTTCAATTAATATGTTGGATATTGTAGATCCTAAAATTTGGAGCTTAACTGCTTTGGCTGTTGGAACAGGTGGATCATGTTTAGTAATCGGTTCAGCATCAGGTATTATTGCGCAAGGAATGGTTGAAGGTTTAACCTTTGGAAAATATCTTAAAATTGCTACGATTCCAGCTTTTGTTGGATATGTTTCTGCAATTTTTGTTTGGATTTTGCAAAATAATTTAGTTTAATATTGATAAATCTTTTTAAATACACTCGTTGAGCTTAATGATTCAAAAAAAGGGGGCTGACCCGTTTTATGAAATATTCATTAACTGTTTATCTCGTTTTGTATAGTGTTTTGCAATTAAATTTTTAAAGATTGCAAAACTTTATATATTGTATGAGTTAAACAGTTAATAAAACGGGTCAGACCCTTTTTCCTGCCTTTGATGTTTTTAAATGATAAACTTTCACCATGACCACAGAAATCGAAGCAAAATTCCTAAAAATAAACAAAGATGAAATCAGAGAACAACTAAAAAGAATTGGGGCTCAATTAGTTTTTGCTGAAAAAAAGTTTACAAGAATAACCTTTGATAATCCCGATCTAAAAGCTAAAAATTCGTGGATTCGATTAAGGGATGAAGGCGGAAAAATTACTTTGGCTTTAAAAATGGTTTCTGACCAAAATTCAATTATGGGTATGAAAGAATCAAGTTTCGAAGTCAACGGTTGGGATGAGGTTATAACGTTTGTTGAATCATTAGGTTATATGAAAAAATCATTAGAAGAAAACTATCGGGAAGAATGGAAACTTGGTGAAGTAATTTTCGATATTGATTCTTGGCCGCAGGTTGATCCGTGGTTAGAGATTGAAGCTCCATCAGAAAATCTTGTAAAAGAATATGCGGCTAAATTGGGTTTTGATTATACAAAAGCAGTTTTTGGATCTGCGGATATTGTTTATAAAAATTTTTATCAGAAAACAATTCCGAATTTATTAGAAAATAATTAAGTTTTAAAAATTATCTTTATATCCTAAAATTATTTAGGTCTGGCTTTTTTTCTTCGTATTGATTGGATAATTCCTCGACTGTTTTTATAGCGTTTTCAAATAGTTTATTTGCTGATACATCAAAATCCGTTACCGTTCTTTCTTGGCTCAATACGATTTGTGATCCCATTGATAATCCATTTGAGTTACGTTCAGAAAAACCACTAGGGTTTAATGACACGCTAATATTAAAGTTGATATTTGCACCTGATGGAAATAGATCCGGAAAAGCTGGTAAATTTATCGAATGACTTGGATAAAGATTTGGGCAGACGGTGCTCCAATCTATTAGGTTTTGGCTTGTGCTAAAAGCTGTTTTTTTAAATATTGTTGGTAATATTGGTAGGATTAACAGTCCACTTCCTAATCCAATTTCTCCAGTACGTTCAGAATTTTGTTGGTTTGAATATATATTATATGGTGAATCGAATCCCGATTCGAATGGTGTATACCATTCTGTGAGGTCATCTTTTGTAGGTTCTGGAATTGTGTCAGCAGCAGGTTTCTTTTTGGCAAGATATGTGTTCGAATAAGTAGCGATATTTACGCTCATTCTTGCACCAGTTAATACTCGTTCTCCAAATTCATTTATTAAATCTTTCAGATCAACTACTAGTATTGGCAATAGTAGTTGTCTTGGTTCTTTTTGAGAATAAAGGTGAGGAGAAACATTATAAGGAAGCTCGTTATAGCTACAATTAACAATTGATTCAGGCATTGACCGTTGTTCATTAGGATTTTGTTGCCATGGCAGCATTGGTGTTACGGCTAATGCACTTAATACGTTACGCCTTGTAAGTGGTGTTCTTAAAATTGATTCGTCCATATTATTGCGAAATTATAGCACTGTTAGACCTGTAACTTAAAGCTATGGGGCATACTTGCGTTAATTTAGGGTTGTTATTACTTTGTTATATTATCCGATACCGCTACATGATTTAGATTCAGTTCGAATCCAGAGCCAGAACCAATTCTTCTTTTTCCATCAAATATATCGCTCATTATGATTTTATTACCTTCTCGATTAATACTAGGTATAAATGTAAACTTTTTCATTGGATCCCATGGAAGTTCTTGTCCTAGCTGTTGCCATTGATCTACTGTTAAGGTTGTTTTGGGCAGCTCATCGAGTTGTTCCGGATTATTTGCATAATGCAATGCTCTATTAGTCGCTTCTACTAATATGTCTCCACCTTTATAAGCTTTGTGCTGAGGATGTGGAATTTTATTTTCAGCAATGTTGATTAATGATGAGGCTTTTGTGGATTTCTCAAGTTCATGGTCTGCTTTTTTTATAAAAGTCTTATTAGGTACCGTTATTCCTTCTATATTTGCGATTAAACTTCTTGCTTGCACAGATTGATTAACGTATAGATCGCCAATAGACAAATCTCCTGAACCCTGTATCGCTGGTACAAATGGAAATGTTTTAGTAGGATCATATTCATCTCGTATTCCTGATTCTTTCCATTGACTTTGTGTAAGAGTCGTATTTGGTAATAGAGCAAATGCATCAGGATTATTTTTAAAGAATTGATCCCTATCTTCAATTGCTTTCATTTTTTTCTCAGAATCTGCACCAATCAGTTTATAAGAAGGATTTGGAATCTGCATTGCAAATCCTTTTAGATATGTTTCTAAATCTGTATTAACTAATTCAAGTTCGGGTTTATCCGCTTCCACTTGTAATAGGCTTGTGATTGATTCACTCATAGTATAAATATTAACAATAATTTGCGTTAGGTAATATACCTTATATAAATATTCTACTAAATAGGTGGTTCCTTTCCCTCCACCTAGGCTTAGAAGCCTTTGATTGTTGTCGTTGAGCTTGAGAAATCCCAGCCGACTAAACCTGCGCCAAATCTTTTGTACAGGACATCTTTCATATTTTCAAAAAAAGTGTCAAAAGTTTGTTCGTCTTGTGTTTCAGCTTTGTAGGACACTCCAAGACCTTGCTGATCTTTGCTCGCTCTTCTAATGTAAACGTGCAAATAATGATCATCTTTGGCGAGTTCTTCTGCAAATGATTGAAGCTCAGTTATGCTTATAGAGTCTTTAAACTTCCATAAGCCAGTTATTATATCGCTCCTTTTTTCCATGATATCACCCCCTTGTAATAAAAAAACCGCTAAAAAAGCGGTTCCTTAAATTCTAAATATTTGATTTTGAGATTTTTTAACATCTCCGAAAGTTTTTAGAGACTTATTTCGATTGTCTATGGAAAGAAAAGGAAAGGAACCTCGATAATTGTATATTATGGGTTTATTTCGGTCAAATAATTCGCAAGGGACTCAGCTGTTCTATTTATAGCCTGTTCCGCTGCATCTTTAGTCCTTTGATTCATATTATTGCCTAAATATACTTTAGAGTACATATATAAGGCATTCCTAAAAGATATCCATGCAGTATAAAACTCAACTAAATTTTGATCGATTGGAGCTTCGTATGCATTCATTAACGTGTTTTGAAAAGTTACGACATCAGCTTGGTCAACATAGTCTTTTAGTTGGCTTTCTGATTGGATCAACATACTTGCAATATCTCTTTCTGGGAGGCCTAATGTCATGTTTTTGATATCGATTATTGATGCATTTTGCTGCGCATTAACGATTACGTTTCCTGGGTGAAAATCACCGTGGATTAATGAAAGCTTTTTGTTGGAAAGTATTTTTTTCTCTTGTTCAATAATAGATTCAGCCAATGCTTGAAGTCGATTACCGATTGCTGGATTTTTCCTGGTTATTTTTTCTATGGTATCGGCGTTAACTGTGGCAAGAATATTTTCCATACTAGAATTGTCTTGATTCAAATATTGTTGGATTTCATCCGGATTAATTGAGTGTAGTTGTGTAGCTAATCTCCCAACGCTATTTCCTAAACTTGCAAAATCTGACGTTTCTAATTCTGCTTCTCTACCTAGAGTTTTAAAGTCTTGTCCATTTACATGCTTTGATACCAGAGCTTGTCCATCGAGAAGTGTTTTATATTCAGGGACTATAGTTTGGTGTTTTTCTCTAATGGCCTGAGATAAGTTACCAAGATCTCTAAAATTATAATTACGATTATATGTAATACTAAATTTTTCTTGGTCCGCAGCGATTTCTATAATAAATTTTTCTGGAACCATATAACTTTCGTCAGCTGTTTTTGAGAATTTGGTTAATCTAATTTGCTTTACCTGTTGAACATCAAGTAGATTACATATGGATTCGGGATTTGTCAGCTCACCAAATGTTTCATTATTTTGTAGTACACTCATACCGATTCTTAGGTTTCGATATTGTCTATACTGTTCAATATTTCTTTCTGAGGAATTTATAACTCTGGATGAATCTATGCCATTTTCTTCTAGTAGATCTATTAGATCCAACATTCTGCGTAACATTTTAGCGCTGGCTGCTTTTTCTAGGTTCTCAGGTAATTTATTTTTTAAAGATTTGCTTGGGATATCTTTAAAAGTGCGTTTGCTGTGAAAATCGGTAGAGATTATTAAAGGAATATTTTTTTCTGCAACCATTGCCAAAAGCTTTTGATAGTATGCACCATTAGGATCAAATGCGTTTAAGTTTATTTCGAAACATTTGCCATTTTCGACATAAGCATTTAGTACGTTTTCCCAGGCTTCCCAATAGTCCTTTTCAAGTGTGCTGAATTGTAATGAAAGTGATGCAAGTTCTCTGGATTCACGGCCATCAAACGGAACTTTTCCAATTATTTTGTGTAATGCAAGTTTAGCTGATTCGTCTGATTTAGCGGCCTTATGAATTTGTTCAATTAGAGCAATCTCTTTTGATTCAGGATATTGTGAGCTCATATATTTCCTGAAATAGTCCCAGTCATTAGGCCACATTTCAATGTGCCTGTGTGGATGACCGATTTCAACATATGGGTTTTTTATTCCGACGTTTAATAAAGCCTTAATTTGCTCTGGATCTCTTTTATTAACATTGCCAACGGCATGAATTGAGGCAAATGCTACATTTGCTTTACCTAATTGTTCTTCGGATACATCAATCGCTGGTTCGCCTGATTCATCTACGAATATGTTTGCTTCTAATGAATTTAATATTTTGGTGGATCGTTTTTGTGCGAGTTTTTCGTTATCAAGATATTCTTCACCAAGGCTAATATTAACTGGGTCGTCAATTTTGTTTATACGTCTTGGGTTACCTGGATTGCTAGTGTGGTTTGAAAAGGCTAAAAATTTAAGTCCGACCAATCCTGCATATTTTGAAACAACCGTAGGATTTAGAACTTCTTCGGAATGGCCATCTCTTAAGCTATTTGTGTTGTGTACATGGATATCGCCAACATAATATTTGGTGATTCTCTCAAATACTTCTTTTTCAGTTCTAATTTGTTCTTCTTGTGGCAAAAGCCATTCGTTAACACTATTGATCGATTGCATCTCATGCATATTATATCGATTACTCTTGGTAAAAGGAATGTTTGGGGAAGGGCATAAGTTTTTACTCACTGAATAAATCAGGATAATCGCTAATCAGAGTATTTGTTAATGAATTTGATTCTTTAGTGCAGTTTTTTAGAGTCAAATCTAGATTATCAAATTCTTGCATTAGTTAATTAGAGCTATAAAATTACTTTATGAATAATTCAGTAAAACCAAGCGATGCACAAGAACCTACTCCATTAACAGATGAATATATTGCATTGGGCGCTGTTCAAACTAAGTGTAGGTTTGGTAATGGGCATGAGATTGATCCTGACTCAATAACTAATATTGAAGAATTTGCCATGAAAGCTAGAGAACCAGTGTTTTATAAAGTAGCTGTTTTTGAGGGTAAGGTAAAACATACATTGGATAATGGTGATACTATCGAAATTCCAACAAAAGGTGAGCGTATTGTTAGTAGGCATTATTTAAATATGCAAGGTCCAATTACAACTGATGAATTTCTTCCAGCGCTTAAACAGCTCCTTGGTGATGGGTTACTTACTGACAATGACGTAATGAGTTATGAACGATGGAAAGATGATCCGAGCATTTTAAGTTTTGTTTATAAATGGGTAGAGGGTGAATCCCCAATAATTTATCCAGTTAGAAAACGGGATACCGTGCATTTTAAGGTTAAAAAATGATGAATTTTAGGTGAAGAGATTCGTCATTTGGACTTATAACTCATAACTTACCTCGATAATCGAATTTAGAAATACCTTTGATTGAATGAGTTTTGCCTCACAATTTTGTTATGTATAATTGACTTAATTCTTAGAAAATATGCCAGAGTTTATCACAACTATAAGTCCGGTTAGTACAGAAAATGAGCCTGTAATAAAATTTTTAAATAAAGAAATTGGTGAATATGGATGGCATTACGGTAAACATCCTTTATCAACTGGAGATGTGGCAGATTATTCATTAATCGACGCATTGGATGAAGAAGGCGAGCCGTCTCGCGAAATTATACTTCAATCTGAAAATCATGCAGAAGAGGATGTGGCTCTTATTGATGAAAATGATTATTTTAGTAGTAATGATTTCAGAGAAAATGCAAAACATTTATCAGAAAAATATTTTTTCGCTTTTGCCAATAAATATTTAAAATTTGGTCTTAATTCTAAAGAATATCTACAAGCTAATTTAAAAAATGATCCACAGTCATTTTCTGATTTAGGTATAAAAGCTAATATTGTCCCATTTGTTATGTTTAATATGATGATAGATGTTGATGACGATACAACTTTTGGCTCTGCAAGTCCTAGCTTTTCATATTCATTATATCCGAATAAAGTTTCAGGTATAGGCGTACTGGATACAAGTCATCGACGAAACGTTTTTATCAAAGAAACTCCAGCTGATATGTCTAATGCTGAGGTTAAAAAGAAACTTTCAGAATTTGAGTCATCCGATGTATCATCTGCTATCTCTAAATATATGGAGCATGTAATTACTCATGAGTGCTTACATAAAATTGTTAATGTTGATTATGAGAATCGATATTTTGAAGAAGGTTTTGTAGAATTTTGTACACGACTTGCGGTTCCTGCGTTAACAGATGTGGAAACATCTATCTTGGAAGGTATGCAAGCAACCGACTTATATTTAGATAATACTACTAATATTGCGGATTTGTTTATTGCTTTAGCTTCTTCAAGAAAATTTTCTACTCCGGATATTTTCCATTATTTTGCTAGAAGAGATTCAGATATTTCAGATCAAATAGATAGTTTTATTAAGTCAAAAACATCAAGTGAAATCGCTGATCAGATCATTAATAGAAAAATTAAAGATAACAAAACCATTGCAAATGGTGCTGAAGACATTCTTGGGCAAAGTGTAACCTCCATTGTATCTCCAAAAAAATTAAGTGATTTATCACTTACTGAAAAAATTAAATTTATAAAAGAGGAGCTTTTAAATTAAGATATGTTGCTTTCCATTTTAGATAAGACTAGAATGAGCGCACTTGTTAGTTAATTTAGCAACTAATTTTTAGTTGTTAAATACTTTACGAATAACTTAAAATCACTCAGAACGAAATATCTTTTTTCTAAAGTACAAAATCAATGAGGTGAGAATGTTATGGCAGATCAGGTAATTGTAACGCCAGGAAATACAGGCGGCGACAGCGGATCAAACAACAATTGGGCTGGAATGATACTAGGGTTTGCAGTTTTAGCCGTATTTGTATGGCTATTCGTAGTCTACGGAGTCCCACTTATGAGAGGCGGAATTAACGCAGCAAATAAGCCATCAATTCAAATTCCAGAAAAAATTGATGTGAAAATAAATACAAATTAGTTTAAAAAATTTATGATAATGGAATTTTTAGTATGGATACTATTTGGTGCAATCGCAGGTTGGATCGCATCAATGTTAATGAAATCCTCACAGGGAACACTTACCGATATCATTGTTGGTATTTTGGGATCTGTAATAGGTGGATGGATATTTAATTTTTTTGGTGAAGCAGGTGTGTCAGGCTTTAACGTATACAGCATGATTGTTTCGGTTATCGGAGCATGTGCATTACTCTTCGTTCTCAGGTTGATTAAGTAGTTAGCAAAAACATTTACGGCAAACATTGATTGCCGTGAGTGTTTGAAAAAGTTATAGCAAATATATCCAGCCTACGCTAAATGGTTATTCTAAAGGAAATTTAGTTGATGCTATCATCGCCACGGTGGAAAGCATTTCAATTTCAAATAATTGCAGATTTTTTCAATTCTAAAAGGCAGGTACTTATAAAATGAAATATTAATTTACAAGCTATGGTTGATGTAAAAGACTTGATTGAACCAGCTGAAGTTTACCTGAGCACTATATGAGTAGGGAATTGAATGTGCTTTGAATAGACGAGCAGTATATATTGTTTAGCTAGTGAAATCATTTTTAGTGTCCGTTATAATATTCGTAATATGGATTTTGCAGAGCTTTTGAGAATAAACAGCATAGAAAAAGAATTCCTTTTGGATATAGTTTTAGCTCTCATTTGTGGTTTTGTTGTCGGAATAGAGCGTGAATCCAGAGGTAAACCTGCAGGTGTAAGCACTCATACTATTATTATTGCTGCTGCGATGCTTTTTACTTTTATGTCAAGAATCCTTGGTGCAGGCGACCCTACAAGGATTGCGGCGCAGATTGTTTCCGGCGTAGGTTTTTTGGGCGCCGGTATAATAATGAAATCGGAATCCACGAATACTGTTTCTAATTTGACGACGGCAGCTAGCATTTGGTTTTCTGCTGCTATAGGTATGGCACTTGGTTTTAATCTTCATTTTATTGCAATCGTTGCAACATTGTATGCAGTTTTAGTGAATAGAATTCCAAAAATCGGTAAGAGAAATTATACATAATCGAGGTGCATTTATGTATAAACTAAAAATTTATATTAGGCATTCGGATTGTTTTTATTTCTCCCTATGTAATGAATAAATGCTGTGTTGCGGTTAATGAAAGTGTTTTTGCTAACAATGTACTTTTCCTGTTGTAACTTTGTATAGTGCTGAAAAAGTTCTCGAAAAGTTGATACTTTTGAACCCATGTTTAGATAACGAAAACCTTTGCTACGACTACAAAAAACCGTTTGATGTGTTTGTGAATTTTAATGAATGTAACTTATGGGGTGGCTGGATAAGAGAAGTTAGAAACTGTTTTGTTAATGTTGAAGTCTCTGCTTAATTTACTTTATCAATCTATTTGAGAAATTCTTCCAATGCTTTTCTCTCAGTTAAGGCATGACCCGATCCAAACACGACAAAAATACTGTTTCCCTTATTCCATTCATCTATTAAGGTTTTAACAATAAATGCATCTCGGTTGATTCCCATCGCCCTTGAGTATTTGTTTGTAATGTAATTTAAATCAACTGGATTAACGGCATTGTAAAAGAACATCATGTCGTGTTCATCAAATTTTGTTCCAAATATATTTTCATGAACTTCCTTCATATGGGTAATGGAAAAGTCATACTCATTCCAACCTGATTCGTATTTATCATTCTGTAAAAATCTGGACATATATTCTTCAAAATCAGGTTTTGGATTTTTTCTATTCCATTGATGTACGACTCTCGCAAAGTAATAATATTGGATTTCGTCTCTCGTAAATTTATCCAACAGGCCTTCCATTTCATCTTTTCGTTCTGGTTCAGGAGATATTGCCCTTATATTATCCTGAGAGGCAAGAAAGCAGGCGTATCCTGATTCAGCTTGATTTTGAATTGCTTCATTTGCTGTCTTTTCGACAGGTCTGACACCACCTTCAACTGCTACTAGCCTATTGTTTTTGTTTGTATCTTTTATGAAATTGTCAAAAAAAGTGTTAAGCTCCTTGAATTGTGGGTGGTTTGGATCAAAGGTATGATTTGAGCCAAAGTAATAAAGATATTGATTGTTTTTTTGAATTTTAAAGGTAATAGGGTCGCCAGTTAGTTGATTTCGTATATCATCCCAATTTGATAGGAAGTTTTTAATTTCTGATATCTTTGTCATTTTATTCATTATAACAATATATGAAATGGGATTTTGGGGTTAAGATATGGGGTGGCTGGATAAGAGACGTTAGAACCTGTTTTGTTGATGTGGATATATTGAGTTAAATTCTTGATTAACTGAAATTGCAATGGGAATCTATTTTTTCGATTTGTAATTTTCAGGAAGAACCACTTTATCTTGATAATCATCTTCTAGCTCTTTTGCATATTCGCAAAGGGAGTTTAATCCTATCTCTGAGCGGATGACATCAATATTCTCTATATTTTTTATTGGTCTGAATTTCCATTCCGTATCTCCCTTATTCATGTATATTTGCGTACCATATATCTGCGGTTGGTTATTATGTGAGTTTACTCTATCTCTTAGTTTTGCGTAATCGTAGGCATCAATATCATTAAGGCGTTTTTCAGCCAATGATAAATAATGTTCAGTAGTTTTTATGCTTCTCCATGATAAATGCTGAATCAATAAAAAAGCGGCTGTTGAAACTTCCTTTCCATATTTACTTATAGATATAAGACCATGCTTTTTGATTATGCGTTTAATTATTGGTGAGTTTTTTTTGTCGACTAGCCTCATCTTCTCAAAATTTATAGGGTTACCACTACGAGCTTCTTCATCGTTTTTAGCCATCTCTAATATTTTGTTTTTAGTTTTTTCTAGATTTAAATCCATTTGTAAAGTAATAGGGGAACAATTTAATTGAGATTTGATGATAACAATTTATCGTTAAAGTTCTTTGAGAACGTATTCTCGTCCATCTATTATTTTTATTTCATACCCGTTTTCTAGATACCAGTTTCTTAAGTTCTCTCTTTGAGATTCTGATTCCGGTGTTAATTCACCTATAATTTGATTTGAACCATTGTTTTTAGCGTCATTTTCAAACTCAGTGAGCATTGTTTTTCCATATCCTTTTCCTCGGTCATGTGGATTTACCCAAATAGAGTTTAACCAAGTTGAGTTTTTGCCCGTAACCGCTGCAATTTCCGACATCTCTGTATCGCTTAAACCTGCATCATCAATTGGTGCTCCTTCAACATGACTCCCACCGGAGAACATACGTTTTAAAAATCCCATATTTAAATAATAAATTAAATAATTCAGATAATAAAGAGACTAGAATCAATGAAAAATTTCTATGATCTTATAAATTGTTTCAACCCGATTTTTTTATATCTATTATATAGTTCATTTGCCTATATTTTAAGTGGATCGTTAATGTTTAATGATTTAGTGTTAATGAATGTTACTTATGGGGTGGCCTAGTAGACATGTTTGTTAACAGAGAGGTTGATTTATATTCATCTTCATTATCGTATCAGTGTGACGACACAGCGTATTGATACCATTTTGTTTTCTACTCTGTAAATTGAAGTGAATCAAAAATTTGTTGTGCTTCGTTTTGAATACTTAAGTCTGTTTCATTTCCCCCGCCTAACCTTATTTCATAAATTTGAGATGGCGTAACAAAGATTGTATAGACCGAGATTACATTCAAGCTTTTAACTTTTAACTCCACAACAGGTTGATTCCATTTGGTTGAATATTTGATTTCTTCAATTGTGTACTTATCTAGTGCTGATCCAGAACCTGATTTTGAGTTGGGCGTTAATGAATCATTATATTTTTTTAACGCACTTTTGAGACTCTGTATAAACTCATCATTATTTTTATATTTTCCATTATTCTGAATACATCCAGCGAAAATTGCTTTTTTTATAGCGTCTGTACCATTGTATGTAGGTCTAAAGAATGCAATTGCATTTTTAGATGCAGAAATTTTAGAAATTAAATTTGCCTCATATGGCCACTCATCGTTGATATCCCAATAATATGCTTGATCTGTTTCATCATATTTAGTGATTGGCGGAAATGTGTATCTAATCCCACAAGTATGCCCATACCCTGGATTAACTTTTTCACTTAAAGTTTTTTCTAAAATATTTCTTTTAATAGATTCTGATTCAAGTTGATTTGATAAGTCTGTGATTTGTAAATCTTTATTAATAGTCAGCTTTTTCAGCTCTTTATAGCGCCACAAGAAAAGAAGACTCAATCCCATGCTTGATATCATGAGTCCCATAAATAAATTATAAAGGAGTTTTGTTTTCATTCGTTAATTATATAATAACTAAACTAGGAATTTATGTTTTAGTATATTTGAATGCATAGATCTTTAGTTAATTATCGATTTAAAGTTATTGAAATGATTCTGTAATTTTAAATAAGCCATAGAATGGTATATAATTTCAGCATGATAAAGAAAGTTCATTTGTTATTGGCATTTTTGTTAATCTCCATAATTGGGAATTTATATTTGGTATTCATGCAAACTAGATCTGCTATATCAACTGATCAAGATGTAAAGAGTACCGGTGTAAATATTGAATCGAAGGACCGCCTCACTCTTTTTAACGTAAGAGATTTGGATGCACGCTTAAAGCAGGAGATGAGAAAAACTGGTTATTATGTTAATACTTTGGCAGAACTTAAAAGACTTAATTATAAAGAAGATGATTATATAATATTTGATACATATTATATTGCCTCAGACACAAAATTTGTGAATGGATTTTATGGATACAGCCTAAACATCGATGCTTTTAAAGGAAAACCAATAACAGGTGAGTTAAATAATGTTGGGAATTCTCTGGGCTTTATTGCAAAAATTAACGAATTAGGTCAAATCACCGATCTAATTATGCAGGATACTAATAATCCAGAATGGAACAAAAGGGTAGACGAACTCCCTGATACTTTAGTTTCTCAGTCGCAGAAAAAAATCCTGAAGTTAGAATAATACTAATATCCTATAACATTGTACTTAACAATTAATGCTACTATAATTGCGAAACTAGAGAAACATCTTTAGTAACGCACATTTATATGGTGAACCTATACACGGTTTTCGTAGTCAATTCGATTCGAGAATGGTATAAGTCTTACCAAAATAACTACTAACAAAAGGAATGGTTCGAATGAAACAAGCAAGGCTTTCAGTAGTATTGATGTTGTCACTGCTTTTGATGCTTTTTTCAAAGGTAGCAATCGGTCAGGAAGATTTCACAGTACAGTTGTCAGTCGAGTTAGAAAGGACAATCAACCACAAGTACAATCAGATCACATATGTTACGACCTATGAAGATGCGGTTTGGGTTTATGGTGCGGTTCGTGCACAGGATAGTGCAGATGTTCCTCCGATTAGTTATGGATTTTTGATCAAAAAATCAGATGACGGAAGCATTGATATTGCATATCAATACACTCCCAAATTTGATGAATGGCTCAAAAATCTGCCAAGTAATATCATTTCGGAAGAAGCGAAAAAGTACATGTATTCGCAATCTTTTAGGGATGAAGTTAACGGAGCTTCAAGTCAGATCATTGGGCCTGTCTTACCAGATCTTTCATTTCCATGGGGCGTTGGGAAAATTTGGCGAATTAATCAAGGTCCACATTTGGCAAATCCGAAAAATCTGACTGGCATTATGTCTGGCTTGGATTTTGGAGTTCAAATGTCATCAGATAATATTACAATTCTTGATGCTAAAGTATATGCTGCACAAGATGGCGTAGTAACTGATGTTGATAGCAACTGTTTTGTTTGGGTTTCAATTACTGGCGGTTGGCAAGTTAGGTATTTACACTTAAAGAACGTTCCTCCTGAAGTTGCGACGACAAATATCGTTCACAGAGGTCAATATCTTGGAGAAATTCCACCCGCTAATCCATGCTATATGTCTACCGGTCCGCATTTGCATTTTGACATTGCTAATGGTTTAAACAAATTTGTTGATTTCCGTGGCTTTTATATTGGAGGGTGGTACGTTAAAGATACAAATACTTTAACTCAAGGATTTCTTTCCATTGGAAGCTCAAGCAAAATTCAGAATCGTGAATTCCATGGAAGCACATTCATTTATGGTCCACTCTACCCAGGGATTCCACAAAACCAGCAAGGAAGTGCAGCCGTTTGTGATTCTACAACTTGCAACTATGCGAATGATGGCACATCGATTAATCCAGACAAGCAAGGGCAGATCAAAAGGGTTTACCTATCAATGAGTGGCTTGGTCATGCGCTTTAAGGCCCCCTTGCAGCAGGTTTCGGCTAGTTCAACAAATATTAGTTCAGCTTGTCTGAATTTTGATGTTGATCATTTGGACGCGTATCGATTTCCGGGAACGAATTTGTCATTGTTGCAAAATGCTACAGAGATCACGATTGAAAGCGGAACATGCGGTCAATCTGAATATCCTACGACTGAAAATGGCACAATCACGGTTCCTAATCCAGGATCAGGAGGCACACAGCCAACTAATTATGGTTGTTCGAACCAGATTACCGGCATTAAGTTTACTGATGGTAAGGGCAATTGCTTTTACATGTCTGGCTCAGGCAATGCCTCGCTTCCGTTCAGTCCTACGTCAATCCAAGTGCTCGATGCAAAATATGATATGCATCTGTGTAACAGAGCTGATACGTGTGACGAGTTCAACAAAAGTGGAAGCATTGATTATTCTTCTGTTTCACGACCGTTTGTTCGTGCTGAAGTTTCCGTTCAAGGGTTAGTTAGTGATAGCACAGTTGCATCTTGCCAAACAAGAACCGGCCGCAAGGTTGAATTTGGTTCTCTCACGGTAGGTGCAAAATACTATACTGATAGGTCTTATACTATCAAGAACATTACAAAAAATGAGCTTGTTGGCATGAGATTCTTGCGGACACCTAATGACGATAAATCAAACGGAGATCCAGAATATATCACTTGCAATATCAAGAAAGATGTTCAAGTAATTCTTGGTATTGATGGCCGAGCGACAAAACTTCCTTCTTGGATTAAAGATAACTATGTTAGGCAATATGAAGAAGTCGGTGTTACGGACAACGACATGCAGCATTTTGATTTGTACAAATGCATGCAAAAAGGTGGGTTTCAATTACGCCTTGGTGGTCCGAATGCACAATCTGCTTCTGGTATTAAGTCCAACTATATCGTGATTTTTAGAGAAGTGAGTGGTGACGCAGGTCAATGTTCAGCAAAATTTAATGTTGCTCCTGATGTTCCAGTTCTTAATCAGCTTGAGGCTACGAACCTTCAATCTGCTCCACTGCTTAGTTGGTCAATGTCGGATAGAAATATTCACGATGATTATTTACAAGCGATGGTGCGAGTTTGGAAAAATGGTCAATTGCTCGGGCAAGACTTGAATCTTTGGTTGCCGATTGGTGTAACACAGTGGGTTCCGATTTGGAATGAAGCAGGTGACTATACTACACAGGTTGTCGTTCGAGATAGCAAGGGGCTTGAAGGATTATCAAATCAAGTTGCATTCACTATTCATGAATTAACGACTACGGTTGTTTCACCTGTCGTCGGAAATCTGACAATTAAACCAAGCACTTTGCCAACAGAACAGAATCAAACGATCCTTGCTTTGGTGCAGAATGTAGGCGGTAGTGGCCAGGTCACAACGACAGTGCATTTCTATGAAAAGCCAGGTTTATTTAACTGGTTTTCTGAAATGGAAGTGCCATTGAATGGATCTGATCCTACTACTATTACATTGCAGTTGAAGCATTTCTATGATGATTACGAGTTGGTGGTAGATTCTCCAAATAAGTTTGTTGAAACAAACGAAGGTGACAATAGTATTTATGTTGCATCTAAGTTTTCTAAAACACCTTTCGAAAGTGGGATTTACTCAGGAGATATCATCGGAATCGCCCAAAACGGTAAAGTAATGTTTGAACCAAGTGGAATCTCTGATCAAGGAATGTTGACATACGTTAGCAATACCTATTTGCAGAAATGCATGAGTGATCAAGAGATCAACTCAGTGTTACAAACAGCTGATCCAAATGGATCCTTCAATCAATACTATGCTACAAAAGGCATTGCCTTTGGAGGGAATATTCAAGCAGGTGATATGATTACACCTTCGGGTTTCTATCTTGGAAATATTGGCCAATCTCAATTGGTTGATGGCTTGAATAACCTTGGTGGAAATTTGTGGAAGATTCCTCGTCATGCGACTCTAATCGCAAACAGCCAAGGAACTTGGATTAGGAGTTGTACTCTTTCATCGCTAGATTTTCGTCAACCATGGGGTTCGTACCATCAAGTTGGAACTGATTATCAGTCTGTAGTGAATCAAATGTTTGTATCAGGTTGTGTCACTGGGTGCAAAGCTGTAACGATCAATAAAATTGATCAGAATGGACTTGTAACTACTGATGTGATCACAAGCACATTTGCAAACATGCAGACAATGGTTTATCAAGGTTCCAATTCGGAATGCGAAAATCCAGCTGAATACACTGGAGTTGATAATCCGGATAATTGGATCAAACAAGATATTGGATGTGGTTGGGCAAGAAACTCACAAAAGCAAATTGCTATTGATGTGTCATCTGGCCACAAGCTGGATTCACCTCAAGGATCGTTTTGTTCAGGACAACATGTTGTCACCGCCGCAACTTTATGGAACGAAAGCTCATGTGATTCGGTAAATATCAATCAGGTTTTTCTTCCGTTGATTCAAAGGTAGGAAAAAGTTAGTAGTTGGTTTGTGCAGCCGGAAGCTGAATTTTATATTAAAATTTCCTATTTCAGGAGTTTTTTAATATTATTTTTGGTTTCCGGCTATTTTTTTACCCATTTTAAGTATTTCCAATTTTCTTAGTTTTTTGTTTAATATGTTGTTCCATAATAAAAACTGATTGTGTTTATAAAGATACTTTTGGTAGAACTTGATAAAATGTGATACATAAAAGTTGAAAATGTATTGAAACCATGACTTACGAAGAGAAATTACAAATAATTATTAATGCGGTTCGTGAAGCAAGACAATTTACAAGAGATGGTTTCCTCGTACGACTATATCTTGGGACAGGCAATGGACTAACGAGGATGCCTTTAACTACTATCCATGATATTTTATTGCAGCTCCAAGATGATCACGAGATTATTACTGTTAAAGGATTACCCACGATTTTAAAACCATTAAATGAACAGAGTCAGGATGCATTAAGTGGTAGAAAAGACTATTTCCTTATTTACATGTTACCTACATTTGATGAATGGTATGAAAAGTATCTTTTGGAAAACAAAACAGCGATTCAAAATATGGATTTTATAAATATGTTAAGGATTTATGATTTAGCATTAGATATTGACCAGCAAATACAGCTTACATCACAAACAACAGTGCACATATCCTTAATTGGGCCAATTATAAGATTTAGACAGTTATTTCCGACTGATACTATTGACATGCGTCAAGAATATTGCGCTGGTAGGATAAATGCTTTGAGCTATATGAAAAAGAAAGAATATATTATAAATTTTTCTCATAATGCAAATGATTGGGATACAGTGGTAACGATAAATCTCACTTTAAGTAAATTTGATGATTTTTACAGATTAGTTAAAAATGAATATCTTAAGAGGGTTGATAAAGGAGAATCCAAAATCGAAAGCAAAAAGTCAGAAACAATTAAGTCTGATACTCCAGAGCTTAAAGTGACTTACGATAAAGAGAAAGGTATTTTAAATATTTTAGGTAAATGTATAAAATTTAACAAGGAAAGTTTTCGAGCTAAAGTCATTGAACTCCTTTTGTCTAAACCTTCTAATATGAAAAAAGAATGGTCCTGGGATGAAGTTATTGAAACTATTGAAGGTCATCTTAATGAAAACCCCCAGAATGATAAATCTAAATTATACACGGCATGTGATGGCCTCACTAAAGCAATAGCTGCGAGAACAGGCTTCACCGACCTATTAATTTTTAATAAGACAACAGTCCAAATAAACCCTAAATACACTTAACAAAATAAGCTAACTATTAGCTAACTGTGATCTTTCTAAATGTAACACTTACTTTTATAAAGTATATCCAATGGAATACTCACTAATACCAGAGGACTTTATTAAAGCATATCTTGAAAATCACTATAAAAGATTGTTGTCCGATAGTGAGTTGGTTGAATGCAATAATTCCATAACAAAATTTTTTAGTTTGCTGATGGAAATTGATCAACAGCAGAAAGATAAAAGTAATGAACTTACAAATAACGGAAGTACAAGTAGTACCAATTAAACCAACTGATGGATTAGTCGGCTTTGCAAGTTTTGTTTTAAATGAAAGTTTATTTCTTGGTGGAATAGGAATTTATACCCGGCCTGATGGCGGTTATAGGCTAACGTATCCGATAAGAAAATTAACTAATAAAGGAGTTAATATTTTTTACCCAATTAAAAAAGAAGCTGGCAAGCAAATTGAAGATGCAATTGTTAATAAATTTGAAGAAGTAATGAACCATGATCGATACAATAACTCTTGTTCTTAAAGAAACACAATTTGAGATTACGAATCATAATCTTTTTAGTCCATCAACGATTGGTCTTTATGGATCAGCTAATGGTTATTATAAGTTGGGCGCTAGATCTAATATGGTATGTAAACAGAATCCAACGACAGCAGAATTGAGGAATGGTATTTATAAGCCAAGATTATCAATTACAAAACGAATGTCAGCTGATAAAAAGTTTGAAATCTTATTAAAAATAGAAGTATCGATCCCCAAACTTTACTTTGGCAACAATCTGGATGAACTCACAAATGAAAGCTTTTATGAAGCAATAGCTGTTTTGAAAAATACTTTAGATAATATGGGTGTAAACATTGAATACTTTGACTTGATAAAAGCTAATGTGTCAGGTGTTCATTACGGTAAAAATATTCCATTAACCGATTACACAACGCCGTACACATACATTAAACAGTTAACAAAATTGAATATTAATAGAAGGCTAGACACGAATCAGACCGATTATAGAAATGAAGGACATAGTTTTAAATATCGAGCTAACACTTTTGAAATATGTTTTTACGATAAGTTGAAAGACTATGAGCAAAGCAAAATCAGTCCTAAAAGGTCAATGGAAAAGGATACTTTATTACAGTCAGGCTTATTTGATAGACCAATGTTTAAGCAACCATTTGAGGTATTAAGAATGGAAGTTCGTTTATCTGCCAAACCTAAACTCAGAAGCGTATTAAAGAAGCTAAAAATTAATGTAGAAACTGATTTTAATAATTTGTTTGACGAAAAAATATCGCAAACAATTCTTTTGCATTATGTTGATGAAATTGAATCAAAGTTTTCTCCGATATTGCGATTAGAATATAAAACGCCTGAACAATTTTTTACTGAATTTTTAGTTAACAATCCTGATAAAAGTTTGGCATATGCTCTTAAACATTTAGGCAATAGAGTTATTCAAGCGGCTGTCGGAACTCGTGAATTTAGACAAATGATAGGAGTTAAGCACTCCAGTGCATGGCATACATTGAATAAAGAAACAAAATTGATTAAAGGAAATAAAACCGTAAACCCATTTGAAGCGATAAGAAATGCGATTGAAGAGTTTAAACCACTAAAATTAGATGAGTATAGATTGTTGAATGAATAATGAGCATAAACTATAGTAAAGTTGTATTTTATGACACAATTAACTTTTGATTTACTTGGAAAGAATATGCATAAATCTAAGGCAGCGTTTAAATTTATAGATCTATTTGCCGGAATTGGCGGTATACGAATGCCTTTTGACGAATTGGGTGGAGAATGTGTTTTTTCTTCTGAATGGGATAAATTTGCACAAAAAACCTATTTTGAAAATTATAATGAAATGCCATCGGGTGATATTACAGGAATTGATCCTATAGATATACCATCTTTTGATCTCCTATTGGCAGGGTTCCCTTGTCAACCATTTTCAATGGCTGGTTTAAAAAAAGGATTTGATGATGTTAGAGGGAATTTGTTTTTTAAAATTGCTGAAATAATAAAATATCATAATCCTAGCTTAGTATTCTTAGAAAATGTTAAGAATTTAGCTTCTCATGATAAAGGTAGAACATTGCATATTATCGAAAAAAAATTGGATGAATTAGGATATGTGGTTCGGAAGAAGGTTTTAAATGCGAAAGATTTTGGTTTGCCACAAAATAGAGAAAGGATTTATATTATTTGTAGTAAAAAGGATCTGGATCTAGATTTTGAGTATCCTGAAATTATAAATAAAGAGGTTAAGCTAGGTAATATTCTGGAAAATAACGTTGATCCCAAATACACCATTTCTGATCGATTGTGGGCTGGACATCAAAGGCGAAAAATGGAACATCAAAAAAAAGGAAATGGATTTGGATATAGTTTGTTTAATAATGAATCGCCTTATACAAGCACGATTTCAGCTAGATATTATAAAGATGGATCTGAAATATTGATAGAACAGAAAGGTAAAAACCCTCGGAAGTTAACACCAAGAGAAGCCGCTAGATTGCAAGGCTATCCAAATGAATTTAAAATTCCGGTTAGTGATGTACAAGCATATAAGCAATTTGGTAATAGTGTTGCTGTTCCTGTTATTAGAGCGTTGGCACAAAATCTAATTAATTCGTATCAATCAGTTAAAGTAAATAATTTTAAGAAGGATAAAAATGAAATCTAATTTGAGGATAAAAGAAGACGTGTTTGATATTAATTTAATTTTTTATGTCTTTCTAAAAAAAATAACACAAGCTAAGTTTACTGATATGCAAATTCTTGGGTTGTTACAAATTTACTATTCTAATGAAAGCTTATCGGGAGAGATTATTAAAGAACAATTTTATAGCTATATAGAAGAGAAAATAAAAAGATATGATATATCAAACTTGGAAGGTTTAATATCAGACATTGATGAACATAACTTGTTAATTTTTGTTTTTGCACTTAAATTAATTTCTATAAAAGGATTGCTATTAGAAGAGGCTAAAATTACTCAAAATATAGAAGCAGAAAAATTAAAAGGCTTAAATCAATTGTCTTTGGCTTACGACAAAATTTCAACAAAAGTAGCATATGCAACTAGAATAAGTGGTGCATTATTATCATTACTGTTTTTTGAAAAGCTGGAGGCCAGAGAAGCAAATTTCCTTTCTGAAGCTAGTAATTCATATCTTGAGAGTTTAATAAAAGAATTTGAGGAACTTAAATCTAAAGGGTTGGAGGCTAATCAAATATTCATGTTGCTTTTCTCTGAAAGCATAAACCAATCGATTATTAGTACAGCGGGAGCGAGTTATGAAGATAGGATTAGAAGTGTTTTAATTTCAATGGGTATTCCAACCGCCAGCATTTTTAAAGTTCACGACTCGGCAGATAGCTCTACTGAATTTGATTTCTTTTTTGAAATTGATGGTCGTCAGTATGGAATAGGTGCGAAAAGAACATTACGAGAACGTTATAAGCAATTTATTAAAACAGCACAGATGACTAAGTTAGATGTAATGATAGAGGTGACTTTAGGTACAGATTTAAGAGAAAATATTGCAACATCTATTAGACAGCATGGTGTATATTTATTTATTGCGGATGAAGTCTATAATTCACGGGACTATTTGCGAAAAATTGAAGGTATTTATCCTGCTAGCACTTTATCATTAAGTTTGTTAAAGAGTTTAAAATAAAATGGTTCAATGAAATCCATCCTCATTGCCCGAGTCTCAACCGAAGAACAAAAAGAACTAGGCAATTCATTACCTGCACAATTAGATCGTTTAAGAAGATATTCCAACACTAAAGGATTTCCGATACTAAATGAATTTAGCTTTGATGAAAGTGCATACAAAGAGAATCGAGAAGGGTTTGATGAAATCCTAGATTTCGTAATCAATCAAAAAGAAAAAGTTGCAGTTTGTTTTGATAAGGTTGATAGGCTATCCCGAAATGTATTTGATAAAAGAGTTTCGGTTTTATATGAAAAAGCAGTTTCTGATAATATCGAACTTCATTTTGTTTCAGATAATCAAGTTATAAGCAGTCGAATTTCCGCAACTGAAAAGTTTCAATTTGGTATTAGTCTCGGGTTAGCTAAGTATTATTCCGATGCTATAAGTGACAACGTAAAGCGAGTTTTTGAACAAAAGATTAGAGAAGGCATTTGGTTAGCAAAAGCCCCATATGGTTATAAGAATGTCGATTTAGACGATGATAAAAAAGATATTGTTATTAGTGAGTACGAATCAAAGATAGTTCGTAAAATTTTTGAATTATATTCAACAAACGCTTATTCGATATCTGCCATTCGTAACAAACTAAAAGATGATTACAAACTTGATTGGCATCGAGCTAAATTAGAAAAGATTTTGAAAAACCCATTCTATAAAGGCTATATGTTATGGAAAGGCAAAACCTATGCACATAAATACCAGATTATTGTTAATGAAGAACTATTCAATCTCGTACAAAATTTAAAAGAGGGTAATGCCAGAAATAAACGTAAAGTAGTCGGTTTACCTTATTTATATAGAGGTCTTCTTAGATGTGCCGTTTGCGGATGTTCAATTACACCTCAAAAGCATAAAGGTCATGTTTATTATCACTGCACTCAATATCATGGCAATCATAACGCACCTTATATTCGCGAAGAAAAGTTAACACAGCAGTTTTCAGAAACTCTTCAAAAAATCAAAGTACCTGAAAGCGTTGTCGAACAGATCTTAAATACTTTAAAAGATAACCATATCGAAAAATCTAAATTTAGAGAAACCCAAATTCAAGAAATTTATAACGAAAGAGAAAAGTTTGCCAAAAGAATTGAACAGCTTTATATCGATAAGCTCGATCAGCGTATTACTGAGAGCCAATATGATAAATTCCATACATCCTTTAGGTCTAAAATCGCCGAAATGGATGCCCGACTTAGCATCCTTCAAGATGCCGAAGATAAGTACTACCTAACCTCAAAATACCTACTGGAACTAGTAAATAAAGCACATACGCTTTTTGAAAGTTCTAAAGCTGACCAAAAACGAGAGATTTTGAATTTGATACTTTTGAACCCA
>CAZEDS010000012.1:0-24794 GCA_964510925.1 uncultured Candidatus Saccharibacteria bacterium
GTTTTCTCAGAATTTGTTAACAAAGACGAGCTTCAAAGATTTGTAACCCTTTATGAACTACCTATTGATAAACAAGCTGGTGAAAATAAAACGTACTTACCTGCAGTTATGAATGGCGGTAATTAACGAAAAGAAAAAGAGGACAAAAACAAAAAAACGGGTCTGACCCGATTTATTAAATGTTAATTTTCATAAACAACTAAATTAGTTGGCATATTTAGCAACATAAACAAATTCAACAAACAGTCCCTTTATAAATGTTTATGAAAATTTCATAAATCGGGTCAGACCTGTTCTCTATGTGGTTTTATAAATTCGTAAACACAAAACAATTCCGAATCTTTTTAACAATCTTAGCTGGGCACTCACCCTCACTAATAGAATCACTCATAAAATTCGATAAGGCATCCTTTTTTGAATCACCAAAAATCATTAAAATAGAAGTCTTAGCCGTAAGCATTTGTCTTTTTGAGCAAGTAACCCTATCACTCGGTGGCTTAGGCGAATTATTCAAATAAAAATATTTTTGTTCCTCATTCAAAATTGAAAGATTTGGATATAACGCACCAACATGTCCATCTTCACCCATACTCAGCAGAATCAAATCAAAACCATTTCCAAAAGACTCAAACTCTTCTTGATATGCCTCAATTCCAAAACCTTCTTTTTTAGTATCAATAAAAAAAGGATGCAAATTTGCTTTATCAAAATTTTCTTTAATAAGTTTAAAATTACTTTCAGGATCAGTGATATCGACACATCGTTCATCTATCAAAAATATATGAACTTTTCTCCAAGCTAGGTCGTTATAGTCATTTAAATACTTCAAAACACCAGCAACACTTCTACCACCACATAGACCTAAAACAATTTTTTCTTTATCAGTCAAAAATAAATAATCCTTAATAGTTTCTGCGATTTTTTTATACTGTGCCTCTAAATCTACATTTTTAGTTATTTGAATTGGCATAAGAATTAAAACCAAATACTTAAACTATTCTACCACTGCAAAAAAATACCCTGATATACTTTTATTATCAATGCCAATCAAAACGATTAACGAGAACCTACCTTACCAAATTGCTATTGATGGTCCAGCTGGCGCCGGAAAAGGAACTGTGGCACGTGCGGTTGCTGAAAAACTTGGTTACCTTTATTTTGAGACTGGCGCATTATATAGATGTATTGCACTGCTTTCTCTCAAGCATAAAATTTCACCTGATGACGAAAATAAACTTTTAGAAATTCTAAAAAAACATACAATTGAAATCCGAAAACCAACAGACCAAGAATCACAAGACAATCGACATATTACAGTTTTAATAAATGGACAAGATGTATCATGGAAAATCAGACACGAAGATATTTCATTACAAGCGAGTAAGCTTTCACACCATCCCAAAATTAGAAATGAATTGAAAAAACACCAACAAGAAGTTGCAAGCAAAAACAACATAGTAATGGAAGGAAGAGACGTTACAAACGAAGTTCTTCCAAACGCACAAACAAAAATATTTTTACATGCACATCCGCATATTCGAGCACAAAGAAGATTCAAGCAACTAATTGAAAAAGGCCACAATACAACCTACGAAAAAGTTTTAGAAGATCTTATCGAAAGAGATAAACGTGATCATGACCGTTTATCGCAAATGCCCAAAGATACTTGGGTAATAGATGCAAGTAATCAAAATATTGAAACTATTGTTCACAATATTTGTGAATCAGTAAAGCAAAATTCTTAAAACTTTAATGGCCATTCAAATATAAATATAGATGAATGGCCATAATAAAATTAATCGTATAGTTTTACAAAACCCAATCTTTTGTTTGTTCAGCTAAAAGTGCCATTACTGAGGATTTTCGGATGTCATCCAAACCTAAAATATATTGCAAAACTCGTTCATTTCCAATTCCATATCCTGCGTGTGGATTTGTTTTTTGAGATTCCATAATTGCCAAATACCAATCAAAATCTGAAATTGTTCCACCTCTCTTTTGATGAAGTTCAAACATTTTAGATTTTAGTAATCTATCTTTTAACTTTACAAAATCATGTTCTCTAACTGCTGAGCCGACTGCTTCACCCGCAAATGGTAAAACCAAATCAGCAGACAACACAACTTTTGAATCTGATAATGATTGCTTCATATTAAAAAATTTGATTTCTTGCGGATATTTCATAATAAAAACTGGAAGTGGGTGTTCTGATTTTTTAGCTAAAAGCTCTACAATCTTTGCTTCGTGCAAACTTTCAAGATCGTCTCCAAACTTTAAATCTTGATACCCATTTTGTTTCAAAAGTTCCACGGCATCGCGATAAAAGATTCGTTGAAAACGTTCTTTGTATGCATATTTAAGAGCATCAATATTTCTTAAATAGATATCTTTTAATATATCTGCATGATTTTCGACAATTGCTTTGATTGCAGCTTTTAATACATTCTCAATATGAGACAAAAGTGCCTCATACATTTTTTCTTCATCATAGTTGTTACGATCCATACCGATTGTCGTTGAATCAAATTCTTCTTCAGTCAGCATGAATTGTCTTAGATGTCTTTTATCCTCTAATTCTTCATCTCGTCCTGAATGAATTACCGTAAAAACTCCATTAAAATATTGCAGTGCTTGTTCAAGTGAAAGTTGTCCTGTTTGTGAAAAAAACAATGGAACATCAACCCGACTTTTAACTTTAAATAATGTATCGACATTTTCACAGGCACCTGTTATTCCTACGATTTCTGGAACATCTAAATAATGTAATCCGATTGAGCGATAATGAGCTTCGGTAGAAAATTTAAAAGTCTCTGCGATTTTCGCTAAATTTTCGTAATGACGAGGAGAATTAATGCCACTAGATAATGTTTTATCCATAATAAAAATGGTTCAAATAAGTAAACATTAATAAATTCGATTTGAACTAATCGAAATATTTTTATACTTTTATTTGAAACCGCAGATCCGGATACTACAGTTACAAAATGGGCCAAAAAAAATAGGCTCTCGCCTATTAATTTTTGAATCTATATGAAAATATATAAATTTCTATCATACAAACATAAAACTACTCTTAAAAAACATACTCGTCAATATACTGTTGATATATTAATTAGTAGCTTTTGGTGTGTATATTTTACTGCTAATTGCTTTACAAAAATCTGATTCCTTAAATTCTTTTAGATCAATCGTATTCAAAGATTTTGGAATCGAACAACCAAAATCCCTTGCACCACTTTCGCTTTCAAGTCTCACAGAAACCATACAATTTTTCGCATCCACTGACTCATATTCCATTCTTTTATAACCAAGTGCAAAATGTGCTTCAGCAACAGCATCTTTAGTACAACTGTTAACATTAAAAATATTATTTTCAGGAGCTAAATCACTTGGCTTAACTGCATTATTTTCTCTTGAAAGTTCATTTACAGAATACACTTGATCATCGTTTGATTTTATTTCCGAAAAAATCTTATAAACAAACACAAACATTACTAACAAACCAACAATAATAAAAAGTGGTGTACGAATAGAATTAAAGTTCATTTTATTAATTTATAACCAACAACTAACTAAATTACTGAGCAATAATAGACATGTCGTCTAACCAAACTTTTCCACCTGCATATAACTTAAATTCAAACTTAACTGCATTAGCTCCTTGTGGCGCGGTTTGTGTAGAAACTAACTGTACCCAATTTGTTGTATTTGACGAAATCAAAGCTGTACTGCCTGTTCCCAATTTTTTACCAGTATTTTGATCCCAGAAAGTCATAACTAACTCTCCACGTCCCCAAAATCCTTGGGCATAAGCATATCCAGAAAGTGTATATTTTTTACCTGGAGTCACTGGCGCCATAAAGGTATTTAGCTCAACCGTACTAACTGATTCCTGAGTATTTGCTGCAGATTCAATTCTTAAAGATTTAGTACCAGTCCTTGCCCTTGAGGTATCTCTATAAAATTGCATTGGACCTGAAATCACATACGAAGACTTTAAATCATCTTCAAATGAAGGGTTCGGTACAAATAATCCAACAGATGGTGTTGGTGTAGGAGTTGGCGTAGGCGTTGGTGTCGGTGTTGGAGTTACTGTAGGTGTTGGAGTTGGTGTAATTGTAGGCGTCGGAGTTACAGTAGGTGTACCTGTAGATGAAACAACCGACACATAATTAGCATCAAACCAACCTGTTAAGAATACAAATCTCATGTGATGTTTACCAACGCTTAATGGCAATTTGCCTAAAGATACATTTGTAAATTTATCCCAACCGCCAGTATTACTTATATCGTAAGCACACAATGAATTTTGAATTAAATTATTTGGACATAAAACATATGCACCATCAATTTTTATTTCCATTCTTCGTTGATGTGTACCAGTATCACCTGTTGCAACTCTTGCTATAAATTCATAGGTATCTGCTTTTGTTACATTAAAATCGTATTCGAGCATTACAACAGGAGTAATTCCTCCAACCTTTTTTCCACCACCAATATCTGATGTTGACACAACGCTAAATGAACTTCCGTCTCCAGCATTTGACTGGATAATATAATTTTCTAATTCAATCTTTCCAGGAACAGAAGGCAATGGTGATCCTGTATATCTAAAATCAATATAGTTGATGTCATACCAACCAGTAGGATCAGTAATTATAAGTTTATGTTGACCCAAAGAGTTAATATCTACAGAACCAATTTTTACATCCGCAAATGTTGTCCAACTTCCTATATTTTGAATTTGAGCTGTACCAACAAGGATTCCATCAACACTAGCATCTAAAGTTTTAGCTCTAGTTGAAGTGGTATCACCAGATGCTACTCTTGCATACAAATCATAACTACCAACTTGTGTTGCGTTCAAAGTGTATTCCCATTTAACAGTTGGAGCGATATTCGACAAAATTTTCCCACCGCCCATATCGGATGTTGAAGTAACTTGAAAGTTAATAATTGTAGAAGGTGAAACAAAACCTTCAGCTTCAACTTTTCCTGGGACAGAATATGTTTGACCAACAGGTGTTGGACTAACAGTACTTGTTGGTGTCACTGTTGGCACTGGTGTTGGAGTTGGTGTTACAGTCGAAGTAGGTGAAACACCACCTGAGCATGATAATGCATTATTATTCTGCAAAATTGGATACACATCATTCTCAATAGTCACTGATTTATAAACTGGATCAGCAACAAAACTTGGAAACTCAGCCTTTAATCTATTTGCCATTGGGAAAGGCCACAATGGTGTAGTTGTCAAAACTCCATCAACATATCTACAACCTAATCTAGCACCGACACCGTTAAGATTCGTACCTTCGATCCGGTTTGATTGGTCAATATTAAAACCACTTAATTGAGAAGGCTTTATATTAGGTTTTGTTTTATCAAATCCAAACAATGTAGTGTTATCAATATCATTATGACCTGACCATAAGCCTAAACCATTTTTCAAAATTGTTGCATTTTTAATTTGTGAGTTTGTAGCGGAAGATCCATCAAAACTATTGAAAGAAAATCCTAAACCAGCACTTCCATATGCAAAAATATCTTGATAAAGGTTATTACTAAAGGTATCATTTGCGGTTTCTCTCCATCCCCAAAATGCAGTTGATTGACCAGGCCATGATCTATCTCTAACGGTATTCCAACCTACAGGGCTCAATGGTCTTGTGTTGCCCCAATCCCAAACTGAACCATCTTTATTAGTACCGGCATACATTGCAACTGAACCTAAAATTTTGTTATCACTTCCGCCATAACCAACACGGCCAGAAATTCCAAATGAGCCTGCTGGAGCTCGTCCATATGCAAAACTATTTTCTACAATATTTCTTTGTCCGGCATAAATATCGATATTATTTCCCCATGGCCAGTTATCATGCCAATACTTTCCATCCCATGAAGTCCACATAGTAAAACATCTTCTAATAATGTTATCTTGACCTCTCCAGATCAAAATCATCTTACGGCCAGTACCTGCAACTACGCAGTCCTCAATCAAATTATGATGAACTCTAGCTTTTGTACCATCGGTTTGAATAGAAGTATCAAATAATGAGAATACAGTTGAATTAGCATCTGTATTTGAGTTGTATGCAGAAATTCTTCTAAAAATATTGTATGCACCATTATTAACAGAAACGACATAAGCCGAATCTTTATCGTAACCATTTACGCCTTGATAGCTCGCAGGTTTTGGCAAAGGATCATAAGTATTTCTTAAAATTAAACCTTCAAAAACATACCAATCAGTTGCACCACCTCCACTAATTTCAAGTGCTGGTAAATCTCCACTTGGATTTGTTGAAGTCGGTCTAGGATCTGTTACTCCATTTCGATTAAGGTCACCATCAATAACAACTTTTCCATCATTTATAGCTTTTACTGTTATTGGTTTTCCAGGTTGCCCGTTTCGCATATTAGGATTTATCGATTGATAATAAGTACCATCCATAATAAATAATGTGTCACCTGGATATAAATCCATCCAAGAACGATTGAATGTTGCCCATGGAGTGCTTGTTGATTTTCCGTCATTTGAATCTTTTCCTGTCGGAGAAATATAATATGTTGCAGCAAATGTTAAACCACTCGACACATAAAACATTACCAGAAGGGATAAAACTGTTTTTGTGATTTTTAAAGATAATTTATTCATCATTTTTATTAATTAGGATACTGAACCCACCAAACTGGATCTGGAGAAACATCATAATCCTTGAATCTTTCCTGCCACTTAAAATTCAATGCAGGACTATTCCAGGATCCGTAACCTACAGGCATTTTTTCCATTGAAACTGGGATACAATCAAGTGCAATACCCGTACAATTTGTAACAATCTTTCCAGTTCTATCAGTGTAACCAGTATAGCTAACATAACCCGCCCTTGGGTCTTTATCCGTAGAATTATTATCCATACTTGAAGGAACATTTGACCACATGGTTGCTGGTTGATGTTCTGTAGAATTAAATCTACATGATTTACCTATTCTTGGATCGCAAACTAAAGATTCTTTAGTTGGATCATTTGGATCAATTCCTTGCCAATCATCGCTTACAAATATAAATGGTCCTCCTAACTGATCGTAACCATATCTATCTGATGTCGTCCATAACCACCAAATATCATTATTTCTGAGATCACTGTTGCCACAAGTTCTACATGTTGATAAAGGATTCGAAGCAATACTTATACCGTCAGACATTTTTATGTGTGCACGATATGGATCAACATTAATATCTTGACTTGCAGCACCTTCTGGATCACTTGGTAATGGTCGATATGCTGTTTTATATGGCAAGTGCATAATTCCATAATCAGCCCATCCACCGAATTTAGTTATTCCGCATTGTGATGCGTCATTTTTCGAACAAACTTTAAATTCAGCATAATATGAGTGCAATCTCACAACTGCATCTTTAACTCCGCCTAAAGCATGATACTCAACTCTAATGTCTGTAATTCTATTGTTTGTACCAGGAGCCCAATTCAACCCGGTTCCGTCTCTACCAATTGGCAAATTTCTTTCAACTATATATTTATAGCCTTCATGTTTCATATGATTCTCATGCATCATTGGATCAGTCTGACCACCTGCTGAAAACGTTTCCCATGGATATGAAATACTTTGATTTCCCCACTGACTACCAGCTGGTCCAAAAATATCGTCAACAATCGCTGGATTCGCATTATGTGTGTGCACATAATGACAACCAGTTTTTCGCATATCAACAGATGTAACTAATGCAGCCATATCTGCAGTAATTAATTCACCAGGAACATACAATGGGTGCCAATTTTTATTGTCATGCATTTGTGCAGGACATTGTGGAATATTTTGTGCACCACCTGCGGCAGTTATCGCAGCAGCTGTTGGTTTAGGTGTTCCATTATTTGATTCATTTGTATATTTACCTTTAAAATTTGGATAGTAACCAGTTCCGGTGCTACCACCTGCACCACCACCGCCTCCACCGATATCTGGGGTTGGTGTAGGACTAGGAGTCATTGTCATTGATGGCATAGGAGTAGGTGTAATGGTTGGAGTCGCCGTTGGCGTAGGTGTTGGAGTCGGCGTACTAATCACAGAACCTGTCGTAGATAATGATAACGAGATATCATCAATCCAAACAGTACCACTACCGGTTAAAAGAATATTAACAACGGCTGAGTTTGTTCCTTGTGGAGCTACTCCAGATGAAACAAATTCACTCCAAGTATCTAAATTACCTTTAAATGAAGTCTTTGTGGTTGTTCCAGTTTTATAACCAGTATTTTTATCATAATAATCAATAAAAATTTCAACTTTATTTACAACATTTTTAGGCAATAAATAAGCTTTAAAATCATAATTTTTTCCAGCTAAAACTGGTATTGCAAATTTTTTTGTAGACAAGCCAAATGTAGAATTCGCATTTGTTGTTGAAGATTTTATTAATGCTGAAAACAAACCTGTATTTCGTATATTTACATCTAAATTAAATTCACCAAGACCTTGCACTTCAAAATAATCTGTTAAGTTTGTTTCAAATGATGGAATTAATATTAAATTAGGCGCAGTATCAGAAACACCCTTTATCTCAGGTCTATACCCATACTGCATATAAAAACCCATTGAAATAAATGCAAATAATATAAAAGCTGATAAAAGCTTCGAAACTTGCATGGACTTACTTGTAAATCGATCAAACATAATCTTTAATTTTTCTATAAAAATAAATAACTTAACAAATAGCTTTAGTAAAAGAAGTAATAGTACTATTAAAATTCAGAAAAGACAACTTCTAATGCCAGTCCTTCTGGATCCAAAAACATGACCTGGTAATAAACCCCAAACTCAGGCCTATCTCTAGGCGTATCAAATTCGGCTTTAATGCCGTTTGGCTCCATAAACTCAACCTTAAATTTATCTACATCAGCTTTATTTTCAACATGAAATGCAAAATGATTAAGTCCGACAGAATCTCTATCTAAATGCTGACCTAAATATGTTTCTCCCACTTTCATAAGCCAAAAACTATCAACACCAGATCCCATACCCAAAAGAGTATCGGTCTCATGAATAATCGTATAACCAAAATATGTAAGCAATTTTTTATAAAATGGAATTGTTAGTGCTGGATCAGAAATATTAAGTTGAAAATGTTTTTTTGTAACGTTCACAGTAAGAAATAACTAATTAACTCTATCAAACATCATTAAACCAGATTTATTAAGCAAATTAATTATTAATCTCTTATCATTAACTTTATAATATTCGGCGTCTCCAAGAGAAGCTACATACAAATGCTCACCGCTATTTTCACAATACATCATTGTCGACATCATTTCTGAAAATTTAATGCTATTTCCAACAATAACATAGGATCCAGACACACCATTACAGTCTGTACTACTGTAAAATTTATCCTTTTCGAATCTAATTTTAAACCGTGTAGAATCATTTGGAATAAGTGCCTGACCTTGAGCATCTTCATTTCTGTTCCAGATCCACGTTGTGTTTTCTAATAAATTTAATGTCGTATTATTTTCTTGATTAGATGCTTGAGGTCTATGTCGTAATTTTATATAGGTAGCACCCAAGGCGCTCACAAATACCATTATAAATAAAAGCAGCAGGATTTTTTTACTCATATACAAAATATTAATCAGTATGCGATCAAATTACAATCGACCTTTTTAATATATTGAAATACACCTTAAAATTTTATACAAAAATTTTTAATTTTTTAATCTTTGAGCCAATGCCAATTGGATAATTACCAGAAAAACATGATGTGCATAATTGCGACTCAGGCAATCCAATTGCATCTATCATCCCTGAATAAGATAAAAATTGTACAGAATCAACTCCAATATATTTAGCAAGTGATACGTTATCCATTTTTGATGATATAAGTTCAGATTGATCCGGTGTATCAATACCATAAAAGTCTGGATAGATAACTGGTGGAGAACTTATAAAAAAATGAATACTTTTGGGATTTGCTGTTCTCAAAAGATCTGCAAGCCTTTTAGAAGTTGTACCTCTAACAATTGAGTCATCAATAATGATGATGTCTTTTCCAGTGATTAATTCCGGTGTAATATTAAGTTTCATTTTAACGCTAGACATCCTATTTTTTTGCGCAGGTTTTATAAAAGTTCTATGAATATAACGATTTTTAGTTAAAGCCATTTCAAACGGAATCTTAGAAACATTCGAAAACCCGATAGCAGATGGAATAGATGAATCCGGAACAGGAATAACAACATCTGCTTTTATTTTTGATTCTAAAGCAAGTTGCTCTCCAAGTCTTTTTCTAACTTCATAAACACTTTTACCCATAAATCGTGAATCTGGTCTCGCAAAATATATAAATTCAAATACATCAAATTTCAAATTTGGAGTTCCAAGTTTATACGATGTTAGTCCATTTTCATTGATTACAATCATTTCCCCAGGTTCAACATCCCGAACAAATTCAGCACCAATCGTATCAAGCGCACAAGATTCAGAAGCAAGAACATACCCACCAACAAATTTTCCAATACATAATGGCCGAATACCATTAGAATCTCTAACACCAACCAAATCTTTTTTAGTCATCAATACTAAGCTAAAAGCGCCGGTAAAAAGATCAAATGATAGTTTAAGTGATTCAACAATATTTCTAGTTTTTACAAAATGATATTCAACAACCTTAAACATCATTTCTGAATCATTCAAACCAGAATGTGCCATACCGTGATCAGTTAAGAATTTTTTTAGTTTTGAAACAAGTGGTAAATTTCCATTGTGTGCCAATGCAATTGTGTCGTTATGATTACAAACTGGTTGAGAATGATCAATGTCCGTTTTTCCAAAAGTAGAATAGCGATTGTGTCCAATTGCAATATTACCCTTTAATTTATCTAAATCTTTTTCAGCATAAACATGAGAAACCAAACCTTTACCTTTATGAAAAAAGAATCTTTTCCCGTTAGAAGATGCAATACCAGAATTCTCCTGACCACGATGTTGCAGACTCCAAAGTCCATAATAAACAGATCTAGCAATATCGTTTTGGTTACTATAAATACCAATCACCCCACATTTTTCATGTAAATCCACGTCACGATTATTGCAAAGGTTATTCTCAAACGCAATAATCGTATTTAGCTAAAATGCGATTATGTATAATTTAAATTAATGGAAATAAAGCCGGATCTGCTAACAATTGATGGCGTAGCAAACAACCCTCTATCTACAGATTTTGAAAATGCTTTTTTGTTATGGATGCGGCTACCATGCAACCCAGACAAATTAAACCCAGAGGGTATCAGAGTTGCGACTGGTGATATCCCCTATCGGGATTTAAGAAAAAATCCTGTATCTAAAGAGGTTATTCAAATACTAGAAGAGCAGAATCTAAAAAAATTTTACAGCGAAATGGAACAACGCAAAACAGTCGCCAAAACTTCTTTGCTCATTATATTATCGAGCGCACTGGCTTTAGCTGCATCTGCAAAAATAGACGCATCTAAAATTAAAGAAAATCTTGAGACACAAAAAACAATGACTCGAAGAACAATGTTAAAGACTTTATTAGCCAGTGTAGTTACTGCAGGAGGTATTGCTGGATCAAACTCAATACCAACACTGATTTCCGAAAAACGTGCAAATAATATGGCATCCACTGCAGCATCAAACACTAAAAAAGCTTTTTGGAGCACAATTGCGAATATAACTGAACCCGAAGAGCACACACTAACAGATGGAAGAACAGCACTAATGATTTCAAGAACAACAGATGCTATGGAGTATTTAAACAAACATCATGAGATGCAGAAACCTTTAAAAGCTTCCGTTATAGCTGGAAATGCGCACATCAACGGCGCTTCAGAAATGCTCGGTGAAAATTCTTCTAACTACAGGCATGAAAAACTACTAACACAAATGGCTATATATAAAGTCACCGAACCCAAATCAAAAACGGACTATAACTGTTTAGAAGATGCAATAGTAAAAGAATCTGAATTTACCAGCCAATCATCACAAAATGCCTATCGAGGGGCCATGCATATAACAAGACAAGAATTAAATCAGCAAAAAAAGACAAACCCTACCTACCAATAATATAAAGCTCTTCTTTTGCTCTTGTCACTGCGGTGTACAACCATTTTCTCCAAGCTGCTTCATCCATTTTGGGAAAACGCTCTTCAAATAAAACCACACGCTTTGCTTCGCTTCCTTGCGCCTTGTGTACAGTGAGTGCGTATCCAAAATCAAAAAGATCTCCTTTCATGGTATCTGATCTTTTATCTGTATAATTCATTGATGCAATATTGTTGAACTGCTTTTTATATATCAATCCTTTATAGTTTTGATTTCCTTCTAAATTAATGGAAGCAAAAAGCCAGTCATCCTCTGCGGTTTCCTCAACAAATTCAATTTTGCCTAACATTCCATTAAAAATTTTTTCCTGATGATTATTTCTTAAACAAACAACACGATCATTTGTTTGCGGATTTGGTTCGAAAATTTGCAGAACACTTCGCATATAATTGTTCAGCTTTACGCGTGTATTATTAAATCCACACAAATACAACGTATCATCACGATAATTACTCATGATTTCTTCCATAAAAAATTTGGCTTCTTCATCGTTACGCGAAATTTTTGTGATGTAATCAGAATATTTCCCAGGTGGAATTGTTCCAGTTTCACGAGCCATAATCGAAAGCTTAATAATTGGGTTATCTTTTTCTTGCCTATGAATTTCTTGCAATCTCAAGTGCGGTTTTTCCATCAAATTAAAATTTCCATTAATTGGTGAAAGCTGACCGTGATCTCCGACTACCAATATTGGTTTTTCATAAGATCTTAAATCACTCCAGATTGAAGCATCAACCATTGACCCTTCATCAACAATGATCAAATCTGTTTGCAATTTTTCTTTTCTTCCCCAACCAATAATGTTCTCATTATCATCAACTTTTGGTGAATAAATTAATGAATGAATCGTACTCAAAGTATCTTCAGGAAATATTGCCTGAAAGTTTTTAAGCTTATCGTTTAATACACGGGAAGCTTTTCCAGTATAGGTACAAAACGAAATCTTCAAATTAGGATCATTCTTTTTTAGTTCAGTTCGCAATTTAGCTATCAATGTTGTTTTTCCAGTACCAGCGTAACCGCCCAATGTTATATATGCAGATTTATTAGTATCTTTGTACCAACTTAACAAATTTGTAAGTGCATTTGACTGATCTTTAGATAAATCTATTTGTGGTGCGTCTAGGTTAACCATAATTGCCAATCTAGCATAGCAACACACAGAAAAAATAACATCTTATTTCTAAACCCAGTTTTGCTGATGTGTTGCTTGTTTCTCAAATTCCTTATGACGACTAGCACATAGCAACACACAGAAAAAATAACATACTATTTTCAAACTCAGTTTTGCTGATGTGTTGCTTGTTCCTCAAATTCCTTATGACGACTAGCACATAGCAACACACAGAAAAAATAACATACTATTTTCAAACTCAGTTTTGCTGATGTGTTGCTTGTTCCTCAATTGATCTGTGGAAGTTTGAATTCATTCGCCCTATATTCTCGTATTTTTATATATGCAAAAGAAATTCCCAACACCGAAGTCAAAATAATACCGATCCATAATAATGTAGATGAATAATCATCATTCCATTTAAAATCAAATGAAAAATTTCTTAGCGGAGTAATTTTATCGTTTACAAAAGTTGTAACAGAATTAGGTCTTTCAAAATAAATTGTTTGAGCTTCTGAATAAAAAGTTTCAGTTGACGTAATAATACCAATCCTTACATCATAATATCCGTTTATATTAAAATTTTCTTGCGAGAAGTTACACGCCTCATTTACAATTTTTGTTTTAATTTTGCTACTCAAAAAAATTCGCTCAAAATTTTTATCACTACTTTTTATTTCACAAAAATACTTAATTTCATCTTCATTATTTAGGATTCCACTAAATGAAATTGCAAACGAATCGCTATAAACAGGATTTGTTTGTTGAGAAACAAATATTGAGTCAGCTGCATTTGCCTTTGAATGCAAAGCAAAAACGAACCCAAAGATAAAAAGAATCCCTAAAATTTTTGGGGATCGATATGTAACTTTATATGCAGGAATTATTTGCGGCAAGTCAATCACATCCAAAGATTTATTCCTTGTTAAAATTTTATTAGCAAAAAATGCAAAACCTACTAACAAGATTGAAAAAATAATAAGATTATTATTCAAATTTTGGCGAGTTTGTACATTTCCAACTTCAAAATCCATTACAAAATAGCGATCTAAATCTTGATTAAATAATAAGATTGAATACCAACCATTTGTAATAACCTCGCTAGATTTGAGTATCAAGGTATAAGACTCACCAGAAACCGAATCATTTTGGAGCGAAAATGAAAGCTGATTAGCCTGTTCATTGAATGAATAGAAAATATTGTTATTTTGGTCGATAAAATTTTCTAATTGAAAAGATTTTGGAATAATCAATTTATATGATCCGCTTTTGAATAGATCAAACTTTAAAGTATAAATACCTTTATTTGTTTGAGGAGCTCCTAGATATGTTTGCCTAAACAACAGATTCTCATCTGGTGACATTGCGTATGTGGGATTTGCAAATGAAAAAATGCAAATAAATGTTAATAGTATCCAAACAGCAATTCTCATACACTATGGGTTCAGTCTATCATCCAACACATGTTTTTTCAATAATGGTGCGGGTTTTCAGCATAATTGCAAATTATACTTTGATCCCAAATTAATAATTTCAAGTTAGGATAAAATTAGATTATACTTTTAATTAATGCCAAACTTAGACACCAATGCTTTATTGGAAAATGAAACAGAACCAGCTGTAATCAGCGCTCCACAAAAAATAAGTACAATAAATCCAGGTGAGCCAATTCCTCTGACTTCACTGCTCGAAAAAACACAATCAAATGAAGATCCACGAGCAACAATTTGGCAATCAATGTCATCAATACCACAAGAATACTCGGGTGAAATTTATGAAGTCATCAAAAATCTTTCTCCAGAAGTTTACGAAAAAGTCGCAACAGAAATGATTCAAGCATATAGACATAGTATCTTGTCAAAAGAACAAGATACCCGTGGACTACAACATGGTAATCCGGAACATAATACCCCTAGATTGGACGAAAAAGACGAAAAAATATTAGCAAGAGGCAGCACATTTAATATCTTTGCCAACCATTATTTAGTAGACTATTTAGGACGAAAAAATGGATCTACAAAGCATTAATCTAAAAAACAAGAACTTCAATATTAAAAGCTTAGACTTGCCACAATCCATAGAAATCATGGATCTGTTATCCAATCCCGAAAACTATGAACTTGAGGAATACATTTTTGGATTACGCATTCCTGATGGCATTTTCTGTCACATAAATGCCAATTCGTCAATCACCATAGATGGGATTATGGAATGCAAGCTTGGATACCTAAACGCTAGAAGCCTTGATCAACTCTACCGATTCGAAGATACCCTAAACTATCTAGTAGACCTAATTAATCAAAATAAAGAATTTAGGTTAACTTCAAAACTACGGGATTTAAAACTTGCACATCTTTGGGCTATTAACTTAATGCTTGATGATCCTGCCAAAGATATAATTACACTTGCTGATAATTTCATAAAAATCCTTGTTTTACCTCAAGATAGAGATATTGAACGACCTGAAGGAATATCCGACGAACAATACATAGAAAAATTATTTAGCAAAATCATGCATAAAGATTTTCATAATGACAAAATGCTTAAAATTTTCTCAAAAATCTTTCAAAATGTATTTATTGTTAAAACCCCATTTAGCGTACAAAACATCTCAGAAATAACAGATGCAATTTATCCACATGTACTCAAAAAAATATAAAACTTCTGCGTTCATCTAAAATGAACATCTGTCCCTGACTTTGATTTTTTTCATATAATTCAGCTATTTTTTCGACACCTCATTTAGCTCCCCCCAGGGTCGCACCTTTTTGGGTGCGACCTTGTATAATTGATGCATGAAACTACTTGATTACGCAGAAGAGCTAAACCAAATGACAACACCAGCAGAAAAAGTTGAAACATTAATATTCTATGGATCACAACTTAAAGATGCGAACCATTCAAATGGATTCGACGAACAAGACCGAATCAAAGGCTGTATTTCACAAACATATTTAAAAATTTGGATTACGGAGAATAAAATGCAACTATCAGGTTATTCAGAATCAATTGTAATTCGTGGGTTAATCTATATTATGGTTGATGCGTTTTCGGGTGAAGAAGTTTTAACAAAAAAAGAATTTAACAACCAATATCAAGAATTCTTAGAAAAATCTCAAATAACCGAAAACATGCTCCCATCCAGAGCAAATTCAACTATTAGCATACTCAATCATATATTAAACAAACTACCTGAGTCTAAGTCATAAAAACAGCACTTAAAGTTATTTGATGAATCTACTTTATTCGTGACAAGCGCTATTAATAGTACTGATTTGTCTTTTGAGATAGAAAACTTAAATTTGTAAAAATTACAGGCTCTAATAAATTTATATTTTTTAAAATTTGAAAAAAATCGATCAATCTCAAAATCTTGATCATATATTTGCATGGATCGAAAACGAACTTCTATAAAATAGGTTAATCCGTTTTTTGATTCTAGAATCAAATCAATTTCGCCAATATTTGGTATTAAGTAATTTTGAGAAATTAAGCTAAATCCTCTGCTCAAAAAATAATTTTTAACGAATGATTCAGCAAATCTGCCGATTAAAACTTTTTCATCCATAGCCCATTACAACACAGGCATATTTATGTATTATTAATGGTTTTTAAATTTGAGCTAAAGCAATCTTAACTTTTGTAGCTTTTTTGCCGATTTTGTCTCGCAAGTAGTAAAGTTTTGCTCTACGAACTCGACCTTTTACAGCAACTTTTACAGATTCAATGTTAGGTGAAAAAATAGGAAAAATTCTTTCTACACCAATAGCACCTGCTCCAATTCTTCTAACCGTGAATGTTTTAGAAGCTCCAGCGCCTTTCATTGCAATAACAAGACCTTCGAAAGGCTGAACACGAAACTTTTCGCCTTCTTTAATCTTATAGTTTACAACGACTTTATCGCCGACATTAAAATTATGCTTAACAATGCTTGGTTGTGGTTGTGTATCCATCTGTGATTCTTCCATAGTACAGTGATAAATTTTAAACTATGAGCCTTCATTAAGCAAGAAGAAGAGCCCTAAATCTGCACAGAAACCTTACTATTTTGCTTAACTTTGATTTCTAATGCCTTTCCTACCATATCAAACTCCAAAGTATCGCCTTCTTTTACGATATCATCAACAATCATTGCCGATACTTTATCCTCAATTTCTTTCTGGATTAGCCGTTTTAAAGGCCTTGCACCATACTCCACATTATAACCATTATCAGCCAAATATGCCTTAGCTTTATGAGATACCTTAATTTTTATACCTGATTCACTAAGTTGTGACTCCAACTCTAAGATCAATTTATCAACGATTCTTTTGATAGCTTCTTTATTTAGTGATTTAAAAATAACAATATCATCTATCCTATTTAAAAATTCTGGTTTAAATTGAGATTTTAAAGACTCGTTTACACGATCCGAGATTCTCTCATTGTTTGAATCTAAGGTTGCAGCTTCAACCGCATCGCCTTCTGCCAAAGAGCCAAAGCCAATTCTTTCGCGATTTAAGAATCCAGAACCAACATTCGAGGTCATTATTATAATAGTATTCTTAAAATTTACCCTTTGCCCATGACCATCAGTCATTATTCCATCATCAAGGACCTGCAACAAAGAATTGAATACATCGGTATGTGCCTTTTCAATTTCATCAAAAAGAATAACGCTAAATGGTCTTTTTCTAACTTTTTCAGTTAATTGTCCGCCTTCATCGTATCCTACATATCCTGGTGGAGAACCTATTAAACGAGCAACATTATGACGCTCATTATATTCACTCATATCAACTCGGATTAAATGATCTTCTGAACCATATAGGACTTCAGCAAGTGATTTAGCAAGTTGTGTTTTACCAACCCCTGTTGGTCCTAAAAACATAAAAACACCAATTGGACGCTTTCTATCTTTAATACCAGTTCGTGCCCTTATAACTGCCTTTGCAACCACATTAACTGCGTCCTCTTGACCAACAACCATTGAGCTCAAATTTTCATTAAGCTTTTTTAACTTAGACTTTTCATCTTTAGAAAGTTCGCTCAAAGGGATACCTGTAGTTTTTGAGACTAATTTTGCAATGTGCTCAGATTCCAAAGTAGGTCTGTCTTCAAACTTAGTTTGAAGCCAAAGCTCAGACAACTCATCTTTTACTTTTAAGAGATTCTCCATTTTATCCATCAGTGCCAATATTTTCTCGTTATTAGATTCTTTTTTGACCTCTTTTTCAACATCTTCAATTTGAGAAAGAACTTCTTTTAAATTTTCAGGCGTTTGAGACGAAACAAATAGTCGCAAAGCCGCCCCGGCTTCATCAATCAGATCTATGGCCTTATCTGGTAAAAACCTATCAGCAATATATCTGCTTGAGAATCTTACTGCATCTATAATTGATTGCTGTGAAATTTTAATTTTGTGATGATCCTCATATCGATCTTTTAGTCCTTCTAAAATTTTTATTGTATGCTCAGGAGTAGGCTCATCTACAATAACCGGCTGGAATCTTCGTTCTAAAGCCGCATCTCGTTCTATTATTCGATATTCTTTTAAAGTTGTTGCACCAATTAGTTGAAGCTCACCTCTGGATAAATAAGGTTTTAATATATTTGCCGCATCAATTGAACCTTGAGCACTACCAGCGCCTACCAAAGTATGGATCTCATCTAAAAATAAAATAATCTGACCTTTTGATGCTGAAACTTCTTCGATTACATCTTTTAAGCGTTTTTCAAATGAACCTCTATGCACTGCACCTGAAATCATTGCAGCCAAATCAAGCGAGACCAAACGTTTTCCTCTTAATGGCTCTGGAACATCTCCTGCTACAATTTTTTGAGCTAAACCTTCAACGATTGCTGTTTTACCAACACCAGGTTCACCAATTAAAACCGGATTGTTTTTGTTTCGTCTACAAAGAATATTTATTACGCGTTCAACTTCATTTTCACGCCCAATAACAGGGTCTAATTTTCCAGTTTTTGCGTATGCAATTAAGTCACGACTAAACTGATTCAAATTTTCTGTCTTTTCAGAAACATCTTGAAACTCTGCCAAACAATCATCGCAAAGTGACATATAAAATAATCGTCCATTTATATTTACCTGCGTTTGATGAATTGCAGGCTTTTTATTACATTTAGTACAAAGTGTTGCCATTTTCTTTTCTAATTAATAACTTAAACCAAAACTTTACTAAGATATTAGCACTCGATCACCGAGTTTGACAAGGCGCAATAAATCCCTAATTAATGGCATTTTCTCAAATTATTTTTTGTACCATCGGTAGTTTCGCAATAACGCTGTCTATTAAATCAGCACGAACTCCATTTTTCATTTTAAATTTTTTAGGACTAATATCACCAATCTGTACAAAAATTTCAATATCCCCTGGATTCTCTGCTAAAAGATCTCTAAGCTGTCTTAAATCATCAGCGGTTGATGAGTGATGAATAATTAATGTTTTTTGTTTTACAGTTGCCATTTCTAGAATATCGTCAACCTTGATTCCAGAATCTTCAATCAACAAATCCAAAGAACAAATTTTGCTAATTAAAATTCCAAGTTCACCATTACGCAAGTTACAACGACCTTTTATTGAAACAATATCACCTTCTTTAAACTTTGCTCTCCAATTTGCTAGATCTTTTGGAAAAATCACGCCTTCTATTTCTCTGCTCGTATCTTGAATTTGAACAAACGCCATCGGCTCACCACTCTTTGTTGAAATAACTTTAAGTTTAGAAACTAAACCAGCTGCAGTTATCGTTTCTTTGTCTACTAAATTACATTCACTCAACAGTGGCATTTTTAACTCACGTATTTTATTTATTGCACCTTGAATTGGATGCGCACTAAAATACATCCCTAGCAATTCTTTTTCCCATAAAAGTTTTTGTGCAGTAGTTACTTTGGTATAACTCGTAGGCATTGGTGTAGCGGTGATTGTTGTTGAATCATCTGTCGTCTCAGCTGTTGAAAAAAGCAATCCAAGTTGTCCAGATTTTAATCGTTGAGCTTCTTTTGAAGCAGAAACTAAAACATTTTGATAAATCTGAAGCAATGCGCCGATGTCTCCAAAAGAATTCATTGCGCCAACTTTAATTAATGCCTCAACTGTTTTTCCACTTGCAGATTTAACTCTAAAACAAAAATCATCCAAACTTTTATATAAACCATTTTCTGTACGCTCTTTGATTATTTCCTCAACAACATTAGCTCCAACATTTTTGATTCCATCTAAACCATACAAAATCGAATCTTCACCATCAGGCACAAAATTATTAAAACTTTTATTTATATCTGGTTGAAAAAGCTTTACGCCCATGTCTCGTGATTCTTCTAACGCAACCACAAGTTTATCCGGATGTGACATATCAGCTGTTAATCTAGCAGCCATAAACTCAATCAAGTAATGAGCTTTTAAATACGCAGTCCAATAGCCAATAATGGCATATGCAGCTGAATGGGATTTATTAAATCCGTAGTCAGCAAATGGCATCATATAATCAAAAAGTTTATTACCGATTTCTTCATTGTGGCCATGTTCAATGCAGCCTTTTACAAATTTTTCACGCTCCGCGTCCATGATTTCTTTCTTCTTTTTACCCATGGCTCTTCGCAATAAATCGGCTTCGCCCATTGAATACCCCGCAATATCAACAGCTATTCTAATGACCTGCTCTTGATAAATAGCATAGCCATATGTGTTCTGTAAAATTGGTTTTAATTCTGGAATCAAATATTCAGGCTCACGTTCTTTGTGCTTACATTTTATATATGGCTCAATAAATTGCATTGGACCTGGTCGATATGCTGCTGCCATAAAGCAAAGATCATCTAAAGTTTCAGGGTGAAGCTCTCTTAAATAACGCTTCATTCCAGAAGATTCAAATTGAAAAACGCTTGTAGTGTTTCCTTTTTGAAAGATTTCAAAAGTTTTTGGGTCTTGCTCTGGCACAGAATAAATATCTAAATCAATTCCATGACGTTGTTTAATTAACTTTAGTGTATAGTCAATTATTGATAAATTAGATAAACCTAAAAAATCAAATTTCATTAATCCTAATTCTTCTAATGGACCGTATTCCATCTGAGTTATTACTTTATTGCTAGAACCACTTTCATATTGAACCGCAACATAATCAGTATTTGGATGAGGCGTAATCAAATGACCACAAGCATGAGTTGAAATATGTCTACATAATCCATCAATTTTTTGTACAACAGATGCTACCTTTTGGATCCGTTCATCAGAATTAACGATAGCCGCAAATTCTTTATTATTTTCAATCATCCATTGAATGGATTTAGGTTTTCCAAATTTGACTTCTACAAGTTTTGATAAAGTATCTGCAATTGTAAGCTCAACGCCCATTGCACGACTAACATCTCTTATAGCATTTCGGGTTTTTAACCTTCCAAAGGCAGCAATACCTGACACATTTTCAGCACCGTATTTTTGTTTTACATAATCTAAAAGTTCATCACGTCTTGAATCTTGAATATCCATATCAATATCAGGTGGACTTTTTCTTTGCGGATTCAACATTCTTTCAAAATATAAATCCCAGCGGATCGGATCTGTGTTCACAATATCTAAACAATACGCAACAACAGAACCACCTGCTGAACCTCTGGCTCCAACAATAATGCTATTAGCTCTTGCCCACTTCATAATGTCGGACACTACCAAAAAATAGTCATCGTATCCTTTTTCATGAATGATTGAAAGCTCATAATTGATTCGAGTTACCAATGACTCTCCTACCTCAGAATATTTTCTCTTTGCACCTTCAAAAGCTTGTTGCTTAATTAGTGTTTCTGAAGTCATACCTACAGGAACATCAGGAAAAACTGGTTGAACTCGATCATGCGTAATGTTGTACGATTCAACTTTATCCGCAAGTAATTGAGTATTTATCATTACTTCTGGAATATCAGAAAACACTTCTGCGAGTTCGTCTTGAGTCTTTATATATGTATGTTTATAACCTTTTCTTCGATCTGCATCTGAAAGACTTTTTCCATCTTTGATTGCAAATAGCACTTCTTGTGTAAAAGAATCTTCATCATTTAAATAATGAGAATCTGTCGTTGCCACTAATGGAATATTGTATTCTTTTGACCATGCAATAATTTGTTTATTAATTTTGGCTTGTTCTTTTAAAAACTCAACATCAGTTTCTTTTGGCAAATCTTTTGGAATTTCATCATTAGGAAGCAACCCATGCCTTTGGACTTCTAAATAGAAATCATCTTTGTACGTTTCATGCAAAAATTTTAACCACTCAACAGCCTTTGGTAACTCGCCTCTAGCGATATGTCGTCCAAGTGGACTGGCAGGACATGCAGATGTGCAAATTATCCCTTCTGAATATTTTGTAAGAAGTTCTTTATCAGCCCTTGGTTTGTAATAAAAACCATTTAGCTGTGCTTCAGAAACAAGCTTAATCAAATTTCTATAACCTGTTTGATTTTTTGCCAATAAAAGTAAATGATAATACTTGATGCCATCAACTTCTTGTTTTAGTTCTTTTTCTTTTGGTGAAACATAAATTTCACACCCAATAATAGGTTTTATTTCTGCGACACTACATGCTTTCCAGAATTCATAAACCCCATACATTACACCATGATCCGATAAAGCAACGGAATCCATTCCAAGGGATTTTACTTTTTCAACAATTGCATTGATTTTGCTTACGCCATCTAGCATTGAATATTCTGAATGTACGTGTAGGTGAACAAAAGGTAATTTAGTTTTTTCCATCAGTACTTAATATAGCAACTCACAACAAAAATTCATATTAATTTTTTATTTTTCATTAGTGCGAATAAACCAAGTCGTCTCTCACTAGTTATTTCTCAAGATATTCACTGCACTTTACAATAATCTAGCTGACAACATATAATCCAGATATGGATACAAACACAACTACAAAAAAAGGTATATTTAAGCTCTACCAGATTGCATGGTATGTAACAACCTTAATTGAAGCACTTTTAGCGTTTAGAATCATTTTTAGATTATTGAGCGCAAACAGTGCAAGTGGATTTGTATCTTTTGTCTATGGAATAAGCTATATCTTTGTTAACCCATTTAAATCGATATTTCCATCTCCAACAGACGGAAAATTTATTTTGGATTCGCCCGCAATAATCGCATTTATGATTTATCCTGTTCTGACATATTTGCTTGTAGAATTTTTGCAGATCTTAAAACCAATCGAACACAAGGAACCAAAAGTTCAAGAAAAAATTTAAAATTATCAACTAAATTGATAATTTTTCTACCAAGAATTTTTTTACTGTAGCTGCATCGGCTTTACCTTTTGTATTTTTCATTACCTGTCCGATTAAAAATTGTAATACTGCTTGATTTCCGCTTCTAAAATCACCAACAGCTTTTGGATTTTCATTCAGGACAACCTCAATCTGATCAATAATAAATGATTCATCGTTTATCATTTCAGAATTCTTGTTTGCTTCTTGTTCAATTATCGATTCAGCCGAAAGCCCAAGCGCTAAAGGATTATTAATAATTATATTTGCAGCTTTTTTAACATCCATTTTTAGAGCGATTAATTCTTTAAATTTTTTACGTTTTTCAAAATCTGAAGCCAATGTTTTTATATTAACAGAACTTAAACCTTGAGATTCTAATGCATCATAGAACTCAAAAAATGATTCTCTGTTTTGCTCATTGATTTCGGAAATAATCTTTTCAACATTAAAATTCAAAGCTGGAATATCAGGCTCAGGAAAATATCTGTAATCGTGCGCATCTTCTTTATTCCTTTGAGAAAAAGTTTCTCCTCTTGTTTCATTAAAACCTCTTGTTTCTTGTATTAATTTTTCACCTTTTTCATGTGCTTCAACCTGCCTTAAAAATTCATATTCTAATGCCTTTTTCATAAATCCAAATGAGTTAATATTTTTTAATTCAACTTTATAATTTGGCAAATTTAAATCACCCTTTTTACGAACTGAAATATTGGCTTCTAAACGTAAATGACCTTTTTCCATGTCTGCTTCACTAATTCCTAAAAATTTAGCCATAAATTGTATTTGTTTACAAAACTCGGTGGCATCTTCAATTGTCTTAAAATCAGGACCGGTAACCATTTCCAAAAGAGGAACTCCAGATTTATTACAGTCAATTTTTGTAAGTGATTTTTCGTGACTCGATTTTGCAGTGTCTTCTTCTAAGTGAATTTCTAGCCAATTAATAGAAACATTTGTTCCTCGGATTTTAAAACTTCCTCCAATAGAAATTGGATAATGTGGGCACGTTAATTGAAATGACTTTGGCAAGTCTGGATAAAAATAATTTTTTCGTTCAAAAACAATGGTAGGATTTAATTCACCACCTAAATGGTATGCCATTGTTTGTGCTAATTTTATAGCTTCGAAATTTGGAACAGGCATTGCTCCAGGCAATCCAAGACATACAGGACAAACATTATTATTAGATTCACTAAAAAATGGATCATTCTTACAACTACAAAACATTTTAGTCTCCGTTTTAAGTTGCATATGAACCTCTAAGCCTAAAAC
>CAZEDS010000013.1:0-24506 GCA_964510925.1 uncultured Candidatus Saccharibacteria bacterium
ACCTGCAGTTTGATAATTATAAATATTTTGACCAACTCGAGTTGGAACACCAATCCATGGAACATCTTGAACTGCTTTTGGAATTACTTCACCCCAAGTCGAATCTTTTCCATATCTCCAATCAACTAAATAACCATTATCTTGATAGCCTAAAACATTACCAGGTGCTGTAAGCCTATATCTAAAATTTCCACCTGAACCATTTGGATAAATTGCATTTTCAAACAAATAATCCCCAGAACCATTTGTTACAACATCTTTTGTTTCAGCAATCACAGATGTATCGTTTCCGGAATATATTTGAAGAATAATTTTTGCGTTTGAAACTGGTGCACCAGTAACACTATTAACAACTCTGCCACCAATTGATACAGAAGGGGACGAAGGTCCACCACCACCACCACCGCAGTTAATATGACAAGAGGAATAATATGGAGGGCCAAATCCATTTATGCTACCAGTATCGCACTGAAAATTAGCAGAATTAGTTCCACAAATTGCTGTAGAACAAGAAACATTACCGCTAGAATTACCATCAGGTAAAGTACAAGTAGTTGATCCATAACAATACCAACCACCACCCGGTCCAGAATATCCAACACAAGTTGGTTCATTTGCAAATGAAACACTCGAAAAACCAAAAAGAAAAAAACCAACAAACAAAACAATTGCGAACAGATTTAAAAATTTTACTTTAAACATAATTTAATCAAAAACAACTAAAGCTTCGTCAAAAAATGCTGGTAATTGACTGTAAAATTTTAAGACCGTAGCTTTTCGCCTTACTGAGCCAACGGTACCTGTCGACTGAACCAAATATCCAACAGAAGCACTTGTCCCGTTTGAAGAAAAACCGCTCAAATCAAATTGAGCATAATTTCTAACGACTCGAATTCTTACAATATCTCCCGTTTGCAACGAAGAAACTCCTGCAATATCTTTTAAGCTAATATTTGAACACTGAGTTGTAAAATCTTTTGGAGAATTACTTCCGCCACACGTATACATTTGTCTGTAAACACGATCTAAAGATTTTCTATAAATATAAACTGCAAAATCGACTCCATTAACACCTGGGTCTAACGTAACATTTGAAATTCTTGCATCAGATAAATCACGAGTAATATCAAGTTGTTGAGATTTATTCTGGCCAAGTTTTGGAATAGTAATAAGTCCATCTGCTAATGGATAATTTGAAACACTTACATCAATAGTACAATTACTATCCGATGTGGCTGAAAGAGTCTCAGTAGGGAATGTATCAACGCCTGAATTTGGAACTGGGGTATCAGTGCTACTGTATTTTCCAATACCTTTTTCAGCGCCACCTTCAGCACAACTAAGAGCTTGTTCCGATTGAACACTGTATACAGTATCTTTTAAATTTACGTTACTTTGTGTGGCACTACTTGCGCCGATACCCAAAATTGCAGCCATTGTAACCATTACGATTATTAGTGCTGCTTGACCGGATTTTTTATTATAAAAAAACTTATTCATTGGCAAGATTTTAAAAATAAGTTCCACGTGATGTTACAAAAGTTTGAAAGGTTTTAACTCCCAAACCTGCATCAGCACAACTACCTAAACCAATTGTAACAAAGATTTGCTTCGGTGATCCATTATAAAAATTTATTTGGAAACTATTAACATAAACACCTTTTAACAAGGAATCATTTGTAACACGATTTGCAGCCAATTGAGTTTCTGTTTGTGAACTATTATTAACAGTCATATAAACATAGCTTTGCGCACCTGAACAATTATTCACACCGCTATTATTTGAACCAAAATATCTCACTTCTGGAATACCACCATTATCAATGGTAACTGCTAACTGGCCGGTTGTCTCATTGTAGCTAATATCTTTTGACTTACGAACAGATTCTTCAATCAACTTTACTGCACGCTGCCCATTTATATCGAGCTCACGAATTGCACTTTGCTTATTTGCAGATTTAACAACCGAAATCAAAACACCACTTGTCAACGAAAGCGCCAAAGCAAGTATTGCAACTGAAATAATTATTTCAATTAAGGTCAAACCCTTAGATTTATGACTTATTATTTTTGAAAATCTTAAATCATTTAAATTTAACGCCATTTTGAAAGGAATGTATTTAGCACAATTTGTTTAACGCCTGTAGATTCATCCCATTCAACAGTTACCGTAACTTTTCTTGAAAATGTTGTATTAGATTCTGCATCGACTTCAATTTTTCGCCTAAAAATTCCGCCCTCAAATGCAACATCTTCAAACGTACAATTTGCTTTTTTTGATAAGGAGTCAGAAGCATTTGATTCAGTGGCAATTTGAAAACAAATTTTTCCATTCTGATCAAAAGCATTTACATAACCCAAACTGTCTCGGTGGTATCGTACAGCCTCCAAGGCTAAAGTTGCCACTTTATTTGCTTGACCTCTTTTTAATGATGAAGAATTTGTTTTTAAAACGACTGCATTTAACGATACTAGGGCGGTAACAACCATTGCTGCCAAAGCAACTGCAATAATAATTTCTACAATTGTTTGACCATTTAAATTTGTGTGTTTTGCTTGATTTTTAGCAAGAGTCGGCTGGGCAAGTAAACTCATATATTAATATTAACGCTTTATATACAGAACGGAAAGGGGAAGCGCAAATGAAACGGGTCTGACCCTTTTTATGAACTGTTAATGTTATTATCGAGGCCAATATACGTTATTTTTCGCCTATAATAATTTATTTATGTACCGGTTGTTAATTAAATTTTAATAAAACGGGTCAGACCCGTTTGGTTTGGTTTCGTTTTTTACAATGCCTCAATTTTTCCATTTCGATAAATACGAATAGTTCGAGATTCATTAATATCACTGGCATTAACGACAATTTCAACAACACCTGCTTGTGAAAAAGCACTTTGGTTAGAACGAGTAAAACCACCGCCAGTAAATCGATCAAAATAAATACTATCTGAAGTAGACTGACAAATGGAAATTGTTCCAGCACTTCCATTAGCAGTGCTAAAAGAATATGGGCGTGAAGATAAATTTTGATTCAAAGTTCTGTTCTCTAGATTATTATTCACACCGGCAGAAGAGACCGTAAAGGCACCAGCTGCAGATTCACTTAAATAACGAATTGAGTAGTTTCCAGCGGTGCCACCTGCACCACAAGTTACATTTATTCCCCAATAGCCATTAGTATTTTGGTTTGTAGTTAGAGCTCCTGCTCCAGTTGTTATTAACGAACCAGATTGGGATTTGGATTGTGCAGATTGAATATCGGCCACTAATTGATTTACAGCTTTTTCGAAATTTTTTCTTTTTACAAAATTCCCAAATCCAGGAATTGTAAGCCCTGTTACCAAAGCGATAATGCTAATTACTATTAGAATTTCAATCAAAGTAAAAGCCTTCGATAATCGAACTTTTGGATTTTGCATTTTTTAAAATACCAAAACAAACAAATCTATTACAAAGGGTTCGCTACACAATAGCGGCCAACCACAGTACCTGTTGGGTTACAAGATGTACCATCTTGAGCAGCACGAACTGCTGGGTCTGTTTCCTGTGTAGCACATAATACGAAGTTGTTTCTATTAGGCGATGCATAACAGTAAGAGTTCCCAGCGATTGGATCATTAGGTAAAGCTTTAAGATAACCCGCAACTAAGGCAGCACCTAATCCACCATAAGTTGCAGAAACTGGGTATTGGTTTCGATCAGCATAAAATTGCTCCAAAGCTAAAGCAACAACTTGTAAATCTTTTTGCCTTGCTGCATCTCTAACTTTTGCACGTTGGCGTTCAGGATTAATTACCGCAATAACGACACCACTAACAATTGCAATTATTGCGATAACAATAAGTAATTCAACAAGTGTAAATCCAAAAGAAAGTTTTTTCATTTTAGTTAGTAGCACAGTTCGCCAAGGTATTTCCAGCAGCTGTTGGTAAACCTGGATTTGCAGCTGCACCTGGAGCACCTGTTCCAATTAATATTGAACCAGATCTTTGTCCACCCCAATCTGCAAGATCATTAAAAATTACACAGGCAAGTCTGCAACCGCCAACGGTAACATCAGCGTAAACTGCACCAGTCGCAAGCGTTGCGGTTCCTGTTGCTGTAGGCGCTGACCAAACAGCTCCAACTGGCTTATCTGGAGCTGCCGAACCAGTTGTTCCGATTTCAGCCCAAGAATCACATTTTGCAGAATCAAATGTAGTAAGTGAACTTTGACAAGCAATGATTGCCTGACAAACTTTGGCAAGATTTCCTCTTGCAACACCTTCAGATGCACGTTGACGTTGTCTTTGTGGATTAACAACTGCCAAGACAATACCTATTATAATTGCCAAAATACCAATAACTAAAAGTAACTCAATAAGAGTAAAAGCTTTTGATTTTCTGAGAATTAAATAGTTCATTTTAAAAATTCTCCCGGTCATTGAATTGACCGGGAGAAGGGCAGGCTAAATTAAATAATTATGGTTGTACGCAGTTCGCAGGGACAGTTGCTGTAACAGGAGCAGCATCACCAGTTGCGAAGTCATATGTACAGGTAAAAACGCATGGGTTTGCGGCTGTAGCAGCACCTGAACCACCTGGGTTAGTGTTAGAACCAGGCAACGAACCAGTAATAGTCACAATTTGACCAGCAACACCCAAACTATATGTTGCATATGCAGGAGCAGATGTTGCACGAACGGCAGCTTGTGCGTTTGCAGTATCTGCTGCAGCACCTCTCAAATCAGCAATGTCAGATGCTAATTCAGTTCCTACGAATGAATCGCACTGAGTAACATCACCTGCTGTTGTTGAACAAGCATAAAGTGCAAGACACAATTTGTTTGTGTTAGCTTTCAAAATAGTTTCTTTGGATTTTCTTTGCTGTCTAGCTGGATTGATCAATAGCAAGACAATACCTGCCATGATACCGATAATAACAATAACAATTAACAACTCAATCAGGGTGAAACCTGAAGATGTTTTAATCCCATTTTTCTTTTTAAACATTTTTTCTTTTTGTTACTGCTTAGGTTGCTAACTACTGTTATTAACAAACTGGGCAGGTTAAATAATAAACAACTTGTTATTTCTATTCTTTAGCTTTACAGATAACTTGTCAAGAATTACATCGTCAAATTCCATAAATACGTAACAATGCATTTCCCAAAATAAATGTGGCAAAAAATCCTAATATAATAAATGGGCCAAATGGAATTTGACCTTTAAACGTTTTCTTTTTAAAAGCCATCAAACAAATCGCAAAAATTGCGCCAAAATAAAATGAAAGTATCCACATCGCAATAGAATATCTAAACCCAGCAACATAAGCCAAAATAGTTGAAAGCATCACATCTGCAAAACCCATTGCTTTTCCTTTTGAAAAGAAATAAATGCCACCAAAAAAAATAAGCATCGCCATAAATCCATAAAACCGATATAAATGGTCACCCAAAAAAGTATTTGCTAAGACAAATTCAAAGCCCAAATAATAAAACGCAAAATACACCAAATAAACAAAAACTAAAATATAAAAAAAGAAATCCGGAACCAACATATACCTTGCATCAGATAAAAATATCGCCCACAAAACATTTGCAAAAACAAAGACAAAAGTAGATTCGATACCACCAAGTGCAAACCAATAAATCACAAAAAAATAAATCAGCAAATTAAAAACGAGAGTTCCAAGCTCATAGACTAAAAGCCACTTAGAAATTTTTGCACCACAATATCTGCAGTTTCCTTTGGTTTTTAAAAACGAAAATAGAGGTATTAAATCAATAGGGGAAAGCAAATGTTTACAATGATCACAAACTGATCTGCCCTTAAAAAACTGATCTCCACTAATAGACCGATCAATAACAACTCCTAAAAATGAGCCGAAAAGCAAAGAATATAAGGATACAACTACAAGATTAAATATAAGCAAAAAATCAAACATCATAAATTAATCAAAAACTCTTCCAGCAAAATTTGAGAATTTGCATTCGTTTTTGTAGCAGTTTTTTTTAGACGACCTAGTTTAGTAATAAATCCCACCAACTCTTCCATTGCAAAATTTTCTGCTTCAAATGATTTTATAATTTGAAAATTCATTTTATTAACAACAAAATCCTGATTATCAGTTTTCATCAAAATCACATCCCGAATTAAAGTCTCCCATCCATCCGAAAGCTCAGCAATAAAATCTTTGTCTTTTAATAAATCTTTATTATCAAAAACCCAATCAATTCGAGCTCCTAAATCTGCTTTGGCTAGTTTGGAAAATGCAGATAATATAGCAACCGACAAACTCGCTTCAAGTTGTTCATTATGAGTATAGATAACTGCACAGCGTGACATAACAGTAGGCAACACACCATGATTTGAATCAACTTCAAAAACAAACGTTGCGTATCGTGGAGGTTCTTCAAGAATTTTTAAAATTGAATTCTGAGCTTCGATCGTCATCATCTCGGCAGATTCAATAACTACAATCTTTTTTTCGTTTTGAATAGGGGAATGCTTTAAAAAAGATGCGATTTCTTTAATCTGATCAATCGATATCGATGACTTTCCATCTAAATTAGTAATCAGTAAAAAATCTGGATTAATATTTTGGTCAAAAATCATTTCATTAAATAATTCAGAAGACTTAGCTCTTCTTGTAAAACTATCGTGACCAATAATTGCATATGCAGAAATCATAAAACCACACTATATTAATTCGACAACCAAATGCAAGGACTTCAAAAAAAATAAAGACTCTATTATGCTAGTATTATTAAATAGAATAATGCCCATTAATCCTGCTATAAAAATTCAAGATGTCTTACTTGAAAGAGGTCTAATAACTCGTCAAAAATACGACGAAATAGCTGTAGAACATATAAAAACGCAAATCCCAGTAAAAGAAATCCTATTAAGAGAAAAAGTTGTCAACGAAGAAACATTTACAAAAATGTTAGCGGAGTTAAGCGGAGGCGATTATATAGATCTTAGCCACATTTCAAGCCAACAAGATGCAATAAATCTAATTGGAGAATCAACTGCTCGAAAATACAACGTACTACCAATCAAAATAGAAAACAACCGACTACAATTAGCTGGAACAGACAATGATGACCTTGAATTAATCCAAACACTCGAAAGAACCACGGGGCACTCAATTGATTTCGTACTAGGATCAGCAGAGCAAATTGAAAAAGCCATTGACCGTGAATACGGAAAAACGCTAGGAGAGAACATCTCAGAAGCAATTGAAGTTGCAGCCGCAACCTCTACACAAAAACTAAAAGAATCTTTAAAAAATATTGACCAAGCAGATGAAATCATAAAAGTTTCACCAGTAGCGCAAATCGTTTCCGTTATTTTGGAATATGCTGTAAAAAGCGGGGCATCTGATATTCACATTGAACCATTCGAGACAAAAACGAGAATTAGATACAGAATTGATGGAGTATTAATAGATAAATTTCCACTACCAATCACCATCCATAATTCAATAATAGCCAGAATAAAAATTTTGGCCTCAATGCCTATCGACGAAAAAAGAAAACCGCTAGATGGAAAATTCAAAGTTGAATTTGGCGACAAAAGAACTGATTTACGTGTGTCTACAATTCCTACAGTCAACGGAGAAAAATGCGTTATACGTTTATTAAAATCTGACCAAGATCGATTCACGCTTGATCAATTAGGTATGTGGGGCGAAGCATTAGAAAATTTCAAAAAAGGACTAAGTCAAACAACAGGAATCATATTAGTAACTGGCCCAACAGGATCAGGAAAAACCGTCACACTCGCAACATCATTAGATGGATTAAATAAAGTAAGTGTAAACATCATCACACTTGAAGATCCAGTCGAAATCAATATTCAAGGAGTCAACCAAGTGCAAATAAATACAGCCGCAGGATTAACATTTGCCGCTGGGCTCAGATCAATTTTAAGACAAGATCCAAATATTATAATGGTGGGAGAAATCCGAGATGTTGAGACAGCTAAACTTGCAATTCAAGCCGCATTGACAGGCCATTTAGTTCTTGCCACATTACATACAAATTCTGCAGTTGCGAGTATTCCACGTTTAATCGACATGGGTGTTGAACCGTTTTTATTGGCATCTACAATAGATGCTTGTTTAGCACAAAGATTAACAAGAAGACTTTGTCCATATTGCAAGGAACGTATTGAAGCAACACCGGCGGTTGCTGATGATATCCGTAAAGTTTTGGGTGAAAGACTGCTTAAAATTGCAATGGGACCAAATATGATAAACCAACATGCAGAAGACTACACAATGCAAAACCATGAGCTAATCGAAAAACAAAGTATTGATGATAAAAAAATTTATATATACAAAGCAAAAGGTTGTGAAAAGTGTAACAACGGTGGTTACAAAGGCAGAATCGGCCTTTACGAAGTAATCAAATCTTCATCAGAAATCAGAAGACTTACAGAATCAAACTCACCAATCGATGCATTAGAAAAACAAGCAAAACAAGAAGGAATGATAACCCTAATGCAAGATGGATACATCAAAGCACTCTGGGGAGTAACAACACTTGAAGAAGTTCTTACTGTTGCCGACGAATAAAATTATTGGCAAATCTCTCAAAAATTTTAAATATTTAGTTTGCTTTAAATTATATTCCCGATTAAACTTTTGATATGCCTGTCCAACTAGATACTGATCAAATTGATCTAAATAATAATTCCGCAACTTCAAATACTGATGATAGTGAAAAGCAATATTTTATAGACGAAATATTAATGGAAGCAGTCAAAATGCGTGCTTCAGATGTTCACTTAACTACAAAAGTACCACCAACGGTTCGTGTAAACGGAACACTAATGCCATTGCCTGGCTATGACGTATTAACTGAAGAGCAAATAAAAATTTTAGCAAGCCAAATATTAACTGACGAACAACTCGAAATTTTTTATAGCGAAAAAGACCTAGATACTGGATACGAAGTAGACTCAAAAGACAGATTTCGTGTAAACGTATATTTTGAACGAGGAAGAATTGCAATGGCTTTAAGATTAATCCCACCATATATTCCAACTCTACAAGAATTACATTTACCACAAATTTTGTATGAGTTTTGCAAACTACCTCAAGGTTTAGTAATTGTTTCTGGTCCTGTTGGAACTGGTAAGTCAACAACAATTGCTTCATTAATAAATTGGATAAACAAAAATAAAAACAAACACATAATGACAATCGAAGATCCAGTCGAGTACAACATTGAATCAGATAAATCATTAATTCACCAACGTGAACTTCAAGTGGATACAAAAGAATGGTCAAGAGCACTACGCTCGGCTTTAAGAGAAGACCTTAATGTTTTGGTGGTTGGAGAAACTAGAGATTACGAAACGATGCAATTAACTTTAAAAGCAGCAGAAACAGGCCACTTAGTTTTTACAACACTCCATGCATATTCAGCATCACAATGTGTTGAAAGAATCATTGGTATGTTTCCAGAGCAAAAACAAGAACAAGCAAGAATGCAACTAAGCATGGTGCTCGAAGGAACTGTTACACAATCATTAGTAAAAGGAATTGATCCGACTAAAAGATTTCCGGCATTAGAAATCATGCTCGGCACTGATTCTGTTAAAAATAATATTAGAGAAGGAAACACACACTTTTTAGACAATATTATTAGCACGAGTAGCGAACTCGGAATGATCTCTATGGAAAGATCTTTAGCAGAACTTGTTAACAGCGGTCAAGTTAAGTTAGAAGAAGCCGCTTCACATGCAAGAAAACCAGATGAATTTGTTAGATTCCTAAACAGCAATAGACAACAATGAGATTTAAATACGCAGCAAAAACAAGAGATGGATTAGTTACAAAAAAAAGCGAAATCGAAGCGCCAGATCAATCATCCGCATTAAAAGAACTTCAAGAAATGGGATTGATTGTTTATTCACTTTTGCCTGTAACAGTAAATAACAATCCACTACGAATACTTAAAGACATAACTGGCATTTCACTTACTGATAAAGTCCGATTCACTGAAACTCTTGCAAGTATGATGAAAGCCGGTTTACCACTTACAAGATCATTAGAAATTTTGTTATCACAATCAACAAAACCCAAATTGACCACAATCATTCAAGAAATATTAGGTGATATTGAAGGCGGAGCACAACTTTCAGCCGCACTCGAAAGGAGAGGGGATGTGTTTGCAGAAAGCTATACAGGTCTTGTAAAAGCAGGTGAAGCATCAGGAAAACTTTCTGAGGTTCTCAGCAGACTTGCAGCAACAATGGAAAAAGAACGACAATTTAGAGCCAAGGTAAAAGGGGCACTAGTTTATCCAGCCGCCATTGTGATAGTAATGATCGGTGTTTTCGTAATAATAATGGTTTATGTTGTTCCACAAATGTTACAAACATTTTTAACTTTCGATGCCGAACTACCATGGAGCACGCTACTTTTAATAAAAATATCTGATACTCTAACAAACCAAGGCATTTACGTTCTAATTGCCGCAATCGCGATGATATTTGCAATTCGCTACTATTATAAAACGCCTGGTGGACGATATATTATGGATGCGATGTTTTTAAAAGTTCCAATTTTTGGCGCAATTATTAAACAATCTACAATTGTTCAGTTTACAAGAACCATCTCATTGTTAATTGATTCTGGAGTTCCGATTGTTGATAGTTTAAAAATCGCAAAAAACACTGTAAATAATGTTCTATATAAAGATGCAGTCGAACGTTTCATTGAAGATGTAAAACATGGGTATCCACTTTCACAATCAATCGCAAAAGAAGCAATAATTCCACCATTTGTCTCCCAAATGGTAGTTGTAGGCGAGGAAACAGGTACAGTTTCTGTAAGAATGGATTCCATCGCAGATTATTACGAAGGCGAAGTCGACAAAATCGTTAAAAATATGTCTACTTTAATAGAACCAATCATCATGGTCTTTTTAGGCGGGGGCGTATTGTTCTTAATCATGGCTGTTATCTTGCCAATTTATAAACTTACTTCGGATTTTCATTAAACATATTAATAGTGAAAATAGGATTCGTTTCCATTATAATTAACATATGCCTATACTTATACCAATAGAACACTTCGAAAATGCAGAAACCGAGTTAGAAACTTCAAGAATAGTAGATAGCGTCGTCGCTAAAAGAATGGCTGAATTAGACCCTGAGGCTTTAGCACAATACAACGAATCAAAAACCAAGGAGTTAATAACAGACGAAGATTTTAAAACAGCGGCTGAAGCACATACTAAATACCTTAATGCAGTTAATGCACAAGGAAACAAAATTCCAACTGCAGAAGAAATTCTTAAACAAAAATAACCGACACCTTTCAAAACACCTTGTTTATAGGGCATTGTACTGCTAAACTAAACCTCGTATGGCCTCAAAAAAAACTACAGATAAAAACCCAAACGATAATTACACACAAGCAAATATCGAAGTCCTCGAAGGATTGGAACCAGTAAGAGTTCGTCCAGGAATGTATATCGGTTCAACCGATACTCGAGGTTTGCATCACTTACCAAAAGAAGTTCTAGATAACTCAGTAGATGAAGCAATGGCCGGATTCTGTAACTACATCATCATGACAATTAATGAAGATAATTCAATTGTCGTAAGTGATAATGGTCGAGGAATTCCAGTACAAGTCAAAGCAAACTATGGTGTATCAGCACTTGAATTGGTTATGACAAAATTGCACGCAGGTGGAAAATTCAATGGTGGTGGTTATAAAGTATCCGGAGGTTTGCACGGAGTAGGTGCTTCAGTCGTTAACGCATTGTCTGAGCTATGTAGAGTAGAGGTTTATCACGATGGAAAATTATTTCATCAAGAATATAAAAAAGGTGTCAAAAGTTACAATGTTAAAGAAGATAAAATAAGCGCATCAAAAATTGCTGATGAATCAGTAACATCACGTGAACGAGGAACCACAACTTATTTTAAACCAGACGGAACAATCTTTGAGACTCTTATCTACGATTACAAACAATTAAAAACACAAATAAAAAATTTTGCATATCTTACATCCGGTTTACGTTTCAAAATCATTGATAAAAGAAACAACCAAACAGAATCTTTCTATTTTGAAGGCGGATTACGATCACTAATCGCTGCAACAAATAGAAACAAAGAAAAAATTCACGAAACTATTTTTTATGCACACAAAGAAAAAGATGGAATCGATGTAGAAATCGCATGCCAATACACTGATGGCTTCAATGTTACAGAAATGAGCTTTGCCAATAACATCAAAACCAGTGATGGCGGTACGCACATCACAGGTTTTAAAACAGCACTTACAAAATGCTTAAACGATTATGGTCGCAAGAATAACCTGTTTAAAGAAGAAGAAAAACCAATGGGTTCAGATACTTTAGAAGGAATCACCTGTGCAGTATCATTAAAAATTCCATCAGATCGATTGCAATTCGAAAGCCAAACAAAATCAAAGCTAGGTACAGCAGAAGCTAAAACCGTAGTCGAAGCAATCACAAAAGAAACACTAGATCAATTTTTAGAAGAAAATCCAAAAGATGCACAATTAATGGTTGCAAAAGTTGTTCTAGCCGCACGAGCTCGAAATGCAGCTCGTGCAGCTCGAGATGCCGTCGTTAGAAAAAGTGCACTTGAGGGCGGCGGATTACCAGGAAAACTCGCAGATTGCCGAACAAAACAACCTGAACTCGCAGAATTATTCATTGTTGAGGGAGACTCAGCTGGTGGTACTGCAAAAAAAGCTAGAGATAGCGAGTTTCAAGCAATTCTTCCACTTTTTGGTAAACCATTAAATACCGAACGTGCAAGACTAGACCAGGTCGTCAAAAATGAAAAACTAAAATATTTCATTCAAGCATTAGGAACAGGAATAGGGGAGTTCTTCGAAATCAAAAACCTGCGATATCACAAAATAATCATCATGTCTGACGCTGACGTTGATGGTGCACATATCAGAACTCTATATTTAACAATGATTTATAGACATCTAAAACCTTTAGTTGAAGCCGGACATTTATATGCAGCTATGCCGCCACTTTACAAAGCAGTTTGGGGTAAAAATCGAAAATATCTACTCGACGACGATGCTAGAGAAAAATTCGAGAAACAAATGACAAAAGAAGGCAAAAAGTTCGCAACAAGTCGATTTAAAGGTTTGGGCGAAATGAATTATGAAGATCTACGAGATACAACAATGGATCAACACTCTAGAATGCTCAAAAAGATCACAGTTGAAGATGCTGAAGAAGCAGATCGAGTATTCTCGATGCTAATGGGAGAAGAAGTTGCTCCACGAAGAATGTTTATTCAATCAAATGCAGCTACTGCTGAATTAGATTTAGAAGCATAAAATGCAAAATATAAAAACAGATATCTTATCCTTAATATTACTTATTATATTGTCAGCCTATATGGTGCTTGGCAAAAGTAATTTGTTACAAGCGTCGCTCGTTGAGGCATCGTTTTTATTTGCTGGATTCGCAGTATCACTAATCACTTATATTTTTATTGAAAAACCGACTGTAAAAATGGCGATTTATGTATTAGCTTCGATTCTTTTTTATTTTTATTCTAATAATACATATCTGCTATCAATGTTTTTGGTTGGCGTAAGTGTCAGTTCTTTATATTTCCAAACAAAATTACAAGATAGAGAATTATTTAGCCTAACATTTTTAAACGTAATGGTTATTAGTGGAATAATATTGCTAAATTCTCTAGAAAAATTTAGAGGATTCAATAAGATTGATCCTTTTATTTCAAATAATATAATAATATTTTTAGTAATAACTGCTATTATTTTTGCTTTAGGATTTAAACTCATAAAAAAATTTCTAACTTTAAAAAAACTCCCATTATTTTATGAGAATGCATTTTTTGTAGCATTTACGTCTAGCGTTGTACTTTTTAGTTATTTTAACTTTTTAGAAATTGGGTTAGACACTATTTTGCTTCCTATAATTGCAGGTATTTTGACAGCCTATGTAACAGCTGTATCAGATAAAAATTCAAAATTATATAAAGCAGCCGCAATTATACTTTTATTAATGACATCATATAGAGTCTCTGGAAACGCAGGTATAGCAATCGCTTTTGCAACTTCAGTATTTTTGCTAGAAACAGTAGTTACACTTATACAAAGCAAAAAACTAATGGCTGCTGAAATTATTTTTCAAATCACTCCATTAATATTTTTATTTGCAATTACAGAAATTCGAGAAAACCAAGGAATCATTACAAGACTGAATCTTACATCTGGTTATCAAATTGGTTGGATTATTCTTGGAACAATTTTATTAAATTATTTTTTTGATATATTGAAAATTGTAAAAAAGTTTTTACTCGACAACGAGATCATGAATTTGAGCCCACTTATCACAACTGTTTTTACAGTAATGCTTTTTACACTTATAATAAAGTACGGAAAAGAAGAGGGTTTAACCTCATTATTGATTGCTACAGTTTTATATTTAATTAGTTTAAATAATCTGGACTACAAAAGATATAAATCTAGAGTACGATTTCTTCTAGCTGCTGCAAACGTACTTGGGGTTCTTTCATTTTTAGTTCTTACAAAAATTTAGTTCAAACAAAATATGAATTTCTTTCATGACATCAAACAGGACAAAGCTCCACAATTCTTAAAACTTTTAGTTGAAATCGCAAAAGGCGGATTCGTAAAATATGAATTCAACCACGAATACGGAATATTAGAAGTTGACCGAGTTTTATTTGGCCCAACACATTATCCAGTTACATATTGTGATGTTCCTGGAACATGGAATATACATGATGGTGATCCACTAGATGCTGTAGTTTTTAGCAGTGGTGAAATAATACCAGGTTGTATGGTACATGGTAGGGTAGTCGGATTAATGGAAATGATCGACAACGGCGAAAAAGACTCAAAAATCATTTGCGTAAACGACAAAGATCCACGATACAAACACGTTAAAACATATAAAGACCTTCCTGAATGGGAATTGAAAGATCTAAAAACATTTATGGAAATCTATAAATACGCACAAACAGGACCAGGTACAGTGCAAGTTCCAGGATTTTTAGGACCAGATGAAGCTTACCAATTCATCGAAGAGTGTATTAAAGCTTATAAGGAAAAATTTGCACGATAATTAAGGACCGAAAGCCCATCTATGAAAGACACATCAAAAAAAGAAAACGAACCAGTTGAAACGCTAAAAGGCGCAGTACTCAACACATCAATAACAACAGAAATGAAAAAAGCATACTTAGACTATGCAATGAGCGTTATTGTTGCACGTGCTCTTCCAGATATTAGAGATGGGTTAAAACCTGTTAACCGAAGAATCGTATACGCCGCACACGAAATGAACTTAACAGCAGATTCAACCTACAAAAAGTGCGCTGCACTAGTAGGTCGTGTAATGGAAAAGTATCACCCTCATGGTGACATCTCTATTTATGATGCGTTAGTCAGAATGGGACAAGATTTTTCACTTCGTTATACATTAATCGATAAACAAGGTAACTTCGGTTCAATTGATGGCGATCCACCAGCCGCAATGAGGTACACAGAATGTAAACTCGAAAGATTATCAGACTATCTTTTGCAAGATATTGAAAAAAACACAGTTCCATTCAAAGATAACTATTCAGCAGACTACCAAGAACCAATGGTTTTACCTGCTGTTATTCCGAACCTATTAATGAATGGTTCAGTCGGTATTGCAGTTGGTATGGCGACAAATATTCCGCCACATAACTTAGGTGAATTGATCGAATGTCTTTTTAATATTATGGAAAAAGGCAAAATCAAAGAACTCAGCACTACTGAAAAAATCATTCTTGCATACAACGTAATTGAGACACGTTCTACATTAGTCGATTGGGAAATAGACAACCCAATGACAATCGAACAAATGGCATCAATCGTAAAAGGACCTGATTTTCCAACCGGATGTACAATTTATGATCACACAGAAACAATAAAATATTTAGCAACAGGTAGGGGAAGAATCATTCAAAGAGCCGTAGCCAAAATCGAGGAACTCAAAAATGGCAAATTCGCAATTATCGTCAGTGAAATTCCATATCAAGTAAACAAAAGTACTTTGATCGAAAAAATCGCAGATCTAGTAAACGAGAAAAAAGTAAGAGAAATCAGCGATATCAAAGATCTAAGCAGGGGAGAAGGAATCGAAATTCATATCGAGCTAAAAAAAGACTCAAGACCACAAAAAGTTCTAAATTATTTGTACAAGTACACAGCACTTCAATCAACATTTAATGCAAACATGTTGGCATTGATTAATAATGAGCCACAGGTCTTCAACATTAAAGATTATTTTGCCGAATTTTTAAAACATAGAAAAATCGTCATTACAAACAGAACTTTGTATTTACTACAAAAAGCTAGAGAACGTGAGCATATTCTTGAAGGTCTAAAAAAGGCACTCGACGTCATCGACGAAGTAATTGAAACAATCAAAAAATCAAAAGATGCAGACACCGCAAAAGCAAACTTGATTAAAAAATTTGATTTTAGCGAAATTCAAGCTCAAGCAATCTTGGACATGCAGCTAAGAAAACTAGCCGCACTTGAACGAGAAAAAATCGAAAACGAATTAAAAGAAATACAAAAAAGTATCAAAAACTTGAATGAAATTTTAGCATCTCCAAAACGAATGCTAGGAGAAATCAGAAACGAACTAGAAATCATCAAAGAAAAATTCGCCGATAAACGAAAAACCAAAGTAATTAAAGGACAAATAGGCGAACTCGCAGACGAAGATCTAATCACAAACGAAGAAATGTTAATCGCAGTAACCGAAACCGGTTATGTAAAAAGACTAAAACCTTCTACCTATAAAACACAGGGTAGGGGAGGAAAAGGAGTAATTGGCGTCAAAACAAAAGACGAAGACGAAGTCTCAATGATGAGACTTGCTGAAACTCACGACAGAATATTATTCGTAACGGACAAAGGAAAAATCTACGAAAAACGAGTATGGGATATCCCAGAAGCCTCTCGTACAAGCAAAGGAACAGCAGTCGTAAACTTAATAGACATGGCTTCAGACGAAAAAGTTGAAGAAATCATTACAATCAACAAAGTTTTAGAAGAAACCAAAGACTCAAAATTCATATTCTTTGCAACCAGAGATGGTAACGTCAAAAAAACATTACTAAGCGAATTTGAAAATGTCAGACGCTCAGGAATAATCGCAATCGGCCTAAAAGATCGAGACAAATTAGTAAGAGCACAACTAACCGACGGCAAAGACGAAGTAATTCTAGTCACAGCAAATGGAAAATCCATCCACTTTAAAGAAAAAGATGTCCGTGACATGGGTCGTAGTGCAAGTGGTGTAAAAGGAATAGCACTAAAACCAAAAGACTATGTTGTAAGCATGGAAATCGTCACTCACAAAAGCGACAAAAACCTATTGTGCATAATGTCTAATGGCTACGGAAAATCATCTCCAGTATCTGAATACACATTACAAAATAGGGGAGGCAGCGGAATTTTAGTCGCCAAAGTTACCGATAAAACTGGACATATCGTTTCCGTAAAAAATATCGATGAACACACAGTCGACATTATTATTACATCAGAATCAGGCCAAGTCATAAGAATACCAGTCGCATCAATACCTTCATCAAGTCGAAACACTCAAGGTGTTAGATTAATGAGATTAAATGATAGCGATAAAATTTCAGCAGTTTCGGTCTTAGAAAAATCAGACGAAGACCTAAGCGAAGAAACCGAAGAAGAAGCCTAAAAAAGCTCTCAAATTATGAAATCAACTGCCCAAAACCCTGCCAATCCCGATATGCTTTCTTTCGAAAAAAAGTATTGGGACGCAGGGTTTTTGCATATTGCTGGAGCGGACGAAGTAGGCAGAGGATGCATAGCCGGACCAATCGTCGCAGCAGCAGTAATCTGGGACAAAGCCTTTTTAACCAAAAACATAGACAAAATTAACGAACTAAAAATCATAAACGACTCCAAAAAACTCACAGAAAAAAAACGAACACTTTTAGCTGAATTCATAAAACAAAACGCCAAAGCCTACGCAATCACGGAAATCTCAGCAAAAATAATAGACGAAAAAGGCATAACCTACGCAAACAACCAAGTTTTAACTACAGCCATCAACGAACTCCCAATAAAGCCAGATTTCGTTCTAATAGACCACTTTAAGCTCGATCTCGATAACTCCGAATCAATTACCAAAGGAGATGCACTATCAATCACAATAGCCTCAGCATCAATCATCGCCAAAGTTTTTAGAGACACACAAATGCAAGAAAAATACGCAAAAGAATACCCAAATTATGGATTTGAAAAGCATGTTGGGTACGGTACAAAACTACATATGGAGAAAATAAAGGAATTGGGGGTCAAAGAGATTCATAGAAAAACTTTTATCTCTAATATCAAAAATTAAGAAACAAACTTGCATTTATATTGGAAATAGTATATTATCACCCCAATTTTATTCACTTAGATCTAGCACCTTTAAAATATAACTTAATACTAAAAAAGATGGGAAATTAGAATATCTTCACAAAGATATTTTAATCAACCCATCTTTTTTTCGTATAGCGGCTCACTGAGGAGAAAAAAAATGATTCCACACATGTCGTATAAAGCAGGCGGTGACGTCAGAATCGTGATGTTAACATCATGCCAAAGTGGTTGTGATTTTTGTCATCTTGAAGGACACAAATCACCAGATGAAATTGGAGTGTTAAATCCCGCACTTTCAGGTTGGAAGACAAAAAAAGGAGGCTCACTAGAGAGTAAATTGGATGGATTGTTTGATGCGGATGATGTACAGATGTCTATGCGAATTGCCAAGAACATGGGCCTTAACAAGATGCATTTGACTGGAGGTGAACCAACTCTTCATCCACATCTGATTGAAGTTATCACATGCTTCACTGACAATGGCTTTGAAGTCGGGATTACAACCCATGGTGAATACAGCCAGGAGAAAATTACATCTCTTTTCGAAGCAGGAGTCTCTGGCATCAATTTTTCACTGCATGCAATGAATGCAAACCAATATCTGGCAATGGATTTAGTTGCACAGAATGTCGAAAGGAAACATTCAAAAGAAAGTGCATTGAAATATGCCGAGCAACGAGTTGCACAAAAACTGGCGAATATTCAATTGGCAGTGAAGTACGCACAACAAGATCGCAGACTTCGTATTAAAGCAAACACAGTTGTTAGGGACAGTGAAACCGCGCTAAATATTATTAAGTGGTGCAACAATGCCGGTGTCGATGTTAGACTCCAACGTGACCTTAACAACAAACAGGAATCTGACATCCAGATCCAAAAAGTTATCCAAAGCCTTGGGGCCAAACCAACAAGAAACGACCTCGCTATTGGTGATAGCTCAGGAGCTGGCACACAGTACCGGTACAAAGATGGATTGTTCAAAGTCAAAACTTTTGGTGAAGTCTATATTTCATCCATGTGTAACCAATGTCCACTCTTTGGTACGCAGAAATGCAAAGAACGGTTTTACGGATTGCGCATCGAGCATGGTAGTGTCTCAACCTGTATTGATTTACAAAATGAGCACACGCAGTTCACACACCAAGTGTTTCTGGATCACCTTTCAAAGAACGAAGGCATTCCTGGAGAAATCCGTGAGCAGTACTCTGCTATGAGAAGATTTGCCGAGAAGTGAGTAAAATGCAGGGTAGCGATTATATCTAAATTACTTAACTAATTCAGTTAAGAAAATTGAAAATATATTGCTATCCTGCAGAAAATCCTACTAATTATGATAAAATTTAATTAAACAAATATGCAAGATATAATTCCAATTGAAAAATTAAATACAGAATATGAAGTTAAATTCGAACTTGGAGATTTAACGACTGTTGAGTTTCGAAAAAAACTCTTAGAGCAAGGGGCTGTTGAAATAGAGCCTAGATTTTTAATGAAGAGATGCACCTTTGATATTCCAGGAGCTAAAAAAGGCACTTTTTTAAGAATTCGCCAAGAATCTCCAACAAAATCAACATTAACTTATAAAAGTTTACAAGAATTATCATTATCAGGAATGAAAGAAGTTGAAATAAAAATTGATAAATTTGAATCTGGATTAGCTATCGTCAAACTATTGGGATTACAACAAGCGACTTATGAAGAAAATTTTCGCACAAAATTTTTTATGAATAAAAGTGAAATAACAATAGATGAATGGCCTGGGATTCCACCAATCACGGAAATCGAAAGTGAAACAGAAACGGATGTTACAGATACAGCCGAACACTTAGGGTTTAATATGCATGAAGGATTTTATGGAAATATCAATGAAGTTTATAAAAAACATGGCATAGATATTTCCGGATTACAATTAATTACATTTGATAACATTCCACAAAAACATAATAATAAATAGCATCTCACTATTATTGTTCTAAAAAGGATTGTAAAATGAATTAAATGAAATTCCTTTTAATCAAACCGCCGCAGAAAAATGAGTATACGATTGCGAGTAGTGTTTCGCTTTTTTCAAGCTTGATTACAAGAATACCGAGAAGGGGATTGATGTCTCTTTTTTCAAGCACTCCGGATGTTACATATTCTTTTAACTTTGTTTCTTCGAATCAGACTATATATTTTGTAGTTGGTGCAAGTGAAAACGATTTTACACATCTAAAAAACCAAGTCTTGGCGCAATATGGAAAAGCCGACGTTTACGATATTGCCTCATTTGATGAAATTCTAAAAATTAACTACGATACATGCGATTATGGCGAAATGGTTCCAGGTGTTTCATATTATCTTCCACTTAAAAGTTTTGATGGATCAGAAATAGATCCGATTGGTTCGATCTTGTCATCAATGTCTAGATCACCAGATCCAAATGCATTTTTTTGGGTTCAAATGATTGTTAAACCAGCCGGTGGTTCATGGCAAAGCAATGCGATTGCACGAATTAACAAATTAAACGCACTCGAAACAACAGGGCAGGGGAAGCAAATGGAAATTGCTATGCTTCAAGAAAAAATTAAATATAATGGATTCGAAACAAAAATCAGACTCATAACTGATTCACCTGCAAACACAAATGTTTTACAAAATACATTCACCGTATATTCAAGACCTTCTGGAAACAGCCTAAAATTCAAACGAACAAATTTCTTTAACGATAAAAAAACACTTGAAGCAATCAAAGATCACAAGATGACTTCACCATATATCTTAAATACGGCTGAACTAGGATCATTGTGGCATATTCCAAATTCACAAATTGGTATTCCAAACATCGGCTGGGGCAAACGATTAGCATTAGATACTCCAGAAAATCTACCTGTAGCGAATGAAAACATGGAAGAAGAAGACAAAAAAAATCTAACCTTTGTTGGAAAAGTAAATTATAAAAACAGAGAAACAGTTTTTGGCATCAAAGCAAAAGATCGCTTACGCCATGTTTATATTGTCGGAAAAACAGGTTCAGGTAAATCATCCATGATTGAAAACATGGCAATTGAAGATATCCGCAAAGGTGCAGGAATTGCCGTATTAGATCCACATGGCGATGCTATCGATATGATTTTGGATTATATTCCTAAAAATCGTATTAACGATGTTTGTTATTTTAATCCAGCTGATCCGGATTATGCTTATCCATTAAATATTTTAGAAGTCACCAACGACAGCCAAAAAGAACTTGTAGTTTCAGGTATCATCGGAATTTATTACAAACTTTATGCAAACTCTTGGGGTCCTCGTATGGAACATATTTTGCGAAACGTATTGTTTACATTGATACACGCTGATAATGCGACTCTTCCTGATATCGTTAAGATTCTTCAAAATAAAAGCTACAGAAACCGTGTTTTAGAAAAAATAAATGATCCAATCATTCACCAGTTTTGGGATAAAGAGTTTGACTCAATGAGCGAAAATTTTAAAAGCGAAGCAATCTCACCAATTTTGAATAAAGTCGGACAATTTATTACATCTCCGATGATTCGAAAAGTCATCGCATATCCGAAATCAAAAGTACGTATACAAGAAATCATGGATAACAAAAAAATCTTTTTATGCGATCTTTCCCAAGGAAAACTCGGCGAAGACAACGCAGCATTATTGGGCGCAATGTTAATCACTCAAATTCAAGTTTGTGCAATGAATAGAGCATTTGTAAGTGAAGACGAACGTGTTCCATTTTATTTGTATGTAGATGAGTTCCAAAACTTTGCGACAAAATCATTTACAAAAATTTTGTCTGAAGCTCGAAAATACAAACTTGGACTAACCTTAGCAAACCAATACATTACACAGATTGATGAAGAGGTCATCGGAGCAATCCTTGGAAATGTCGGTAACATTATGACTTTTAACGTAGGTGCAAAAGATGCTGATATTTTATACCGTGAATTTGGTAGCGAGATTGAATCCGAAGATCTAACAACTTTAAACAAGTTCCAGTTGCTAACAAGAATAACTGTAGACAATGCGATGACTAAAACATTTACATCATATTCATTGCCAATGCCAAAAAATAAATCAGGCCACCGTGAAAAAATCATCGAGCAATCACGCAAACGATACGGAATATTAGTAAAAAAAGAAGCAAACTCAGTTCCAACAGAATATTCTAATGATGGATTAGAAGGAAACCAAGCCGATAATGATTATATAAAAGAACAAAATGAAAATAGAGTAGGGGAGCATAAAAAAACACCAGAAGCTCCAAAGCCAGTTCAACCATTAACAAACCAAACAACGGATCACCAAACTAAGCCAATAGAGCAACAACAACCAAAGCAACATCATAATCCAATGCCACAGCAAAATCAGCCAAAACCACAGGTAGCAAACCATGCGCCACAACAGCCACAACACCAACCAAAGCCAGTTCAACCGCAAAATAATGAAAAACCAATAGTTCAACAACAAAGAGAACCACAACCAATTGCGACACCAAATGTTCAGCCACATAAATCTGAGCCACTCGTTCCATTTGAAGAACAACAAACTAAATCCTTCTCATTAAATGATTTAGAAAAAGATCCTCATTGGCAAAGATCAAACAAAAGTCGAAAAACTAGTTAACAATTTCAATCTCGCAAAATCAGGAGTACAATCTTACATTGATCACAATATTTGTGACACAATATAATTAAATTATTAAATATGAAAAAAACAAAAATAGTAGCAACCATTGGCCCAGCAACAGAATCAGTTGAAAATTTAGAACGACTTTTTTCTGCAGGTGTAAATATTTTTAGAATGAATCTAAAACATAATACACATGATTGGCATGCAGAGATCATAAAAAGAATTAGAACGATTTCAGATAAAAAAGGAATAAAAGTCGGAATCTTAGCAGATCTTCAAGGTCCTGAGCTTAGAATTGCAGGTTTTAATACAAAAGAAAACACCGTTAATTTGCTAAAAGACCAAATTGTAACTTTAATTGAAAAATTTGACCAAAAATCATTTAAAACAACTGACATTGAAATGGAATTTCCAAAAATCCAGTGTGTAGAAAATCTAAGCAAAGGTATGGATATTTCAATTGATGATGGAAAAATCGTTCTTGAAGTCTTAGAAATCAAAACAAAATCAATCAAAGCAAAAGTCATCGATGGGGGAGAGCTGTCAATAAAAAAATCAATCAGTATTCCAGAGGCATTCATCAATGTCGAAACATTAACCGAAAAAGATCTAGGAGATATCGATTTTGCAGTAAAAGCCAATGTTGATCTTATTGCATTGTCATTCGTCAGAGACGCAAAAGATATTGCGACGTTGCGTAAAGAAATCAAAAAACGCAAAGGCACACAAATGATTATCGCAAAAATCGAAAATTTAATGGGCGTAAATAACATAGAAGAAATCATGAAAGAAACTGACGGAGTCATGGTTGCACGTGGCGATTTAGGAATCGAAGTTCCAATGGAACGCGTTCCATCAATCCAACAAAAATTAATAATTGCAGCACGCCATGAATCAAAACCTGTAATTGTCGCAACACAAATGTTAATGAGCATGGTTCGAGAACCAACTCCAACCAGAGCTGAAGTCTCAGACATCGCACATGCAGTATTTGATGGCACGGATGCATTAATGCTTTCAGAAGAAACCACTGCAGGTAATTTCCCAATCAAAGCAGTTGAAATGATGGCAAAAACCGCTAAATACAATGAAAATCACTCAGCCGATACAAAAAAATTCGTTAATGACCTCTTTCAAACCAAAACATTTGAAGAACTTCTAATAGAATCATCAATAAAATTTTCACAAGAAGAAAGCCTATCTGCAGAATCATCAAAGGTAAAAGGCTACATGGTTTTTACAGAATCTGGAAAATCAGCTAGATTGCTATCAAGATACCGAACACATTTACCAGTTTTTTCATTTGCAACCAGTGATGAAGTTTGTAGACAACTTTGCTTATCTTTTGGCGTTCAAAGCTTTAACCTAAAATTAAAATCAGATCCTGTAGACAACATCAAAAATGCGTTAAAATTATTAAAAGAAACAAAAC
>CAZEDS010000014.1:0-24448 GCA_964510925.1 uncultured Candidatus Saccharibacteria bacterium
CCATTGTGCCAAAAGTGTCCAGACATCAGATTGAAAACAAAGAATTTTTATTTGGAATAAGCTTACAAGATTAATTAGTCTTTTTTATCTGAATCGTTCTTTTTGTCCTCACCTTTAGCTGCTTGTCTTTCAGCTGCTTCTTTTTCAGCAATGACTTCGATTTGTGATACATCTCCAGATGTTTCTTCTACTGCTTTTTCTAGCTGTTGTGCGTAGTCAATTTTGACAATAACTTCATCAGCATCGGTCAATATTGAAACTTTTGAAGAATCGACTTTAATATCACTTACTTTTAAAACACCTTCAAGTTCAGTAATTTGTGTGACGTCTAATTCAAATTCATGTGGAATATTATTTGGTAAACATCTGATTTCGACCTCATCTAAGATACTTAAAACAATACCTTGTCCGGATGTTATTAATTCTGATTTGTCTTCGTTTATAAGCTTTATTGGGATCTTTGTTTCGATTTCTTCTTTCATATCGACTTCAAAGAACGATACATGTGTCTGATCCAATGATAATGGGTGCTTTTGAATCTCAGAAATTAGAACATTTCTGTCTTTTTCGCCTTCGATTTTAAGGGTTATTAATGAACCTTCTCCAGCGGCTCTATAAAATTTCTTGAATTCCTTCAAGTTTATTGTAATGTTAGTTACTTCTTTTTTACCTTTTGAAGAATCCTTTGAAAACACAACTCCAGGAATTGCGCCTTCAGTTCTAAGGTGTTTTACTTTTTTTCGGGTTGTTTCTCTTTTGATTGCAGATAGTTCCATATAATATTTTCTTTACTTTTTTTTAAAACACTTTTTAGGGTGCTTATATCTTTTATACTGACAGGATTTTTACCTTTTTTGTCTTCAACCTTGCTTTTTATTTGATCGGCAAGTGTCTCGAACAATTTTTCTTTGTTAGATAAAGACATTGCTTTTGTTAGGTAACTGCGAAATTTTAACACTAAAACGCCCAAAATCAAAGCGGGAGCTCAAAATTGAGATCTTTCTCGAACGTTCCATAAAATTCTAAAGTATTATTGTTTGATGTCAAACTGTTTTGTCCACTAAATGTTGGCGGCAGACCTCTTTGGTAGTCATAAATGACTTGTAGAGTGTCATTTGTTCCTGGTTGTTTTTGTATTATTCCTGAAAGGGTTGTTTTATCCGCTGGCACTAAAGATTCATATTTTATGCGTATAACTGTATTTCTATTTGCTTCAGCTAAAAGCTCCGTTATTACTAATGTTTTGTTATTATCTATTGTTGCAGTAAGGTTTTTTAGAATACTTTTTTCTTCATTATTTTCAAGTATGCTGGCATCGTTGATAACCACATTTTTAGGCAATAGTGCACTAAATCTATATTGTATATTTTCATTTTGCTTATTTTCCAAATTGACCTCAAGTTCTCTTGTTACAACCTGATTTTGAGGTGGATTTATAACGTATTTTATTGTCACTTTAGGCCTTATAAGTCCATTTTGAGGGATTACACTTACAGAAAGATAGTCATCTGAATCTTTGCTTATTTGGCCATCCCAGCCATTATTAGCCGTAATTGAACGTAAATCTTTGTTGTCTGTGCTTATTATAATTTGTTTTGAATTTGCAGCATCTGCAAATAGTTTAAAATTCTTATAAAAATCATTGTTTGTACTAGCCATAAAGTAACGTAAGGTTTCTTCAAATGTGTTCATTTTTATATTTTTTATGAAATCCTTACTAACAAAAAAATAACCATCAAATTTAGTTTTTTCATTACTTGTAATATAATTTTCGAGTTTTTTTGTAGCACTGTTAATGTCGAGCGTATCTGTAATATTTTTATACAGATCTTCTTTGGTCTGAACTTCTCCATTGAGTATTGCTTGTTCAGCTACTTTGTCTAAACTCATATTTTGAATGCTTTTAATCTCACCTTGGTCGATTTCGACTGAATAATATTCTTCAGGTTTTGGGAAATTACCTACAAATTCTGAGTTGTTTGTAAGTACAAAAATATAGTTTTTTGGTTCGTTAAATCCTAATAGCTCATCTTTGGAATCCGCTATTTGAATTAAATTTTTCAGATTTAATTTATTTTTTGTTAATGCCTCTTTTATTTGATTTTTTAAAGCGTCTGTTTTTTCTGTATTTTGGCTTTCAGCTTGTATGAAATCAAGTTCGTTTATGGCGTTTTCAATGTCTAAATTGGATGTTCTGTCACCTAAAACCTCAGATTTTTCATTTTTTGTATATTCTGGTTGGTTTGATAATCTACTCGCAATTTTATTTAGTGTTTGATTACTTTTTTGGTAGAACTCATTTTCAGATTGTTTATTTTTTAAGAATAATTGGCCAGGAATTAGTAGTATGTTCTGTGTTGCTTGAAATTGACTTGCTGCAGTTGAACTAAGTTTTGAGGCATTATAAAAATCAAATTTATCAAAAGCGGATAATGAGGCTTGTTGATTGATTATTCCTTTTTGAAATTGGATCGAGCTCGTGGCGATTTGTACTCCAATTATAAGAGCTAGAGTGGCAAAAACCGTGGCCATTTTCTTTTTATTTGGTTGAAATTTTGCTGGTTTTTCTTCATTGAGTTTGATCTTTTTAGGTTTTTTCGCTTTTTTTTGTGGCTTTGTGTTAGTAGGCTCATTTTTTTCGGTTATTGTGTCAAAGTTTGAGTATGGATAGTCAACCGGTTCTTCTTCATTGTCGTGATAAAAATCATTCTCTTCATCGTCGTATTCGTCTGGGTGTTCGGTTCTCATTCTAAAACTGTTTTCAGTTGTTTCTTCAACGCCTGTGCCTATTAAGGGGATTCCATAAAAAGTCATTACTTTTTTTAAACCTGTTTCTAGGTCTATTTGTGGGTACCATCCATTTGGATAATTGGTTTTTAATCCTGCAAGATCGGATGATACGATTTCATCATCTTTTTCAAAAACAATTTCTACTAATAAATCTGATAATTCAACAAAAAAATTGGCTAATTCGATTTCTGTTATGGAGTCTTCAGGTATTAATGTGTAAGGATATTTTGATTGTTCTTTATTTTCAATAAGTGATAATAATCCAGATATAAAATCGGATTCTTCTAATAAAAAATATTCTCTTATGTCATTTTTAACGACAATTGTTTGTACATTTGCGGCGTCTTTGATGAATGCATCTATAATTTGACAGGTGTTTAAATGTTGACCATAGATTTCGTCGATCATTATTTTTGCGACTTTTTTATCCAAGATATTTCTATTTATTAGATCTAAGCTATCTAGGGCATCTACTGTTTCGTTTTCTAATACGGATTCTTTGTATATGAATAGATATGGAATATTTAATCTTTTTGAAAGTTCTAAAAGAATTTGTGTATCAGCAATTGAATAACTTAAGCCTTCTAAGTGTTCGTCAGAAGCATAATTTATATCAATGATTGCTTTTGGAGATGCTATATGAATTTCAGAAAGATTTTCTCCTGATATATCAATAGGTTCAAATCCTTTATCGCTCAATGCTTCAAAAAGGAAATCGCTTATTTTATTGTGACCACTTATTAAAATTTGTTGCATGGCAGGTTGCACGAAATCTTTCAGACAATTAGGTCTATTCTATCAACTTTGTTATGTAAGTTTCAATTTATCTTTCGCATCTTATTTGATGGTAAACTCATAAAATGGAAATCAAAAAATATTCAGTAAACACAGATGGTGGTTCAAGAGGAAACCCTGGCCCAGCAGCTATCGGACTTGTTATTCGAGATCAAGACGGAAAAATTATTGAAGAATTTGGTAAAACAATTGGTAACCAAACAAATAATTATGCAGAATATTTTGCATTAATTACTGCATTAGAAAAATTGAAAAGTCTTGGTGCAACACAAGTTGAATGTATTCTTGATAGTGAATTAGTAGTAAAACAGCTAAAAGGCGAATACAAAGTAAAAGAACTTACCTTGCAACAAATGCATCAACAAGTTTTGGTTCTTTCTAATAATTTTGATCAAGTCGTATTTAGGCATGTTCGAAGAGAGCAGAACAAAGAGGCTGATAAGCTTGTAAACAGGGCTTTAGACGGATTTATATAATTTTAGTTAAACATTTATTTATGTTTAATAATGATACAAATAAACCTTTCTTAAAATCGTCTGATCAAGATTTAGTGAAAAAGGCTATTGTTGATACTTTAACTTTTTTTAAATCCTTTGACTCATTTATCATAAAAAAATCAGATCTATTTGAACTTTTGAATACTTCAGAATTAAAAGCCAATTTAAAGTTCGACGATTTTATGACCTATTTAAACGATCTTATAAAAAATTCACGGGTATACCTTGCAACCGATAATGCCGGTGTAGATTATTTGAGTTTGTCACCGATTTCAGAATCACAGTTAACAAGTTATCTTAATGAATTTGTTGAATTTAAAAACCATCTAAAAAAGATTAGTCTTTGGATACCAAGATTTTTCAGTAAATCTAATGTTTTGTATATTGGCGCACATAATCCGTTGTTTATGACGAACAAAAAGAATATACCTGTTTTAGAAATCGTTGTTGCTAAGAAAAATATGTTTTTGGATTTGTTTATTAAGATTTTTTCTAAAAAGTATAAAGCTCAAGTTAAAACAGTTAAATCTGAAATTTTTTCTAGTCGTTATAACGATTCAAAAACAGAATCCCTCTATAAATTGCTTGGAATGATTCATTTGCACACAAAAGATGATTATATTAAGAATTTAATTTATAAACGACTCAAAGAGCTTAAAACTTTAGGGAATTTCCCTATTTCAAAAATTTAATTTTATATACTTAATTGCAATACCTTTTCGATATATTTATCTCTTACTTTTTCTAAATCATACTTTAGCTGTGGTGATAAATAATCAGGGTCAGTAGGTTTCATGAACTGAACATTTTTTGTAATTGCAATTTCGATATCTCTTTGGAGTTCTTTGTTAAGTTGCTCTCGTTGTTTTTCGGTTAAAGATTGTGCTAAGAGAACGATACGGTCTTCGATTTTTGTTGGATTATCTATTTCATTTGAATTTTTCAAAATATTTGCATACCTAATATTTTTTGAATCATTTTCAATAGCGCTCATTTTTGTAGAAATATCTTTTTCAACTTGATCTTGATCAAGCACAAAAGTTTGTGTTAATTCTGTTTGCATAGCATCAGCTGCACTTTCAGTAATTTTTAGTAATTCTGGATCCATTGCCATTCTGGACTTGCCGTCATTACCTGGAATAAATGGGAATGTGTCGCACAAATGGCTATCAGAAAGGCTTTTTGGTATTTGGTTATTTGGACCTTGCTTCATTGTTAAAAATTTTTCAGTTAAGCAGTATCCACTAGCTTGAGGTTGTACAAAATATTTGAATTCAACATGCATGTTTCTTGTACAATCTGCAGCTGTTTTACATCCTACATATAAATAATCTTTAGCAACGTCCGAGGCAGAAAAATCTAAAAGACCATTAGTCCAAGTATTGAATGTTGAAGTTTTTTTATCTGCTAAGACTTCTTCTCCTGTATTAGTAAAAGCTTTAAATCCACCGGCTGGGATGTTTAATTTTAATTTAACTGAAGTTTTATTTGCTTCTGGTTTAAAATATTTATCAGTCCATTGACCAATACTAGAAAGAACATTATTAACTTCCATGTCAGTGGCTCTTTTTCCAAAATCACCTGGAATAGGGACAGTTGGATAAACGTAAAGATTATAATGTCTTGCATTAAATCTGCATTTTACGCCTATCGTGTAATCAACTAGTTTTGCACTACCATCTGGGTTGAATATTGGTACATTATTCGCATCAGTATCTTGTCTTGATCCAGTTATGTTTTGGCAATTACCACCAGTTAATCCAGTAGCTGATCCAAACCATCCACCAAAAGTTTCATAAAGCCAATTAGATATACTAAATCCTGAAGGTCCATGCATTGGAGCTGCTGCAGATGATCCGCCACCTTCAAGTGCAACGCTTGAAACGCAGTTTCCATCTACGCATTCGTCATTATCTATAATTGAAGTTCCTATGATTTGTGCACAAACTGATGCAGGTGCCCAACTAGGACAAACACGGCAGTCAACAACTCTAGGTTTTGTATTTACGTTTTTTGGTGCACCAGAATAACATTGAGCCGATTTAAAGCATCCGTTTTGGTCACTGGCGTTGCTAGTTGGGATTGTTACTAATGCTTCTATTTTTTCTCCTGGTTTTAAACTACTCGGTACAATTGGCACACCACACAATGGATTACCATCTGCACCCAAGTCGGACAATACTAAACCACCAGGTCTATTTGGATCCTCACGTGTTGGCAATTGTGTGGCACCCGTAATTTGAGTTAATGAACAGCCTCCAAGTGGTTGACCATTTAAAAAATATTCAATATTCAAACTCCAGTCAGCCATTGGCTCGCAAGTTCCACCACCATCGCGTTCTCTATTATCCCAACCTATTAGTACAAAGCTTGTTCCTGTGTTGACCATTTCTATATCTATTCTTCCATCACATGATGCATTTGGAATTAATGTTTCTGGATCAGTTACATCAAATTGGCCCTCTAAAGCTTGTGCTTGTGTTGGATCTGTTAGTGATCCAGTTGAATAATTTGTTGCCGTATATGAAGTTCTTGCAATTTCATTTTTTACAGGTGGGTTACTTGTATCATTAAAAGCAAGATTTTTTTCATTCATATCGTAAACCTCATTTGAAGTATAAAGATCTTTGAAGTTAGATTTTTTGTCTGTTCCGGTTTTTACTAAGGTATCTCTTAAATATGTGTCATATGTATATGCAGTTGAGTGAAGAGCTGTAGGTTCTTCGTATACAATTTTTCCTTTAAATTGGATCAATTGACCGAGCGAAATACAATTTGCAGGGCTGCCATATTTAGCATCACCGGCTGTACAATAAGGTTGTGGATCATTTAGTGCATCTGCCTTTAAGCATGTCTCTGTTTTTGGATTACATCCTATACGTTGTATACAACCAGTGAATCTAAGTGATTGAAAATCTGAATCTAAACCTAAACTTGTACCATATGGATCATTTTTATCAGGTGTTTGTCCCATTAATCTTTTTAGACATTCTGTATGTGATTCACCTTCTTTTGTTTGGCAGAAAGGTTGTTTTGCAACCCCATATCCAGCATCAAATTGATTTCTGTAGTTAAAGATTAAATTAGGCGTGTTTGCTTTGTTGAGCTTTATTCTATTTTCAATATAATGTGGAGAATTCGGATCTATTGATCCTGTATAACGTTTTGAAATTTGTTCAAAATCTACATGTTTGTATTCAGCTTCAATTTTTAAATTCGCAGTTAAAACCTTAGCTAATTCCTTATCAAGTACTGTTCCTTCTGGTTGCCCATTAAATAATATTTCTTGTCCTAATGAAGCATCTATATTGAATGGTCTTTCTCCATTATGTCCAACTACATCTCCTCGATAATTTCGATGTGCTAGATCAATTCGTCCTCCACAAGCAGCTATATATTGTGTTTGGATATCGCATAATTTAGGTCTTGTTCCTACTGGATCGGTAGGTAACCTTGGTGCATAACCCGAAATTATTCCAGTTGTTGGGTCTTTGCATGGCTCATATAATTCGCATTGTTCCTGTTTAAAGGCAAATCCCATGAATCTGCCATTTGTTGGGTCCATACATTTTACTGCTTGGCCAGATAATAATAGTAAAAGATCTGCATTTGTTAGTGGTGTTCCTTGGAGCATTTCTAGATATGCAAAATAGGCTAGTTTAGGTTGCATGTTTGCATCAAGCAAACCGAATCCTGGATTTTGTCCATCTGAATACGCATACCACATTGCACCTAAAAGGTAGGATGCTAATTGTGGATCGTTCCTTAAGTTCATAACCTGAACTAACCAAGCAGCTTGAGCCTGTTGGTCAGATGTTGGCCAACCAAATTCTGTTATAAATATTGGCTTACCTGTAATTACTGTCATTGATTGTATTAAAGCTTTTACACGATCAATAGCAGCTGGGTCAGATGGATTCGTATCATATGGATGTAATGCAAAAACATCTGCAAGCCCACCACCGTCAACTATGCCTTGGAGGTAATCCATATTTCCTGATACAAGACCTGCTGAAAAGACAATCTGATTACCATTTAAATCTTTTATTGCTCCATATGCTTGGTTTAATAAATTTCCGTAGGCTGTAGGATCCATGAATTTAACAGTATTTGCCATTGCGGTATCGTCAGGTTCATTCCAAACCTGATATGCATATAAGTTTCCGAATTGTGAATATGCTTGAGGAATAACATTTTGTGCAAAAAATTGTGCGTATGCTGGATCATTTTGATTACTTGGGTATGCACCTTGTGTTCCGTATTCCCAATTAACGATACCGATGACTTGAATTCCGTTTGCTTGAAGTTGTTGAACGTAGCTGATTGTTGCCGGTTCATCTTTTAATACAACACGAACAGTTGTTATTCCACTTTGTGCTAAAAGTGCTGGATCTGGAGCTCCTGCTGGATTATTTGGATCTAATGTTTGAGCTTTAGCTTCTGAATTCCAAACACCGATAATGGCGAGTGCAACAATTGTTATTAAAAATGTATTAAATATTTTTCTAATAATCATTAATTATATTTGTTTAAATTCTATCAGTTTAAAACCGCAAATTTTATCACTCATTTCTTTTTATTGCATCCATTAAATAGAATGACTCGACGGATTCTCCTGATTCTGTCTTTGAAAATCCACTAAGAATAAAAACAGGAATTGTTAAATTATCTTTTGGTACATACGCAATTTTAATTGTATTTAAAGTTGTGTTAACAAAATTATCTGATGTTATAGATTTTGCGTCTATTAAAATTAATCGTCCTTGTTCAATATCATTAAATACTTGTTGTTCAGTTACCAGTTCTACACTGCTTACATCTTTTGCCGGAGTTCCGACATCTTCATATTCAAGTGTTTGAATTTGTAAGTCAGCATTAAATACTATTTTTATAAAATTTGGATTTTGTGGAACATTTTTATCTATTAAAGGTATTCCATTTATTGCTGCGTAATAAGTGATTTCGATTAGCTCTGCATTTTCGGGAGTATCAACGATATTGTACCGACTGGCATTTTTTTTGAGGTAACCAAATGTTTTATTTGTAAAAATTGATAAATTTAAACCTAGTTTTTCTAATTCTTTACGTACCGCATTTTCATATTCGGCAGGACTTTTTTGCGATATTTTTCCTGAAACGTTTGTTTCTAGTTTTGTGTAGCTAAATTGTTTTATTCCCATTCTTGCAACGGCAGAATATTCATTGTTAGAGGCAAGAATAACTTTTCCTTGTTCTGGGCTTACGACTTCATTATTGATTGTTAAATTCCATATTTGAAAAAGAGATTTTATATTTTGGTCCGTAAAAAATATTGATGGTTGGTATTCATAAATTGTGGCTTGTTTTGGTAGTTTTTCTAAATCTGATTTAAGTTTTGGATTTATAAAAAATACTCCCGTTTGTTTTTCTTTTACGAATGGATTAATTGGGGCGATTGAGTGAAGGTCGATTTTAGCGACCTCTTTTTGGATGACAACTGTTTCTGCTTCTTTTTCGTTTCTTTTTTTTATTACTAAAAACGCAATTAAGAGTATTACTCCGATAACTAAAATTATTATTAGTTTTGCTTTTTTACTTTCAAAGAATGACAGGTTCATTTTAAAGTTTTTTAAATCCATATTTTTAGTTGTACCAAATTCTAAGATTATCTTTTGATACAGGTACGTAAGGTAAATCCATTATAACTGGTTGGCCTGGCAAACACTCTGGATATGTTCCTCCAATTTTTTGGAACTCATAGTGAAGATGAGGGCCTGTTGAATTGCCTGTGTTTCCAGATAAACCAATCAAATCACCTTTTTTGACGGTTGTATTATTTGCAACAATTTGTGTACTTAAATGTGCATAAATAGATACAAAACCCATTGGTGAAATTACTTTAACATAATATCCATATCCACCTGGATCTGTACCAGTTATGGCAACACCATCGTGTGATGCATAAATTGATGTTCCAACTCCGACTCCAAAATCAATAGCTTCGGTTCTTATTGAGTGTGTACGTCCAGGCGTTGGGTCATTTGGCCCATAGGTGATTCTTGGTGAACAGGCTGTTCCTGGTGCGCATACAGGCCAATTATCAGGACAACTTGTGCATCCTCCAGCGCCAATAACGCTTGAAGCAACTGCACTTGATGTTCTTCCTGGTTCTTCTTTGACTCCCACCGTAACTGTGTTGTAGTAAGTTGCATCTTCTGTCGTGATTGCTCTTACTGAAATATTGTAGGTAGCGGATTCTCCTGGTCCTAATACTTTTCCCATAAATTGTGCAGCAATGTCACTGAGACCAATTTCTTTTTGTGCAGTTGGATCATATAGTGATCCAATAAAACCAGCATCACCATACATAAACATACTTCCAGTATTTGAATTATTTTCACAACCGGTTAACATCGAGAGTTTGTCTTCGAATGAACTTATTGTTACTGGTGCACTTGAAGTATTTGTAACATCGATTTTGTAAATTCTTGTGTATGCACCAAGTCCTGGGAATGCACCTGAAGTAGTTACATCTTCTTTTGTAACTCGAATCATTTGTGAATTTAAAATGGAGCTTACTCCGGCAGTTGTTTCCTCATACGGTGCCATACCACCTGGAATAATTAAAAGTAGTAGCATAGCTGCGATTCCAACACACCCAAGACAAGGGATTGCCACAATACATCCAAGTGGATAAAGAACAAATTTTTTAGTTGTTATCCACAATCCTTTTAGGTCACTTTTTACAACTCCTCGTGCACCTTTAAAATCTAATTTTAGAATTTTAAAACTTGCAGATAGTGCTGTTTTACCTAAGATTGCAACAACAAATGAAATAGGGCCAGTTGCGTAACTTGCTGCTTTTGTTAGTAATGTTCCTAAGTTGAGTAATACGCCGCTCATTGCTTTTTGTGCAGCAATTCTTGTAATAAAAGCACCTGCTCTTGCACCAACCATTCCTGATAGTGCGGCTTGTCCTTCAACTACTGCTGCTGTGCTTCCAATTCCAGAAACTTTTTGTAATGCTTGTCCAAAAGATACGAGGCTTTTTACAACAGGCCAATTTTCGGCAGCTCTTACAAGATTTACACCATCTGGAGCACTTACTTTTCTTAATAATCCCTTTAAACCTTTTGCCATAGGAATAAAGTCAAAGGTATTTCCCCAAATTATAGATTTGAATAAATAGTCATGAGCTAAGTTTGCGTATCGACTAGCAAAATCTAGTGGGCCAATATATCTTGATAAAAGATTTCCGCCTTTTCCTGAAGCTTTAAGTTTTGAGAAAAAGAACCACAATTGATCATCTTCAACTTTTCCACCCTTTTTTAATCGTGCGATGAATTGAAAAAATTTAGATTCAATTATATTTCCAGCAGCATCAACAGGAACTAATGTTTCTAAATTTGTTATATATGTGTCGATATTTTTGAGTAGTTCAACATTTTCGCCTTGTGCGCCAATTCCTTGGAGCATTGCACCAAATCTAGTTCCTGGGAGATTCAATAATGGTCTTGCATTTTCTGGTGCTGCAAAAAATGCGGTTAGGTCGTTGTTTTCTTTTATAAACTGCAATGCATTTTTAAGCTCAAGCATGTTTGAGCTGTTTGTGAAAAAGCTATTAATATCTCCGCCTAATAATAATGTGTAGTCGAATGCTTCTTTGTTGTGCTCAATATCTTTTAATAGATTAAAAACACCTGCATTTTTTTTATCAAAAAAGCCATTAATGTCACCATAATTAACTTTTGTTACGCTCCAGATTCCTGTTCCATCCATTTTTCCGGTAGCTTGATTTAGAGCGTATTTTTCATGAAAAGCAAAATGATGATTTTGCAAAACTGCATCGCTAACTTGACTAAATATTGGCAGACGCATCAATCCAACTTTGTGATCTCCTGCATAGGTTAAACCTGCTGCAGTTGCCCATCCGGTAATCGGTGCTTTTGTAATTGCTTGATCTGTACCGAATTTTGGATCCGAAATTTTTCCAATGATTTGTCCAGCAGCGGATTTGTTTATTAAATTTTCATAAGTTCCAATTTCTAAAAATTGCGTGTAAGGTCGAAATGCTCTATATCTCTTGCTCAAAAGCGGCATTGACCCAGCAAAACGACTTACCATAAATAATGAGCTTGATAGTTTTCCTTCGTGTAAGCTTTCGAGTAAACCTTTTATTGTTGCATGTGCTGTTAAGTTATGAGCAAGAAGGTTAGAGTTTTGCAAAGCTTCAAGACGTGTAACAGCTTCATTTGCTGATTTTGGGTTGTGTGTTTTTCTTAGAGTTGATTCATATACGTCTGCACGAATTCGTGGTGCATCAATTTCGTAAAGAACATGTTGCATTACGAGCTTTTGCTCATAAATGTAATTTAAATCGTCAGCCCAAAGATTTTTTAATCTATAGTTAGCTGTTCCTTCTAGACCTAAACCGATGTCTGTACCAGCTAGTTTTATGTATTCGTCAAATCGGCCCTGTTTAAAATAGGCGTCTCTTAAATCGAAATTGCTTCCAATACGATCTTTGCTTGATACTTTATCTTTAGAAAAATCTACCCAAGCTTTTTTTGTTTCCTCATTCATCCACGAAGGGAAAACATTTTGTGCATCTTTTATATCTTTTGGGTTTACTATATCAATACCTAAATTTGTTTTTATTTTTTCTCGAATTCCTTTTCCCGTAAAATTTTCGTCACCGCTAATCATTCTTGAATACTTTTCGCTTTCAAGCCATGTACTTAAGTATTTTTTTGTAGGGTCACTAAATGCATCAAAGTCAGTGTCAGACATGCTAAGTGCTTGAGCCATTTCTGACGAAAAGTTTGGGGTTCCATATTCAGGTAATCTTCCTTTATGGTCAGCTAACCATTTATCGATTGATCCTTGGTGTGATTTTCCTTCAATTTTTTTGCTCCATGAAAATATTTTTTGTGGGTCAAGGTTAAGTTCTCTTGCAAGACTTCTGCTAAATTCTTTTTGAACGTTATTTCTTGCTACAACTCTTCCTCCTGTTTCTTCTTCGTTTTCAGCAAGGTTGATCAATGCTTGTGACATTTTTTTGTAAGATTGAAGTTCGTTTGGTAAGTCGACTTCGCCAATTTCTAGAGATCTTCTGTCCACTAGTTTTGTATCTGGGGCATTAGGGGTTGCATCTGAGACCAGCTTAAAAAGTTTATCGCCGTTTGCTTTTTCAAGGTCTGGACCTCTAAGACCAATTGTTTGAAGGATGAAACTATGAGGCGTTCTTAAATCTCGGCCATCTGCGTCAGTTAGTTTTCCTCTAACTATATTGCCCATTATTTTTGCGCCTTTGGTCGTACCAAGTTCGTCGAGGTTTAGAATATCGTTTTGAATTGCACTAGCAAGTTTTCCTAATGCACCTTTTGGGTTTGCTAATATATCTGGAGTTTTTATTGTTAGATTTACGCCAGAAATATCCTTCATTTCTTGTTCATCGCCGATAGCGATTGCTGCTCGTAATTCATCAGCATCTTTGTCTGGTCCAATTGGCCTTACTGAAATGGTCCAAGTTTTTGTCCACGTGTTTTTTGAAACTTCAACAGTTGCGCCAGGTAATTGATATCCAGTTCGTAGAATGTTTTCTATCCATTGTATAAATGTCTGGTCATAAATTTTCGCCATTTTTTTCTTGTTCTAAATTTAAATTATTTCTAACAAAGAAATTTTAACCTATTACTATCGCAAAACAAACTGGATGATATAAAAATATGTGATAATATTTTCTGTTGTTTGTTTTGGGTTTTTCTGGAATAATCATTTTAGAAGAACTTTAGCTTCAACTAATATTTATTATGAAAAACTATTTAAAGTCTCGTTTCAAAAAGTTTGAGAACTCATTTTACTTCGCATTATTTTTCTTGGCATTTTTTGGAGGAACAGTTGCATTTGCGCAACAATCTCAAAGTTCTGATTTGCAGCAAATTTATGCTCCACAACCAGCAGTTGCTTCAGACAGTGGTAGTTTAATAAATCCAAAAGATGCAAACGCTTGGTCTCCACTTGATACGGTTACAACTGTTTATCAACTTTTTTGTTTTACAAATGTTGGTGGTTTGTGCGATCCAGAAAGACAATCATGGATGAGCTCTGCAGCAATAGTTGATTTGGGTGTTAACGTTGTTACCAAAATTGTTTTTAATGGAAAAAATATAGATGAAGTTATTCGTGATAAAGGTTATACACAGGCTGAATTAGATTTACTTACTGAAGGTAAAGTTAAGTTAACGATGGACGGTACGATGCAACGTATGCCTGGCGGTTTTGGTGGTTATCTTGCCGTGTTGACCGATAGGGTTTCGTCAGAGCCAGTTGTCCCTACAAATTTAGCCTTGTTTTTGAAAGATTCTACTAGCGATACGATTGTTGGACAGCCAGCTTATGCTGCTGGTATTTGGGATCCAAGTTTTGAAAAATTGGTTCTTACAGGTTGGAGAATTTCTAGAAATATTGCTTTGGCACTTTTAGGTGCTGTTATTGGAATTTCAGCATTGATGGTTATGTTTAGAACCCAGATGGGGCCAAGAGCTGTTGTTACTATTTATAATGTTTTACCTGCAATTCCAATTACATTAGGTTTGATTTTATTTTCATATCCGATTGCAGCCGTGCTTATGGGTATTATTAATCCATTATCGCAACTTTCTCGGGCGTTTGGTCAATCGTTGATGGTTTCAATGCTTGGTAGCACAGGGGTTTCGACTACTGGTGGTTTAGGGGTTATCGCTCTTTTAGCTTTAGTTGCGATTGTTTCTGGGTTTATTACTGCTGGTGGAGGTACTGTTGTCACTATAATCTTTATTGCGCTATTTGTGTTGGTTTGGGTATGGCTAATAGTTGCCTACATTATTATGCATATTAAAATTATAATTTCACTTATGTTAACGACAATTGCTGCTCCTTTTATTATCTTGCTATCGGCAATTCCAGGGAAAAATGCACTCTTGATGAATTTAGCAAAAAGTTATCTTGTAGATGTTATTACTTTGCCAATATTTAATATTGTTTATTATTTAGGACTTACTATTATTTTATTTGCTCCTTCTGGTGGAACTGGATCGATTTATTTTACAGAATCTGGTGTTGGTTTAGGCACAGCTGCTTACGGCTTTTTGATTTTTTGGATCAAGCTTGTTGTAGGTTTTGGTATTCTTTGGTCATGCAGAAATATGCGTGAGACATTGAAAAAACAAATAGGCGTATCTAGCAGTCTTTTTGGTGGCGGTGCATCTGAAGAGCGAAGACATTAATCGCAAAGATTGTATCAGCTGAATTTCTATATCCTTTAAATCAAATTTTAGTCGCAAAATTCTATATATTCAGCTTTCTTTATATTCTTTTGATATGAGTTATTGATTGTGTTGTTAAGGCTTGGCTAATTTATCTATAGATGTGAATATCCCGTTTAAAGGTTGAATCCATGTGTCGATACCGCCAAATCCAAATAGTCTTAAAGTAAAGTCCAAAACTGTACCACCTGCACCAAAAGCTAGTAGTATAAAAATTATTAAATACATCCATTTTTGTGGAAGTTCAGCTAGTTCTTTTTCGTTTTCTCTGTTTGTTACTGTTTTGTAGACCAACAACATAGCAAGTATTATTGCGATGGCAACAAATATTTTGCTCATGAATCCCCAAACATTTTCAAGTACGCAGATCATTGATTCACCAAGAGGTTTTGGTGTTGCGTTAAGCGCAATTGAACCATAGCAGTTTGCAGCTGCATTCGCTTTTTCTAGAGCAATTGTAAACAACGTCAAATATGTGCCAAGTGTTACGATTAATTTTTTCATTATGGTAATTCTAACAAATATTTGTTTCAAATAAAATCGACGCTTGTGTTTTTTGTTAAATAGATTTATTTTGTGTTGTTAACAATTTAAATCTTCTGTTAGAATTATTATAAATATGTTTGAAAAGAAATTAATAAAAACCTTAGGAGTATTTTTAGTTTTAGGATTTGTTTTTGTAACGCAGTCTTTTTCCGCAACTATTGATCCGGTGGAACTTCCTGAAAATAAAGTTGATGTTACTGTTATTAGTAAGAATGATGATGGAACTTATAATTATAATATTTCCGGTTTGATAGGTCCGATTCAAGGCACAGGTTCTATCGATAATTTTAATAATACTTGGTGGCATTCAGTTCAAGTTGGAGGCGATAAATTTGGTATAGATTGGGCTGATGGTACACAGATTCAATTAATTCCAGTTTCAAATCCAGATGGCGGTGATTCTTTGGTTTATTATCAATTTAAACTAGAAGCTAAAATAGCAGCAAATAATACAGAACCTATTCAGATTTTTGAGGATGGCAATTTTGGTAATGGGCAAGTCTTTGTAAATAGTAGTGTTAACTTTCAAGCTTTAAGGAATTCTTACGACTTAATTCAGGCAGATCCTTGTTTAGGACCAAATCCGCCTGATACATGCCAAATAAATATGACACCACCAACAGATTGTTCGACAAATCCGAATCAGGCAGGTTGTCCAGGGTATGTTGTTCAACCGTCTGTGCCATCAGATTGTGCAACTAATCCAAATCAGCCGAATTGTCAGGTTCAAATAACACCAAGAGATTGTAATGCTTATCCAAATCAACCAGGTTGTTCTGGTAATGGTGGTAATAACAATGGCGGTGGTGGTTATTTACCAACTCCGGTTATAGCATCTGTTCCAACTTCTGCAGGTTGTGGCGATTGGTCAGGTATTACTGATATGGATCAATTTGTCACATGTATTGCAGAATGGGGTGGTCGTGCAAACTTGTTTATTATCGGTGCCGGAGTTTTATCATCCTTATTTTTATTGCCAATTGCTGGATATATGTATGCAAGTGGTAATCCAGGAAATATTGAAAAAGCATCAGAAATTATTACATCTTGGATGTGGGGAATTATTTTGCTTTTAATTGCTGGATTTATAATTAATATTATTGGAAACGATTTGTTCGGTGTTTCTTAATTGAATAAACGAACTGCTATAATGGATTTATGTCCCGCCCAAGATTTAGGAAGTTGTTTCCTTTAAATGCAAGAATTCTTGCAATAATAATTATTTTTTTAGCTTCATTTGTTTTTTCAAAGGTTTTAGTTGTTCCGGTTCAGACTGCTTTTTCGCAATCAATCGATGAACAAAAAGATAAGCTTGAAGATCAACTTGGTGATAAAGAATCAGAATTAGAAAAAGCAAAAAACAAAGCGTCAGAAATTTCAAAGCAAATTGAATCATACTCAAAAGATTTAAATGTAAATCTTTCACAAATCCGTAATGTTCAATCTCAAATAGCAGCTCTTTCCAAAGACATCGAAGATATAAATACAAAACTTAATATAAAAAGAATCGAGCTAGATGAAAAAAATAAAATTAAAGAAGCTATATTGCGAAATGTTTATATTTCTAATCAAAAAAATATTTTAGATTATTTGCTTTCATCAAACAAAAGCCTAGCAGACTCGACAAAAGAGACAGGTTACTATATTTCTTTTATGAGCAATTCAAATAGCTTAATAGAATTGATAAATCGAAATATTTTGCAATATGAATTAGATCGCAAAGGAATAGAAGAAGTAAAAACTAAAATTGAAGCGCAAAAAGTAAGTTTACAAAAAATTGCATCAACATTATCTTCAAAAGTTAATACTGCTAAACAAGACTTAACAAAAGTTTCTCAAAAACAAGAAGCATTAGAACAAGAAAGAGCTGAAATTAGACGTAAACTAAATGAACTTTCAGCACAACAACAAGCAGCCCTTAATGATAAAACTGAAACATTTACAACTAGTGTAGGAGAAGTTCCAACAACTGGTGATTCAGCTTCGAGTGCTTCTTATAACCCAGGATTCAAAAAAGCTTTCGCAGGATTCTCTTTTGGTGCACCACACCGAAAAGGTATGAGCCAATATGGAGCAAAAGGTCGTGCCGAATCCGGTCAAAACTATAAAGATATTTTAAAAGCGTATTATGGTGATGTCGAAGTAAAAGAAGTCGACGGATTACCTTCAAATATTAGAACAGATAAAGGTACATTTACTTTTGAAGGTAAATACTTGAATGGAATTGCCGAAATGCCAGCAAGTTGGCCTAAAGAAGCCCTAAAAGCCCAGGCAATTGCCGCTCGAACCTATGCATTAACCCGTATTGGTTGGAGCATGGACAATAAATCTGCAGACGGTTCCATTTGTACAACTGAAAGTTGTCAGGTTTGGTCTTCGACCAAGGCTTCAAGTTCAAGTGCAGCTCCTTGGCATGACGCTGTTAGCAACACAAAGGGAGAAGTTTTGGTTAGTAAAAAAACAGGCGATATTTTTTCACCTCTATATGCAGCAACTTCTGGCGGTTTTAATTTAAGCTACACAAGTGCTGGACATACAACTTCAGGCGGTTGGGACACCAAATGTGGAAGCCGAAGTTGTTGGACTAGTGATGCCTACGAAAGCAAATCTGGGTCGCCATGGTTTTATAAAGGATGGTATAAAACCCGAGGTGGCGATTCTTGTTCTAGAAAACATCCTTGGTTAACAGAAGAAGAATTTGCAGACATAGTCGGTGCAGTTGTACTTTATAAAGACGATTCAGACAGTCAAAAACATTTATCCCAAATTGACGCCAACAAGTGTTGGGGAAAAAATGTAAGCGGAACTTGGTCTATGAGTGATGTTCGTGAAAAATCTGGAATAAACAAAATTGACTCAGTCGATGTTGTTTATTCGTCAGATGGAAGCACTTCTCAAGTAAAAATAAAAACCAACAAAGGCGAAAAGACCTTTAGTGGTTCAGATTTTAAAGCAATCTTTAATTTGCGTGCTCCAGGAGCCATTCAAATTAAAAGTGCATTGTTTAATATTGAGGTAAAAGATTAACTTTTAGTGAAGATATCCTCTATATAAATGCTTGTTTTGCGGCTTTTTTAGCCGGTGTGTCTCGTTTGAGTTATTTTTGTGTCGTTTTGATAATTTGACATTTTAAATTTGATCCCTATAATATGCTGTTATTTATTTTAATTTCGTATAGAATTAATAAGTAACAAAGTATTTATTTATTTTTTAAGGAGGTGTTATTGTGTTTAAACAAATTAAAGCTGTCGCTATCTCAGCCGCATCATTATTAGTTGCTGCAAGTCCAGTATTTGCTGCTGCAGTTGTTGGTACAACTCTTACAACTACTAAGACTAGTTTTGGCCAAATTACTAATTTGCAAGGTATTTTTATTTGGATCTATAATTTTGCTTATTATCTAGGATGGGCTTTTATAGTAGTCGGTGTTATGGTTGCTTTGGCGACTTTAGCATACAAGCTATTCTTTGGTGAAGGCGAAGATGCGATGAAAACAGTTCAGTCATATATGACTAAAGTTGTTATTATCGTTATTGTCGGTTTGCTTTTGATTTCAGCAAGTTTCGTAATGAATATTATTTTTGTTGATGTATTCGGTGCAGCTACTCCAGGATTTGATCCTAATGCCGCTCCTAAGTAATTAACAATATATTTTACAGTTTTTCGAATCAAAAGGAGGAGGATCGTATTAGATCCTCCTCTTTGTTTATATGTATAAGAGCTTTGAATTAACTTATAAATTCGATACAATATAACAAATATGTTTATATCTAATTTCCTTGCAATTTCAGCCGCTAATTTTAATGTCGATAAAGGATTTGGTTTCATCGTTAGTCTTAATTCACTTTTTTCATTTCTCTATAATCTTTTTTATTATTTAGGTTGGGCGATTGTCGTTGTTGGTGTTGTTTATACTTTTGCCTATATAGCACAAAAATTGATGTTCTCAGAAGAAAAAGAAACATTCGAGATTTTTAGTGGTGGTTTGACTAAAATCGTTCTTTTAATTGTGCTTGGTTTGTTTCTAGTTTCAGCAGGATTTATTGTTAAAGTTGTCGCTGATACTTTTGGCTTTAATAGTAATGATATTCAATTGGTTGTTCCAAAAGAGTTATTTTAAAATATGCAAAGATTATTAGCTTTAACTTTTAGTGAAATTACAAATAAAAATCCGAGTGCAAGTTTACCAGTTGCTAACACCTATTATAAAAGTCTTTCTTCGACTTTATATTTTTCAGTAAATCTTGTTTATCTGGTTTTATATGCAGTGTTTATTGTACTGATTGCTTATAATTTTTTTAAAGCAATACAAAAACTAGCTTTTTCTGATTATAAAGAATCGTATGAAACATTTAGTTCTGGGTTAACAAATGTTGTATTTACTGTTATTGGGCTTTTTGCTTTATTTAGTGTTAGGTTCTTTTTAAAATTAATATTAGAAAATATCGGAGTTGCAGATGCCGACAACGTTTTTATAAATTTACCTTTTTAATTATATCCTTTTGGTCTATTGTAAAATATTAGGATAAATCTTATATAGATTCGCTTAATATTATTCAAAATTTCCTAATATAAGTTGAAGAGTTGTGATTGTTCCGCTAATTAATACTTTTTTGGTTTTTGTACATATAACAAAAACAAATCTGTTTGTAATGTTAATATGGTGGAGATGGGGGGAGTCGAACCCCCGTACTAAAAGTTGTTCACATAATTTCTACATGTTTAGCGGTTTTGAAAAAGATCTGAATCGAAAGCCGCAAAATATCAGATCCAATAATCTCTTTTAAATTGAAAGAATAAATTACCCGATTCATTTTTAAGCCTGACAGATTGCTAATCGGGCGAATGTTCTGTCAAACTGCTCAAACTCTAAGAGTTTGGTCGAATCAGATTATGCAAATGCGTATTCTGGTTGGTCGACGAAAGCGTTAATTGTATTTTTTGCTTTTATGCTTGTGCCTAGTTTAGAGACTTATTCAGGTCTACATGCTTTATATGAAATGTGCTTCTAGGCGATGCCTTTTGAACATCCCCAATAGTTCGGATTGTAGCAAAATCATGGGATTTGTCTATAGCTTGGAGTCTCGTGGCTAGTGCTGTAAATTAGGCGGGTTTTAAGAGCTTAATTTCGTTGATTTTTAAGGATTTTTCTGACTTCGAGGTCTTGCTGCTTTTTTATTAATTCTTGTTTTTTGTTTGCCTTGGCTTTACCTCTGGCTAAGCCAACTAGCAGTTTTAAGAGGCGTCCTTTTGAATAGATTTTTAAAGGAATTAGGGCAAAACCTTTTTGTTCAACTTTTCCTAAGAGTGATTTTATTTCTGATCTATTTAAGAGTAGCTCTTTTGTGCGTGCTGGGTCATGAACAAGAATATTTGTTGCTTTTGTGTAGAGCGGGACTTTGAGGCCGATTAAAACAGGGTATCCTTTTATGAATTTTACGTAAGCACCTTTTAAGTCGGCTTTGCCTTCTTTAATTGATTTTACTTCGTGCCCATAAAGTTTTATTCCGCTTTCGTATTTTTCAATTATTTCGAAATCTCGATAACCTTTTCTGTTAAGTGCGTAGCTTTGCATATATTTTAAAACTTTTCAGCAATTTTATATGCGTTTCCACCTTTGGAAAAGAATATAGCTGTTTTGCCATTTTCTGCAACTAATGAAAATCCATTAATTCCATTTGGGTCTTCTTTTTCGGCTAATTTTATTTCTTTTAAGAATGAAAAATTACTTTTTTGATATATAAATATTGAATCGTTTGCGTCATCTAAAATATATATATTTTTTGCATCATTCGCTATTTGCTTTGGGTCTTTAATTGTTTCAGTTATGTCGTATGTGGTTATCAGTTTTCCATTTTGGAACTTTAAAACATTTTTTTCTTGTAATACAAAAATATTGGCATCTATGGTAAAGGAAATTGGATTTGAAAGTGCTACATTTGGGTCTTCAATCCAAGGTTTTGGCTCTTTTTCTTGCAATGTTTGAGAATAAACTGTGGAATCATTTAAAATATAAATTTTATTGCCATATGGGAAAATATCAATCGGGTCTTCAATATTTTGAATTAAGTATCTATCAACTTTTTCAGGTGTTTTGGGGTCAAAAATTAAAATAGAATTATTATCTAATATATAACAAAGTCTTTGATCGCATTTTATGAATTTAGGATTTATCGTTGATCCAATGAGATTTCCAATTGTTTTTTCAGATATTTTATATAGTTTAGGTAGTTTTGTACTTTTGTTTATGAATGCAATTTGGTTAGTGCCGATTAGCGTGAATTTTTCAATTTTGTAATTGTTTTGATTTAAATTTGCATCAAATATTAGTGGATGTAAATCTGAAAATTTTTTAATAATTTCTTTTGGTTTTTCAGAATCTTTTTTTGTTGGATTTGGGTTTTCGTTTTTGCTTTGTTTTGTTTCGTTTAATTTTGTATTTTTGTTTTCTGGTTTTTTAAAATAAAGATACAAAAATGTAGCAATTATGAATGATAGAGCGACTGTTCCAAGTATAAATTTTAAGTAATTCTTTTTATCATTTTTTTTGTGACTTATCCTTTTTGCAGTTTCGATTACGGACTGTGATTGAGCAGTAGATACGATTCCAGAGATTGATGACACTGGTGCTGGTTTTTTGATTTGGTGTACTTTGAATTTATCAGATAAATGTATGTTAAGGCCCAGTTTCTCTTTTATCATTGATAGTTTATTTGATAATTCAAATTTTATTGAATTTTCCTTAATTTTTTCTATTGCTAAAAAGGACATTCCACCACGATTTTTATCTGTTTCGCTTTGGATGACTTTGATTAATGTTGCTGCAACTAGGCTTTTATCAGCATATTCATGAATTATTTCGTTTATCTCGTTAAGTGAATTTATTATTTTGTTGGCTGGTGCAATTTCTGCAAATTTTTCGGTACCAATAACTATTACATCTTCGTTTTCGAGAATTATGGAACTTGTCCAAATTTCGCCATCAGTAGTTGGTGTAACTGCGATATTTCTAACTCCTGAGCCTCTTATTAAATATACGGCTGGTTTGTGAATATAACTTGCATAAAGAATTTTATGCCAAATAAGGGCTGTGCTTACTGAGATTTTTAAGAGGCCTTTAATATTGAATTTATTTAATTCTGCATTGTTTGCCGCTATCAATGTTTGGTATGCACGGTTTAGGGCTTTTTCTATTGCGTTAAGTGGAGTTTCGCCTGACGATTGGTAGTATGTATCTTTTAGTGTGTCTAAAAATGCTTTTGTTAGTGGCTTGAAGTCTGTGATTTCGTCTGATTCTAGACTCATGACAACATATAATCGCCCAAGTTTTTCTAATTTGTCTTCGTCTTCGATTTCAAAAAAGTGTGTTAGAGCTATTTTTGTTTTGCTTTCTTGGCTTTGGTTCAGTATGTTCTGTACTTTAAAAGATGTTGTCATTATGTTCTTTTGTTGTTCATAAATTTAATGAACAGTTTGTTTCAAATAACAAAAAGAGTATATAGAAGGCACACAACTACTGCAAATAAGTGGATATATCCTAATAAGAATATTGCTGTATTTGTGGATGTTTTAACAGTTTTTGTCATTAAACTTATTTGTTTAATTGTTAATAATGCAATTATTAAATAAGCAACAAGTATTGCAATGAGCGTGTATTTTGTAACTCCGTGCAATAAATCACTAATATAATTTACTGGTACTGAGTTATATATATTCGAAATGAATGGAGGTAATCCAGTTGTTAGTTCATTACTTGAGACCGGTTTTATTTGGATGCTGTCACTAATGTTTGTTGCCATGTTTCTTTTTGAATTCTTCAACTAAATCGGTAAATTTGTCGTGTACAATTGCTGGTTTTGGAATTGAAGCAAACTCAAATTCAGATTTTTCAGCAGCTGTTTGTACAAAGATATCTCCGTAATCAAACAATATGTGCCAAAATTTATCGGTTTGATATGTTGCATCTTCAATTTGTCCGAATGAAGTTTCAGATATTCTTTTTTTCCAGAGTCCACTAAAATCTATGTCTATTAATCTTTTGTCGGTAATTATATATACATTAAAATACCAAATTAAAAATGACTGAAAAGTCATAAACATTGTTAATAAATACCAGAGCAATAAGACCATTATTTGAATATCGGCTGCTATATATTGAAATGTATTTATTTTAAGGTTTGCAAAAACGGTCATTAGGACTAAAGGAAAAATAACCAAAATTATGGAACTTATTATCCATCCAATATTGGTTATTGGGTGTTTTCTTATTAGCAAATGAACTACCTCATCAGGGTCCTGCGACTCAAAGCAAAAATCTTTTGGTTCGTTAACATATGACGTAAACATTGTTCTAATTATACCGTATTTCTTTTGCAAGCGTTATTGCGATAACCTTTGCTGCACCTGCATTTAATAGACAATCTGCAGCCGCTCCAATCGAAGCCCCAGTTGTAGCTATATCGTCTATTATTAGTATTGTTTTGTCTTTTATTAGAGTGTAGTTCTTGATATCTATATTGTATTTGCCTTTACTTG
>CAZEDS010000015.1:0-24336 GCA_964510925.1 uncultured Candidatus Saccharibacteria bacterium
TCAATGGTCTCCATACGAAAAGAAATTTTATTTTAAAGTAGAAAAAGAAAATAAACAAAAAAACGGAAAGAAACTATACGACATATATACATACAATCTCGATGAACCGCTACCAATCGATGAATCCAGATTGAATAAAGTATTAAGCGACATAGATTTAGATATGTACTTTATATCTTGGTATGCAGATTCATACCATCTTATAGTTTCACAAAAAATGACAGATAATGAATTCACATTAAAATTATTTAGAATTGATGGAGAAAACCAAACAAATATATATAACGGATACCTATCTGATCAAAAAGCTTATTCAACACCGGCCGGTGATCGAATTACAGTATTAACAACACTTAAAAAAGAAACGCCAAATAATCTATACGGGATTTCAATTCGATAAAACAATAAAAAGTGAATGAGCTCAAAGCTCTCTGACAAGTTTTGCCTTAACAACTAATCTATTAAGAGTTGTACCAGCAGGAGTACATGTAATCAATGTCACAACTGGATAATCATATTCTTCATAAAAAGGAGCAGTGTCCCAGCCTTTTACGACACTAATATCAAAAATCTCATAAACATATACACTTCCGTGATAAACAATAATGACTTGATCGTCTTTCTTTGTCTTTTCTAAAAGATTAAAAACTGTTGCGTATGGACCTAATTGCCAAAAATTCAACGATGAATGAGCAAAAAGAAACATATTTCCATCCAAACCTGGCAACGAAGAACCTCTAGCATGAGCTACACCGTCTCGAAGTGCATCCATATACTCTTTTTCATTTGCTGTTGAGACATTTTCAACAACAGGTGCATTTACGTCAATACTAGGTATAATTACTGCAAATTCATCGTTTATAGCTTTAATTGGAGATATATTCTCTGAATCAGAGGTTTTTGAGCTTAAATTCTCTACACCTTTATCGGTTACAATTTTATCGGCTGTAGAAGTGTGGAAAAGATTATAATTAACGGTATCAAATACCAGTGGTGAATAGGTAAAGAACATAATACCTACCCCTGTTGAAATAAGAAAGTTTGATGTAATTCTAAGAAATAGTCTAAAATACATTAGATCAATTATAGCATCAAAGATTGATAATGCCCTCGTAGCTCAGTGGATAGAGCACAGGTTTCCTAAACCTGGTGTCGGAGGTCCGATTCCCCCCGGGGGCACCAAAAAACTAATTAGAGGATCTTAAGTATCTTTTTTCTACTTTATAACTACCATCTTTAGACACAGTTAATACCGCATAGTTTGGCTGATCTAAATTCCTACTTTGAGCTAAAGAACCAATAATAAAAAAATCTAAACCTTTCTTGTCATTATCTGGGTAATGATTAAACAGATGCTGATCACCAGCAAAAACGGCTTTAACTTTAGACTTTTCAATAATATCCAATAGCTCTATCCTTTGCTTTTCTACATCTTGAGAATAACGCCCCATTCCTTTTTTGATGATTCCCAAAAGCGAACTATCAAAATAAACTGGGTTATGCAAAAAAATAAAATCTGAGTTATCTATATTTTGCTTTATAAAGGCAAACTGTTTGGCATCAATACCTTTATACTCATCTGCATTATCAATGAATAACAAACCAAAGCCATTAACTTCCTTAAATGAATAATTTTCACCAAAAATTTTCTCGAAATTTGTCACACCATTAGACTTCCAAAGATCTCGATCACCAGGAACAAAAAGCACATTCCCTGTATTAGGAGAAAAAATTTGATCAATTTTTGAAAAATCATCTATAACGCCTAAGGATGTTAAATCTCCCAAAAAAATAGTTAGATCTGGAGTTTCGTTAGCAACAGCATTTCGTGCAAAATAATCAATATTTTCAAAATCACTTTCGGTATCAGATGCAAGAAGTATCTTGAGTACAGTTTGAGTAGATTCATCATTAACAATCTGCTCAGGTGCTTTTGAATTATCTAATTTACTAAAATCATAAAAGAAATAAAAAAGCAAAGAAATAATCAGTGCTATAAATAGGCAACCTGTTGAACAACAAAATCCAAAACAATTATTCTTTATCATAATATGGATTTTAACATTCTAAGAGTTTATTTAAACCCAAACGGAATAAATAATTACATTTTCTCAAGTGGCTCGATACCTAAAAGTTCAAGACAATCACGCATAATTGAAACAAACTTTTTTGTTAATAAAACTCTTTTTGAATAATCATCATCACTAGCTTTTAAAATTGGATTATTCTCATAAAAAAGATGAAATGCAGAAGCTAATCTAAACACATAATCAGTAAATACTGAAGGTGCTAAATCACTATAAGCTTTCTCCACAATCTCTTTATAATCAAGCATTAATGAAACTAATTCAGATTCTGATTCACTAAAACTATTTATAACGAGTTCTAGATCTTTATTCGAATCAATCTTGTCTAAAATAGAATTTGCTCTAGCAAAAGAATACATCAAATATGGACCAGTATTTCCTTTGATACTGATTGCAGTTTCAAGATCAAACACAATCTCCGTAAATGCATTAAATTTAAGTAAATAATGCTTTATCGAACCAATCGCAATTTTTTCAGCAATCATTGGATCAATAGTTGCGTTTGCTTTTTTGCGTTCTTCAATAATCATCGCTTTAACATTTTCTAAAAGATCTCTTGCCTTAATACCAATGCCTTTTCGACCAGACATTGAATAGGCTAGTTTATCTGGAATCTCAGTAATGCCTAATTTCTGTGCACTAGCTGGGGATAAATTCACAACACCATATTGTATATGCATTAAATGCTCAGCTTCATTAGCAAATCCTAAGCTTTCTAAGGCTTGTTTAACCATCTGCTGTGGATAAGTTTGTCTCTCGTCGATTACATTAACAATTGTATTTGCATGTCCAAAGGCTCCATCAAATCCATCAACTGAAGTTCTATAAATATCTGTGTCAGAAAATTGTTTAAATTTTAATTTGGATTTTACTAAACCAAATTTCCATAAATGATAAGCAGTATCTTTTGCTGTATAAACAATTGTTCCGTTCTTTCTAATAAAAATTTTGTCCTCATATTTTCCGTCAGTTGATTTTAAAACCCAGCATCCTTCTTGTTTGCCTTCTGTCGATAAAACAAAATTTGATGATTTCTCTAATAGGGCATGTGTTTCATTCCAAAGTCCTGTTTTTATTATGTCACTCTCGTATACAAGCAAATCATAATTAATACCGAATCTTTTCATTAATGCAATGTGGTCATTCAAAATTTTTTGAACATATTCACTTGAGTGCATTGCAGTTTCATTATTACCTTTTTCTAATTCATGCAAAATTTGTTCACGTTTTTCTAATAAATCTTTATTTGTTTCATAGAGTTTATTTATTTGAGCATATTTATCCCAACAAAAGTCATCAAAATATTCATATCCAGAAGAATCAGCACCTAAAAAGCCTAGAGCATTTACAGTATCAGCAACTTGCACTCCGGTATCATCAATATAATTTTGAACTTCAACTGTAGCACCAAATTTTTTATATAAATTAGCGAAAAAGTCTCCTAATACTGCATTTCTTAAATGACCTATGTGCATTGCTTTATTAGGATTAACAGAAGTATGTTCAACAACTATTTTCTTATCAACCTGAGTTAGCCCAAGCCCTATAGTATCCCTGAGGGCGTTTTGTGCGATATATGTATAATCAAGATAAACATTGATGAATCCAGGTTTTTCAGCTTTAAAGGCTTTAACAAAACTTGGTTTATTAGCCATCAACTGAGAAGATAAATATTCAGCTAAAGCAAAAGGGCTGTTTAAATCCTCAAAATTTGCTTTTAAATAAACAAAATTTTGCATTACAAAATTTGTAGACAAATCGCCAAAAAGCTTATTTGGAGTCTTATCAAATTCGGCGGTAACAAAATCGTTATCAGGAGCTAAACTTTTTATACATTCTTGAAAAAATATATTTAATTCATTTTTTATATCCATTACTAGTGATTATATCCGCCAATTCATCCAAATTGAAGGAGAAGTATTTTAATTGATCGGTTCTAAACAGTTTTACCCCAAGGTCGTAATACGCAGTGAGCACTTCTTTATGTGGATGACCATAAGAATTTTTCCCTACAGGAATTACCGCATACTGTGGTCTTAATATCTTTAATGCTTCAACCGATAAATTATATTTTGAACCTTGATGTGGCACTTTTAAAATAGAAACCGAACCAACCATTCTGGCAACCAATTCTTGCTCACCTATCATTGCGTCACCGGTAAAAAGTACTTTTATATCTCTATATTTTATTAATGTGATTAATGATTCATTATTTTGATCTTTTAAGTATTTATTTGAATAGGCAAAAGAATTTTTAAAATTTTGGATCTGGAATTCTTTATTTTCTTTTAAACAACCCCAAATCGCTTCATCCTGGAAAATTAATTTGATTTTCAGATCATTTATCAAAGTTCTAAGATAAACCTCTTCATCATTGGCTGGAGGGTCAATAGACTTATAATACAAACAAACTATTTCATAATGTTCTAAAAGATATATCAAACCTGATAAATGGTCTTTATGTGAATGTGATACTAAAACTAAATCTATTTTATGTACCCAAAATGGAAGAATATCACCAATCCGAAATAATAAAGAATTATCTGGACCACTATCTATTAAGATAGTTTGCGCTGATTCAGTTTTGATAAGAGCAGAATCCCCTTGTCCAACATTTAAAAAATAAACCCAAAAGTCACCTCCATAAAAATTAATAAATTTAGGTGAATTAATAAAAACAAAACAAAGAAAACTTATAAAAAAGGTATATACAAGAAGCCTCTTAGACATTTTTAAAAATGCTTATACCTAAATATAAAAAAATATAGATCAAACAAATAAATACCCAACTTAAAGAATCTGTGTGAATTGCATATCCTAACTGTGCGTTTTCAATAAAATCTATTAAAAAAATCAATGGACTTAATATTGCTACTACCAAAAAATCAAAGACTAAAAAACTCGGCAACACAGCATAAACAATAGAAATAAAAGTTGCCATAGGAACACATAACACCACAATGGGAATTGATATTAATCCAGATAAAGAAAATTCTCCAAAATAAAAGCTAGTAATCGGAATCATCCATAAAGTTATAAGAATTGATTTAAAGGACTCTCTATACTTAGAAAACAAATCCACGCCTAAAACTGCAATAAATGTGAACTGATAACTTAAATCAAAAAATAAATATGGCCAAAAATTAAGCATCAAAAGATTTATAAAAAATAGTTTGAACCATGATTTAACCTCAATTCCAAATATCGACTCAAATAGCTGATATATAAAAGATAAAAACGCACGAATAATTGGCGCCTCAAATCCAATCAAAAAAATATATATGGAAGAAAATACTATAGATAGCATTAAAAACTTACCCCTTCCAAAACGCTTTGTTACTATCCCCAAATTACTAAAAATCAAACCTAAATTAAAACCGGAAACTACTAAAACATGCATAATCCCTGCCTTTTGCATATTTTGCCGAATATCTGCTGGTAAATTTGGCTTATAACCTATACTTAAACCCAATACATAAGTTGAATATGGCTCAGGAAGCCTTTTTTTTACTTTTTTTATTAGCAGTGATCTTATGACCCCTATTTTTTTTAAAATTTTGTTTGAGTTTATTTTTACTACATTGGCGTCAAATGACTTTATTTGCGAAACACTTACAGTATCACCAAAATCTAATTCAGAAAATCTTGAAACATAAAAAACACGATCTTCAATTCTAAGTACTTTCTGGCTTGAATATTCATAGGCATAATTTTTTATCAAATAATTATTGCCTACCAAAAACGAATAGCACTTTGAACGCAGAAACAATTCACCGCAGATTAAACGCAGCCTAATTATTAAGCCGAATAAAAGTATTAATAAACAAAAAACAGATCTTGAATTATTAAAAATTGAAAATATTAACACTGAACAATCATAGATAATAAGGATTAAAACCTAGTTATAGATATATAAAATGAGTGTTAAGTAAATATAAATTGATACGCCACAAAAATTTATGGCGTACCAACTAAAAGGCGTAACGTTAAAAGCTTAAATTACGAAATTAACGAGACGATTTTTAATATAAATCTTGTTCTTTATCGTTTGGCCTTCTAAATGCTTAGAAACTAAATCTTTAGCAATTGAAAGTATTTCGTCTTCAGAGAGTGTAAATTTAAGATTCTTTGCAGTCCCACGAACTTTGCCTGAAACTTGTACTACAAGATCAAATGATTCTTTTTGTAATAGATCAGCTCTAGCTTGTGGCCAGCTCGACAAGTGAATTGATTCAATTTCTCCAGAAAATTTTTGCCATAAGTAATCCGACAAAAATGGAGCAAAAGGACATAACAATTTTAAAAATGATTTAGTATCTTGAACACATAAGCATTCAGAGTCTTTTTCCCAAACATTTAAAAAGGTCATCATCGCAGCAATCGCTGTATTAAATTTAAGAACAGGAATATCTGAACCAACTTTAGTAATTAACGCATTAAGCTCAACCAATGAATTTTGCGAAGACTTTTCAGCTTGTGCTTTTGAGCTATTTAAAACGATACTATTGATTCTTGATAAAAAGCGCCTTGCTCCAGCAACACCTGACTCACTCCAAGGTTTATCAGCATCAATTGGCCCCATAAACATCTCGTAAACTCTTAATGTGTCAGCTCCTTGAGCTTCAACAACCAAATCAGGGTTAATTACATTGCCCTTACTCTTACTCATTTTTTTATTATCAGGTCCTAGTATCATTCCTTGGTGTCTCATTTTTTGAAATGGCTCATCAATATTTAAGTACCCCATATCACGCAAACATTTCGTGAAAAATCTCGAGTACAATAAATGCAACACAGTATGCTCAGGACCAATCATATAAAAATCAACCGGCAACCAGTTTTTCAATTTATCTTTTGAAGCAAAAGCAGAATCATTTCTTGCATCAGGAAACCTCAAATAATACCAAGAAGAATCAACAAAGGTATCAAGCGTGTCATAATCTGGAGTCCAGCCTTTACCATATAATCTCTCTACACGCTCCCCAAATTCTTTTGACAATCTTGATGGAGATTCACCTGTAGGTAAAAAATCAACGTCTGTTGGCAATACCCAAGGCAAATGTTCTTGCTTAACTGGATGAGGATTTCCTTCTGGGTCATAGACAATAGGAATTGGAGCTCCCCAATATCTTTGTCGGCTAATTAACCAATCTCGCAATCTATATTGAACTTTTGAATATCCTAAGCCTAAAGATTCAAGCTTAGACAAAATTTTAGTTCTGGATTCTTCAAAAGACATATCGTTAAACTCAGCAGAATTCTGCAAGTGAAAAGCTTTTAAATCCGATTTAATTTTTCCTGAATAACTAATAAAAGTATTTTCTTTTGTAAGATAAATAACATTTAAGTTATGATTCTTTGCAAAATCAGCATCTCGCTCATCATGACCTGGAACAGCCATAATTGCACCAGTTCCATAATTCATCAAAACATAATCCGCAACCCATACAGGTATTTTTTCACCATTAAGAGGATTTAATGCATAAAGACCAGTAAAAACACCGCTTTTTTCTCGGTTTATAATTCGATCTTCCTCTGTTTTTGTTTTGGTTTTTTCAACATAATCACTAACAGATTCTTTGTTAAAATTTTTAGGTGCATTTTCAATAAAATCTTTTATTAATGGATGCTCTGGAGCCAAAACCATAAAAGTTACTCCATAAATCGTATCGTGCGCTGTTGTATAAACTTTAAAATCATTATTGGTATCTACAATTTTAAAAGTAATTTCAGCGCCTTCAGACCTACCAATCCAATTTAATTGCTTTTGCTTTGTATAACTTGGCCAATCAACTTGATCTAAACCTGAAATCAATTCATCTTTATAATCAGTTATCTTAAAAAACCATTGTTCTAAATCTTTCTGAATAACCTGCGTACCACAACGTTCACATGAACCTTCTACGACCTGCTCATTTGCCAACACAGTGTTACATGACGGACACCAGTTTACATTTGCAAGTTTTTTATATGCTTTTTTATTTTTATATAATTCTAAAAATAACCATTGTGTCCATTTATAATATTCTGGATCACAGGTCGCAATTTCTGAAGACCAGTCATACGAAATACCTAACTGTTTTATTTGACGGCTAAAAACCTTAATCGCATTTTTAGTCGTAACAGATGGATGTATTTTTGTTTTAACTGCATAGTTTTCAGCTGGCAAACCAAAAGCATCCCAGCCTACAGGAAAAAACACATCTTTTCCTTGCATTCGATAATATCTGGCCAAAATATCGAGAGCGGTTTTAGATTCAACATGACCTACGTGCAAACCTTCCCCTGATGGGTAAGCAAATGCGAATAATAAATATTCTTTATTTTCTTTTGTTGTAGCTTTATTTGAAGTATTTTGAAACAGCCCTTTTTCTTCCCATTGTTGCAAAATTTCAGATTCGATCTTTTTATGATCATATGTATTTTGTGAAGCTTCTGCTGTATTTATCATGCTCATAATTTTAATCTATATTGGATATAATTTGAAGCCAATGAACAAAAGCAAATCGCAAAGCCAAAAACACTATAGGACAGCCATCGACGTATCAATACAGATAACGGTATAATTAACGAATGATTGATTCAATTAGTATCAAAGTTAAGGCAGGAAATGGCGGAGACGGCTTGATTTCGTTTAGACGAGAAAAGTACGTTAGAAACGGTGGACCATGGGGCGGAGACGGAGGCCGAGGCGGAGATGTCTATCTTAAAGCAGACGAACACGCAAACACTTTACAAGAATTTAGAGTAAAAAAGATATTCCATGCTGAAAACGGAAACCCAGGAATGAAAAAGCTCATGAAAGGCTCTGCAGGTGTAGACATGTATATTTCAGTCCCAGTTGGAACAATCGTCTACGATATGAATCAAAAGCTACTTGCCGACTTAAATCAAGCTGGACAGCTATACAAAGCTGCTGCAGGTGGCCGAGGAGGACTTGGTAACTGGAACTTTAAGTCAGCTTCAAACCAAGCACCAAATAAAGCTACTGCTGGAGAAAAAACTGAACATATTGAATTTCAACTCGAACTTAAGCTACTTGCTGATATTGGATTGGTTGGCTTTCCTAATGCTGGAAAATCATCTTTAATAAATGCATTAACGGACAATAACTTTAAAATTGGAAACTATAAATTCACAACACTCGAGCCGAATCTTGCAGTTTTTAATACCGCAAAGTATATAAATGAAAAGGCCTACTATGTAATAGCAGATATTCCAGGATTAATTGAAGGCGCAGCAGACGGAAAAGGTTTAGGTATAAATTTCTTAAAACACATCGAAAGAACCAAATTAATAATTCACATAATTGACGGTTCAATTTTGATGGATACAGAAATTACACCTAAAGACTTGCTTCTTAACTACAAATCTATAAGATCTGAGCTTTCAAAATGGAGCGAAGATCTTGCTAAAAAGCCAGAAATTATAGTGATAAACAAAACTGATTTAGTCGAAGTACGAGAAAAAGAATCAGAAATTTCAGCTCTTTTTAACAAGGAAAATCTTAAAGTTCATTTTATATCTGCCTCAACTCAAGACGGATGCAAAGAACTTACGCAAAAAATTGTACAAACAATGCAAACTTATAAAGCAGAACAGGATGCTCTACCAATTGAACCTACAGAAATAAAAGTATACAGAATTGAAGAACTACCTAATAAAAGAATTGTTTTCAGTGACAACAAACGAGAGGTAATTATCCAAGCCCGAAAATTTGGAAAAAGATTCGATTAAAACACGTTTTAATTTCATATCAACTTATATAAAGTATACAAAAAAAAGCCGGTCTGATTTTTCAATCAAACCGGCTTTTAAAGATATAAGATTATTGACTTATCCCCTCATTATTTGTGTCTGAGTTTCTATTCTCAATAACTGGAACCTCTTTTGATACAGAATCCAAAGTAGAGTTTACAGAATCCTTTTTAACCTCAACGGCGGACCCATCTGAGCTCTCCAAGTTTTGCTTTTGAGTTGGTTCAGTTAGCTTTACTTCTGGAGCTTTTAATTTTGCCTCTTGAGCTGCTTTCGCTTCTTGAGCTTTTTTAGTAGCCTCTTCAGCTAACTTTCTTAATTCCTCATGCTCCTTAACTATAGTTGCATAGTTAGAATCAGATTCTTTAATAAGTTTTTTAACAGCATCCATGTACAAATATGATGCAGGGTAATTTCCGGCATCTTTTAATACTTTAGACATTACATAATAAGCATTAGGATAATCTTGTTTATTTCTGATAGCTTCAGACAAAACGCTTACAGCTTTTTGATAATCTTTTAAGTTGTAATACAAGATTCCTAAATCAGTCTTTAATCTTGGATTATATTTATCAAGATTAATTGCGTTTACATATGATTGAATAGTAGGATTCAAATATTTTTCTTTATCTACATTAATCAATGATTTGTAAACAATACCTCGAACTTCCCAATTAGAAGAAAGTCTTCGGCCAGTAACCTCGGTTGCAACTGCAGAATATTTTGCTGATTGTATAATCAAATTTTCTAAAAGTTTCTTTTGCTCATCATTCAAATCTGTTCTCTTTGATATAGCAGAAGCAATACTTATACCATTAAATGCAGCTGTTCTAATAAATGCATTTTCATAAGGATATGAAGCTACAGCAGCTACTTGTCTTGTATATCCATCTAATGGATTTGCAGCAAACAATGAAGACCTAAATAACACATTTGCTCTATATACTGAGAACATATTCAATAACGAAAATCCCAAGATACCAAAGACTGCAATTAATGAGACCAAAACAAAATTCTTTGATCTAAATGCAAAAGAACCATAATCAGAAACCTGATATAGATAAGCGGCTGCTAATGTAAACAACAAACTTAAAGTAATGTTACTTCCATAAATCATTAAAAGTGCAAAACTAAGCATTAATGTTAGTGCTGCAAACAAGTGAGATCCATCTTTATTCAAATACTTAACAGCTTTGATCATTGGAACACCGACATAAATTCCATACATCAAAAGCCCAAACAAACCTCCGACAGTTAACCATAAAAATAAATCATTAAATGGTTGTGAAAAACTTGCAGTCCAATAATTTGATGCATTAACAGACAATGGTTTAAAAAGCGTATACGCAGTGCTAAATGAACCTAAACCAAAACCCATAAATGGCTTCTCTAACAATGCATTATTAGCAACATACCAAGAATGATAAACATTGATTCTTACTGGTTCAGGAAATGTAAATCCGACTTTACCAGTAAAACCTGGTACAAAATGAACTCCACCTAATACCAAAACACATAAGCAAACCAACCCAAGTACCATTGAATTTGCTTTTAAATTTATTTTTGAATAATAAGCGCTAACAGCAACCGCAACGACAACCAAAGCAAGTGCCATATATTCTCTTGTCGTTACTAAAAAGCTAAGATTAATAATTAAACCTAAAATCAAAGCTGAAAATTTAAAAGTTCCATAACTAAGATTTTTATTAAAAAGTCTGTATGCAAAAATAAAAGATGAAAGTGATGATAAAGCAACAAGAGCAAACCAAGAATCACTAAATGATGAACCAGCTAAAAATCGGCTTCCATAAATTGTTATCGTTCTATACAAAAATAACCAGGCAGCTGTAACTGAAACAGTAGATCCAAAAGCAACCATCAATCCAACTTTATGAAAATTAATTCTTGTATTCACAAAAACCATAAAGATGATGGCTAATGCAGCGTAAAACAATAAAGTATTATGGTAGACATCAGATTGACCCCAAATAGAAATGATTCTATTTGTTGAAAAATAAGTCGAACCAATTGCACCTAATAATAATGCAACTGCAGGGATATAGCCTCGCAAACTTTTATAAAAAACCACTCCCCTAGTCCAACCTTGAAACAAAAACATTATTAACAAGGCAAAGGCTGATAGAACAATTAAATATGTTTTATTTAATGAGTAAACATCAAACGAAGCGGGAATAAAAAACATTGGAACTAAAAATGCAACCACATACATTAACTTGCTTGAAGAACCAAATATTGATTCCTGACTTTCCTTGTTGTTTATTGAAAACATAATCTTGTAAACTATCAAACTAATGTCCTAAGACTGTATTATTAGTATGTAATTATTGAGCTCAATTTTCAATATGCAGTTTTAAAAAATGTTTTAAATTCGCTGTAAATATAACAGTTTTACTTAAATAGTTTTTATGGAAGAATACTCATCGGATCAATATAACGACCACCTTCTTGAACAGTAAAATGCAAATGAATTCCAGTAATACCTCGAACATTTCCAGTGTTACCAACGACTCCTATTTTTTGTCCACGATCAACATTATCACCTGTAGAAACCGAAATCACACTCATATGCGCATATGTCGTAACATAACCATTACCATGATCAACTTGTACAGCATTTCCATAACCACCTTGCCACCAACCTGCACGAATTACCTTTCCTTTATCAACACTAAAAATATCACCCGTTCTTGCCGCAATATCTAATGCAGGATGATACCTACTAAAATTTTGAGTGATGATTCCGCTAAATGGCCAAACAAATTGACCTGAACCATGCTCCTTTAAATTCCCTGCATATGGAATCAAACCGTATGCAGAAGTATCGTAAACTACAGCTCCTGCATAATATCTTTGCTCTGTAGGAATCTGTGCTTCAGGAACAATAATATAAACTCCTTCAGAAAGAACAAAAGCACTATCAATATAGTTGAAATCTAAAATAGATTGAGATGGTACATTGTATTTCTTTGCAATTTTATCAATCGTGTCGCCCTTTTCTACCCGATGAATAGTTCCTTCTACTGGTGGAATCTTAAGAATCTGCCCAGCTCTAACTGAATTATCGACCAAATCATTAGCAAACTTTATGTATTCAAGCGAAATTTTATAATCTTTAGCAATCGTAACAAGAGTCTCTCCAACTTTAACCTCATGTTCAATTGGCGCATCACGTAATTTTATATCTGAAGAATCAGTAGCAGCCTTACTTGTATCATAAAATATATTGTTTGAAGATAAGAAACGAACTGTTGATTGTTCTTGTTCTTTTACAAAACGTCCTTGATAAACACCAACCCCTAAATACACAAATAAAATCAAAAAAACCATTAATGCGTATCTATAACGCTTTACTAATTGTCCTCTTGATCTAAAAAGCGCAGCTGCAGCTTTAAATTTAAAATTAACAAAAAACTCCAAATATTTTATTACAAAGTAATGAAGATAAAAAATAAAACTATCAAATTTATGGACACAATATTCAATAAATGCAATAAAAAAGGACCCTAATGCGCTTAGAATTGGTACATCAAAAATTGTGTTTTTTTTCCCTAAAGAAAATTTTTGTTTCATTTATTACTATTTGAAAGTGAGTCTAGGAAATCCTCATTTGTTTTAGTACGTTTCATTTTTTCTATTACGATTTGCGTAGATTCATTTTCATCCAGCAAGTCTATCATTCTTCGCAAAGTAATAACTTTTTCAGCTTCTTTTTTAGTCTGTAAAAGCTCTTCATGGCGTGTCATAGATCTTCTTATATCAATTGAAGGATAAATTCTTCTTTCTGCTAGAGTTCTATTTAAAAATAACTCCATGTTACCCGTACCTTTAAACTCTTCGAAAATAACATCATCCATTCTGCTACCAGTATCAACAAGCGCAGTTGCAATAATAGTTAATGAACCACCCTCTTCGAATTTTCTAGCAGCACCAAAAAATTTCTTTGGAGGATACAAAGCAGCAGGATCAAAACCACCACTTAAAGTTCTACCACTTGGTGCTTCAACCATGTTGTATGCACGAGCAAGTCTTGTTAAAGAGTCCATCAAAATAATAACGTCACCACCAACTTCAACCAAACGCTTTGCACGTTCTAATGCATTTTCAGCAACATTAACTTGATCAGCTGGAGCTTCGTCAAAATTACTTGCCCAGACTTCACCATGAACTTGTCTTTGAATATCGGTGACCTCTTCTGGACGCTCACCGACTAGCACAAACATGATTTTCATTTCTGGATGATTTGCCGCAATACCTCTTGCGATATCCGTCATTAACCAAGTTTTACCAGCTTTTGGTGGAGCAACAATCATTCCTCTTTGACCTTTACCAATAGGCGCCATCAAATCTAAAATTCTAGTAGTCAAAATGTCTTGTTTTGTTTCAAGCTTTACTCTTTGATTTGGAAATATTGGCGTAAGTGTCTCAAATCTTGGTCTAGCTTTTGCAACTGCAGGATCCATACCATCAACTTTTTCTACTTTTAATAATGATAGATATCTTTCACCTGGTTTTGGTGCACGTGCTTGACCTTCAACTCTATCGGCCTTTCTTAAACCAAATTTATTTATTTGAGTCTGAGCAATATACACATCTTTTGGCATATTATCTTCAGCTTTGTCTTGCCTTAAAATACCGTATTCTTGTTTAATCTCAAGAATTCCACTTATTTTATAAGTTTTTTCATTTGGATCTACATCACCTTCACCATTAGAAGATCTTTGCGTGTAACCATTATTTTTTCGTCCGCCTTGACCTTGATATGGAATTGGCGCTTGGCTATTTGCATTTGAATTATTAGAAGAATTTCCTGCGACAAGATCGTTATAATCAACAACATCGCTATTAGGATTTGGGGTTTTTACCATAAAATTGAATTAATTAATTGAAATACGGGTATTTTTACTGAAATTTTTTGAAACATTTGAAAGAATAATCTTTACTTTTACTGGGACTTAAACAAATTTTGGGGAAATTCCAACGCAGAAATCCTATCATGAGAAATTATAAAAGGCAAATTGTTGACAGCGCATTCCAACGTGCTAAGTTTGTATTAAGTTAATTTCTTCCCCCCTGTCCGGGAAGATGGACTTATTGGCCGAGCTTCATTATGCGGGTTTAGCATATTGATGCCCGGCATTTTTATTACCTCAAAACACCTCTACTTAGATAAATTTCGAATATATTTGATAAGCAAAATTTTACGAAATTGATGCAAAAATTAATTTGCCCGCTTCAGTTTGAATAACTTTTTCAACGAGCACGTCATGAGTTTCCCCTAAATGATCAAAAGAATCTCTAACAACAATCATAGTCCCATCATCTAAATATCCGATTGTTTGACCAGATTCTTTCCCTTGTTGCATCAGTTTTATATTTACTAAATCCCCAGGTCTCAAATTCATTCTGATCTCGGTTACAAGTTTATTAATATTTAATACTTTTACACCAGAAAGATCAGCCGCTTTGCTCAAATTCATATCTAATGTCGCAATCTTCGCTTTTTTTTCTACGCAAAAATCAATTAATGATTGATCAACAGTATTTCCGTTTTTATATGTAAAGTTCGTATCTATTGTTTTAAATCGATTCTTTCCTGCGAGTTTTTTTATTTCATACAAAATATCTAATCCCCTCTTACCACGATCTTTTTTAGCAGAGGTTTCTTTATCAGCAATTCGTTTTAATTCTTCAATCACAGACTGAGTAACAATAATTGTATTGTCCAAAAAAGAAGTTCGCATCAACCCCAATATCCGACCATCGATGATTGAAGAAGTATCTAAAACAATTGGCGGAACTGGTCGATGAAACTCATCAAATGATGAAGGATCTTCAAGCACACGTGCATTTTGTCTTCTGACAATTTCAACAACTTTAGCTGATTGATTAACCCAAAAATCATACAACACACTCTTAAAAATTCTCTCTATCATTCCTTCAATCCAAAGCGATACAAAACTTACCAAAGATTTACCAAATAAAAATACGAATAAAAATACAAAAGAAGAAATAATAGATTCCCCTAAAAAATGAACACCTGCAACTTGGTATTGTTCAAAATATGAAAAATTTAATACGAAAAATGTGATTACTGTAAAAATAATGGCCCAAACAAATCTAGGATTCTTTGAAATCCAACCACCAATATTCTTTTTGAAAAATGTATTTATCCCGCCCTGCATTGATGAATTATATCATCAAAAAACCCTTTAGCTGCTTGATATTTTCAATATTCGACTGTGAACCAATAAATTTAAAACCTAAATTATTAGCTTCTTTTATTCTTTGTTCGGTTGCAATCACTCTTCGGACCTCACCTGACAACCCAACTTCACCAAAAAATGCTGAACGATCTTTTACAGGTTTGTCATAAAAACTTGAAATAATTGAAACACAAACCGGCAAATCCATAGACGGATCTTTTGTTTGAAAACCCGATGCAATATTTAAATAAATATCATATTCACTCAAAGGTAATTTCAATCGTTTTTCCAACATCGCTGCAAGTAATTGCAAACGGCTCAAGCTATAACCACTCGCAGTCCTTTTTGGAAAACCAAAAGCAGATTTTGTAACTAATGCTTGTACCTCTACTGCTATTGGACGCTTTCCTTCAAGTGCAATACTAACCGTATTCCCAGATGCTGAAAATTGAAAATCCTCATTCAACAAAAATCCTGAATTTTTTACACCGACCATTCCTTCCGTTTTCATTTCAAAAATACCTACTTCAGTATCTTCTCCAAATCTATTTTTAAAAACTCTTAAAAATCTAAACAAACTTTCTTTTCCACCTTCAAGATATAAAACAGTATCAACCATATGCTCAAGAATCTTTGGACCAGCCAGTGATCCTTCTTTTGTTATGTGGCCAATAATTATTACAGGAATATTTTTTGTCTTTGCAACAGTAACCAACCTAAATGCACATTCTTTAATCTGCGAAACAGACCCAGCTGATCCTGTAATACTTGGCATTAATATTGTTTGGATAGAATCGATAATCAAAAGTTCACAATCACCCAATTCATTCAATACCGATGACAAATTATTTGTTGCTGTAATTGTAAGTTTGTCGCCTTTAACTCCTAACCGATTAGCACGCATTGCAATTTGTTCGTCGGATTCTTCACCTGAAACATACAATGTATTTACATTAATTTGCGAACATAATTGCATGACTAATGTGGATTTTCCAATACCTGGATTTCCACCAATCAAAATCACTTGACCAGAAACGAGTCCTCCTCCAATAGTTTTATCAAACTCATCAATACCACTTTTTATACGTTCTTTTTGGGTGAAAACAATATCTTTTAATTTAGTTTTTTTAATTGTAGAAGTAACATAGTCAATTTTTTCATCGAGGATATTATCAACCTTTATTTCTTTATATGAATTCCATGCTCCGCAATTTTTACACTTACCCTGCCACATACTGGATTCATCACCACACTCATTGCAAACAAACATCATTTCCTTTTTTTTTGAGCTCATGTTTAGTTTGTATCAATTATGGGAAGAAAAAGCGATGGCTAAAGGCTTAGCTAGTCCTATAGTATAGGAGGCCTTGTTTTGATATAATGACGGCAACGTAAAAGCTACGTATCAAGGAGCAAAAGATGACAGAAACGTTAACTGTAGTGATACTAGCAGCCATTGGGGTTGCGTGTATCATTTCAATTTTCGCAGGATTACTGTTACGATTGGCCCAAAAAGAATTCACGGCAGTGAATTTTTATATTTGTGCAATGGCAATCTGCATAGTCCTGATTTCAGGACTGTGGATCTGGTTCTAAACCAGAAAATAGTTAAAGAGCAGATGAATTTTCATCTTGAGGTGTCTACCCTAAAACACCAAAGTACATCAAAAATGTGCGCTCTTTCTTTCATAAAACATCAAAATCAGAAGTCATAATAGAGGGAAGGAATAAATTTTCTAAAATTTTTCTGAAGGTAGCAAAGAGATTTCGTAGAAAGCTCGTGCGTGGTTTTCTGCTACGCAAAAAACGAGCGAAGCAAATTGCTGAAAATACAACCAGTTTATTCAAACTCAATCTCAATCTTATTTGAAATGCCTTTAACCTTAATTTTAGTTATTTGCTTTTTAGATTTTGATAAAAGATGCTTAGCAACTTCATCTGTAATATCACGCTTAATAGTACGTTTTAAATCTCTTGCACCATATTCTGCATAATTAGCTTTTTTGCTAATTACCTTTATGGCATTTGCCAATACGGTCAATTTAATATTTCTCTCTTGAAGAGATTTCTCTAGTGGGTTCAAAATTAACTTAATAATTTTATCTAAAGAGTCCTCGCTTAGCTTTTTAAACACAATAATTTCATCAAATCGATTTAATAACTCAGGTTTCAAAACTTTTTTTAGATTATTAATCAAAAGATCTTTAACTTTTAATTCTTGATCTGCATTTTTATCATTAAAGCCAATTATTTGTTTATCTATTAATTCAGCACCATGATTACTAGTCATGATAATTATTACGTTTTCAAATGAAACAAATTCACCACTATTTGTTCTAATTTCGGCTTCATCCATGATATGCAAAAGAGAGTTAAGAACATCTGGATTAGCTTTATCGATTTCATCAAATAAAACAATACAATGTGGATTTTCCTTAACAAAATCAGCTAATGAAGAATTATCCTCATAACCGACATAACCTGGAGGCGCACCAAATAACTTAGCAACCGAGTGTTTTTCAGCAAATTCAGTCATGTCTATCCGCAGAAAGTTTTTTGGAATACGTCCGTTTTTATCTCTTGTACCAAATAGATATTTGGCGATGGCCTTAGCAGTTTCAGTTTTACCAACTCCAGTAGGTCCTAAAAGCATAAAAGAACCAAGTGGCTTAGTTTCCATATGTAACTTTAATGAAGCTACACGTAATGCCCTACTAAGGTAATCAATAGCCTCATCTTGTCCGATAATTTTTTCTTTTAAATTCATATCAATATTCTGAAACTTATCTCGATAAGTATTCTCATCAACTTCATTAAATTCTTCATTGCCTAAATATGCAGAAACATCCTTATCAATAACAATTATTTCTTGTGGAATAAACTTTTTTAAATTTTCTTTAATAACATCAGTATTTGGCTTCAAACTTAACTTATTTATTAGATTTGAAACCTTTTTGTAATCAACTGAAGTATGAGTCTTATATACGGCAAGTGAATTCAAAAGCTTAATTCCATTACCTGGAAAAGCATCATTAATAACTCCAGCCTTATACAACTCTAAAATTCGATCAATGGCAGAATCCGAAAACTTAACTCCAGTTTGCTCATAAATCCGATTAGATTCATAAGCAAGAATTTCTTTGTAATCACTTGTGGTTTGATCATCCATCAAAATAACATTCCAATTTTTAGATAATGGAGAATCCCAAAACTTTTCTTGAATATCATTTTGAGCAGCAGCAACCAATGAGATTGATTTATCATTAGTACTTCCACTTAAACCTATAAAGAAATTTACTCCAAGTTTAAGATCATCTATAAAAAGAATTATCCTACCTTGGATCTTCTCTTTTTCGAGCATACTCATTAGCAATCTAGAAAAATAATCGCTAGGAAAAATCGACTGATCTGTAGGCATTAAATTTAAAAGTGTTGGGAATTTTACTCTAAAGATCTTTGCACCTAATAATTCAAGTGGAACTTGACCATCTTTAATACGCCTTGAAAGTTCATAAATCAATGAAGTCTTACCAATACCCGTATCACCTAATAACAAAATAGGTGTTGTCGGATCAGACGTTAAATTTACCAACAATCGGGTAATTTCTTTTTCACGACCTATTAAATTTACAGTTTTAGCTTCGGTGCTCTCACTGATATTTTCAATGTAAATATTTGCTTCTTTTTCTAGTTTTGTTTCTAAGTTTGTATAATATTGTTTTTTTGCTAGATAATAGGATTCAATATCTGATTTTAAAAGGATAGCGAAAAATAGATGATTGATGTCAACAGATTCAGAATTAATCAATAAAGCCTCATAAAAAGAAGCGATTATCCATTCAAAAAAATCAACTTTTAATTTGGATTGAGTATCTAAATCTAAAGCAGTAATAACTGCGGCAAATCGTTCATCAGATTTTGAGATTATTTCTAAAACCTCGCCTAATTTTACAGTGGAAATATTCTTATATTTGGGATTAATTTCCTTCAACAAGCTTACGCTTTTGCTGCTAAGCTTGTTGAGAATTTCGTATGAATCCATTTGATATGAATTATTTATAAATCTTTGTATCTTCGATTTTTCTTACGCTAAGTGCAAGTTTTCGATCTTTTGAGTCAACATTGACTACAACTGCTTCAACTTCATCACCTACTGCAAGTGGTTTTACCATTTCAGAAACATGGATCAAACCATCCAAACCTTTTTCAAGTTCTATAAATGCACCAAAAGGAACAACTTTTGTTACGGTTGATTTAACTTTCATTCCTAATGGATATTTGTTTTCAACGTTATTCCAAGGATTATCTTTTAATTCTTTGACAGATAAAGCTAATTTATCACCATCTTTACCAATAACCTTAACTTTAATATTGTCGCCAGATTTAAAATAATTTGAAGCAACGTCAACTTTTTCCCATGCAATTTCTGAAATATGAACCAAACCATCAATTCCACCTAAATCAACAAGAATTCCATATGGCAAAACAATAGAGACTTTACCATCAACAATTGATCCAGCTTGAATCTCAGATAATCTTTTATCACGTAACTGAATCTCTTCTGCTGGCATAGCTTCTTTTTCAGACATTACCAAACGATTTTTTGGAACATCAATCTCAATGATTTTTACTTCTAAAATTGATCCTTTTAATCCGCCTAATGTTTTTGCAGCTTCTGAGTTAGAACCCTCTGCCATTGCATTATTAAATTGCTCAAAATGATATCTATTTAGATGGCTAATTGGGATAAATCCTTTTTGACCATTAACATCGACAAAAAAGCCACCTTTTAGATAATCGAGTACAGTTGCAGGTACAATTTCTCCGCTATGATATGCGTCTTCAAGCGTTGACCAATTATGTTTTGATCTTGCTTTTTTAAGCGAAAGAATCAAATTACCTTTTGCATCTTCTGGAAACAAAACCAAAGCAGCTAGTTTTTGTCCAATTTCGATGGTTTTGCCAACCAAATTCTTAACTTCATCTCTTGCTAACAAACCTTCTTGTTTTGCACCGACATCAATTAAAATATATTTTTTATCGATCGCAACAATAACACCTTCAACCATCTCACCTGCACTAAAAACTTTAACTTGTCTTGAGTGTTTAGCGATTAGTTCTCCTAAACTTTGATTTTTTGATTTTTGTTCTGACATAAATGGGTAATTTTAACGTTTCTGCGTAAATCAGCAACGTATTTCGCACAATATGTGCAAAATAGTGTTCTCAAGCCAAAAAAGAGACTTGATAAAATAAATAACTTAAATTCTATATTTGTTTTTATGTAAATTTTCGCAAAAATTTTCTGAGCGCATCAACTTTAAATTTTATAAAAGAAAAAAGCGAAGCAATTTTAAGAAAAATTACACAAAAACAAAACAATTGAAAAACATGATGCCGGCGGCGTGTTATCTTCACAGCCCCTTACGAGGGTTACTATTTTCACCGCAAGTGCGTTTAACGACTCTGTTCGGAATGGGAAGAGGTTGTTCCACACTGCAATAACCACCGACATAATATTTTCCAATCAATATTATCAATTGGATTAACGTGTGTAGTCCCAATAGGCTTTTACCCCTATCGGGACAGACACATTAATTTGAAATTAATAATGTGCAAGCGACATTTATGATTTTCAAGTCATAAAAGACGCGGGTTTTAACACCCTAAAAACCGAATAGTTGTTTCTTAACAATTCACTAGAAAGATTTATCTGTATATGTGTATTTTGTACACGAAAATATCGAAAACCCTCATTTTTGCAAATGAAATCGCCTTTTCTTGTTTTTTAAGCAAGAAAAATTCTAAAAAGATAATGTTCATTAGTAAGGCTCGGCTGAACACATTGCTGTGCTTACACCTGCCTCCTATCAACCAGGTAATCTTCCTGGAGAACTGCGATTAATCTTGGGTACGGCTTCGTGCTTATATGCTTTCAGCACTTATCCGCAATAAACGTAGCTACCCAGCATTGCCGTTGGTACGACAACTGGTACACCAGAGGTTTATTCAATCCGGTCCTCTCGTACTAGGATCGAAATCCCTCAATCACATCACGCCCGTTGTAGATAAAGACCGATCTGTCTTACGACGATCTGAACCCAGCTAGTGCGCCTCTTTAACTGGCGAACAGCCAGACCCTTGGCACCTGCTTCAGCGCCAGGATGAGACAAGCCGACATCGAGGTAGCAAGCGGCTCCGGCAATACGGACTATTGGGAGCCATTACTCTGTTATCCCCAGGGTAACTTTTATCCGTTAAGCTCAAGCGAACCCATATTCAACTTGAGGATCACTAGGACCTACTTTCGTATCTGCTCGATTTGTATATCTTACAGTTAAGCTCACATGTACCCTTACGCTTACATTCCGATTTCCATCCGGAATAAGTGAACCTTTGTACCCCTGCGTTATTCTTTTGCAGGGGTCCGCCCCAGACAAACTGCCCAGCAGACATTGTCTCCCAAATTCAATGGGATTAGACTTGCATTCTTATAAGGGAGGTGTCTCATTGACGACCGAAGTCTCCCTCCTACTCTCAACAGATAAAAATGCTAATCAGTATCAACCTACAGTAAAGCTCCATGGGGTCTCTTCGTCCCACAACGGGTAATCTGCATCTTCACAGATAATTCAATTTCGCCGGGTTAAAGTTTAAGACAGTACCAGAATCGTTACACTTTTCATGCGGGCCACTAATTAAGTGGCTAGGAATTTCGCTACCTTAGAACAGTTATAGTTACTGCTGCCGTTTACCGGGGCTTAGCTCAGAAGCCTCCCATTGCTGAGTCACCTCCAAATTTGACCTACCGGCACCGGGCAAGTGTCACGCCCTATACATCCCCTTACGGGTTAAGCAGAGCGCTGTGTTTTTGTTAAACAGTCGTTCTGGCCGATTCTCTGCGTCCTTACAATTTTACTTGAAGGAACCCCTTCTCCCGAAGTTACGGGGTCATTTTGCCGAATTCCTTAAACTTTATTCTCCCGATCGCCTTAGTATACTCTACTTATCCACCTGAGTCGGTTTGCGGTACGAATTTAATAATACATAACTTAGAGGTTTTTCTGGGCAGCTTAACGCAACCAGCTTAAGCCGAAGCTTTCGCCTACAGCTCATCTACACCTTGCGGAACGGAAATACGGATTTTCCAATAATTCCTGATTTGCTGCTTAGACGCCCAACCATTCGAGCGCCTGGTCTATCAAACTGCGTCACCCCATCGAATATTATTAAAGTAACGGAATATTAACCGTTTACCCATCGGCTGGTCCCGAATAAACGGGAGACACCTTAGGATCGACTAAACCTACGCCGAAGATCGTTGCGTAGGAAACCTTGGATTTACGGCGGTTAGGATTTTCACCTAACTTAGTCTGCTACTCATGCCTGCATTCTCACTTCCAGTTCCTCCAGCATGGTTCACACCACACCTTCACAGGTTTCTGGAACGCTCCCCTACCATCCCACGTCAATAAATTGACATAAAATCCGTAGCTTCGGTTTCTAGCTTAGCCCCGTTAAATTTTCGGCGCATTACTCCCGTCTCGATAAATCGAGATCGAATAGTGAGCTGTTACGCACTCTTTAAAGGATGGCTGCTTCTAAGCCAACCTCCTAGTTGTCTAAGGAGTAACACTTCCTTTCACACTTAGCTAGAATTAGGGACCTTGTCTGACGGTCTGGGTTGTTTCCCTTTTGACCTCGGAACTTGCTCCCGAGGACTGACTCGATGAAAACACTAATGTGGTATTCGGAGTTTGGTAGGAAGTTGTAATCTTTCGATCCTCGTTCCTTCCAGTATCTCTACCCCCACACAGCTATATTCAACGGCTATACCTAAATATATTTCGGGGAGAGCCAGCTATCTCCTGGTTCGGTTGACATTTCATCTCTAACCACAAGTCATCCGAATGTTTTGTAATACATACCGGTTCGGTCCTCCATTTCGATTTCTCGAAACTTCAACCTGCTCATTGTTAGCTCACCAGGTTTCTGGTCTACCATCATTTACTAATTGCCCCGATTGCTCGGGACTTGCCCTTACGGGCGGCGCGCGCTATTAACACGACTCGGTTTCCCTATGCCTCCCTCTGTAACAGAGTTAAGCTCGCAAATAATGGTAACTCGCAGGCTCATTCTTCAATAGGCACGACATCACTCCGATAAATCGAAGCTCTGTCTGCTTGTAGGCATACGGTTTCAGTATCTATTTCACTCCCCTTCCGGGGTTCTTTTTACCTTTCCCTCACGGTACTAGTTCACTATCG
>CAZEDS010000016.1:0-17409 GCA_964510925.1 uncultured Candidatus Saccharibacteria bacterium
AAACATTCATTTGCTCGACCATCTCCATAATTTTTTGTGCATTTGCACTTAATTTAACTTCTTCGGACATTTTGTTATATTCACCTCCGTGAAAAATTTAACTAATACTTAACTTGCAGTTTTTTCTTGCGCATTTCAAATAATATAGCGCAAGGCAAGATATCCATAGGATATCTTTATGACTGCTTTTTATCTCGGACTGCTCCAAGAACCCTTACAAAATTAGACTGAACACCATTAATAGCAAAAACAAAATTTCGAACTGGAGCATTCATAACTCCAACCAATTGACCAAGCAAAATTTCTTTTGAAGGAAGTTTTGACAAAGATTCAATTTGAGCAGCATTCATTGGCTGACCATTTAGAATACCAGCTTTAAATGATCCTTTAGATGTATCTTTAATAAATTTGAAAACATCTTTTAGGGGAGTGATAAAGTCATTTGAAGGGATCAATAATAGGTTTTGGCCTTCAAATTTGTCTACACTAACGCCTAGATTACCCAAAACTCTTTTGATTAAAGTATTTTTAACAACCTTAACATCAGTACCTTTGTCTACTAGGTTTCTTCTTAGATTATTGATTTCGTTTGAAGAAATTTGGGTGTAATTAAACACAAACGCTGTTTTTTCAGCAGTCTGGCGCTCTGTAATGTTTTGAGCGACTTTTGCGACAAGTTCTTTTTTAGCATTAATACTTTTTGCCATATCGTTTTGTTCAGAAAAACTCTGAAAATAAATAACTTATATAATGCTTCTTTTGGAAGCGATTTTCGTAAAATAACAAATATCTGACTAATGATTAGATCAGATTAAACTCCTGCGCGGGGTGATTTTTTGACGTGGCGCCCTGCGGTCTTCGGAGATAACAACTGGACAATTGTAGCACAGTTTAACTATCGTTCAAAAATTAAATCTCAAGTTTGATGCCAGGACCCATTGACGAAGCTATATATGCGTTTTGAATAAGTTTTTTCTTCATTTTTGAAGGAGTATTCTTATTTAATTCAGTTAGCATGTGTTGGATGTTTTCTTCAAGTTTTTTAGGTTCAAAGCTTTTTTTACCAACGACTTGATGCAATACAGCAAAACCTTGTTGGCTTTTTACTTCAATTTGACCTTTTGAAAGGCTATCGATAGCTTTTTTGATATCTTCTGTAACAGTTCCGTTTTTAGGTGAAGGCATTAAACCTTTTGGACCTAAAACTCTAGCAACTTTAGCTAAATTTTTCATTTGAGTAGTCGTAGCAATAACGATATTAAAGTCTTTATCTGGAGAAACTGTTCCTTTTGTTATTTCATCAATAACTGATTCGTTTCGATAAATAATATTTTCTTTTACACCAGAATTATCCTCAGAGATAACCAAAATTTTGATTGATTTTCCTGTACCGTGAGGTAGGGAAGTAGTGAATCTAATTCTTTGATCAGTATTTTTTGGATCAATTCCAAGATTTACATGTAATTCAATTGATTCATCAAATTTTGCATGTGCAACTTTTTGTGATGCAATGATTGCATCTGAAATCTTTAACGCAGTTTCTTTTTTGATTTGTTTTCTTGCTTCTGTGTATGCTTTGCTTCGTTTTTTCATAAACTTATACTTATTTAACTGTTACTCCCATGCTTCGTGCTGTACCTTCAACAATTTTTGCACCAGCTTCAACGCTGCTTGTGTTTAAATCAGGTAGTTTGATTTTTGCAATTTCAAGAGCTTGTGCCTTTGTTAGTTCCCCAACTTTTGATTTATTTGGAGTTCCTGAACCTTTTGGTGCACTGATTGCTTTTAAAATCATGCTAGATACAGGAGGTGTCTTTAAAGTAAAATTAAAAGAACCATCATCAAAAATATTAATCAAAGCAGGAACAATTCCTTCCATTCCTTTTGTTTGGGTATTAAATTGAGTACAGAAGTCCATAATTTTTACACCATGTTGACCCAATGCTGGACCGATAGGTGGTGCTGGATTTGCTTTTCCTGCTTCAATATTAATTTTTATTGTTGTTTTTAGTTTTGCCATTCTGCGTATTATACTTAACGTCGTACTCTCACACAAGGTCGAGCCTTAATATTTAAGGCCAATAATCGACTTTTATGCAGGTTCGACTTGAGAAAAATCAACTTCTACTGGAGTCTCTCTATCAAAAACGTTAACAAGGACTTCTAAACGACCTTGGTCATTCATAACTTTATTAACTTTGCCGATAAAGTCTTTGAAAACACCTTCGCTAATCTTGACTGCATCACCTTGTCTGAATTTAGTTTCAAACTTAGGCGCATCTAGTTTGGTGTACTTAATAATAGAATCAACTTCTTTTTTCGAAAGTGGGGTAGGTTGGTTGCCAACTCCTACAAAGCCAGTAACTCCTGGTGTACTTCGGATTGCATGCCAAACTTTGTCGTCAATTTCAGCCTTTAATAAAATATATCCAGGAAATAATCGATCATCAACTTCTTTCTTTTTGTTGCTTGAAATAACAATCTTTTTTTGTGTTGGGATTAAAACTTCAATGATTTTTTCTGAAAGTTCCATTACGTGAACTCTTTCTCCAAGTGCTAATGCTACTTTTCGTTCATGTCCTGAATAGGTATGAACAACATACCAAAATGCGTTTGGGTTTTCGAATGTTGAATATTTCATTCCCATTGGAGCTGCTTTTCGCTCTTCTATAGTTGCTACGTCTTGATTTACTTTTGTTGTATCGGTTTGGTCTGTTGCCATTTTAATTAATTTGAAATTAACATATTTAAAAGCTTAGTAAAGCCATAATCGAGCAAACCCAAGTATACACCAAAGAATATGCTAATTAGAATAACCATTTTGGTTAACCGAATGCTTTCTTCTTTTGTAGGCCAGGTGACTTTATTAAGCTCGATTTTAGTTTCGCCAATAAATTTAATAAGCTTTGAAATCATTTTTAAACAAACTTGTCTGAGGAATTATAACATGGATTTAGTCGATACTTTAGAGGCAGTTTTGGTCCATTCAAAATATTTACTAATAGCCGTACAATGAATGAATGGAAACAAATAGTCATCACTACAAAGCAATTGAACCTGTCCCTTATGATCGAAAGAAGCATAATGTTTCTTTTAAAAATGCATACAATGGCATTTTATTGGCATTTAGAACCCAACCAAATTTTAGATTTCACTTTTTATTCTTTATTTTGTTTCAAGTTGCGGCTTATGTATACAGTATAGGTTATGTTGAATATTTAATACTTTTTGCATTATCTGGGGTAATTTTTTGTGCAGAAATGCTAAATTCTGCTGTTGAAGCAATAGGGGATGAACTTTCAAAAGGCGAATATGCAAAACTTATCGGTGTTGCAAAAGATGTTTCAGCTGGAGCTGTGCTTCTTGTCGTTTTATTTACCTTCGCAATTGCTTCAATTGTTTTCCTTCCAAAAGTTTTTGAAGCTATCTATACCTTGGCATTTGCGTATTAATTAGGATCCATTGTTATAATAAGTCATGATTTTAAATCAAATACTTTCTGATCCAGCTTCTGCGCTTGTAACTTTAGGCCTTATCATTGTTTCAATTGGTATGCATGAAGCCGCACACGCATTTACCGCTTACAAACTAGGAGACGTTACTCCTAAGCTCCAAGGTCGTTTGACTCTTAATCCGCTTAATCATATTGATCCAATTGGTTTATTATTTATCGCAATCGCAGGTATTGGATGGGGAAGGCCAGTGCAATTTAATCCATATAACTTAAAGCACCCGACTAGAGATGCTGCAATTATTGCCTTTGCTGGGCCACTCTCAAACATAATTATGGCGATTGGTGCATATGCTGTTTTGCTACTTCTTTTTGTTTTTAAATTTATATCAGTCGAAGACCTTTTTATTTTTAGGTTAATCATTAACTTTATTGTTTTGAATATCGCTTTGGCAGTTTTTAATCTTGTGCCAATTGATCCTTTAGATGGATTCAAAATTGTAGGAGGGTTGTTGCCACCGCAATTGGCTACAAAATGGTACGAAACTCAAAAATATGGAATGTATGTGCTCTTAATATTGCTGGTAACTGACTCTATAAAATTTATAGTTGATCCTGTAAACTACTTTATTATTGATTTGTTTTTCCAACATTTCAAAAGTTTTTTATCTTGATGTGTGAGCATTAGCCTGGATAGTTCAGCGGTAGAACGCTTCCATGGTAAGGAAGAGGTCGAGAGTCCAATTCTCTCTCCAGGCTCCATGTGGTAATATTTTTGTTGTGCCTCGATAGCTCAGCTGGTAGAGCAGCTGTTTTGTAAACAGCAGGTCGTCAGTCCGAATCTGACTCGGGGCTCCATTTTTAGATTCTTATTTCCACTAAAATTAAAAATAAATTTGTAAAGTTTTTTAGAGTGTTTGCCTGTATTGACGTTCCCAAAATAGGGGATTACACTCAATTTAATGAGATCAAATCTCATTCCTGATTTGCACGTTTTTTCTTTTAGAAACTTTCGCACAAGTTTCACTTGGGTGCTCGCGAAGATTTGTTAATTCAAACTTTTCAACGGCTTGCCCACGGTTGGTTTACCGATCGTTTTCAGGAGAATACGACAAGTCAGGAGGACTCATCTAGCGGTTTGCATCATGCGACCGCTTTTTTTTACCAGAATCGGCTTATTTACGAAAATATTTAAGACTGAGCTCTAGAAAGATCAAACTCCTTGTGCTAAAATCCCATCATGGCTGGAAAAACAAAACGAGCTTTATTGCTATTGGCATGTCCTGTTTGCAAAAAGCAAAACTATATAACCGTAAAAAACAAAATGAATACAGTTGATAAACTTGAACTTAATAAGTTTTGTTCACACTGTCAAAAAAATACAAAGCATACTGAAAAGACACGCTTAAAATAAGCTGTATTCTTTTTCAATCTCAAAACAAAGAGCGCTTAATAATTCACTGATAAATTGTGGCCGAAAGGGTTCCTTTTTTGTATACTTGCACTGCAACATTGAAGCTTTGTTTCCTCAAAGTATAAATTAAAGGCGGGTCGGTTAATTGGCAAACCATGGGTCTCCAAAACCCAGACTGTGGGTTCGAGCCCCACCCCGCCTGCCAAAAGGATTGTGCAAAACTTTTATTATTCAGAGCCAAAATCTTCAACATTAGATAAGTTTAAGTTTTATTTTATGCCTAGCAGGAAAGCTAGATTATTGGAGTTTGGTTTCCATACTTGTCCCTTATGTATTTTGCAAAAAACAGAGGTAGTCTTAGCGAATTATTCTAGTGGGTTTGTTACGTTCAATCGTTATCCAATATTTCCGAAATCGTTACTATTCGTTTCTTATAATCATTTTAAAATTTTTTCCCCTTCATTTTTTGAAGATATTTATAAATTTGAGTGCGATTTTCCAAATATGCTTGGTTTTTGTAATATGCAATTAGAGCCATCAATACCTGATCATTTTCATATGCAATTTGTTGATTTGCATAAAATCAATTGGAATTTAGATTTGATTGGTAATATCTTGCATTTAGCAGAAAATGCTAAAGATTTAGGGTGTGCTTCAATTTTTTTATCGCTTCGCGACTTTAATATTGTAAAAATTAGATTTAGCAAAAAGTTAGATGAAAAGACTCATTTTAATTTTTATTATAGTAATATTTTTATTCATTTGGAGCATGAACATCAATTATCAAAATACACCTCAGGTGCACTACAAATGTTAGGTTTAATATTTACCAGCAAGATTGAAAAAATTGATTATTTAAAAAGTATTTTGGGGAACAATAATCAGTCTTAAGCACCAGTTATTACTGAGATTCCTGAGTATTTGCCGTTTTTGATCGACTTTAATGCTTTTGCAGAAACTTTAATTTGTGTTCGCAAACCATTAATAAGTACTGTAGTTTTGATCAGATTTGGCTGTCTGTGCTTTATTGAGCTGTATTTAACACCCCATGCTTTGGTAATCTTTTTTCCTCTTTGGGCGTGCTTTCCGGTTAATTCACATTTTCTTGACATAACTGGCATATTAAACCATTTTTTGAGGTGAATTACAATCGTTCTTTGTTCCCTTTATTATTGTTTAACTCAAAATTTAAGAGTTCTTAACATGGTGTTTACTTAGGTTTGTTAGCTTATAGATATGAAAAAGCGTATTTATGAAAGTTTAAAATCGAAAGCACCATTAAAAGAAGATCAAATCATTCTTGATCGGGTTCAAAAATCTAATTTTAATTTTAAAAAATTAGAAATAGCTGGCGGTACTATCAAAACTAATAAACCTTTTGTTGGCGTTGTTGGGGCTAGGTTTCCAACAAATTATGGAAGGCAGGTTACAACGATGATTGTTCGGGAGCTTGCAGAAGCCGGTGCTGTAATCGTAAGCGGTTTGATGTATGGAATTGATTTGGTTGCACACAATACAGCTTTAAATTGTGGAGGTAAAACAATCGGTGTTTTAGGGTATGGATTTGATTCTTTGCCAAAAATGGGATTTGCTCAAAAAACGTATACACAAATTTTGAATTCAAAAGATTCTTTTTTGATTTCACAGTTTGAAGCAGATTATCCACCGTCAAAATGGACGTATCCGAACCGTAATATGTTAATTGCTGCTTTAAGTGACGTTTTAGTTGTTGTTGAAGCAGGTTTGAAGTCAGGGAGCCTAATTACGGCAAATTTTATGTTGGATTTAAACAAAGATATTTTTGCCGTGCCGGGTAGTATTTTAAATGTTAAATCAAAAGGTACTAATACACTTATTAAAGAAGGGGCATTTTTACTAGATTCGCCGGATGAATTGCTTAATACTTTAAATTTGCATAAACAATCCAAAATTTCTTCTGAAGAAAAGCAAATTTTATTAATTGTTGAGTCAAAAAAGAGGCTAAATTTAGGGGAGTTGAAGTTAATTTCTGGGTTTGATGACTTTGAGTTTAGTTCTATTTTAGGGAAGCTTAAATTTTTAAGGCTTATAAACATTGATGGAGTAATTGTTTCAAGCCGTGTATAGTTCTATGATATATTGTAAATCGATTTATTAAAGGCAAACCATGAAAAACTTAGTTATAGTAGAGTCTCCGTCAAAAACAAAAAAAATAGCATCATTTTTAGGAAAAGACTATGAAGTGATTTCTTCTGTCGGGCATATTAGAGATCTTCCCAAATCTGCTTTAGGTGTGGATGTTGAAAAAGATTATGCACCTGAATATTTGGTTTCTGCTGGTAAAGAAGATGTTGTTAAAGATCTAAGAAAGAAAGCAAAAGATTCTCAGGCAATATATCTTGCAACTGACGAGGATCGTGAAGGAGAATCAATTTCATGGCACGTCGGATTCATTGTGAATAAAGACAAATATTTAAAAGAATCCGATGAAAATTATCAGATCGCAGATAATATTAAAAATAAAGAGGGAGAACACCCAAAAGTTTATCGGGTGACTTTTAACTCAATTACAAAAGAAGCTGTTTTGGCTGGTTTTGAAAATGCACGTAAAATCGATCAAAATTTAGTAAATGCACAACAAGCACGAAGAATTTTAGATAGATTAGTCGGTTACAAGTTATCACCGGTACTTTGGGAAAAGATCAGGTATGGGCTTTCAGCCGGAAGGGTACAGTCCGTTGCAGTTCGCTTCATTGTTGAACGTGAACGAGAAATTAAAAACTTTGAATCACACCCTTATTTTGAGATCGACGCAAATTTTAAAGCAAAAGTAGGCGATATTGATACACACCTAAAAAAGATCTCAGATAAAAGCATTTATATTAAGAAAGATTTTCAACTTTTTGCGGGTCCATATTCTACTTATATTACTGAGATCGATAGCGAAGAAAAGGCAAAGACGATAGAAAAAGACTCTAGTGGATTGGATTTTTATGTTTCAAAAGTTCAGAAAAAAGAGACTAAAAGCCATCCATCTGCTCCATTTTCAACTTCGAGCATGCAGCAGTCTGCGAGTACTAACTTAGGGTATACACCACAGAGGACAATGCAATTAGCACAAAAGCTTTATGAGGGCGGGTTTATAACATATATGCGTACAGATAGTATTCATATTGCCCCTGCCATCGTTGAAAACATTCGTACATTTGTATCCAAAAAATATGGGAAAGAATACTTAAATAGTTCAACTCGTGTTTTTACGCCTAAAAAAGAAGTAAAAACGCAAGAAGCACATGAAGCAATTAGGCCTGCAGATATTACATATTTGCCAGATAATTTGCCAAAGTCACTAAATGAGCAACAGAAAAAACTTTATGAATTAATTTGGGCAAGAACAATTGCAACCCAAATGTCTCCAGCAATTTTTGAGAATGCCGTAATTCAGATTGAAACAAAAGGTGGAGCTCGAAAGTTTACTTTTGAAGCAACTGGTTCAATTAAAAAATTTGATGGTTATACAGTAATTCTAAAATCTTCAAAAAAAGACGTATTTTTACCTTCAGTAAAAGAAGGTGAGAAGGTTTCGCTTAATAAAATGACTTTGATTCCAAATAAAATGACACCTCCGCCAAGATATAACGAATCTTCATTAGTTAAGGCTTTAGAAAATTTCAATATTGGAAGGCCATCAACTTATGCATCTATTGTTTCGACGATACAAAGCCGAGGTTATGTCAAAAAAGAAGAAAAAAACTTAATGCCAACTGACAATGGTTTTGTTGTTAACGATTTATTGGTTAATCATTTCGGCAAGATTGTTGATGTGCATTTTACTTCTAATATGGAAGATGATTTAGATGCAATAGCAATTGGAAAAAAAGATTGGGTTAAGGTTTTGGATGCTTTCTACCCAGATTTTTCAGATTTAGTTCAAAAAAAGAAAAAAGAGATTAAAAAAGAAGATGTTGTTGTTATGGAAAAAACCGATCAAGAATGTCCAGAATGCAAAATAGGCAAGCTGGATGTAAAGCTAGGCAAATACGGCAAATTTTATAGCTGCAATAGGTTCCCTGAATGTATGTTTATGAAATCTTTTGAGGAAGAAGGCCAATCTCAAGAATCTTCAGAATCAGAAGAAGCATTAGGCCCATGCCCAGAGTGTCAGGGCAAACTTTTATATAAAGTTGGAAAATTCGGAAAATTCATCGCTTGTGAGAATTATCCAAAGTGTAAATATACTCAACAAGTCTTGAATAAAATTGGTATGAAATGCCCCGATTGTGGTGAAGAACACGGTGGTGAGATTATTGCTCGAAAAACCAAAAAGGGGAGACTCTTTTATGGATGTTCTAGATATCCAAACTGCAAATATGCCAGTTGGAAAAAGCCAATAGCTACAGATTCTGAAGGTGCGTCAAAAGATAAAGATGAAAAAGAAAACGCTACTGATGATTCTGATTTAGAATAAAAAAGGTTGCCTAGCGTTAATTTTCTGTTTGAGTTCATCATTGAGCTCATCTATGAATTAACGCTAGGCAAGCGAAGGCGTCAGGATTCGAACCTGATCCTCGAGCTCCTTACGCTCGTGTGGTACCAATCCACCACGCCTTCAGACTGCAATATTTTATTACTACGGGTTGTTTTAAGCAACCAAAAAATGTTATTATTTGTCCAGTTTAAATTTTTCAACATCATGATCGAATGAGCTCCTGATTTGGAGTTTTCGGATCGTCCTCAGTTTGGGTTTTAAATTCTGACTTTCATTAAATTTGGATCGGAAAAATTACCCAAATGCTTTCGCAGGCTGATTATCTTTTTGGACGTGCCAAAGCACGTGCCGAGAATTATTAGCATTTGGGGAATTTTATCCGTCCAAATTTGGTATTCGATCAGAGGCATAAGGAGCCAAGACAATGTCACAAAGTTCACAAAAGGACTTGAAGATCCCTTCAATAGAAGAGATGATCACAGCCGGTGTCCATTTCGGCCATCAAGTTCGTAGAAAAAATCCAAAAATGGATAAGTATATATATTCCACAGAAAATAAGACGAATATCATCGATCTATACAAAACTGAGGAAGCTTTGCAAAAAGCTGTAGACTTTTTATATGAAGTCGCTGCTAGAGGAAAGCAAGTTGTTATTGTTGGAACAAAGAGACAAGCAGCTGCAATTGTAAAAACATTGGCAGATGAAAGTGGCGCTTTGTTTGTTAATCAACGATGGTTGGGTGGTACTTTTACTAATTTTGAATCTGTAAAATTTAACTGTAATACTTTAAAAAGTATTGAGTCAGGTTTTCGAAATAACGAATTCACAAAATATACAAAAAAAGAGAGATTGTTACTTGAGAGAAAGGCACAAAAACTTACTGATTTAGTAGGCGGAATTAGAGATATCGAAAAATTTCCAGGTGCAATCATTGTTGTTGATGCAAAAAGAGAAAAAACAGCAATAAAAGAAGCTAAGGCATTAAATGTTCCTGTTGTTGCTTTTGTTGATACAAATAGCGATCCAAAGGGAATAGACTTTGCAATTCCTGCAAATGATGATGCAATGAAATCAATAGAGCTAGTTTTAGGAACTTTGACTTCTGCATTAAAAGAAGGTTACAAAAATAAACCTGTAAAAGCGGAAACACCAAAAATTGAGAAAAAAGTTGAAGCTGTAAAACCGGTTGTTGCCGTTGAAGAAAAAAAGAAACCAGTGGCAGAGCCAAAAAAAGTAGAGAAAGCTAAAAAGTAAATAATTTAGATGGCGTAAGGCGTATTCGTCTTTGACGCATCAATACATACAAATATGGAAATTAAGATCGAAGATATTAAAGCATTAAGGGACGCCACTGGTGCAGGTGTAATGGATGCAAGAAAAGCACTTGAGGCAAGTGAAGGCGACATGGCCAAAGCAAAGGAATATTTAAAAGCCAAAGGCGTGGAACGTGCTCAAAAAAAATCAGACCGAGAAATCAAAGCCGGTGCAATTTTTTCATACATTCATGGAACTAAAGTCGGTTCAATGGTAAAGATGGGTTGCGAAACAGATTTTGTTGCAAAAAATGATGAATTTATAAAAGTCGGTAACGAAATTGCGATGCAGGTTGCTGCTATGGGACCAGAAAATATCGAAGAACTTTTAGAACAAGATTACATTCGTGATGGATCAAAAAAAATCAAAGATTTAGTCACTGATGTTGTTTCTAAAACTGGAGAAAATATAGTTATCGCTGAAATTTCTAGATTAAGCTTTTAATTAAATAATTTTCTGTTTTATAGATTAGCGGGTTTCATATGAAACCCGCTTTTTTTTTGCAAAATAATTTCGATGCATTCCCAAAAACAGTATTCTATGTTAAAAATTTCATATGAAAATTCAAGATTTACAAGACCACCTAGAAAAAGTTAAAGCACATTTAAAAGATGAGCTTTCAAAAGTTAGAACAGGTAGAGCAAATGCTTCGGTTTTAAATGGAGTTAGAGTTGCCGCATATGCAGGTGCTGAACCAATGGCTCTAAAAGAAGTTGCTTCAATAAGTATTCCAGATGCGCAATCTATTTTGATTGAACCGTGGGATAAAACATTGCTTCCTAAAATTGAAGAAGCAATAAGATCAGCGAATTTAGGCCTAGCTCCAATCAATGAAGGTGTGAATATTAGAATTAGTATTCCAGCATTGACTGAAGATCGACGAAAAGAATTTACAAAAAATGTATCAGCAACTGTTGAGCAAACAAAGATTTCTGTACGAGTATTAAGACAAAATGCGATTAAAGCGGTTGAGGAAGAAGAAGATAATGGTGTTATTTCTGAAGATGAAATGAATCGCCAGAAAAAAATTATTGAAGAAAAAATTTCTCAAACAAACAAAGAGCTCGACTCAATAGGTGAGGCTAAATCAGCTGAACTAATGGCCGTTTAAGATGGCGTATTGCGGTACAATTTCCATTGATGTGTTTTTGTTAGTTTCTTTCTTGTATGATTTTTGAAATATTCCTTTTTTTGTTTATCCTTACTTTTTTGGTATTCATTCATGAACTTGGACATTTTTTAAGTGCTAAGTTTTTTGGAATTCATGTTGAAGAATTTGGTCTTGGTTTACCTCCAAGAGCTTGGTTTAAAAAAGTAGGCGATACAATTTATTCTTTGAATTGGTTGCCAATTGGAGGTTTTGTACAAATTAGAGGTGAAACATTAGAAGGTTATGATTCAACAGATCAAACAAATTTTTTAAATAAAAAGGGATGGCAAAAGGCGATTGTTTTAACTGCAGGCGTGATCATGAATATGGTTTTTGCAATTATCGTTTTTTATATGGTTTTGGGTATGGGAGGTTGGCAATCTACTCCATTTTTGTATTTAAGTAATGAGTATAAATTCCCATTTGGTGAAACTGTTGCCGTTCCAAATATTTCTGTCGGATTTAGTGAAGATTCTGCTGCAAAAGATGCAGGTATCACACAAGGTGATCAGATCGTATCTTTAAAATTTGAAGATCAAAAAATATTTCCTAAGACGGTTGAAGAGCTAAGAAGCTTTGTCAAAGATAAAGCAAATAAGACAATTCAAATTGAAGTATATGATCTCACAAAAGAAGAAACTCGTATGGTTGATGTACAACCACGATTTAACAAAGAAATAGACCAGGCAGCATTAGGTTTGAGCTTAAGACCTGCGGTTAGAGTTAAGTACGATTCAACTATAGATAAACTCTTTGCAGGGTTTTTACACCCAATTAATTTGATGAATTATAATGGCGCAATTTTAAAATCGTTAATTGGTATTTCCGTTGAAGAAAAAACAGCAGCTCCTGTAGCACAAAGTCTTTCGGGGCCTGTCGGAATTTTTAGTGTTGTTAGCGATGTTGTGAATTCTGGATCAAAGAGAGTTGTGATGCAAGTTTTTGATCTCGCAGCGATTATTTCGTTGTCATTGGCCGTTATGAATTTGCTTCCAATTCCAGCGTTGGATGGGGGACGATTAGTTTTTGTTGTTATAGAAATGATTACTGGTAAGCGTCCTTCACAAAATTTTGAAGCAAAAGCTCATCAAATCGGATTTATGTTTTTGATTCTTATGATTATTGCAGTTACATTCAAAGATGTTTTGCAATTATTTTAATGAAGCGTATATAATAAGCGCATGAAATATAGCAATCTTTTTACCAGGACCAGAAAAGAAGATCCTAGAGATGAAGCAAGTAATAATGCAAAGCTTTTGCTTCGAGCTGGTTTTATCAACAAAGAAATGGCAGGGGTTTATTCTTTTTTGCCATTAGGTCTAAAAGTTTTCAATAATATTCAAAATATAATAAGAGAAGAAATGAACGCAATTGGTGGCCAAGAAATTATGATGACTGCTTTGCAAGACTCTGATGTTTGGGAAAAAACAGGACGTTGGGATGATTCTGTTGTTGATATTTGGTTTAAGACAAAAATGAATAATGGTCAAATTGTTGGTTTGGCTAATACACATGAAGAGCCAATAACCAATTTGATGAAAAACTTTATCAGCTCTTATAAAGATTTACCTGTATATGCATATCAATTGCAAACAAAATTTAGAAATGAAGTGAGAGCAAAAAGCGGAATAATGAGAGTACGAGAGTTTATTATGAAGGATCTTTATTCTTTTAATAAATCGACGGATGACTTAGATATATTTTATGAAAAAGCAAAACAAGCATATATTAATGTTTTTGATAGGGTAGGTATTGGTTCACAAACATACCTAACTTTTGCTAGTGGTGGCGCTTTTTCAAAATATAGCCACGAATTTCAAGCTTTATGTGATGCAGGTGAAGATATTATTTACGTTAATAAAGAAAGACGACTTGCTGTTAATAAAGAGGTTTATACAGATGAAGTTCTAGCTGACTTAGATTTGTCTAAAGATTCTTTAGAAGAATGCAAAGCCATTGAGGTCGGTAATATTTTTAAGCTTGGTACAAGGTTTTCAGCAGCATTAGGTTTGAATTATACAGATCAAGATGGATCTGAAAAGCCAGTAGTTATGGGCTCATACGGTATTGGTCCAGGTCGTTTGATGGGTACTATTGTTGAACTTAACTTTGATGAAAAAGGAATGTGTTGGCCAGAAAGTATTTCTCCATTTAAATACCATTTAACGGCATTAAACTTGGATGATGCCGAGGTTAAATCCACGGCTGATGAAATCTATGCAAAGTTAACTCAAAAGGGCGTAGAAATCTTTTATGATGACAGAGTCCAAGTATCAACAGGTGAGAAATTTTCAGATGCTGATTTGTTTGGATTTCCATGTAGAGTAATTGTTTCCAAAAAAACTGGTTCAAATGTTGAGCTTAAATTTCGCAAATCTGATAAATCCGAGTTAGTTAATATAAAGGACTTTATTGAAAATGCCTGAAACTAATGAGTGTATTTTCTGTGCTATTGCTTCAAAGAGTGCTAAAGCTAAGATAGTTTGGGAAAATGCTGATTATTTAGCTTTTGAGAATATTAGTCCTAAAGCTCCAATTCACATATTGGTTATTCCAAAGGAACATATCGAGAAAACTGATGCTTTTGATGTAGAAAAAGGCTTTGATCTATGGGCAAACATGATGCTTTCTGCATATGAAATCATTAAAAAATTTGATTTGGATAAAACTGGCTATCAAATTGTAAATAATGGGGGAGGTTATCATGGGGTTAATCATGAGCATATACATATTTTGGGTGGAAAAGACTGGCGTCCTCAATCTGGTTTGTAGTTAATCTAATAGCCTTCTAATTATAAGGTTATTAGTTGTTATTCTGGTTTTGCAAAGCTCTCTGTACGCTGTTATAATGTTCAGTGCAGTTAGTGGGTAATTAGTATTGAGGCTGAAGGCCTTAGTTTACTTCCACTTTTCACAAGTTTCCAATTGTTGTATTTTTCACTGACCTGAGGGCGTTGTCCCTATAGGCTTTCACCTAGGAGGTGTCTTTTTTAACGTTATGGCAAAACAAGGAGTTTCGATAGATCTAAAAGAATCAAAAAAATCAGTAGAGCAGGCATTGCGAGAGCTAAAAATGTTGGTTGAGGATGAAATGCAAAAGATTAAGGATACAAAGTATTATGTAAAACCAACAAGCTTAAGACGAGAAGCAATGAAGAAAAAAAAGCTCAACATTAAAAGATACAATAGATATAAATAAATGAGTCAAAACATCAGTTTTATAGAAAAAGAAATAACAGATGCATTACGCAATAGACAAGAGGTAAAACTCAGTACTTTGCGTATGCTTTTGTCTGAGCTTCGAAACACAGAGATTGATCTTCGTGCTAAGGGCACAGAAGTAACTGAAGATGTTTATTATTCAGTTTTAAAGCGAGAAGCAAAAAAACGAAGAGAATCTATAGAGATTTTTGAAAAAGCTGGTCGTGTAGACTTGTCGGATCGTGAAAAAGCGGAGTTAGATGTTATAAACAAGTATCTTCCTGCACAAAAATCAGAAGCAGAAATTTCTGCAATCATTGACCAAGTTATCGCTGAAAATCCCACTGAAAAAAACTTTGGCTTATTAATGAAAAAAGCCATGGATGCTCTTAAAGATACAGCCGAAGGCTCGGTTGTTTCCAAAATTCTAAAATCAAAAATTTAAAATTATTCGTCGTCGTGAGGATGATGGATTCCTAATAAGTGCAAAACACCGTGTTCGGCTAATTCTGCGAGTTCAATACGCACGTCGTTATTGCTGTATTCTCCCATTTGTCTTTTTGCTTGGTCGATATTTATTATAATGTCGCCAATGTAATATTCACCGTTTGGTAATTGATCGTCGATATTAAATGAAAGCACATCAGTAGGGTAGTCTTTTCCACGGTGCATTTTATTAAGCTCTTGAATCTCTTTATCTCCAACAAAATGTATGTGAATTTTGCTATTTTTCTTTAAAGTGAACTTTTCCATAGAGGAATTCTAGCAATTATGGCCTAAAGAAACTACAATTGAAATTATGAGTGACTATAAGTTGGTTTTTGCATTAGGCAATCCAGAAACAAAATACAAACATACAAGACATAATATTGGAAAAGATTTTTTAAATTATTTTGCAACAAAAAATAATTTAGAGTGGCAAATTAAAAAAGATTTAGATATTAGTTACATAAAATTTGATGATGCAATTTTAATAAAGCCAAATGATTTTATGAATGTGCTTGGACCAAAGGCAGAAAAATGTTTGAAATATTTTAATGTTACAAATCTTGCAAATTTTTTAGTGATTTATGATGATTTGGATTTTGTTGTAGGTGAGTTCAAATTAAATTTTGCGAAAGGTTCACGAATTCATAACGGATTAAATTCAATCGTTGATCAATTAAATAGAAATGATTTTTGGCAATTGAGAATTGGTGTTAGGGAAGATCGAATTCCGTTTAGTGTGCAAAAAGCTGGGGAAGATCCATCAAAATATGTGCTCCAAATTTTGCCGTTGTCCGATAGTAAAAAGATCATCGAAATGTTTGATAACTCATTATTAACAGTGCTTTCGACGTGGTTGAGTAAAAACTGATAACTTACACAACGTTCATAATGATGTTAGAAATTATTTATCCTTTTTAAAGGAAGAAATGTCCAAGTGTCCTGCCCGCCCTTGGCGGTCGGATAGTATCTCATTGTTTCACTACAATTATGTTTTATAGAGAATATCGACCGCAGTCATTTACGGAAATTATTGGTTCGCAAGACATTGTGGCATCAATCACAGCTGCTCTTGCGAAGCCAATTCCACCTCATGCATATTTTTTCTCCGGTTCACGTGGTATTGGAAAAACAACAACGGCACGTTTGGTTGCAAAAACTTTAAATTGTGCGAATCCCATTAAAACTCAAGACTCAAATGTTTCTATTGAACCATGCGGTGAGTGCTTATCATGCAAAGCTTTTGCAGAAGGTAACCATATTGATCTAACTGAAATTGATGCAGCTTCTAATCGTGGTATCGATAATATTCGAGAACTTTCAGAAAAAATAGGATTAGCTCCGGTTATGGGTAAACGAAAAGTATTTATCATCGATGAAGTCCACATGTTAACAACAGAAGCTTCAAACGCTTTGTTAAAAACATTAGAAGAGCCACCTGAGCATGTATTTTTTATTTTGTGTACAACGAATCCAGAAAAAGTTTTAGACACAATAAAATCTAGATGTCTTCAATTTAATTTTAAAAAACCTTCGGTCAAAGATATTAATACAAAGCTAAAAAAAATAATCGAGGACAAAAAAATTTCAATTGATGAAAAAATAATTAATGACATCGCAATTTCTGCAAAAGGTGCTTTTAGAGATGCCGAAACAATTTTGGAACAATTCGCATCATTTAATGATATTAATTTTATAAAAAATGAAACCACTGATTATGTTGAGCTATTAAATTTAATTTTTGATGGAAAACGAAAAGAATCATTATCTAAAGTTTTTGCATTTAGTAAATCTGATATTTCTTTTGATTTGTGGATTGGAAAATTTTCAGAATTTACAAGGTCTGCATTGCTTTTTAGGGCAGGTGTAAAAGACGCCCTTAGTGATTTTTCAATTTCACAAGATGATGAAAAATACATTGCTA
>CAZEDS010000017.1:0-9633 GCA_964510925.1 uncultured Candidatus Saccharibacteria bacterium
GTCGCTGTTCCATATAATGCCTCAGGATCTACTTCAAAGTCTGATGTGGAATCTGGCGTTGTTGTAAAAGGTGGGTCAACCGTTAAAGTTGTAGTTGTGTTAGAAATAACTCTTCTAGATTGACCAGATCCTGTTCCGGCTGTAATAGTCATAACCAAACCAGAAAATTCATTTGGAATCCAAGATTCTCCTGAATCACCAATTGTTGTTGAAGTAAAAGTTGTTGGTGCTGCAACAGTAACGACTTTTTTCGCAACTAATGGTCTCGCATCATTATAAAGACGTCGTGCTTGTAATGCAGACATAGTAGCTATAGTTGTAGTACCAGAACTAAACGTAACATCATCTATTGATCCATCCCAAAAATTTGCACCAGTACCGCAGTTTGCTCCAACACTACAGTCAGCACCGATTGCTACAACTTGTGATGCAGCATCAAGCGTTGCAGTTTGACCTGTTGCGGTGCTCAAATTCAAAGGATTACCATCAATATAAACATCCATATCATTTGCATTAGTTCTTGAAAGCGTAATGTGATGCCACTGATTGTCGTTATAAGTTAAAGATGTTGTAGCCGTAACATCATATGTTGTAAAAGCTGTCCAAGTTGTTGTTGCATCAATTGCAGCAACTAGGTTACCTGTACTATTCATATAAACAGTTACGCAACCCACAGTTACGGCTGGTGTTGTGTTATAACATTTATCAAATAAAACATCATTACCAGACATTGCTGCAACATGCTTAAACCACATACTTAATGTCCAACCAGTTGTACTCATATTCCATGCTGTGTCATTATCACAAGTACCGTCTTGGTTAGCATCAGAGCATAAATATTGTGAAGTGCCGTTTAATTGAATTGCTTTTCCTCTAACACCACTAACACCTAATGTTGGCGAACCCTTGATTGTCATGTCATTATCAGCTGAACTTATTTCATCAGCTAATGTACCGCTGGTATCATCAAGTGGTAAAGCAACATCTAATGAGTTTGGTAATAGTGGAGTCTGTCGTGTTGTATTAAAATATTTAACCCAAGCTAAAACTGCACGTTGCGAAGTTATTGTAGTGTTATTATCATGAATTTCACTCAAACCTAAGCTATGTCCAACATAAATAATATCTGAAGTATCCTCAGATAATGAACCTCTCTCAATAACCTCAAGTGCATCAGGATTACCTGCTACCATATTTACAGCAGCTGGCCAAAGTGCCGGAGTTGCTGCTTCATCAAAAAATACAGTTGGAGCACCATTTACATTAGTTGCTTTTGCAGTATCAAAATCACTCCATTTTTCTAATTGATCCTGCGTTGTATTAAGTGCATACATACGACCTCTTCTTGTTAAAACAACCGAGGTGTAATCATCAGCAGTAACATCTGAATATTGAATTAATTTTTGTGCAGTCATATTAATAACTGTTATTCCAGAATCTGTAGCCAAGGCCACAAATGTTTGTCCAGAACCTGGAGACGTATTTGTTGCAGCACCTATTGCTATTGCTGTTGTACTACCAGTAATGAATGTTGCACTGACATCATTTATGTCTTCCCACTCAGCAGCGGTACCAACAGTTGATAAATCAAATGCAGTTGTATTATCGCTATTATAAGTCACCGCAGTATTACGATTTCCAATTCCCTTATCTGCAGCAGATCTATCTGTACCATCAATATTCCACATACGATCATTAACAAAATCTAAAACATATAATCCTCCGTTTGAGCTTCCATTTGTTGCAACATATATAACACCATTTAGCGCGGTTACGCTTGAAATATCATTATTAGTTGCGGCTCCCAATGAATAACCTGAAGCATTCTGATCAAATCGCATCCACATTGTTCCCGTTCCGGCATCAAATATATATAAATTATCCAAAGTAGCAACTAACAATGCTCTTCTAGGAAATTCGTTGGCATAACAACGATCATCTACTGTAAAGTCGCAAGGATCACTTGGTCCATCGTCTTTTGTTTCGGTATACCAAGACAACTTGTCTGTAGTTGCCCAATCAATCCACCGTCCCCCATCACTATCTGCAGTCGTGTCATATAAAAATACATCTTTAATTGAAGACAATGCGTTAATTTTGCTTAAACCTTTTGTAACAATGTCTCCATAAATTGCAGCATTACCCCTATTATTGTCACCACCGACTTGCAATAAACGTTCAGTTGAACCTGTAATTGACGTAGTACCAACGCCTAATCTTCCGTCTCCATCAACAATAACTGGGGTGGTATCACCAGATTGATCATCAATACGTAATGCTAAATTGTTTGTACCAGTTGCACGATGATCAACATACAAAGAAGTATTATTATTGCTCGTCCCTGTATTTGAAAGCTTTAACAAGCTACCTGTATTCGCCGCATTTGATCCAGACAATGTTAATTCTGCGAGAGAACCTGTAAACGCCGTTGATGATGAATCAAGAGAAATACCTTTTCCGGATGTAAGAGCGTTGGCGGTTATAGCTAAACCAGTTTCGCTATCAATAGCGTTTGCCGTTAAGTTAACTCCATTTGCTGCATTAGATAATTGAATTAAATCTAAAACTGATATTGCAGCAGTTGTGTTACTTTGACTTATCTTAAATGTAAACGCACTATCTGTACCCGAAGCTGCAGGATTATCTATAATAATAGAGTCATCATCGGTAGATAAAGTAATTGTTGCATCACTACCATTAACATCGGCTGCATAAGCTTGAGCTAATGTTGTACTACCACCAGCACCACCATCATCATCTGTACATGTTATTAAACCTGTTGCATCCGCTGTTAATGCTCCACCGTTAGTATTTCCCGTACAATTTAAATTACTTATAGTAAAAGTTGAATCTGCATCAGTACTAAAAACAAAGTCACCAGTACCATTTGCAACAAAAGTTAATGCTTCATTTGTACCGGAGGTAATATCAGTTGTAGCACCTGAAAACACTAATCCAGTAGATCCAATTGATTTGTTTGTAAGAACTTCTGATCCATCCAATGTAGAAAGTGTACCCGTAGTAGGCAAAGTTAAAGTTGTAGCACCACTCGTTGTAAGTGCTATATCATTTGATGCTGTCGTAGAAAATGAACCTCCAAAAGCAATTGTTTCTCCATTAGGAATCGTAAGTGTACCGGTGGTATCTGTAACAGTTAATCCACCTACTTTTTTTGCATTAAAAGCATACGGAACGGCCGCCATACGAACACGAGGAAGCATCTCACCGTCACTATTAAAATTGATTCCTAAATATAAGTTATCAGTATTAAAATCAACTGAACCCGGCAATGCCGTCGTGTCTCCTAACAGTGTTTGAAAAATTCCATTTGTAACAGTTACGGATTTTGATTCAGTCCAAATATTAGAACCACCCGTACTTACTGAATATAAGCTAAATACAAAAGTGTATGAACCATCAGCAATATTTGTACCGGCTGTTTTATTTACAACTTTTCCTTGGAAATTTATTTGATTTAAAATACCAGTTGCAGCTTGTGCTTTTTCTAAAAATGTAAATTTCGAAATTGCTAGTATTAACAAGCAATACAACAAGAACCGGGCAGGGATCTTCATAGCTAAAATATAACAGAGTTCAAGATGGTTTGAAATATGACAAATTTAAAAAATCAGCTGCAATAAATCTTTCAAGCGTATTTTTTTACTTCATCCAACACTTCTTCAATCGAAACATTTGCTTTAATCAAAACATTTTTTATATTCGGGCCATATGCATTTGCATCAGCAACATTAGTCAAAACAATGATTGGAATATTTTTTTCGAATTTATTCACAAGTGTGTGATAAAAAGAAATTCCATCAACACCAGGCATCAGTAAATCAAGCAAAATCAAATCAATTTTTACATCAGGCTTTTGTATTATGTTTAAAGCTTCCTTGCCTTCTTCGGCCATTACCACAGAATAATTTGCTGCTGTTAGCGCTGCTTTTAATAAACTCCGATATTGCTTGCTGTCCTCAACGATCAATATGTTTTTCATTTTTGAATTTAATTAACTAATTTAAAACTTTAATCGGCAAATCGAAATAAACTGTAGTTCCTTTATTTTCATCGCTTTTAATTCCAACACTACCGCCCCATCTTTCTATGTATGATTTAACAATAAAGAGACCTAAACCGGTGCCTTCTGCTTCTGAGATTGAAACATTTCCAGCTCTAAAAAACTTTGAGAAAACACGCTCCAAATCTTTTTTTGGAATGCCGATTCCAGAATCAGAAATTTCGACTTTAAGCCTGTCTTTATTAATAAATGCTTTAACTAAAACAGTGCCTTTTGGTCTGTTATACTTTATCGAATTCGACAAAATATTTGTAATTACCTGACTAAAAAGTTTTCGATCCAAGAATAATTTTGGACCGGTGATTGCGTCAAAATCTTTCGAAACTTTTACATTTTTTTGAGCAGAAATTAATTTTAATTTGTTAATTTCTGAATCAATAACTTCATAAGAATCAAATTCAGATGGATATTCGGTGATTTTTCCTTGATTTATTTTTGTAACATCAAGTAACTCATTTACCAAATATATTAATTCCAAGTCACTCTCCATCATATTATTAATAATTTCTTTTAGATTGTCTGGAATAGTTCCAAAATGCCCTGATTTAATTAGTTCTAAACTCCATCTCAATGTACCAAGAGGTGTTCTTAAATGATGTGCAGCAATCGACAAAAACTCGTCCTTGCTCATTGCCTCTTCTAATTTTGTTTTATCATCATTTAAATCTTCAAGCAAATTAAGCATCGCTTTTTGTGCTTTGCTCTGTTCTACCACCTTTTCACTTAGTGAAGTTTCTAAATTTTTTCTTTCATCAATTGGAAATCTAATAGCAGCATATCCAATTACTTTGCCTTGCGAATCTCTAATTGGAGCAACTGTAGAATCAACCCAATAAAATTCACCTGCTTTATTTTTATTTTTAATTTCACCACGCCAAGTATTACCAGATGTGATCGTGTTCCACATTTGTTTATAAAATTCGTTATCATGAAAACCCGATTTTAAAATTCGATGGTTCGCACCAATTAGTTCTTTACGAGAATATTTGGTTACATCTAAAAATTTATCGTTAACGTAAACAATATTGCCTGATAAATCTGTCACACTAATGCTCGCAATTTTATCCAATGTTGAAAACAAAGAATTTATAATTGAATCATTCATGGTTTTTAGATAACTTTTTAATTTTTTCTTTTAACTCAATCATTTTTAATTCACGATTAACTGTAACTTTGTTTAAACGTTCCAAATCAGAAATTTTGTCCGAAAGCTCTTTAGTTTTTTCTACCACTTTATTTTCTAGATTATCCAACGCTGATTTTAATTTTGCAGTCATATTATCAAACGATTTAGATAGTAATCCAATTTCATCATCTGTCTTTATATTTGACCTCACATTAAGATCCCCTGCTTGAATTGAATAAACAGCTTTAAGCAAACGATCTAAAGGTTTTGAAAGCATACTCGCCAAAAAGACGCCTATGGCAAAAGTAAAAAATGATATTAAGCACATAAAAAATACAAGATACTGTGCCAACTCATAAATTGGTTGATATACTTCGTCCTTATCAATTTTTACAACTAGTCCCCATTCAGGATCTTTTAAAAATTTTGTAACAGTAATTACTGACTTTCCTCTAAAATCTATGGTATCCGTAAAAATTTGTTCTAAACCTTTAACGGCATTTGATGCAGGTAAATTTTTGTTTAAATCAAACCGAACATTTAATGGCGCTTCAGGACGCATCTCATATTTACTTGGTACAATAACAACGCCTTCAGTTTCTGAAATTTTTTTGGATAGTCCCCAATCACCTGTTTCTTTTAGACCAGTTCTGTCCTTAAACAAATCAAAAAGATCTTCCGCATTCACATCTATAATTAAGATTGCAAGTTTTTGTGAACCTTCATAAATAGGAGCAGAAATTTCATTGATAATATTTCCATTCGCATCTTTTTTTAATGTATAAAGATTTGGCTTATCAAAGCCTAGCTTGAATGGATCTTCATTACTAATATTTTTCCCAACATTATCTTGAGTAGAGGCAATAACAATTCCATTCAAACCGACAACATGTATGTCTGAATACCGCTCAACCCCATTTTTCGCTGACTGTAAAATAAAATTTATTTTACTTAATGATTCAAAGGAGTATGTTTCAGAATAATTTTTTATTTCTGATGTAAGCGGTGATAAATTCGTAAAAGTATAAAGCTCGGCGCTTCGGCTTTGCATCAATTCTTCAACTCTATCCTTTTGGATTGTTGCAACAAGATCCAACGAGTTAATAACTTCTTTTTCAAGAGCTGATTTAAAATCCAAAAATACAAAAGTAGCGACTACAATAAAAGGTAGTATCGCAGACATTAAAAACATCCCAATGATTTTGTATTTAATTTTCATTATTTATCTTTTTTTCAAGAACAATATAACTCAAATATAAAAATGGAATCGACATAAATGCAACAATAAACTTAAGCAATAAACTTGCAATTGCAGATTCAAACATCAGATCAAGTGTTAACAAAGCATAAAATGCAATTCCAAAAAACAATATGCTATCTACAACTTGCGAAATCACAGTACTAGTCAAAGTCCTTAACCACAATTTTTTATGTCCATAATAATCTCTTAACTTATAAAAAATATAAACATTTAAGTGTTGCGAAACAACATATGCAATCAAACTTGCAAGTACTAATCTTGGATTTAATTTAAAAATAATCGTCAAAGCATCTGACAAACTAGACTCATTACCAGAAAATTCAGTTCTGATTGCAAAAGCTGATAACAACGAACAGAGCACGAGCATAGAGGAGCCAATCCATATTACTTTTATAGATTCCTTTTTGCTGTAATGCTCCAATAAAATGTTCATCGCCAAAAAAGCAGAAGCATAAAACACATTACTTACGTTTGAAGTTTTGCCAAACAGTAATATTAATTTACCTCCAAAAATCCCAATTAAAATCAAATTTACGGTTATATAACTTGCTAAACCACTGCGTCCGCCAAGTTTTAGCGCTAGAAGTGCAAAACATAGATCTATAAAGGCTAAAATCAAAAATATAATTTCATTAATCATAAATCATTAAAATACATTACGTTCCGAACGTTGGTGAGACAAATGCACGATCCATAAAAACAAATTTATTATTGCGATTAATAAAAATGGCAATATTTTGCTCCACCCTAACGCATAACCTAACGAAATTTCAAAAATAAACAGCATAAGCAAAAGAGTTTCAAAGATCAAAGAAAAAAACTTTGAAAAATATATTGAGATTTTCTCTTTAACATCCAATCCAGATGATCTTTTTTTAATGCTTAATAAATATCCGCCCAAACCGATCTCTTGAATTTCTGACTCTTTAAAAATTAATGGCTCGTAGCCTTCTTTCATTACTTCGAGGTCATAAGCGCTTGTATTAATTTTCATAAAGCTAAAATCACCCTGTTCATTGGTTTTAGTATGTGCGACTATTTTTCTTTTATCAGAATCAATCAAAAATACATCTGAATCTTTGAGAACTTCACTAGTAGTTTCATCAAATACACGACCTTTAATTCGCTCGCCTAATTTTTTCTGTGTTAATAAGATCCTACTGTGATGAACTATAAAATCGTATAAAGAGTGCAATGGAATATGAAATCTTGAAGCCAAAGAAAATACTGTTAAAAACGAAAGAATTACAATTGTAAACAAAGCATTTAACTCAAAAAACCTAATTGATTGCGAAATATTTTGAATATGCAATTTAGTTTGCAACAAAACATCAGATAAAATTGTCCAGTAATATTTAATTGCGGTTATAAGACTAAATGGTTTTTTTTCTAATGTTATATTTGGAAATTCTTGCCCAGCAAATTGACCTATTTCAAATTCAACCTGCTTCTCCTCATACCCTAACGCAATAATATTTGCTCTAAAAGTTCCTTTAGGCAAAACAATTGAAATCTCACCATTAAAATCAGAGTACTGTGGATTCAAAATTGAAAATTTTTGTGGCTCAATCCGTAAGTAATCCTTTAAACGTAAATCATAATAATAAAAATCAACTTGAGCATTTTCAATCGGAGCGTTGTTTTTTGAGCTTAAAATTTTAAAGTTCTCAATAACTTTTAGTACAGCGATTTTTCTCTCTAAAATATTTCCGTACTCATCTGAAATTTTTGAAATAATATTATAATTACCAGCTAACTTTGGACTTGAAATCACGCCAACAAAATAATCATCAGTGAGCTCAACTGGATCAATTACATTTGCATCTGGCTTTTGTTCAAGATTTGGCGTTCTTAATCCCAAGACTTTGTCGGTATTTATATCTGGAAAAATATTTATAACCGAATCACTTTTTCTAATTAATACTTGAACACGTTTTACGCTTTTGCTTTTATTCAACCCAAACTTTAATTCAATCGGTTGATTCTTTGGAATCACAACAAAATTTTCTAAGCTATTGCTGTTTTTTTTAGATGAAGGATCAGACAGAATCGATTTTCCACTAGTTATAATAATTGAATCATCCAAAATCTCAGGTGCTTCAGACTCTAAAGCTGTTTTAATTTGATAAATATTTGAACTAAAATAATTTCCATCTGCGTCATATGCGGTAACTTTAAAATAATAGACTTGATTTTCAAGTAAACCGCTTATTTTAATTAAATGTGAACCCGATATTTCTACAGAATCTATTGAATCACTTAAAGATTTTGGTGACAAACCATATTCAACTTTCAGCTTAACCGATTTATTTGTATCAAAAAACAAGCTAACAAAATTTGATGAAATTTCACGAATTTGTATTTTTTGAAATTTAAAACCTTCAATTTGTACGGGATTTGCGACTGTTGTTAATAAATCAGTCGTAGTAGTACTTTGAGTGTCCGAATCTGATTCATCATCATCACTACTTGAATCATCATCAGACTCTTCAGAATCGTCCAATGTAGAATTGTAAGAATATAATTTTGAAACTGTTTCTTTCGGCAAATCCAATTGCCCAACAGACAAATATGCATCCGAAGTGAATGAAACATTGCTGCTACCTCGATAATTACTATTTGTTTTTAAGCTAAATGTAATTTCTTGACCAGTCGTATTCGATGGAAAATTAATTATGGTCCAAGTAATTTTATGATTTACTAAATCAACAACAGGAGTTGTATTATTAAATGCATTACTTGCACTTTCTGGTAAATAATCAACGATTTCAACAGGACGCAAACCTTCGTCTATGACTTCACCATCATTCCACTTTGCAGTAACAACCAATGTGGTTGGATATGAAAGCAATGATCCATATGTAATTTTATAATTTATGACTGTATTTTGTTCAACCGGATCAACTACAGTACTCGTAACTAATGCAGTTTCAAAATCAGTAGCATTGGGAAGAATTTTTGCGGTAACAACAACACTTCCAGTTGCACTAAACGAATCTGTTGCATAAAAGATCAAAGCAACGCCACTCAATAACAAAGAGACAAAAACTAAATTAAAAATTTTTAAAAATGAAAGCTTAATCTTTGCAAATTTATAAATAGGTTTTAAGTTCATTGCTGATCACTTGCTGCGATTATCAAAATATCGGTTGAAACAGGAAATTC
>CAZEDS010000017.1:9733-15787 GCA_964510925.1 uncultured Candidatus Saccharibacteria bacterium
TTCATTGCTGATCACTTGCTGCGATTATCAAAATATCGGTTGAAACAGGAAATTCCCCCTCAGGCAAAGATGCTAGTTCTGCGCCTAAATTACTGGCGATTTCATTTGCCTTATCAGAATATTTTTTAGACAAGTCTATAACCATCGTTTTTTGGTAATCACTCTTTGCTGCATTAACTTTGCTCAAAACTTTTATATCTGAGACATCTTTAATAATTTTGCTTTCAACTTTACTTGTAAGCCCTGCAACAAGTGAACCATTATAAATGGTAATAGTAGCTGGAGATATATCTGATGACTTAGCCGGTGTTGGTGTTGGCGATGACTCTGTAGGCTTTGTAACATTTAAAACCGTAACATCAACAATTTTTTGCTGACTAGGTCTATACAAAATGGCTTTTGAACTCTTCTGAAAAATTAAAACCTTATCACCATTTTCTGCTTGTTTAAAAAACGCTTGTTGTTCAAGCTTTGTTTTATCAGTGATTGTTGCAACAACAGGGTCTTCGTCAGGCAAGACTATCAATTTGTTTACTGCTGCCTTAAGCTCCTGAACTTCTTGAACAGCAATTTGCTCTTTATTTAGCGATTTTTGATATTTTTGATAAAAGTAAAAAGCAAAAAATGAAATCGAAATAAAACAAGTCACCAATAACCCAATCAAAAAAGTTTTTAAAAAATTCATAGCTTGATTTCAATATATCACTTAAAAAGTAGCACTTGCAATCATGTTGATCACACTTGTGTAATCAGCTGCAGCTGGAGTAGTCGTTGTAGCCTTAGCCTTTAATAAAATCGAACCTCTACCTGCTGTTATTGGGCTCGAACTAGATGTAAAAATATTTCTTGCCGTTGTATCAATTATCCCAACGTTTTCACTCGAAGTATCATATGGTGAAACTGAGACTAATGGACCTCCTGAACTTTGAGTATTGCTGCTAACTTGCAAACCATAACCTTCATTAGCACTGGCTAAATTCGCAGTTGCACTAGTGATCGTATAAGCAGCATTTGCACTAGTTAATCCGGTCGTAGAATTATATACATAAATAAAAGCACCACTTTCGGCATTTGTATCTAGATCCACCCAAATTTTAGAAGCTGCAGTAGTTACGCTCCCAATATTTAAAGTATCAAATGATACGGCATATGGAGCACCAGTCTCCTGATCAGTCGAAGAGACATCAATATCATAAGACAAGCTTGGAACCGAAGTCGTAGCACTTGCTGTAGCTGAGTACTTAGTCTCGCTATATTTAGTTTGAACGGCTTTTGTTTTTATTTTATATGTAGTGTTTGCACTCAAACCTATTACAAATGCCCCTGACGCACCACCCCAAGTCGCATAAGTTTGATAAACCGCACTTGCACCTATTGTGTTGTCTGCTTGTATAAAATTAGTCGTCACGAAATCATCAGTACTAATAGCTATCGCAAAGGTTGTATCCGTAGGGTTAGAGCCTGTATCTAATATGAATTTTAATTTATTGTAGTAACTAGAATCATTTGTAAACGTTGGTGCAGCCGGAGTGTTTGATTGCTGAACGAATTCTAAACCAGGTCCTAGATCATAAGTTGTACCGGAATTATTATCACCAGAAACCTCACCTGTAATTGCCTTTAAGCCATAAGTAGAAGATTCTGATACTGAAACTCCTCCACTTCCCGCTCCATAGTCATGTAATTCATACAAAGTACTTGCAGGTAATGCTAATAAAAAGAACATCAAAGACTTGGTAATTTCCGAAAATTTATTTTTTTTCATGATATTCGATTGAATCCAAAAGTTTTTTTACTTCTTCATCTCTTATGTTATCGACATTCGACAGAGCTGTAAACGAAACAATAATTATTCGATTATTATCTTCAACAAAATACGTAACCTCATCATTATCAGAAAACTTTAACTCGCTATCATAATCATCAAATTCTATTTTTGTTTCATTATAGTTTTTAGGCTGCGTTCGCCGCATTATTATGCCAGAATCTTCGATAAATTTTTCATTTATTGGTGCTATGGAAACAGTAAGTTGAGCATACGGATTAATTACTTTTGCATGAAAAGTACATCGCTCAGTTATATCATCAAGATCATCAAATTTTTCAAAATTAGTAAAATATGGTGTAGAAAGATTAAAACAATCAGATTTAAAAATCTCACCAGCATTTGTTTTTGATACATCCGTTTTTATGTCTTTGTAATTCTCTTTAACAAATGTTTGTCCCCTATCAGATAAATTTGTATTAATTACACCTCTTATCGGGCTCATTAAATACATGATGAATCCTAACGATAAAATTAATACAAAAATAAAAATATATATTCGTTTATACTTCATGTTGTTTTTTTCTTCTAAATTTTTTTAAAAGTAACGGTACAAATATCAAAAGCAAAAATATTATTATCAAGAAATTCTTTGACACATAAATAAAAGTTGAACTATCTGAAAATGGAATAGCACCATCTTCTGATTCACCATTAAGCTTTAGGCTCAAAAGCATGAAAGGAAAAGATGGACTTACATTATAAAGTTTTACGTCTATTTGCCTCCTAGCACCTGGCAAAATTATTTTTGAATCTTCATTAATTATTCCCTTTTTTATTGTTCTACCAAAAATATCCGTGACCAAAATTACACCTCTAGGTTTTACATGAACATTACCTTGATTTTCAAAAGTTACATTGTATGAATTCAGAATGCTCCAATTTAGAACCTTAACTTTTTCTCGATCTCTCATAGAAATTTGATACCTATCGCCACCCTCTTTTTTAATCAATAAAAATGAAGACAATGCCGGTGAAATATATGCATTTGTATTACTATTTTCGCTTGTGAGTTGTGCAATTATGGCAACGTAATGCCCACCTGACGGTAAATTTATATTATTTTTTATAATAATTGGGATAACTTTCGTTTCACCATTCGCAATAGAAACTTTATCAATAGCTTCAATAAAATCTGCAAATGCATTATTAATTGATTGTGGCTTATCGACAAAACCTATATTACCCTGTTCGTCGACCTGACGAACTTCAACCGCCTGAATATTAAACTCTGAGTCTATTAAAGTATTATTTGTAATTGAAATATTTACGATTTTTTCAGGCTCAGATTCGCTAATACTAACTTCTGAAAATGCAGGTGAAATTATAATACGTGGGTTCTCTTGAGCTAACGAAATACCAACACCACAAATATTTTCAATTATAAAAAAAACTATGCTAAAAATTAAACCGAAAACTCTTTTTTTCTCCATACAAGTTTAATAATTCTACTTAAGATCGACCAAATTCCGTACAAAGCAAACAGCGATACAATCAACAATCCAGATAAAATTTTCCACGGAATAACCCAAAAAGTTAGGGTAGATTCAGTTGCAATATCACGCTCTCCATTATCATAAACCAAAATAACATGCGCAGTATATCGACCAAATCTAAATCGATCAGTCTTAGAAAAATCCCACTCAAAACCTAAAAAACCATCACCCTTAATAGGAAATCCATCTTCCCATTTAACACGATACTCTCGCTGCGTATTGGGAAGTATCACATTGCTATTTGGATTAACCGGCAATACGGCTAAATCTTTTTTGTTTTGACCATCAATAAAAATATTGCCAAATGGCGAAACATGAACATTACCAGTATTTTTAACCGCAATTTCAAATTCATATGGCAAACTCTCAACAAACCAACTATTAGATTTAAAACTATCTAAAACCACCTCTTTTTTTGCTTCAGGCGAATCAATATTTAGCAAAACTAAAATTGCTGGTGAACCTTTGATAACAGTTTCAGCATTCTCTAATGCTCTGTTTTCATTTTCTCTGGTAACAAAAATTGCATAATAATATGAATAAACAGCTTCTGGCGGCACATCAATTGTAAATGGAATTTGTTTCCATTCTCCCGGTGCGATTGATACTTGGCTATTCTCAAATTTTAACCAATTTAAAAAAGTATCTCTTTCAGTAGCATCAACTAACTTAGGATTCTCTCCTGTACTATCTGCAATAAAAGTCCCAAGCGTTAAAACAAGTGATTCATTATCTTTTCCATTGTTTCTAATCCTAATTTGCGAAGATAATTGACTAGCAGGTTTAGATTCTAGCTGTATTGAAATTGGTGATAATGTTAAATTAATCGGATTTGCTGTTTGAGCAAACGCACCTTCAGGATTAAACATTGAAACAACTGCCAATAAAAATAATAAATATAAATTACTTTTCATATGGCAATGAATTATTCAAATTCCGAAATCTTCTTTTCATTAAAAAATAAACCAAAGCAGAAGGAATCACAGGAATTGCAATTACGCCTAGAATTAATCTTATTGGTACAACCCAAAATGTAACCGAAGATTCAATCGGAACATCTCGCTCTCCATTATCATAAACGACAATCAAATTTGCAGTGTACCTTCCAAATCTCAAATTTTTTAATTCATCCAAATTCCATTCAAGTTTTTGTGACTCCATACCTTCTTCATTTTTATAAAATGGAAATCCTTTATCCCAAAACATTTTATAACTACGACTACTCTCTGGCAGAATTGTATTATTGTTTGGGTTCAAATTAATGACCGCAATGTTTTTTGTAGTTTGACTATCTATAAATATATTTCCGTAAGGTATAACACTAACGTTTCCTGTGTTTTTGATATAAGCTTGAAAATTTTGTGGCAAAAACTCCAAAAATCCATAATCAGCGCTAAATTTCTCCAGAACCAATTCTCTCCTAACATTAGGCGTCATTACAGTTGTTAGCATCAATATAGCAGGAGAACCAATCAAATTTGTTTTTCCAACCTCAACCATTGGAGATTCTCTTGATACATAAATCGCATAAAAATATGAAAGCGATGCGGTTTCTGGTGGTTTAAAAAAACCTTTTACAGTTTCCCATTCACCAGCCGCAATTTCAAAATTATTTTTTTCAAAGCTAACCCAATCAACACTAATATCGTTCTCACTTGTATCCAAAAGTTTTGGCTTTTCACCTGTTTCATCTGCAATAAATTTTCCTAATGAGAGCTTAAGCTTTTCGGTTGATGAACCATTGTTCCTAATTTTAATTTCAAAAGCTTTTTCTACAGCAGGTTCAGTTTCAAGATATACACTAGTCGGAGATAAAGTTAAATTAATTGAATCTTGTTGCGCAAAAACAGATTTAGCACATTGAATATTTAAAATTGAAAAAGCAAAAAATAAAAAGAAGGTTCGTTTTAAACCAAACCTTCTATATTTATTAAAATCCATAAGATTAGAAGACACCGGCACCCACTACAGTTATTGTATCAGTATAATCACCAGCTGCAGGAGTACTACCAGATATTGCTGCTCTAGGAATCAATGTTGCAACCGCACCTGATGTTGTACCCGTACCAGTTGCTGCAAGATTATATTCTGTGTTAGTCAATGTACCACCAGCACTAGTAGTTGCTCCGTCATACTCTGCATTAACAGTCCAATTTGTAGAAGGATCTGTTGTCTCGTCTATATCTAAAACATATCCCTCAGTACCAGAAGACAAAGTTGATGGTGCAGCATCAACCGTACCAGTAGAGGCAATCGTTTTTGATGCATTTGCAGAAACCAAACCAGCGCCAGAATCTTTAACCCACATATTCCAACCGCTAGGTGCATTTGTCGTAATAGTAATTGTTGTACCACCACCAGAACTTACCGAACTAGAAGATAAGGTTCCTAAACTTTGTGCATTATTATTGAACACAAATGTAAAAGTAGGAGCAACAGTAGCCGTAACGACAATCTGATCATCAGCAATCACTGGAACAGAAACATCTTTTGTATCACCAGTTGTAGAATCACCGACATTCCTTGTAAATAAAGTATGAACAATTGTCGTAGAAGCTGATGGATTCGTGATCAAACCTGAACCAGTAATATAAAACCCATATGTAGTACTGTTTGTTAAAGCTGTAATCGGAAATCTAATTGTATTAGATGAAACTTGATCAGCCGTAGAAACACCTGGCATTGCAGTTACACCGCCAGGCAATCCAGATGTTGATACGGTATAGTTACCAG
>CAZEDS010000018.1:0-12489 GCA_964510925.1 uncultured Candidatus Saccharibacteria bacterium
ATGAATTAACTTCAAAACCTGAAATTTTTGAAACAGGCATAAAAGTCATTGATCTTTTAGCACCATTTATCAAAGGTGGAAAAATTGGAATCTTTGGTGGTGCAGGTGTAGGAAAAACAGTCGTCATCATGGAATTGATTCAGAATATTGCAAAATTCCATAGTGGAGTTTCAGTTTTTGCTGGAGTAGGGGAAAGAACAAGAGAAGGTACGGATTTGATTCTCGAAACCGAAGATTCTGGCGTTTTAGCATCAACGAGCCTTGTATATGGCCAAATGAATGAACCGCCTGGTGTAAGATTAAGAGTTGCACTAACAGGGCTTACAATTGCTGAAAACTTTAGAGACCAAGGAAAAGACGTTTTGTTTTTTATAGACAACATGTTTAGGTATATTCAAGCTGGTTCAGAAGTTTCTGCCTTGTTGGGCAGAATGCCTTCTGCCGTTGGATATCAACCAACATTGGCAAAAGAAATGGCTGATCTTCAAGAAAGAATTGTGTCTACAAAATCTGGGTCTATTACTTCATTACAGGCAGTTTATGTTCCTGCTGATGACTATACTGATCCTGCGGCCGTAACAACATTCTCACACTTAGATGCAAGTATTTCGTTATCACGTGCAATTTCTCAGTTGGGTATTTATCCAGCGGTTGATCCATTGGCATCAAACTCAAATGCATTGACACCTAGCATTGTTGGGCAAAGGCATTACGACGTTGCCAGAAAAGTTCAAGCAACACTACAAAGATACCAAGAACTAAAAGATATTATTTCAATTTTAGGTATTGAAGAACTATCTGATGAAGATAAGCTTTCTGTATTTAGAGCCAGAAAAATCCAAAAATTCTTTAGCCAACCTATGTTTGTTGCAGAAAAATTTACGGGAAAACAAGGCAAATATGTCAAAATCGAACAAACCGTTGAAGCATTTGAAAAAATCTTAAATGGTGATTTTGATCATTTACCAGAAGATGCTTTTTATATGATTGGATCACTTGACGATATCAAATCATGATAAAACTAAATTTGAGCACACCATCAAATGTTATTTATGAAAATGAAGAAGTTGAAAAAATATCTTTACCAACTTTGACAGGGATAAATATCATACTTGCAAATCATGAACCAATAATTGCAACGTTGGGTGCAGGTCAAATTTTAATTTACAAAACATCATCAGACAAAGATTGTCAAAAAATAATCGTTGATGGTGGTGTTTTTAAATTTTTAGATAATAATGCTGAAATTTTAGTAGATTTTGCAGAAAAAGCTGAAAATATTATTCAAGCTGATATTCAAGCTGCAATCGAACGTGCAAAATCACTAATAAATGATAAATCGACAGATTTAGAAATTGCTGAAATCGAAAAATTCATCTTTAGAGAAGAGCTTAAACTCAAATATAAAACAAGATAAGGTTAAGATAATCATCAACAAACTACGGTTAGTAATATTTATAGAAATCATATACAATGCTTGAAGCGATGAAAACATCACGACTAATAACATTATTCATAGGGATAATAATAATCACTGCTATTTTTATAGTAGTAATCATTACAAAAAAGCCAAAACAAGAAATCCAAACCGATATGAGCACAAAAATCGAAACAAAAGGTATTTTTGATTCTCAGATAAATATTGGTAATCAAAATAAATTATTAAAAATAGTTAACGGCAAAGACTTAACACCAAAAGAATATTTAAGAACTGGTGCATGGTGGAAAAGCTTTGAATTAAATACACAAACAACCTGTGATTCTTATGTATATCCAACACCATATTTACTTAAATTCAATAAAAATAGTTTCGAAATAGGGCTTCAGGAAAAAACGGCAAGTGCAAACACTATTTTTGCTAAAAAACAGCCCTCAATAATATTTAAAACAAAAGAAGAAATCGAATCATGCAAAATAATGCAAACAAATTTATTAAATGCATCACTTCAGATTAAAACGAAATCAGGTGAAGTCACTTTAAATATTACAAAAGGACTCGGATATTTTGAAATAAAATCAACAAATCAAATATTATCAATCCAAAACGAAACAGAAAAAGAAATAAACGAAACGACAAAGGTACTTTTAGGTGTAGACGGAAATAAATTTATTATAAAAGCAGTCGATGGATCAAATACAACAAATTTACAAAACTTTTTAATTGCGTATCTACCTCAAAATTTAGATCCAGAAAATTTTGCAAAATTTTTACCTGAAAAAATTTCGTCATCACAGATTTCACTAACGATTAAAGATCAAAACATAGAACAAATATTTTCATTTAGCCAAAAAGAATTATTTATTTTACTACCGCATCAACAAGAATATTTAGATCCGACAAATGCAGGTGAAATTATTGAATATCAAAAAAATACTTATAATGGTGATTTAAAAGCAATTTATACAGATAATATAAAAATCAGACTCCCCAAAACAATTCCAGATCCATTTTTTTCATCAAGCATTAAGCAAAATTTAAAAAATGATTTAAAAAAATCATTAAAAGCCGACATACAAGGATTCGAGCAAAAAATTTCAAATGATGAAGGTGTTTACTGGAAAGGCAAAACCTTAGCCAAATATACAAATTTAATGATAGTCGCAGATCAACTTGAAGAAATTGAAATTCGAAATAAATTAGGTGCAGCATTAAAAAATGAGCTTGATGATTGGTTCCAATATGACGGAGATTCAGACGCAAAATATTTCAAATATGATAAAAATCTCGGGTCTTTATTAAGCATACGTCCTGAATATGGGCATGAGCTATTGAATGATCATCACTTTCATTATGGATACTATTTATATACGCTTGGTTATTTAGCACATTTTGATAAATCATTACTAGAAAAATATTCAGATATCGCAAATTATATGTATAGAGATGTCGCAAGTCTAAGCAAAAGTGATCCTGCATTTCCATATTTAAGATATTTTGACCTTTATAACGGATTTAGTTTTGCCTCCGGATTAACATATATGCTGGATGGAAATAATCAAGAATCAACTTCAGAAGCAGTAAATTTTTGGTTTGGAGCTTATATTTGGTTTTCACAAAAAGCTGAAGCAGATTCTTCATACAAAGAAGTCTCAGATTTTATATCAGCTGCATATACACTTGAATCAACTACAATAAATTTTTATTACTTTAATGCAAATCCAAAATACAATGTTTTTAGCCCTGAATTTAAACACACTTTAGCTTCAATAGTTTTTGAAGGCAAAAGAGATTATGCAACTTGGTTCTCACCTGACCCAAACGCAATTCATGGAATTCAAGTTATACCTGTAACTATCGGCTCAAAATACTTAAAGAATCCACGCTTTTATAGACAAAACTATGAATCACAATTATTTGAAAGCCAATCTAAAGAGGCAACTTGGCAAGATATGACTGCATTATATTTAGCAATCAATAATGATTTTGAAACAGAAGAAAATATTGCTAACATACAAACTTACGACTCAGGGAATTCAAAAACTTGGACTGAATATATGAAGTATTATTTTAGCGAACCAAGATGAAAACAATTTATAACCAATCAAAAAATTTAACTAGACTTTCACCACTGGCAGGAACATTAATTGGCGTCTCAATTTTATCTGCACTCTACTATGCTTACTTTATTATCTTTGAAACCCAATCTTCAGATTTTATTTTATATTGCTTGATTTTATTCATTGAGTTTTATGTGATTTCAACTTCAATATTTGCATGGTGGACCATTATGTATCACGAAAAAGAACCACTAACTAGCATTACAAAAGTTAAAAATAGCATCCTTAAAGAATTTTTAGATCAAAAGGTCATAATTATTATCACGGTTTACACTGAATCTCTTGAAATTGTTGAAAAATCAATAATTGCCGCAAAACAAGTAATGCTTTGTTTCGATGTATATGTAGGTGATGATAGTAACCGTCCAGAAATCAAAGCTCTTGCTCAAAAATATGGCGTCAAATATGTAACAAGGACTGATAGAAAATACTTCAAATCAGGAAACATAAGCAATGTTCTTAAGGATATTCAACCTGATTATGTGGCAATTTTTGATGTAGATCATATACCATCTCCTGAATTTATTGTTCAAACATTACCTTATTTTTCAAATAAAGCATTAGCGTTCGTACAAACACCACAGTATTACACTAATATTGAAAATGTAATATCACGATGTGCGTCTGGGTCTCAAAATATTTTTTACGAGTTGATAATGCCTGGAAAAAATTCCTTTAATTCAGCGTTTTGCGTAGGAACAAATGTTATTTTTAGATACAAGGCACTTGAAGAAACATTTCCAGCTAAATTCTTTTTAGCAGAACACTCCGAAGATATCTGGATTTCATTAAAACTTCATCAACGTGGATGGAAATCTATATATATTCCAAAGGTTTTAGCAAAAGGTTTGGCTCCAGACAATATTATTGCGTTCTTCAAACAACAAGAACGATGGGCAAGAGGTGGTTACGAAATTTTCTTAAAATCTAATCCATTATTACTTTCGACTCTAAATCCTGAACAAAAAATTCAGTACTTTTTCTCTTCGATTCATTATTTTAGCGGATTTGTTATTCTAATTTATTTAATATTACCGATTATGTATTTGCTTTTTGGTATCAAGCCAATGCATGTACAAAGTGATATTAATTGGCTAGTACACTTTTTACCGTTTTTTGCTTCTAAATTTATTTTAGTTTTATACTTAATGAGTTCGTTTGATGTGTCTTTAATTTCTGGGTCATTTGCATTGTTTCCAGTTTATATAAAAGCATTTTTTAAGGAACTTTTTAGAAAAGATTATGACTGGGTTGCAACAAACACGAATAAAAAAGTAGCCAAGAAAACTGAAAGTGTTTTTGATTATATCTTTTGGCATATTTTCTTTTTATTGCTTTCTGTAGTTGCTATTTTTGTAGGGTTTTTAACTTTTGAAGACAAAACTGACTTTATATTTGCTTCATTTTGGACACTGATTAATTCCTCAATACTAATCCATTTTATATATAATGGACTAAGAGCCCATTTTGCAAAAGAAATTGTAGAAAGTAAACCAGAAATCATCACCAGTAAAAATATTTTAAATACAAACATTTAAAGAATATGCAAAAAATGAGTTCCACCATAATAAAATATTTATTAACTACGCTTTTTGCTATCGGATTAGGCTTTTTTGCATACGAACTCAAATCATCTAAATTAGAATATTACGAATTCAAAGGTAGTATTAAATATAACAACTTAGAAATAGGTACGTATACCAGTGGAAAAGTAAAAGAAATTTTCGCAGACGAAGGTCAAGTCATAGAACCTGGTAATAAAATATTTGAAATTGAAAATGAAATTATTACAGAAAAATTACAAAAAATGGATCCTCAAAGCCCCAATTTTTCAGAGCCTGATTATGCAGAGCTAAAAAAGAGAGTAGATAATTTCGAAATCAAAGCACCATACAAATCCGTGATTGCAAAAATATATAAATACAAAGGTAGCTTTGTAAAAGATAATGAAACTTTGGCAACATTAATTCCACTTGAAACGATAAGATACAGCTTTGATATATACGATGACCAACTAAACGAAAAATCAAAAGAAGAATTGCTTCAAATCTTAAAACCAGACAAGGAAGTAACAATGCTATTTTCTAAAACATACCAAATCAAAGCTAAGATAAAATCAGTTGTCCCTGACTTACAAGATCCACACAAAAAAATTGTTTATTTATCGGTAGAAAAGCCAGAAGAATTAACTTTTAATATATCGCAAACTTTTGCTGTACAGATTCCAAAAGAAAAATAAAAATTAAATTGTCCTATGTTTTTAAAAAAATACAGCATCGAGGTCATCATCATACTGTTTATTGCATCAATTATTTGTTATGCATATTTTCCATTGCTCAATGGCGAATTCATCGTAAATTATTCAGATTATTATTTTGACTGGATGAATCAAGGATTTAGAACAACAATTCTAAAAACATACGGTTTAACAAGTTGGCAGCATAATGTAGATAACGGTCAAAATATGTGGACAGCATATCAATTTATTCCTCATTATATGACGATTTGGACTTCAAATATTTTAGGATTAAGCATCGCCAAAACAATGCAAATATTGATCATAGTATTGGCAATTTTTATGCATTTGACCTTATATTTAGGTGCAAGAAATTTTAATGCCAGAAGACTTATTTCATTAATTTATGCTATTGGGCTTCTAGGAATGTTACAACTAAATGCAATTGTTTATGACTACACTACATTTTGGGGGTTAGCATTAATTCCGATTTATATATGGCAAATAGTTAAATACGCAAACAATTGGAAAATTATTAATACACTTACAATTTCAGCATTATTTTATATACATCCAATTGCAGGGTTTTTTATGAGTGGCTATTTAGCATTAATCGCTTTAAGCGATTTTTATATTGCGGCCAAATATTCTGAATCTGAATCAAATGGAATACACAGATTTTCATATTATTCACAAAATCGTATTTTATTAAAAAAATGGATTAGTCACTTAATAGTCTTTTTATTAACAACAAGTTTTTATTGGTTACCTGCATTGTTCTATCAGGGAACTCAGTATACAGATAAAGCACAAATAAATACTTCATTTATCAGGAATATGTTGTACCCAGTTAATTTTGGATTTTCATATTCATTATTAACATTGATTGCTTTTACATCGATAATTATTATTCTAAACGTAAAAAAAATCCTAAAAAAAGAAAACTTAAGTATTCTGGTCTTAATACTCGCATGTTTAATTTTGTTATTTTTTTACATCATTACCTTTTATTATGAATTACCTTCAATATTAAATAGTTTTCAAATCGTAAGATGGATGCCATTTATGGTTCTTTCCTTTTTGATATCTAGTTCAATATTAATCAGCCAAATTTTCAAAAAGTTTAATATTCAATATTTTATATTAATTGTTATTTTTTCTTGGTTGTTAATTGAAAACCTAAGCAAAGATTCGTATACATCATTTAATAGGCTCATTCCAACTTCTATTAATATTACGGATGATCCTACACAACAATTCCTAAAGAATCACGCTGAATACAACTTATCTGACGGAATATTTATTGATAATATTCCACAAGCTCAATACTTCAATATGGGAAAAATCAAAACAGAAAGAGGTTATTTTCATTTTTCTCAAAACAAACTCAGAAACGCCTATATTGAATTTAGAAGTCACTGGCAAAACCTTCCAGATCCAGAAAATTTTATGCATAAATACCTAGCGATAAGAGGAGTTAAATACATAATAACGTCTGAAGATTATGGAGAAGATAAAATTTTTGATCCAACAGCTACACAAAGTTACAACTATGAAAAAATTGACGAAATTACACACTTAGGGCGGGTTTACTATGTACTTGAAAACAAAGATTTAGTGTTCAAGAATCTATTAATTGATACAAACTCAGAAGATTATGAAAAATTAAAAAAGATAGGAACTCAAAATTTAACAGCAATCAACACAGCAACCAAATATATGGACGAATTTTATGAGATTCTCCATAAAAACGCAAAATCACTAAACAAAAATAATATTGACTACTCAATACCGACACAAATTAAAATAGATTCAATCCCGGCAAACAAAACAATAATCATTAATACAAACTTTGACATAAATTGGGAAATACAAAATCTCAATCTTGAAATATCTGAATTAGGTACAGGTTATTTAGGTATTACAAACAAATCAAATCAAAATATTAGCAATATTGAGCTCACGCATAAAAAAGATACATCTGAATCAATATCTCTGTATACAACAATAATAGTAGGCACACTGGCTTTAATTTGGAGCTTCGTGCAACTTATATCAAAAACTTTTAAACACTAATTAGTACATATTACTTATAATTATTGCTATAGTTTATACATAAATCCTTAAATGAAATTAAATCACACAATAAAAGCTTCATACCCCTATATAGCAATTTCGGCACTTATTTTATTCGTAATCACTAGATTAATTCAGCAAGGAAGATTAATAATCTGCTCGTGCAACAAAGTACTACTTTGGGCAGGAAATCCATGGTCAAACGACAATTCACAACATATTTCTGATCCATACAGCTTTTCACATATTCAACATGGATTTATTTTTTATTATTTACTAAAAAGACTATTCCCAAGAGTCCCAGAAATTTGGCGATTATTTATAGCAATCACAATAGAATCGTCTTGGGAATTATTGGAAAATTCAAGCTTTATTATAGAAAAATACAGAAACAACACCTCTTCAGTACAATACGAAGGTGACACAGTAATAAACTCACTAGCTGACATTGTGTGTAGTGTTATAGGCTTTTATATTGCTAAATATTTAGGTGCAAAATACACTTTGTGGCTCTTTCTATTGATCGAAATATCAATGATTTACTTAATAAGAGATAGCTTAATCATCAATACAATAATGATCGTCTATCCAATCAGGCCTCTTTTAAACTGGCAAACCACATAAAACACTTAGACGCACAAACGTAACATTTGTATTTAGATTAAAGTCTTGATACAATTTGCGGTTTACTGTTTGTTAGTGTAAGTTTAATAAGAAATGAAATTTATAAAATTAAGAATATTAACGGTTTTAATCACAGCTGCAACATTTAGTGGCTTTTTAGTAGCTGTTGCGTATGCTGAACAGCAAAAAAGCAAAAACAAAAATGAAATTCAGCAACTAAACCTTGCTACTAGCTTTTCAAACTATAAAGAATCAAAAATCAGAGAAGAATTGCATCAAAAGCAAGAATATCAAGAAATAATGATACAAAAGCGAAATGAATATATCGCATTATTAGCAATTCAGAAAAAAGAAATAGACGCACATACAAAAACAGTCGAAAAAGAGGTAACAGAAGTACTTACCAAAAATGTCACAACAAGCACAACTCAATCAAGTTCAAATAGTTCAGCGGGAAATAATTCAGGATCTTCGTCAAAAAGCACAACAACAGCATCACCAACTCCAAAATCGACACCAGCTCCAACCGCAAAACCAACACCTAGACCTACCAAATCATCATGAAAACATCAAAATATACTTATAAATATATTAGTGCCTTGTTTTTTATCCTTGCGCTTTTAGTTGCGACTACATCAATAGTATTCGAAAATACAAAAGCTAAAGCTGAAATTGAACGAGAAGAGCATGAAGAAGACGAGGAACATGAGTATGAAGACCAAGAACACGAAGAGGAAGAGGAGTACGAATATCACCCACAAGCAACTCCAACACCTGAACCAACAGCTAATATCACTCCGGAGCCAACTAAAAGTGTTACATATCAAAAAAATGCAACTGAGGCCACAAAAACAGAGACAAAGCCAGTTCAACAAATTATCATAAGAAAAATTCAAGTAAAAGAAATAGATAAAGGTTATGACATTGATACCGATAAAGATGGATTAGTTGATAAAATTGATCCTGATCCAAAAACCTCTCAGATACTTTTTTATACAGATAGTGATGGCGATTTTGTGCCGGACTTTTACGATAAATATTTAGGATTAGATGATTTTAAAATAGATGGAAATGAAGATAAAAACGCAAACGGAATTATAGACGCCTATGAGCCAAACTAAAGATTACCTTTTTACAGAAAAAGAAATAAAAAAAGAAATCATGAGTACAGATGTATATATATTGATCTCCTCTGATATATATTCAAAATCTGAAATGGATGAAAATATCGAACATTGTTTTGATATGTTTAGAGCCTTTGAACAAAAATTTTCAAGATTTATACCAGATAGTGAACTATCAAAATTTAATAAAGGATTAATAACTTCTATTGATGATGATTTTGATCAAATGATTGCAACCGCACAAAAATGGCAGATTAAAACTCAAGGTTTATTTGATATTGGAATTCTTCCAATTCTTGAGAATGAGGGTTATACAAAAAATATAGACGACCTAAAGTCCAAACCAATAACCGAACAAAATATTAAATTAAAAAAGTTCCAATCAATTAAGAACCTTACTAAAAACACAGACACTGGCCAGTATTCAAAGCCAAAAGACTTGCAAATTGATTTAGGAGGAATAGGAAAAGGCTTTATAGTCGATAAAGTTTCAAAATGGCTACATGAAAAATATACAAACTTTGTTGTAGATGCTGGTGGCGATATATTTTTTGCAGGAGAAAATAAAATTGCAAAATTAAATTATTGGGAATCATACATAGAAAACCCTAAAACTGAATCTGGCTCAATTCAAACCTTAAAACTTAGAAATAAAGGCGTAGCGACATCTGGAATAAATCGAAGGAATTGGATAAAAAGTAATGAAACAAAACATCACATAATTAATCCACAAACTCAATTAAGTGCGGATACAGATTTGATTGCAGTTACGGTAATAGCTGATTCAGCATCACAAGCTGATATTTTAGCTAAATCATTAATAATCATGGGTTCAAAAAATGGAATCGAATATGCTAAGCTAAATCATATACCAGCATTCTTTATTAAAAAGGACTTTAAAGTCGAAAAAGTTAACTTCAGTCAATATATATGAGCTTTCTTAAAAATTTAATAGTAATTCTTGTTGTTACTACAATTTTTATTAGTGATGGCAATATAACATTTAAACTAAAAGCTTTAGCCCAAGCAGAAGATGTAAATATAAATCCTTATCCAATAGATTCCGATGTTGATGGGCTAACAAATGATTCCGAAACAACAATTTATAAAACTGATGCCAATAAGTGGGATACAGATTCAGACAGTTTTTCTGACGGACAAGAAGTAATTGAGGGTTCAAATCCTATTAATATAAATGAAACTCCAATAACTTTAAAAGAGGTCCCAATCAAAGAAATAATTACCAAAGAAGCTCCAATTGCTTGGTATTTATCACGAGCTTCAGGTATCACTGCATTTATATTATTTTCGATTGGAGTATGTTTTGGAATGTCTATTAGCTCAAAATCATACTTTAAAATCTTAAAACCACCAGTTGCCTTAGAAATACACAATACAATAGCGCTTATAGCATTAGGAACCACAGTTATTCATTTTGGAAGTTTATTTTTTGACCATTATCTCAAACTTAAAGTTATTGAAATGTTAGTACCATTTGCTTTAGTAAGGAATTTTAAGTCCGCTTCAGGGTTTGACTTGAATTTTGCGGTTGCCTTAGGAATATTTGCATTCTATTTAACCTTAATATTGATAATTACATCTGAATTTAGGGCAAAATTATCAATTAAAGTATGGCGAACAATACATTTTGCAAGTTTTATAACTTATTTTTTATTTTTAGCACATGGAATCATGTCTGGGTCTGATTCAAATGCAATCTGGATGCAATCAATTTATTTGATATCGGTTTTTTGCTTTTTATTAATGCTTGGTATTAGAATAAGAAGTGCGATCAATATTTCTCGAGCGAGAAAACTTAAATTACAACAAAAAGCTCAAAATCAAACATCGGAACAAAGTACAGTATTAAATAATTAATCAAATAATATGGATCCAAAAAAAATTAAAATACAAATTGATCAATCTAAATGTATTGGTATTGCATCATGTGTTGCGTTGCTTGAACAAGTTTTTGAGCTTGGTGATGATGGACGTGCAAAACTCGTTGGCGGTGTTTATCTTGGCGATTATGAAGGAATAACCCTTGAGCAACTAATTGAAGCCGCAGAAAGCTGTCCTACATTTGCAATTATAATAACAGACGAAGAAACAGGCACAATTCTTTGTCCAAAAAAATAGACTTATAAATCTATGCCATCTAAAACTGCAAAATACAAAGCTAAAGTTACAGCAATTAAAAAATTAAATAATCGTGTAACTGAATTTAGTTTTAAATACATTTCGCCAGAAGAGCTCATGTTTGAGCCCGGACAATTTATAACTGTTTATGTGGCTGATAAAACGCTGAGAACGTATTCTATTTCATCAGATTATAAAAATATAAAAACAATGAGTATAACAGTGTCATTGATACAAAATGGTATAGGCTCAACATTTTTAACAAATTTAAAAATAGGTGATGAAATCACATTTATGGGTCCATCGGGATTTTTAAGAATCAAAGAACCATTAGCTGAAAATTTACATTTTTTTGCTTCTGGCACAGGAATCGCACCATTCATGCCTATGTTTTATAAACTAGCGGATACTAATTTTTTTGGCAACATAAAACTATACTTTGGCGTAAGAAATATCGAAGACCTCTTTTATTTTGAAGAGCTAAAAAAATTAAAATCTACGATGAAATCATTCAGTTATCAAATATATTTATCTGATAATACAATAAATGTTGACGCAAAACTTGAAAAAGATTTTTATAGAGGATATTTAAACCCAGTTGCCGAAACACTTCATAACCCAAACGACCATTATTACTTATGTGGACATCCATTAATGGTGGCTGGTGTAGAAGAGCAATTAATAACAAATAAAATCCCACCTGAAAACATTATCTGCGAAAGATTTTAAACA
>CAZEDS010000019.1:0-12333 GCA_964510925.1 uncultured Candidatus Saccharibacteria bacterium
TTACAACAGCTTCTGCAGCACCCGTTGAATGAGGAATTATGTTTGTAGAACCAGAACGTCCAGATCTAAAATCTTTTTGGTTAGGTCCATCAACTAAACCTTGAGTTGCAGTATAAGCATGAATAGTTGTCATCAATGATTTTTCAACACCAAAAACCTTTTCTAATACATTTAATACTGGCGTTACATTATTTGTAGTACAAGAAGCATTTGAAATAAGATCTCCTTCATAAGTATCTTTTCCACCACCCAAAACAACAGTGTTAAAACCATCATCTTTTGCAGGAGCAGATAATAAAACTTTTCTTGCACCGGCAGCTAAATGTTTTTTTGCTTCTTCAGATTTTGTAAAAACACCCGTGCTTTCAATAACAATATCAACATTCAAATCTTTCCAAGGCAAAGTTGTCGCATCTTTAATCATATAGTGTGGAAATTTGATATCTCCAACTATTATGTTTTTTTCATCAAAACTAACTGGATGCGTATATCGTCCATAAACTGTATCGTACTTCAAAAGATATGCTAAATTTTCGGCAGAAGTAAGATCATTAATAGCAACAATCCTGATGGAAGGATTCTTCTCCATCAAATCGAATAAAATTTTAAAAGCGGCTCGACCAATACGACCAAAACCATTTATTGCAATATTCATAAATATCCTTGAATCCAGTTGCGCAAAGTAGCCTCATCAAGCGCACCTATTTTGCGATCGACTTCTTTGCCATCTTTAACAATAACTAAAGTTGGAATACTCATCACGCTAAACTCAGATGCTTTTTGTTGATTTTGGTCGACATTAACCTCTTCAACTACAAGTCTACCCGCAAATTCATGTTCAATTTTTTTTATAACAGGTTTTATAAATTGGCATGGGCCACACCAATCTGCGTAAAAGTCAATTAAAGTAGTCATATAGATAGAGTATAGCCATTAAAAAACAAATTGTCACTTACACAACTGTAAATGATAAGCTATTAAATGAACCTTTTTATTAAGTTTAGAATGTTAGTTTTATGATTTTTGCACATGCCTATCTCGGAGTATTCATTGCGTATTTTTTAGAACGCAATTTTAAAATTAAAAATAATAAAGATCGATTTTTATTATGGATAGTTTCAATTATAAGTGCGGTTTTTCCTGATCTTGATATGGCTTTTTTATTTTTAACAGATATATCAAAAAGTCATCGATTATTTTTTACACACACACCAATATTTTATGGAATTCTAGGAATTATCGCAGCGATAATAATTCTAATTAAAAAACCAAAACCACTAAATATATATTTAACTGCTTCATTTTTGCTAGGAGCATTCATCCATATTATTTTTGATGCATTTGTCGATGCCATATATCCATTTATACCTTTTAACCAATACAAGCTAATACTCGGAATTTTTCCAATAGATAAAACATTAGGATTTTATGGTTATGTAAAATCCCCATATTTCGCAACAGAGCTTCTGATTATAATTTCAAGTTTGCTTTTATTAACAATTAGTTATAGAAAGAATAAAGGCCAATTAAAATGGTTGTTATCTTTATTAGCGATAATAACTTTAACGGCTGCGGTAGCACTGATACCGTTTTTAAGTAAATTTAATTAACAAAAAAATGGACAAAACAAAAGAACAAACTAGTTTACAAAATGCAGCAAAACTAGAGGCATTAAAGTCTGCAATCGCTCAAATAGAAAAAAGCTATGGAAAAGGATCCATCATGTTGCTTGGAGATGATGCTGCCCACCAAAACGTTGAAGCAATCCCAACCGGAGCACTATCACTTGATCTCGCATTAGGAATTGGAGGCGTACCAAAAGGCAGAATCGTTGAAATATATGGTCCAGAATCAAGTGGTAAAACAACGCTTGCTTTATCAATCGTTGCGCAATGCCAAAAGCAAGGTGGAAAAACAGCATTTATTGATGCTGAACATGCATTTGACCCAAAATATGGAGAAAAACTTGGTGTCAGAGTAGATGAAATGTACGTATCACAACCAGACAACGGCGAACAAGCACTCGAAATTACAGAAACGTTGATCCGAAGCGGTGCAATAGACCTAATCGTTATCGACTCAGTTGCTGCACTTACCCCAAAAGCAGAAATTGAAGGAGATATGGGCGACAGCCATATGGGATTACAAGCTAGATTAATGAGCCAAGCGTTAAGAAAAATTACAGGAATCACAAGCAAAAGCAACACAACCGTAATCTTCATTAACCAAATTCGTGAAAAAATCGGTATCATGTTTGGAAACCCAGAAACAACAACCGGTGGAAAAGCACTAAAATTTTATGCATCAGTACGTATGGATATCCGAAAAACACAAAGCATCACAGATAAAGGCGAAGCAATCGGAAACAAAGTTGTCGTAAAAGTTGTAAAAAATAAAGTAGCACCACCATTTAAAACAGCTGAATTCGACATCATGTTCGGCCAAGGTATTAGCAAAGAAGGTAGCTTATTAGATGTTGCAGAAAAATTCGGCATTATTGAAGTCGCCGGTGCATGGATCAAATACAAAGGCAAAAATATTGCACAAGGGAGAGAAAATGCAAAACAATACTTAGTCGACAACCTAAAAGATAGAGACGAAATTGAAACAGCCGTCTACAAAAGAATGTTTTCAGACCAAAATCCTACGGAAAAAGAAGAACCAAAAAAGGAAATAACTATAGACGATCTATAAAACCTCGTATTCCAGCATTTCCGCCCTTAAATTAATAAGTTTAAGGGCGGAAATCACCCAACTTTCTCTAAAAACCAACCTTCCAGACGCATTTATCAACAGGGGCAAATACGATATAATAGTAGCAATATAGTTTAATTATTATTGGATACATCGATATTATTTAATTATGCAAATGATCTCTATTACGGCCTAATTCGCCAAAACCGAACGCTAAACATTGTTTTAACGATAGGTTTTTATGCTTTTTCCTATAAATGCATAAAAATTTAGAGAGATTTGTAAGATTTCTTCCTAAATAGTATTCCTGATTTCCAATACACATAGATTTTATGAATATAGATTCACTGGTAATGGCCCTATTAACATCAGCTACTTCTGCTGGAATGCTTTATTTTTTTGTTATCAAAGCTAAAAAAGATAATAATGTTGCATCAACGGAGTCAACACAAGCAAGTAAAAATGTAATCGAAGAAGCAAAAGAAGAGGCAAAAAAAATTATAATTGAAGCAAAAGACGATGCTGTAAAAATCAAAGAAAGAGCTGAACAAGATGCTTCTGAATTAAGGAAAAAAGCAATTGAAGCAGAAAAAAAAGCAGAATCAAGATTTGATGAGCTTTATAGCAAAATTAAAGAAGTTGAAAAAAAAGAAAAATCAATTTCTGACCACAAAGAATCGATCAAGCAAACACAAGATCAAATCGAAAAACTCAAACAAGAAGAAATCGAAAAACTCTCAACAATCGCTTCACTTACTAGAGAAGAAGCAAAGCAATTAATATTATCTAATCTTGAAAATTCACTTCAAGCAGACATGGCAAGAAAGTTAAAAGAATATGACGAAAAATTACAAACAGAGGCTGATCTACGTGCAAAAGAATTATTAACGGATGCAATGCACCATGCAGCAACTGATTATGTTCCTGAATACACATTATCTACCGTTAAATTGCCTTCAGATGATATGAAAGGCAAAATCATTGGTAAAGAAGGTCGCAATATTAAATCATTCGAAGACCATTCAGGAGTTAATGTTGATTTTGATGACGAAAATTCAGAAATCAGACTTTCAAGCTTTGATTCAGTCCGAAGAGAAGTTGCAAGAATTGCATTAGAAAAATTAATTAAAGACGGAAGAATTCATCCAGGAAGAATCGAAGAAGTTCTTCAAAAAACAGAAGAAGAATTAGACAAAATTGTAATGCAAGCCGGTATGGATTTATGTAATAAAGTAGGCGTTTTCAATTTGCCTAAAGAGCTTGTAAAAAAACTTGGTAACTTTAAATATAGAACATCATATGGACAAAATATGATTCAGCATACACTCGAAGAAACTAAAATTGCAGTAAAACTAGCACAAGAAATAAATGCAGACATCCCAATAACTAAACTTGCAGCATTATTACATGACATAGGAAAAGTAATCACCGATAAAGAAGGTAACCATATTGAACTCGGCGTAGAATATCTAAAACAATTTAATATTCCAAAACCAGTGTTAACAGCAATAGCTGAACACCACCACGATAAACCATCATCAGTTGAAGGCGTCCTTATTCAAATTGCAGATTCAATTTCTGGATCAAGACCAGGTGCTAGATATGAAGATTATGAAAACTACGTAAAGAGAATGCAAAAATTAGAAGAAGCTGCATTTACATTTCCAGGAGTATTAAAAGCCTTTGCAATCTCGGCTGGACGTGAATTAAGAGTGATCGTAAAAACAGAAGAAATAAATGATGTTGAAGCAGTAAACTTAAGCCATAAAATCGCAAAAAAGATTGAAGAAGAACAAACATTCCCAGGAATCGTTAAAGTCGTTGTTATTAGAGAAATAAGAGCAATCGCAACCGCATCTTAAATAGAGATTAAACTAATAATTTAAAAGCGGCTCGTTATGAGCCGCTTTTTTTATACCTATTTTATTGCAAAATGACTATAGTAATCGCTATATAATTGACAACCCTTATTATATAAGGGTAATGTAAACCCATGAGCGAAAAGTCTTAATTATCAAGGCTTTTAATTCAAAACCTGACCCACAAAATTTGTTGGACAGGAAACTTGCAGGTTACACTAAGTAAGTAACCGACAAGGAATTAACGCATTATTTAATTGATTAAGGAGGTGTTCATACTATGAACAAAAATGAATTAGTAAATACATTAGCAGTTGCAATGGATTCACCAAAAGCACATGCAAGAAAAATGCTTGATACTTTTGTAGAAGTTTTAACAAAAAGCTTATCAAAAGGCGAAAAGGTTCAAGTCTCAGGACTCGGAACATTTGAAGTAAAAGCTAGAAAATCCAGAACAGGAAGAAATCCTCAAACTGGTGCAAAAATAACAATTGCAGCAAGAAAAGTTGTACGATTCAGCGCATCAAAAACATTAAAAGATACTGTTAGATAATCGCTAATCTATCACTAAAAAAGGGGCTCTTTATGAGCCCCTTTTTAATTTCTATTTATTCTTAATCAACGAAGTAATTTTCAAATTTGATTCTTTATATAAAAACAAACCTTGTTCAACAATAAGTAATAACGAGGGTATCAATACAACACTCACAACGACTACCGGATTCGATAAATTTTTAACAAGACCACCAAAATATGGAATATTAAAAAACACCTCTCCTAAAACACGATCTTCTCTGACTTGCCAAGGATCACGGTCCGCATTGGCATCTCCTTTTGTCTCGTAATAAATTTTGTTATCGTAAACTGCGGATTCAATTCTATGTGCAACGAAATCCTTTTCATCTAAAGGATTCTTAAAAAGAATAATTCCTCCATTCTGATAGTTCGCTTTTTGTTTCCAAAAAACTAAATCACCTTTAGATAAATTGGGAGACATCGAATCCGACTCAACATACGAAATCCCAAATGGTAACTTATTTTTTAATTCAGAAACCAAAAGGAGACCACCAATAAAAAACATTATTATAGAAAATATAAATTTATAATCCATTTTTTAAATCTGCCAACTTGTTGTTTAATCCAAGTTGGCAAAAAACTAATTTACTTCAGTTCCTACAATTTTAAAATCATAGATAGCTGACATCGATAAATTTGCACTACTCAAACCTGAACCTGAAAATTTATAGACAAACCCTTTTGTTTGACCGCCTGCTATTGAACCCAACAAAAAAGTATCGTTTCTCAATCGTAAAATTGTGTCGTAACCATAAGCAGTTCCAGACTCACCTACATCATATTGGCCATCTGAATCCAAATCATTCCAATCATAAACACCAACATATAAATCATCTCTTAATGTATCTGGATCACTAACATAATCTGCAGTTGCTACCAAATTAAGATTTACCTGCCCCTGGTTATAAAACTTAACTGGAAAATATTTCTCCGTAGACGGATCTACATTTTGGTACACAGGTCCAACAACTGCGTCAGCAATGTTTGCTGATGATGTTCCTGCATTTGGTATCTTTAATAGCTTAAGATTCGCATTCCCTACAACAATAATTGGTGTCGGTGTCGGGCTTGTAGTCGGCGTTGGAGTAGGTGTAGTAGAAGCAAAACTAGATGCAATTTGAAAACCAACTCCAGTAATTTTTACAGTTTCTTCAACTAACGCATAAACTGCGGAAGCCAAACCAAAAAGCGAAAACACTAATGAACAAATACCAATTATCAATTTTCTTTTTGTGATCATTTTTCTTTCACCCCCTTAAATAGATAGAACTAAATATTGAACTTCTATCACTTTAAACAACGGGAATTAAAAAATTTTGAACACTTAAGTAAATCTAAATTAAGAATCTATAAAAATATTTAAAACGAGGATTAATTTTCCACAAAAAAAGGCTAGGAAAATGCACTCTAAATAAAATGCATAAACCTAGCCTTTACAAAACAAAAGCCAGAAAACCTTTAGCAGCGGCTATATGCGCAAGATTGGCACTTAACACAACCTTCAACCTCTATTAAGGTCATACTTTGGCAATCTGGGCACAAAGATGCCCCTTTAAAAGCACCTTCTGATATATGCTGAGATTGCTCGTTATTTACTGGATGAGATTCCTGTTTCAAATCAAGATTCCCTTCAAGCAAATTTAACGTTAATGGTACTTCGTTATTCTCAAGTTTTTTGCTAAATGCTAATTCTCTAAACAATACTTTAGATACTGCATCAGGAATACTCGCAACTTTATTTTGACCAAATCCAAAACTAGATGAACCACCAATACCTTTTAATTGCATCGCAATTTCTTCTAATGCTTTGTTTGGATCCAAAGAACTCCTCAACCAACCACTAATTAATCGACCTAAAGCTTCGGCTAGTGCAGAAGCATCACTTCCACTCTTTCCTATTGTTACAAAAACTTCAAATGGTGCTGTATGAGTATCTCCGTTTCGGTTAACAGTGACGTATGCAGTTCCAAAAGCTGTTTTTATTTCATGTGTTCGACCGATAACTACTGATGGTCGTTCTCTTTTTGTAAAAATGACCTCTTGCTCTTCAACTTTTTCTTTTTTATCTTTTGTAGATTTTGTTTCAAGAACAACTTCGTTTCTGGAGCCGGTTACATAAACAGTCAAACCTTTACATCCCATTTCCCACGACATTAAATAAACTTTTTTAACATCATCTTCTGTCGCATTTTCTGGGAAGTTACAAGTTTTTGAAATTGAATTATCAACAAATCGTTGAATCACAGATTGCATCCAAACATGTTCATCAGGCGTAATATCAGAAGACACTACAAAGGTATTTTTTATTGACGCAGGAATATTTTCTAAACCTTGCAAAGATCCTTTTTGAATAACCTGATCTATAATCTCCTTTTTTTGTTCTGCTGATAAAACAGAATTATCTAGAGCTTTTTGGAACGATGGACTTACATATGTTAATTGTAATTTTCCTGCATCACCTGCAGCTTGATAAACATTTCGATAATAAGCCAAAGCAAAAACTGGTTCACAACCATAACCTTCAACATCAAAAACAGTTCCAGTTGTACCTGTTGGAGCGACTGTAAGCTGTGTTGAATTTCTAATTCCAAAAGTTTTTAAACCACGCTCAATTTTAGCCCAATCAATTTTTGGTCGACCGTAATCAGTTTTGTGTTCAACTAAAGGAGTTGGAATTGTCCATTTTAAATCTTCTGGATCATAGCGACTTCCATCAATTCCTGGAAATGCACCTTTTTCCTCAGCCAACTGAATACTAGTTAACATTGAATGATATCTAATAAATTCAGTAATCTGTGAAGCGAATTCCAAACTTTCTCGGCTTCCATATCTAATATTTAATTTATACATTGCATCCGCAAGTCCCAAGAACCCTAAACCAATACGACGGTTTCTATAAGCAGCTTCTTTTAACTGTGGAACAGCAGGTACATAAGCATTTTGTGTAACGACATTATCTAAAAATCTTGTACCTAAAGTAATTGTCTCTTTTAAATGTTCCCAATCTAATTTCCCATTTATAACAGATTCATTTATGTTGACATGACCTAAGCAACAATTTTCATAAGGTCCCAACCATTGCTCACCACATGGATTTGTAGCTTCTAATGTATATTGGTTTGGAACAGGATTTTCAGCATTCGCTTTATCTAAAAATAAACATCCAGGTTCCCCATTAACAAATGCGTAATGAATGATTTCATTAAATAATTCAGTTGCATCAATAGTTTCCCAAACCGTTCCGTCTACAGGATTTATCAAATCAAAAGTAGATTTAGATTTAACAGCTTCCATGAATTTATCTGTAATTCCTACAGAAATATTAAAATTTGTGATCGCACCTTCAGATGCTTTACACTTTATAAAATCTCGAATATCTGGATGATCTACACGCAAAACTGCCATATTAGCACCACGTCTAGTTCCACCTTGTGAAACAGAACCAAATGCAACATCATATGCCTTTAAAAAACTTATTGGACCTGTTGCGACACCATTACTTGCACTTACACGTGCGCCTTTAGGTCTTAATCTTGAAAAACTAAAACCATTTCCACCACCGGTTTGTTGAATTAATACAGCATTTTTTAAGGTATCAAAAATACCTGCTGGTTCTTTTCCCATATCATCAATAATTGGAAGCACAAAACATGCAGCTAATTGACCAAGTTTTGTTTTTGAACCTGTCCAAGTAGGTGAATTTGGAACAAATCTTAAACTACGCATCAAGTTATTAAAATTTTGGGTATATTCTTCTTTTAGTTTCTGAGTTTTTTCTGCCTCTGCAACATGACTTGCTACCCGATAGAATGCCTCATCTATATTTTCAATTGGATTACCATCAGTACCTTTTAACAAATATCGTCTTTTAAAAATCTCTTTCGCATTATCAGATATTTTTATCTCATCGACTTCACGAAGAGTTTTGTAAACATAATTTGGAACTACATTCTTATTTTGACCATCTTTTTTTTCGACTGTCTTAGCCATAAACTTGAGGAGGAGTTTTTCAATTAATATTGCCCAATTATATTGAAAAACCAACTATATTAACTTTTACTTATTGCATGAACTTTTCATACAATATAATCAATCAATCTTTGAATCGATGCTATTAATTGCATTCTTAAAATCATCTAGCCCTTCAAAGCCTAAGAACACACTGGCAAAACGCAAATATGAAATTTCATCTATCTTTTTTAGCCGATTAAGAATCAACCGTCCAATATCACTTGCAGGAATCTTACTGCTTTTACGAGCTAGTAATTTAATTTCTATTTCATCGGCTAATGACTCCACAGTTTTTTCATCTAAGCGTTTTTGCGCTGCGACCCTTATTCCATGAATAATTTTATCCTTATCAAAAGTCTGAAAAGTTCCGTCTTTCTTCAACACTTTAATGGAAGATTTCTCAACTTTTTCATAGGTGGTAAACCTGCGTCCACAGCTCAAACACTCTCTCCTTCTTCGGGTAATAGAGTCTTCACTATCTCGCTTATCAACAACTTTTGTGTTTTTAGATTTACAATAAGGACAAATCATTTTTCATTTTAAAGGGCAACCCTTTTAATAAACGACTAAAAAGGTACACACAACATACAGTGTATTAATATACGTTAACTACAATTGGCTGTATTCGCAATGACCGCTTTTAAAATATTACGGGGTATTACTCAGGTGAAGATTCAGACATTATTTTGTCAAAATCATCTTGTTCCAAGGTCTCTTTCTGTAAAAGTTCCTCTGAAATACGATCTAATAAAGATCTATTTTCTAATAAAATTTTTCGAGCCTCTTCATATTCATTATTAATAATTTTTGAAACCTCAGCATCAATCTTTTTTGCAATTTCTTCACTATATCCAATAGCTTTTGATTCAGGGTTAGGCTCAAACATTGATAAATTTGAATTCACATAATTGATAGGGCCTAAAGAACTCATACCAAAATCAGTTACCATTCGATGTGCTAAAGTTGTTGCCCGTTCAATATCATTTGAAGCACCTACGGTAAACTCGTCAAAAACAACTTCTTCTGCAGCACGACCACCCAAAGCAGCTCGAATCATTCCAGAAACCTTACTTTGCGTAAAATTCGTATAGTCATCGCTTGGCTCATATTGCGTATGACCTAACGACATAGCTCTTGGAACTATCGTAATCTTAGTGACTTGATCGGCACCTTTTGTTTTTGCAGCAACCAAAGCATGTCCTGCTTCATGATACGCAGTCATCTTTTTTTCTGCATCTGATTGTAATAACTTTCGGCCTGGGCCTAATCTAACTTTTGTTGAAGCTTCTGAAATATCCTTTGCATTAATATCTACAGCATCTTTTCTTGCAGCTAAAATAGCAGCTTCATTAAGCATATTTTCAATATCTGCACCACTAAAACCAACAGTTTGCTTTGCAATTCGCTCAATATCAACTTCTGCAGCAAATGGTTTTCCTCTCATGTGAATTTTTATTATATCTCTACGCTCTTCAACATTAGGCAAATCAATTCTGATATTTCGATCAAAGCGCCCAGGTCTTATTAATGCAGAATCTAGCATATCTGGCCTATTTGTTGCCGCAATAATAATCACATTATCTCGCTGATCAAAACCATCCATTTCAACCAAAATTTGATTCAAAGTTTGCTCTCGTTCATCATTACTTACCGCAGCTGAACGACCTCTTTGTCTACCAATTGCATCGATTTCATCAATAAAAATTAAAGAAGGAGAGGTTTCTTTTGCCGTTTGAAATAAATCCCTAACACGAGCTGAACCGACACCAACAATCATTTCAATAAATTCACTACCTGCAACAGAATAAAATGGAACTCCAGCTTCACCCGCAATTGCACGTGCCAATAAAGTTTTGCCGACTCCAGATGGACCAATCAATAAAACACCTTTAGGTATTCTGGCTCCTAACTTTCTATACTTTTCAGGTTTTTTCAAAAAATCCACAATCTCAAAAAGCTCATCCTTAATTTCATTTGCACCAGCAACATCTCCAAATCCTGTTTTTTTAGAATCTTCTTTAGAAAAAAGCTTTGCCTTTGATTTTCCGATACTAAAAACTCCACCGGCACCTTTTCCAGCTTGTCTAAAAATCCACCATAACAACAAAATACTTACTAATGGAAATGCAATAGAACCTATAACATCAAACCAAGGAAAGCTTTGTTCTTCAAAAATTCCACCTGAAACTAACTGTGGATCAACTTTTTGTAAATCTAATAGTTCATAAAAACTAATTTGTGGTTCTTTAGTAGTCTTAACAATATCCCCGTTTTTCAATTCAGCTTTTAACGAGTTACCAACAATTGTAACTTTAGAAACCTCACCATTTTTTATTTGGGCAACAAGCTCATTCAAAGCAATATCTTTACTAACACTCTCACCAATACCTAAACGTTGGCTAAATAATGACGCAAAGCTCCAAATAACCAACCCAATAAGCAACAATACAAAAGGATTCACTGGACTTTTTTTGTTATTAGTAACTTTAAATTTATTAATTATTTTATTTACATCAAACTCGTTTTCTTTTTTTTGTTCTGACTTTTTATTTTTATGCATAATTTATTTAATTTCTTTGCGCTAACTATTTTATCAAACTTTTAGCAATTGGTTACCTTCGAATGCTAAAGTCATAACATAATGATAGTAATAAGCCAACTACTAAAAATATTAAAATCAATGATTTTCCCTGAATGGTGCCTTCTCTGTGGCAAAGAAGGCCAACTAATTTGCCAAAAATGTACAAATAATTTATCAAAACCGGACTTTACAACATGTATCGCCTGTGACAATCTCACAATAAATGGTGAAACACATAAATACTGTTCTAGTAGTAACCAAATATCTAACTTTTATTATTTATATGAATATTCCGAGCCTCTAAAAAGGATATTAAAACACGCCAAAGATATTAATTGTGCATTCAAATACTTTAAATACCTGATTAAGCATAACAACAATAATAGTTATGAAAATCTTAATCAATCAATCGACCTAATCACTTACATTCCAAGATCAACAATAAAAAATAGACTAATAGATCACGCACAATATATTGCACTCCAAATTATTTCCATTCAAAAGTTATCCACAACAAAGTTGCACCCTCTTTTAAAAATTTCAAAACATACCAAAAAACCACAAAAAGAGCTAAATCGAGAAGAACGATTCTTAGCAAGTAAAGGCAAATAC
>CAZEDS010000020.1:0-11325 GCA_964510925.1 uncultured Candidatus Saccharibacteria bacterium
TATCTTTTCATCGATATTGTATGTATATATGTAGTATTGTTTATTTCCTTTTTTTTGTTTATTTTCTTTTTCTACTATAAATTAAAATTTCTTTTCGTCTGGAGACCATTGATTGAATGTTCCTTGTAGTTCTTTTTCCGGCATTAATTTATATACCTCATCTCCCTGATTTAGTATGAGCTCCTTTTTTGCTGATAGAAAGTCATTATTCCATTTATTAATCCAAGTTTCTTTTATAAGTGAATAGTTAAGCGTATTTGTTGTATTTATTATTTTGGATTGAACATTAAATGAATAGGCTAAATAGATAGAGTTTCCATTTTTTATGTATATTTCTTTATCATCTTGTGACCAAATTAGTTCTTCCGTTTCATTTGGTTTGTAGCTGAGTGGAAACGTAGCCAATTCATATGATTGGTTTCTAAATATATTTATAGTGTTTGAATTTAATGGCAGTAACCAAAGTCCATATTGATTATTATTTTTTGAAATAAACGCAATGTTATTAGAATTGTTTGAGATTGCGTATTTTGCTACGTTAAGATTTGTCAAAGGCTCTAGTCTTGGGCTTTGCAAAATTAATACAGCTGTAATGTCAGTAACTTTGTCTTCATATACTTGTATTGTTTTCTCCCATTTTTCATAACCTTCTTTTTCCATTACTAATTTATATTCACCAGTTTTTAAAGAATTTATTGTGTCATCCGTTGCAGTTGTTGATGTTCCATTTAGAAAAACTTTGGCGCCTTCTGGCACTGATCTTACAGCTAAGATTCCAGTCTTATAAACCTGTTCTGTTGTTGTTGCATTATCTGTTCCCGTATTTAAGCTGTTGATTCTCCATCCTTCGCTATATAAAACAATTAGAAGTGTTGCCAATGCAAAGATCGCAAGTTTTGTAAATTTTTTTAATAAATATTTCATAGCTGTTAACTTATTTATTCTATTATATCGTGTAGCTAGTTGAAATACATAATAAAAATGAGATTATTTTTTTGTAATATTTTTATCCATATAACGCAAAAACGCCTTGCTATATATAGGAAGTTAAGACCAGAGCTGTTTGTCGGTTCGTAATTTATCACCTTATAGTAAGAAGATAGTGTTGATTTGTGTCTTCCATTTTCGTACTCTCGCAGTATGGCAATTCAATTACAAGACAAACTATACACCTCAGCACAAGTCGCTGATATTCTAGGCGTTAGCCTAAGGACTTTATACAGATATATGGAAGATGGTCGCATATTATCAATGCGGACAGCATCTGGCAGACATCGTTTTACAAAAGATCAGATAATGGATTTTTTGAATGCAGGAAATATTATTGATGAAGAGGCCGATAATAATTTAGTTCACCCTAAACCAATTGTTAAAAATCCAGTTTTGGATGAACCAACATTTGTTGACAGGTCTTTTAAACCTCAACCAGCAGTTCGGGCTGTTCCTGAAGATGACATGGATTTTGATTTTAGAGGGATTCAAAATAAGCCAGAGAGCGTAACGCCAGTTTTAAATCATGCTCCTGATTATATGAATTCTAGGCCGGTGTCAAATTCAGTCGAATTTCAACAGCCTAAGCCATATAGCCCTTATCAAGCAAACATTGATCAGGATGTAGATGGTTTTCAAGGAACTGTTAGACGACCATTTTCTCCAGCTCAACCTGTTGTTCCTACTCATCGAGATCTTGAAACCGAAGATGAATTTTTAAGAAAAGAATCATTAGAGTTAGACGATGACGTTTTAGACACTCCTACAAAAAATACCTCATTTGGATTGGATGATGATTTTGATGTAGATGAATACTTTGACACAAAAAAGAGTGCTACTCTTGAAAAAAATCCTTCATTTACACGTTCTGAGTCACTTGGCGCAATGAGACCAGTTGGGTCAATGGCAAGGCCTATGTCAAATGTAGAAGCTCCATCTGTAGCAAGGGCAAATCCATATAAAGGTTTTGAAAGTGATGGATATACTCCAATTAATAGACCTGCACCGGTTGCTGATCGTCCAATAAAATCTTCATGGGAGTTTTCTAGTGAAAGAAAAGCAACTTTAAATAGTGAGCCTTTGTTAGCATCTAAAGAGGAAGTTAATCCAAAATCTACAGAGTCATTAAATGTTAGGTATTATAAGAGTGAATTTACTGATTTGATAGATCTTGCAAAAAAGATTAAGGAAACTGGGTCGGCGAGGGGAGTTGATTATGCGTTTACTCTAAATGCAGGGCTATCTTTGCATTTTTCGATAAATCCATTTGAGCTTTTGCATTTTTATATAAATCCTGAAGATTTACAGGTTTGGAAGAGTGATCTTAAATTATCCCCAGTGAGAGAGGCGGATGATGCAAATATAGGTATTTTGATAAATACTGAGATTATTTTCCCACAAACAAAAGAGATTGGGGGATTTAAAGTATTAGAGGATAAGTTGTTATTCAAGGATTTGGTTAAGCTCGGCGATCAAGATTTGGTAAGAAGATTCAGGCCAAAAGTAGGCATATAAACCCTTCTATCGACAGCGTTTGACATGATTACCCTAGAGTGATAATATCACGCTAGGGTAATTTTTTGGACGAATGTCGTGCATATAGCATTCCGTTTTTAAAACAACCTCAGTACATTTTGCATAAATATTTAAGAAAGGGGATAAAACCCAGTCTATAAGACAGGTGGTTAACTCGAAGACAGCAGAAGGAATTATTTTATTACCTTTATTTATTTTTAAATTATTGCTATCTTCCATCCCTCCTTGTGGACCGGGTTTTGTCTCTTCACTTAAATAAAATAATCGATATTGGGATTTTTAAATCCGCTTCTATCCGACAAGTGAAGGGCAGGACACTTTAAGTGGAAGCGGTTTTAAAAATCATCAATAATTCGATTTATGACCCACTGGTCAAAGTTCAATTCGTGTTAACATTACCTCATGGATAAATACAGAGTTTTAAATATAGCTGCGGAAGCAACTCCTTTTTCCAATGTCGGCGGATTAAGTAATGTTATTCCATATCTATCAAAATCATTAATAAAAAAGGGGCATGATGTTAGGATTTTTATGCCAAAATTCGGCTTTATTGATGAGTCTAAATATAAATTAGAACTTATTTATAAAGGTCTGAAAATTCCTACTAAATATAAAAAAGATGAAAAACATCCACAAAATATAATTTGCAATATAAAACAGTATGTTGATGAATCAGGAGTAGTCTATTATTTTTTAGAAAATATGGATTACTACGAAATGAGATCTAATGTTTATAACTATTCTGATGACCATATTCGTTGGACCTTATTATGCGAAGGGGCTTTGAGGTATATCTTAAAAGAGTCAGAATGGAAGCCAAACGTCATTCATTGTCACGATTGGCATACGTCGCTAACTCCGAATATTTTGAAAAAGGATTTTGATTCCTATTTAAAAGATCACCCAGAGCTGGTAACTGTGCTGACAATTCACAATATTAGCTTTCAGGGACACCAGATTGACACTAATAGTCAGCTAAATTTTGATGATGGTAAATCAGATATTCCAAGATTTTTTAGCGAGAGGCTTAAGACACTCAATTTTTTAAAGAGAGGAATTATTTATTCCGATATTATTAACACTGTTTCCGAAGGTTATGCGAGACAAATCCTGACACCTGAGTACGGTGTAGGTTTGGATAAATTGCTATTGGAGTTGAGATCGAAGCTTTTTGGGATAATTAATGGGGTAGATTATGACAAATTTAATACGGAAAAAGATCCATTACTAGAATTTAAATTTAATGCTAATACATTAGAAAAAAGAGTAGGGAATAAATTGAGATTGCAAAAAGAATTTGGATTAGGTGAAGATGAGAATAAGATGATCTTTTCTTTTGTGGGGCGTTTGGATTATCAAAAGGGTGTTGATCTTATGTTGGAAGTTTTAGACAAATTTTTAAAAGATTTTGATGCACAATTTGTGCTCATTGGTTCAGGTGATAAAGGATATGAAAAATCTGCACAAATGTTGGCAGCTAAATATAAAGGTCGTGTAGGAGCACATACTTATGCAAATTTTAGCTTACCAAAATTAGTTTTTGGTGGAAGTGATTCAATTTTGTTACCATCAAGATTCGAACCTTGTGGGATCGTGCAAATGGAAGCAATGAGATACGGAACAGTACCAATTGTAAAAGCTACTGGTGGTTTAGATGATACTGTTATTGATTTTGATCCAGAAACTTTGCTTGGAAACGGTTTTAAATTTAAAGAATTTGATGGTTGGTCATTGTATGGACAGATGGTAAGAGCATTTGAGACCTATCGAAATAAAAAGGTTTGGAAGCAGATTCAAAAGAATGCTATGGAAGCAGATTTTTCTTGGGATAAAGTCGCTGAAAAATATGTTGATCTGTATGATAAAGCGGTGTATTTCAAAAAAGAAAAGTTTTTTGAAAGAATTGGTTCTTATTAACTTTCGTATTAAAATAGCACTATGAAATGGGCACACTTTTTGCATATGTATCAACCCTGGTGGCAACATCCTGGGGTCTTAGAAAAAATTGTTAATGAATCTTATCGTCCACTCTTAAGAGGATTTTTAAAAACACCTTCTACAAAAATTACAATAAATATAAATTCAGTTTTAACTGAGATGTTGTTTAATCAAGGTTATCGTGATGTTATTGATGATTTAAAAATATTAATTGAAATGGGGCGAGTTGAGTTAACTGGCTCAGCTAAATTTCATGCATTTTTGCCATTGATTCCTGAAAAAGAAATTGTTAGGCAAATTAAGTTAAATAACGATACGAACAAAAGCTATTTTGGTGATCTTTATAAACCAAAAGGGTTTTTTCCACCTGAAATGGGTTATAGCCCAGCTATGGCAAAAGTTGTTGAAGATTTAGGATTTGAATGGATTTTAGTTGATGAAGTTTCTTTTAAAGATCCTACACTTGATAAAGCTTTTGATAAGATTCATAAAATTAAAGGTACCAATTTGGATGTATATTTTAGAGAGAAAAAGCCGAGTAATCTAATTATGGGTGCTTTGGTAAGGTCAAAAGATTCTCTTAAAGAAGCGTACAAAGATCGTTTAAATCAACACTTATACACAATTACAGCAATGGATGCTGAAACTTTTGGTCATCATCGCCCTGGTTACGATAACTTTTTGGTTGAATTATTTTCATCTAAGGAATTTGAGAATATTTTTATTTCAGATTTAAAAAATTATTTTTCTGATAAAGATGAAGTTGTACCAACTGACTCTAGTTGGGCAAGTAGTTGGAAGGATATTCATAATGGAAATCCATATTGCTATTGGTTTGATAAAACTAATAAAATTCATTCATATGAATGGGAGTTGGCTGATATTGCGATTAGAGCGGTTGATAAATCAGATTTTTCAGATGAGAAATATCCATTGATGCTTGAAGAAGTTTCAAAATGGGATAGCTTAACTGATGAGCAAAAATTAGGTGAAGAAAAAAAGAGAGCTTGGGTTAAAGCAAGAGATTTGCTTGATCGAGGTTTAAATAGTGATCCTTGGTGGTGGGCATGTGCAATTCCATGGTGGAGTATTGAAGAAATTGAAAAGGGAATGAATGTGTTTTTGGACATAGTTAGTGGTATTCCAGATGTTTCATCACAAGATAAGAATAGGGCGAATGAGCTTTATGTGAAAATTTTAATTTTAGCTCATGAATGGCAAAGAACTGGTTATGTCGATAAGCTAAGGGGTGAGGATCAGAAAACTAGAAATATACCATTGTCAAAGAGATTTGCGGCTGCAAACTTTTATGAAGCTTTTATTGAAGCGTTAAAAGAAGAAGAGCAAAAATCAGTTTTAAAACGTGAGTACGAACAATCAATTAAATGGCGTGATGCACAATATAAATTAGAGCGAGATTTAGATATTTATGATGCCGTACATGTTGTTGATATTTTTAGGAAAGAAGGCGATTTCGCAAGATTCCAAGAGATTTTAGCTGATTATCAAAAAAAATATAGAGAAATTGCAAAAGGGCAACCAGAGTAATTTTGTTCATATTGTTAGTGATTATTTCCCTGCCAAAACTAAATGTTGCCTGAATATATTGATAGATATATTTACGATAATAAAATGACACTTGTAGAGGTACTTCGTGTTCCTGATCGTGGGTTGAGGCGTTCATATGTCATTTTGTGTGAAGATAAAAATCAAAAGAAATATTGTTTTAAAATATTTGACTCAAAAGATCAAAAAGCAAAAGAGCGTTTTATTGATGAGGTTAGAAATACAAAGCTAATTAGACGATTTATTCCAAGAAAATATAAAAGTTGGATTCCAGAAATTGTATTTTCAGACTTAAAGATAGACAAGCCATATTGTGTTATTAAATACGCAAAAGGAATGGGTTTGAGTACTTTTTTGTCTGATTTTGGAATTGATCGAGGCATGTTTAAGCACACAAATTTTGATTTGTTTATTAAATTTTTTAAAGAAATCCAAGATTTAAAAGATAAGCGAACTTTTGAGGCTTTGCCTTCTTGGGGCGGTAGAAATATTAATAAAGAGTTAAATTATTACTTGCCTGTAGTTAAAAATCTTTTGAGTGATCAAACTTACGACAATATTATTCAGTTCTTGGATTCATCCAAATTAAATCTGTATAAGGATTATTACGTTACCTCACATCGAGATCTCTATCCAGAAAATATAATCATTGAAAAAAGGTTTTCAAATAAAATAACTTTTTTAGACTGGGAGTATTTTAGTGTTGTTCCATTGGGATATGATGCAGCATTTTTGTTTTTATTATTTTGGAGAGAAGAATTTTGGAAAGCTAAGACCTATGCATTTTTTGAAAATTTATATAGAAAAGATCCCAAAAAGCATGAAGCATTTGTTAATTCATTTAAAATTTGTTTAGTAATACTTGGTATTAGATTTATTTATCAAGTTAAAAGTTTTGGTAATAAAGAAGGTCGTGAATACGAACATTTTATCCGAACAGTAATTTACGACATCGAAAACACGCTTAATAATATTACAACAGCTCCACGTAATATTAAATTTTATTTGAATGAAAATGATTTAAATGTTATTGCAAAAGAATTTAAATTGGGCGTGTTAAATGAATATGAGGTCTTTTATGCGAGTAAAGGAAATGCTGTTGCGAGGGTCTTAATTGGAAAAAAGAATTATATTTTTAGATTTTATGGTGATTCTAGACCTGTTGATTTGATAATGCGTGAATTAAGAATTTTTAAACGTCTTAGAGATCATGGCATTAGTACATACGACATGTTTAAGAATCGCAAAGGCAAGTTTTTACATAAAGCAGAGCTTTATGGTCGTGTAAGAAGAGTTGCGGTTTTGAGCTATCTTGAAGGTAAAAAAATTAAAAAAGAGTGGGCTGATAAACAATCCGCTTATGCACTTGGTTCTTGTTTGAGAACTATTCATGACTGTAATGTAATTCATGGTGACTTTAGCAAGGAGAATGTGTTGTTTGAAAGAAATAAAATTTGTGGGGTTATTGATTTTGAGTGGGGCAAATTTACTAAATCAAACAAGGTTAAAATGCATGATTTGGCAAAAACACTTGCGTTATGGATTACAGATATTCGGTACAAAAAAATTGATGATGAAGTTTTTTGTTTGGCTGTAATTAAAGGCTATTATCAAGCTGAATTAACTGAAAAGCTTTTAGAAAAGATTAAAAAGATTTGTGTTGAAAAGATTAATCGTGAAAAAGAGATTTACTTTACGACTCTAGATTTAATGAACAGCAAGCCAATTACTAGATTTGAAAAATCAATTGAAGCTATTAGTCGTTTAACGCTTTGTAGTAAACCATAATATATTTTTTAGCACTTTCTTTCCAGCTAAAATCTTGTTGCATTGCAGTTATTACCATTCTGTTCCACATTGCTTTGTTATTTGTATAAAATCCTATTGCTCGTTTTAGAGTTTGGGTTAATTCTTCTATATTTAAATTTTCAAAAGTAAACCCAGTTACTTCGTTATTTACGGTATCGTATAGACCGCCTGTTGCACGAACAATTGGCAACGAAGCATATCGCATAGCTATCATTTGTGTTAAGCCACAAGGTTCAAATCTTGATGGAATTAGAAACATATCTGAACCTGCATAAATCATTCTTGCCATTTCTTCTGAAAATTTTAGTACACCTTTAAAATTTTTATTTTTAGATTCATCAGTGTTGTATCCATCGATTTTAGATTCAATTTGTGGGTCGCCTGTTCCTAAAATTACTAGCTGTACATTTTCTTTAAGAATATCGTTTAAAGAGTCTACAACTAAATCTAATCCTTTTTGTTGGGCAAGTCTGCTAACAACGCCAATTAATGGTTTGTCTTTGTTGATTTCTAGACCTAATTTAGCTTGTAAGTTTAGCTTATTTAGTTCTTTTTTTTCATGCCAATCTGTAGTTGTGAATTTGTTTGCAATGAAGTTATCTGTGCTTGGGTTGAAGATATCATAGCTTATTCCATTTAATATTCCGACCAATCTACTTTGTCGGGCTTGGAGTATTTCGTGTAAACCTTCTCCAAATTCTGGTTGCTGAATTTCTTGTGCATATTTTTCTGAGACCGTTGTGACATAGTCTGTTCCGACGATTCCTTGTAATAAGAAATCTAAATTGTCATCTTGTGCATCCCATCTTAATGATTGGTCATATTCTAAGTTTAAATTTAATTTTTCGGCGACTTCTAGTTTGCTAAAACCTTGATATGCGAGATTGTGAATTGTGAAGATTGTTTTTACTTTTTCATGGCTAAAAGACAATCGTGCGGTATTTTGTAATATTTGTGGGACTAAACCTGTGTGCCAATCATTGCAGTGGATTATGTCAGGTTTGAAGATATCGTTTTCTACTGAAAATATATTGCAAATAGCTTTGCTAAATATTGCAAAACGAATCAACTCGTTGTCTGGGCTAGACATTGTTTCAGGTGAAAAGTATATACCTCCGTTTGATATGTAATCAGGATTTTGTATTAAATAAACAGGAATATCTGTATTAGGTATTTTGGTTTCAACTAGTGTTATTTTTAAATTTTCTGGCCCATATTTAAGGGTTGTCTCTAGTTTTGTTTCTAATTTAAAGCTTGTATTTTTTTCGTAAAAATCTAAAAGAGGTTTGTAAAAAGGTATTACAACACGTACATCTATTCGGTGTTCTCTTAGAGCAATTGGTAAACTCCCAACAACGTCTGCGATACCACCAACTTTAACTAGAGGTGAACATTCCGAAGCGGCGATTAAAACTTTCATTTAGGGCAAATAAACCAAGTAAAATCTACTTTTGTAATTCTACAATACAATTCGATGACAAACTACTATCTATCTATACAAATTTTTTTAAGTTAGGATTTATTTATGTCTATGAAGTTTGGAAAGTTTACATTAGTCGGTACTATTTTATTTGTCTTATTATTTTTACCTAAAAGCATTTTTGCACAATCGCCTTTGAGTTCTTTAGGTGTTGCTCAATATTATGAGATATCCGATACCGTTGAAAATGGTGATCTTATTTCATTGAAATCTGGAAAATTTGTTCGATCTAGTAGTGAATATGATCCATCAATGTTTGGAATTGTTTCAGAAAATCCAGCTTTATCACTTTCTAGAAAAAACGAAGTTAATGATGTTGCAATTATGGTATCTGGAGAGACCTATTTAAAGGTAAACACGTTAGGTGGTGATATTAAACCTGGAGATCCTTTAACCAGTTCTAAAAATAAAGGTGTAGCAATGAAGCAAGTTAAAGAAGGGTTTTCTGTTGCAGTGTCAAAAGATACATTTAGTAATTCTGATAAAGAAAAAGTCGGATTAATTCGTGTTTTTATAAATAAAAATTACGTTTACTCAGATGGTACAGGTCAAGGTGTTGCAGAAAAACCATTGTTAGAAAATTTCAACATAAGTGCATTGAGAACATATGATTCTATGTCTCAAGTTTTGAAGCTTTTGTTTGCGATGGTTCTAATTGTTTGTTCTTTTGGTTTTGGATTTTTAACATTTAAACGAATTGCCGTTCGATCTGTTGAAGCTACTGGGCGCAATCCTCTTGCGGGTAGGTCTATTATGCTTAATCTTATAATTAATATTGTGGTTACTATTGTAATTATTGGGTCAGGATTGGGTTTAGCATATTTGGTTTTGACAATATAGTAAGTTTAAATATTTGATTTGTTATTTTATTTGGAATTACCTGTATACTTTTTAAGTAAGTCTAAAAATTTTCTTGCCTATGTTTTTATTAGATTTTCTCGACATACAAAATACTTTAATACTCGTAAATTTTTTCTTGCTTTTAGTGATATTCTATTTCGCTATTGTTTTGTATAGATCAGAAAAAGAATTCAAAGAGAAAAACCAAAGACTTCAATCTTGGGTTGATGAAAAGATTCATGAAGCAAATAGTCAAGCCTTATCGATAATTACAAAATCTGATTATATTAGTGACGATATAAAGCACGAAGTTGAGACAAATTTTAATAAATTGATTAAAGGGATTAAGGATAAATCCGAAAATTTTTATGATGGAATGGAAAAATCGGTAGAGAATGTTGCTGTAGATTTGGTAGAAAAAATTAAATCTAATACTGTTGAAGATCTTAAAAATGTTACTAAGGATATTACAAATAAGGCCTCACAAATGGAAGAGCAGTTTAGTACCTTAATACAGGCTGATTATAAAAAATATAACCAGAGGTTAGAAGAAGAAGAATTATTAGCTTATAACGAGTTTGAAAAAAGACTTAGAGATCGTATAAAACAGATTAGCTTATCGGTACTGCCTGATTTTATTACTCAAGAATATCAGGATAAATTTGTACATATTGTCATTGAACGTGCCAAAAACGAATTTTTTGTGGGCACAGCTGAATCGAAAAAAGACAGCGCTATTGAAAATAAAGTTATCGATGGAGCAGATTTGTCTGTTTAAAATATTAAAATGCCAATATTCATTCATAAGTTAGAAATGATCCAAATACGTGAACTGCTCAAATATTTTAAAAAATCTATATACAGTAATGAGATTAATTCTACCGTTGTGATATCAAGATTAAAACTCGATGAAAGAACCTTACTTGCAAAGATTACAAATGTTCAGTCTATTGATCCGAAGTTAACAAAGGTCGATAGTCTTATAAAAAAACTTGAAGCAATAATTAAGGATCTTGAGAGGATTCGTGTTTCATCTGTTATTGAGCTATCTGATGATTTGCGTTTGCAGATAGAAGCTTTGATTGACAAGCTTTATCCGGTGGATCGAGTTTTGTTGATGGAATATTATTTAGATAAATCATTAATTGCAGGTTTTAGTTTTGAAG
>CAZEDS010000021.1:0-10892 GCA_964510925.1 uncultured Candidatus Saccharibacteria bacterium
AAATACATTGCTACTTTTTCTGTAGAAAAACTTAAATCGTTACTCATTGAGCTAAACAAAAATATTGAAGCATTCAAGTATTCGTCAATTGCATCGCTACCGTTAGAAATCACAATAATTAATTTTGTCGGAGAAAGTGAAACTGTTAAATCTGTTCCACTAAATATAAATCCACCAAAAGCTATTGATATTACTCCACAAAAAATTAAACCTGTTGAAGTTGCTGAAAAAGCTCCACAAGCAGAAACTAAGATTGAACCGTCTGTAATTACCGACGCAAAAATAATTACTGAGGAAATCTTAGAAATTAAAACTGAACCTGTGGTTATCCAAAATGAAACGCCACAAAAAACTGGTAAAAAAGTTGATTTTGATTTTAAAGATTTATGTTTGCAACTTAAAGAAACGAATCATTCTATTTATTTGCTTTTGGGTTCTGCGAGATATTTAGGTTTTGATGGAGTTTATTTGAATCTTGCGGTTCCTTTTTCATTTCACAAAGAACGTTTGACTGCAAATAAATTCAGAACTGCAATTGAGTTAACCGCAGAAAAAATTGCTGGATGCAAAGTTTTACTAAATTGTGAATTAATTTCTAAAACTGATGAGGCTGAAAGTTTAACTGACCACAATGTTAAGCCAGTAGGTGAGGTTCCCCTCGAAAAAGTTTTTGAGGATGTGTTTGGGGATGATGTGCAACAAGGATAATTTATTTATCGAAATACTGCCTCGCGCTTCACGCAAGAGCCTTTGAATACAAAGTCTCTTGCTACGCTCACAAGTATTTCTCAAAATAAATTATCCTTGTTCGTTTTGAGGTATTACTTGAAATGCTGTTCGGTCTTCACGCTTCGAGCCTCAGTAGAGTCTATTGCTAACCTCAAAGCATTTTTCGTAAAATCCCAAGATTGTTAAGGTGTTTGTACAAATTCAGACAAAAAAGCTATAGAATAGAACGGTTGTATTTAAAGAATCGAAATTAATATGAATCTTCCAAAATTTATACAAGATGGTGTTGATGCATTTGAGATGCTTCCGGGGATTGGGCCAAAATCTGCACAGCGATTGGCTTTTTATATGCTTAAGCTACCAAAAGATCAGGTTGTGCGATTTGCAGAATCTATAAAAGATCTAAAAGATAAATCGCAAATGTGTTCAAGGTGTTTTAATATATCTGAATTTCCAATTTGCGAAATTTGTGCAGACCAGTTTAGATCGGCACATTCAATTTGTGTTGTAGAAACCCCAATGGATTTAATTTCAATTGAAAAAACTGGTTTTAAGGGGATCTATCACGTATTGCATGGTGTTTTAAATCCAATGTCTGGAATTGGCCCAGAAGAAATTATGATTCCGCAACTTTTAAAACGAGTTTCTGAATCGCCAGAAATTACTGAAGTTATTTTGGCAACTGGGACTTCGGTTGAAGGTGAGACCACCGCTGCATACATTAAGCGTGAATTAAAAAATCGTAATCCACAAATTAAAATTACAAGATTGGGACGGGGGCTTCCGGTTGGCGCAGATATTGAATATACAGATCAAAGCACATTAAATGATGCATTGATTTCCAGAACTGATTATTGATTAAATTTATACCCATAGAGGTTTTGTATTATAATGCTCCTATGAAAATATATAACTCATTAACAAGGAGTGAGATAGATTTTTCTCCAGAAAAAGAGAAAACAATAACAATTTATACTTGCGGTCCTACTGTTTATGATTATCAACATATTGGCAACTTGAGAACGTCCACTTTAATGGATGTTGTGAGGCGTTCATTTGGCTATTTAGGAAACAAAGTCTACTCAGTAATGAATATTACTGATGTTGAAGATAAGATCGAACGCAGAGCCGCTGAGCGGGGAGTTTCGGTTGATGAGATTATAAAAAAATATGAAGACCTTTATTATGAATTTTTGAATTTGATGAACATTCATGCTGATTATTTTCCACATGCATCCGAACATATTGCTGAACAAATCGCCATTATTAAAAATTTAGAAGAAAAAGGTTTCACATATTTAACTGAATATGGTGTTTATTTCGATACATCAAAAGATTCCGATTATGGAAAACTCGGTAACACTGCAAAATCGGATAAAGCTGCATCAAGAATTGAACTAACTGAACAAAAAAAGAATCCAGCAGATTTTGTGTTGTGGCGTTTGCCATTGGCCGGTGAAAAACGCCAAAAGCTTTGGGACAGTCCGTGGGGAATAGGTTATCCAGGTTGGCATATTGAATGTTCAGCAATGTCGATGAAGCATTTATCTCACGCATTTGATAATGGGGATCACGTTGCTTTGCATCCAGAAAAATTTGAAACAATCGATATTCATTTGGGTGGAGAAGACTTAAAAGAAGTTCATCACGAAAATGAAATTGCACAATCAGAATCCGCAACCGGCAAACCTTTTGTCAAAATTTGGATGCATGGTTCAATGCTTAACGTGACTGGCGATAAAATGAGCAAAAGTTTGAACAATTTTATTACTTTGAAAGAAGTATTAGATCGTGGAATTAATCCTTTGGCTTTGAGATTATTTTATTTTTCTGCACATTATCGCAAAATTTTAAATTTTACTTGGGAAGCTCTTGAAGCATCCGAGAATCAGCTCAAAAATATTTACAAAAAGTATGCGGTATTAAAAGCTACTGCAAAAGTGGAGGATCTTAATCAAGAGTCACTCGATTTTGAAAATCGTTTTAAAGTTGCCTTGCAAAATGATTTCAATATGCCAGAAGCCGTTGCTGTTTTGATGGATGTGTTTAGTAGTCAATCTTTAGATAGTTCACAAAAAGTTTTTTTGATTGAATCATTCGATCAAGTTTTAGGATTAAAGATTAAAGAGTCTTTTGATGTAGATATATCTAAAGAAGTTCCTGAGGAAATTATAAAATTAGCAGAATTAAGGCAAAAATTTAAAACAGAAAAAAATTGGGTAGAGGCAGATAGGATCAGAAATGAAATCCTAAAAAAAGGTTATGAGGTTAAGGATACAAAAGATGGGTTTAATTTTATTTAAAAGTTATAGGATTGTTTCTGAGCCATTCATAAACTAAGCCTCGTCTTATTTTTTCTTCGAGTTCGGGTTCGTTGATTACTTGGCCATTATAGAGATGTTTTCCAGACGGTTCTGTTATAGTTGGGCACAAGTCGGATGCTTGCATGTAATTTCGAATTGTTTGCGTTCTCGTTCTGATTGTTTCTTGTAAATTTTCAAGTCTAATTAGTTGCCTCAGTTGCATTTTATTTAGTTCAACCAATTCGTTTTCTGGTATGGCTTTTTCTTTTGTGTAGAATTGGTTTGATAATTCTGCTTCTGCCGATAGTGTATCTGAAATTGCTAAATTGTCTTCGAGTGCGAGTCGCGCAGAGGCTTGGTCTTCAGGACTAAATTTGTCAAAATATTCTTTAATTAATCTAGAAACATCCAATGAAAGATATATTTCGCTGTTGTTATGGGATTCACTAGATTCGTGGTTTGGCATATTAATCGAGATTTGTGGTTTTATTTAGATACAATATATTCGCGTAAGCTATGTAATGCATATGTATGACGTCTATCAGGCTCTAATTGATTACCATCTTTGTCTTGTGTAGTAACTTGAGATGCAGTCGTGATTAGTCGTGCGGCCTTTTCTTTACATAAATCATAATGTGGAATTGTTTGTGCCCTTGTTCTAATTGTTTCTGATACTTGTGCTAATCTAGCGATACTTAGAGATAATAATGTTTCATCGAGCTTAGGATTTCTATGGTTTTGTTTACACTCATTCATTCGTGAAAACACTTCATCGTACATTTCGCTTTCTGTAAGTTTGTCATCCAAAGCGAGTCGTGCTGCAGGTGCTGATTCTGTTGTTTCTGATTTGAAATACTTATCTACTAGGTTTGTAATAACATTATTTGGTTGTTCACCTTCAATCTCTGGGTTTAATGTCATATTTAATCAATTTTAATTCGCCCCAATCTTAAACTCAACAACGTCACCATCTTTCATTATGTATTCCTTGCCTTCGAGGCGGAGTTTTCCGGCTTCTTTGGCTTTGTTTTTAGTCTTATAAGTTTGATAATCGCTAAAGCTAATTATTTCGGCTTTAATAAAGCTTTTTTCAAAATCGGTATGGATTCGGCCTGCAGCTTTGACTGCAGTTGAGTTTTTAGGGATTTCCCAAGCACGTACCTCTTGTACACCGGCGGTTAAAAAGCTGATTAAGCCTAGCTTTTCAAAGCAAACTCTTGAAATTTTGTTTAGTCCGGATTCTTTAATCCCAAGCTCGGCTAAATAAGCTGATTGCTCATCTTCGTTTAGTGCGGAAATCTCAAATTCGGTTTTTGCGCTGATATAAACAACCGGTTTTCCCTTGAATATATCGGTAGTAGGGGAATCGTTTGTTAGTCTTGAGTCATTTTCGTCTACATTAAATACATAAACAACATCTTTATCTGTTAGCAAAAATAAAGGTTTAATGATCTCTAGGTATTGTTTTTCTGTGATTTTTTCACGTAAATCAAAGGCATATGCGCCTTTGCCCAGGTTTTCAATATATAAATTAATGATTTGGTTTTCTTCTTGCTTTTTTGGGTCTCTTCCGACTGAAAAAAGGCGTTTTTCAAGTGTTTCTAGATCTTTTATGATTAATTCGCTGTTTATGATTTCAGTGTCATTATCAGGGTTTAAGCTTTGTTCTCGAATAATATTCTCGTCTTTAAAGTCTCTTACGACTTGAAGTATCATGTCGCACTCTCGAATATTCGCTAAAAATTGATTTCCTAGGCCTTCACCTTTACTTGCACCTTTGATTAATCCAGCAATATCAATGAATTCAATCGAGGCATAAACTTTTGGAGGGAGTATACCGTCTTGTTCTTTAATAATTGAGGCTAAAACATCTAACCTAGAATCGGGCACGTTTATTGCGCCAACATTTGGTTCAATTGTTGCAAAAGGGTAGTTTGCACTTAGGGCTTGTTCTTTTTTTAAAATCGCATTAAATAGCGTGGATTTTCCAACATTTGGTAGACCGACTATTCCTACAGAAAGGCTCATTGCAACATTATATCTAAAATCCTCTTTGTTTGTAGGCTCATTTTATGCTATTATTTCGTGGTTATGAATTCTTACGAACTAATGGTTATCTACAACCCAACATTGACAGAAGCTGAGGTCAAAAAACATATTGACTTAGTTAAAGCTAAAATAAAAGACTTAGGTGGAAAAGTTTCTGGTGAAGATTTTTGGGGTCTAAAAGACTTAGCATACCCAATGAAAAAGTTTACACAAGCTTATTATACGGTTCTTAATTTTGAGCAAGATGGTATCAAAATTGTCGAATTAAATGCTTATCTAAATAGGCAAGAAAAAGAGATTGTTAGATCTTTGGTATCAGTTGTTAATGAAACAGAAGAATAAATTTTAGGTTTTTGTAATTGCTTATTAAAATTTTCAGTATAAATTATTATTAAGTTTAAAGTTTTAGTTTCTGCTACAAAAGCAATTAAAAGGAGAGATAATGGCTACAAGATCAATGAATATAGTAATTTTGATGGGTAACTTAACTAGAGACCCAGAAATTCGTTATACAGCAAGTGGTACACCTGTTTGTACTTTCACAATCGCTACAAATCGAAATTATTTAGATTCAAGCGGTAACAAAGTAGAATCGGCTGAGTTTACCAATGTTGTTGCTTGGGCAAAACTTGCAGAGATTTGCTCAAAAATCCTAAAAAAAGGTACAAAAGCAATTATTGAAGGTCGTTTACAAACAAGTAAATGGAACGATAAAAACACAGGCCAAGAAGTTCGAAGAACAGAAGTTGTTGCTGAGCAAATGCATTTAGTTTCTAATCCAGCAGGTGGCGCACAAGCCGGTGACCAATCAGATGTTGAAACTTATGGATCAGATACGGGTGCAGGTGATGCAGTAGATTTTTCTGATTTTATTCCAGTTGATAATCCATCAGGCGGCAATAACGGTGGTTCAGGTACGCCATTTTAATTAAGTAATTATTTAGAGATTTTATTAAATGAAACCAAAACGAAAAGGAAGCCAATCTCAGGCGAAGCAAGTTATCGATTTGAGCTCAATAAAGCTTGGTCAGATTAACTATAAAAATGTTAGCGTTTTGAAGAAATTCTTAAATCCAAGATATAAAATTTTGGGTGGAAAGAGCACTTCAATAAGCGCAAGCAAGCAACGTGCCGTAAAACGAGAAATCAAAAAGGCTAGAATCATGGGATTACTTCCATATACAGATCGACACGCATTGAGATCTATATAAATTAAAGTGCTCACCAGGTTGAAAACAATTCAAGCTGTAAACATATTGATCGCAACTTCGATAGCCTTATTTGGTTAATCTTTTTGCGACTCAAGTCCACAATCGTACACGAAAGATCCAATTTTACGAAGGCGAATATTAGCTGGGACATTAGATCAATTAAAAAATATCTAAATTATCAAAATTAAATTCATTGGAGAAAATTTTATTAACTTGGTAAGATTCTATTTAATGTCTTATGCAATCAGTTATGCTGTTAGTGCAGATTTTTATACTGCAGTATTTATAAAGTCAAATAGTATTGGCGATATATCTTTTATAACCCATAAACGTGATGGTTCATTGATTGTTGATGATATTTTACGTTCAACATTTATTCTTGAATTAATAAAAAAAGAGTTTGATACGGATGTTGTAATTGATGACTTGAATTTTTCAGTTGTTTCATTGGATTGTGACTTGCAATTTATTTTTGATAAAAAAATCACACCAAAATTTGTAGACACTAAGAAAATAGATCAATTTAAATGGATTCCTTTGGTATTTGATTATGATTCGATTGCAAAGCTCGGTGAATTTATGCCAAATGAACTTGATGCAATTTTTAATATCAAACGATATAAATTGGATTTTCCAAATGATTTAAAGTTAAAGATTGATGCTTCACAAATTGCTGAAGGTATTAATAAACATGGAGCTGAGCCAGTTTCTTGTGTTTATAGTAACGTAATCGCTGCTCAGGAACCAACTTCAGAATATTTAAAATTGCTTTCATTAAATTTAGAAAAAATTGTTCGAGGGCCATGTTTGATTGGTATAAATTTTGATCCATTTTTTAAATATGCAACGCTTGCAGCCGGTTTAGAGGCCGCTGGTTATTCAGCTTCAGAATTTTTCAGTTTAAATTCAGTAAAACCTGAGTTCATATATATGCAAGCAAATTTAGAAAATCAATCAAAAGTAAAAATTTTTAAAGATGATAAAGAGGTCAGTGATAAATTTTTGAAATCAAAAGTTAATTTTATGAGTTTAAAACCTGAAAATAGTTTGACAATTAAAACACTAGATTTTGAGCAAACTTTTGATGGTTTGTCGGGTTTTAGTCTTAAAGCATAAATATGATTCAAGCTTCATTTAAAAAAAATATAATAGTACCAGTTGCCTATACAGGTAATTTAAGTAGAAAAATAAAAATTGGATCTAAATTGGACCAAGGTCAATTGATTAATACTTTTCCATATAAAAAAGATCTCGATGCAGAATCACAAACATCAAATTTTAATGAAATCTTAAGTCCAGTAGTAGGGGAGGTTGTAGGTATTGGAAGCAGTCAAATTATTGTAGATACAAACGGTTTTGAGCTAAATTTATTTGATGCACTTGGGCAAGGTCCGATTATGGGTGAGGTTTTTTATTCAATCTCATCAAAGATTTTTACGAAGACTTTTGATATCCATTCAATTGCGAATAAACTTTTAGTTACTGATACATTAAGTTTTGATCAATATGCAAAACTAAACGCAATGGGAATACAATTTGTACTTGTTAATCATATAAAATTTGAAGTTTTTTATTCTATACAAAATATGAAGCTTCCAATTGGAATTATTACAGGATTTGGTGAATGCAATATTAATAAAAATTTATATAAAATCTTTGAGTCTGCTTCGACGCAAAATAATTTAGGAATATTTGATTCTGATTACAAACGTTTTATAATTCCTGGGTTGGAGAAAGGTGCACATAATGCATCCTTTAGTATTAATTTAAGTTCCACATAATTAAAAATATTTATGGATAAAGTAGGTAAAGTAAAAAATTACATATCGACGTTTGCGCTTGTTTTGATCGCAGCTGCCGCTGGTTATTATTTTGGTGTTCGAGGTTATGAACTTAAGGTTGATAATTCAATAAAAGCACTCAAAATTGAAAACAAAACACCTCAAATTCCAAATCAAATAGATTTCAATAAATTTTGGATAGTATGGGATTCTGTTAGTCAGCAACATATCAAAAAACCAATTAATCCACAAACTATGCTTGATGGTGCAATTGCAGGAATGGTTTCTTCAATAGGTGACCCATATACAATGTATTTAAATTCTGAGCGTAATAAATCAGTTAAATCAGGTTTAAATGGAGAATACGAAGGCATTGGTGCACAATTAGGATTTGATGAAAAAAATATTTTAATAATTGTTTCTCCATTAGATGGTTCTCCAGCTGTTAAAGCAGGAATAAAAGCCGGAGATAAAATTTTAAAAATTGATGGAAAAGAAACACAAGGTGGAAGTATCGAAGAGGCAATCACGAAGATTCGTGGTGCTGCAGGTACTGTTGTTACTTTAACTATTTTTAGGGCCGGTGAAAAAGCACCATTTGATGTAAATATAACAAGAGACACCATTACGATTGAAAGTGTTAAATGGGAAGACAAAGGCGATGGTGTTGTCTATGTTCGACTTTCTAGATTTGGCGAAAATACAAACCAAGAATGGGAAAATGCTATGAGCCAGATAAAATACCAGATTCCTAATTTGAAATCTGTAGTGCTTGATATGAGAAATAATCCTGGTGGATTTTTAGATAGTGCTGTATTTATTTCTTCAACATTTATTAAAAGCGGTGTTGTTGTGACTGAAAAAACTTCATTAAATGAATCACATGAATTTAAAGCAGATGGGAAAGGACTTTTTGTAGATGAGAAAATAAAACTGTATGTATTGGTTAATGGTGGTTCTGCATCAGCTGCAGAAATCGTTGCAGCTGCATTAAAAGAAAAACTTGGTGCAACTATTATTGGTGAGCGATCTTTTGGTAAAGGTAGTGTTCAAAAATCTGAAGAATACAAAGATGGTTCAGCTTTGCATGTGACAATTGCAAAATGGTTAACTCCAAATGGGAATTGGATTGATAAGGCAAATTCAAAATACGCAGACAGCGTTTATAATGAAACCGATGATCGTGGCAATAAGATAATCGGTGGTGTCAAACCAGATATTATCGTAGCTTTTTCGGAAGAAGATGCTAAAAATGCAAAAGATAACCAGCTTGATCAAGCTATTGCAGAGGCTAAAAAAAATTAGTTTAAATAAAATATGGAAACAAAAAAGATTTTTTTCTATGTGGTTTTAATAATTTTTCTTATAAATCTGTTTGTATTGTACAGTCCAACCGTACGAAATTCGTATTTGGGCTTAATGCACCGTGCACAAAAGTCTTCAGACTTAAAAACTTTGACGTCTCCGTTTGAATATAAAGATGCAGAAAAAAAAGTTGTTTATGTTGAGGAAGAAGATGCTGTTATTAATGTTGTAGAAAATTCGTCACAATCTGTTGTTTCTGTTGTTAAAAATGATGTTTATTACGATGATAAATCAGGACCAGTTAAAGAGGCTAACTCAATCGGAACTGGTTTTATTATAAATGGAAAAGATGGCATCGTTTTGACCAATAAGCATGTGGTTGATGAAACGACTTCAACATATTCAATTATTTTGAATGATGGAAAAACCAAATATGATGTAGTTCAGATTGCACGAGATCCGATTAATGATTTTTCGATTTTGAAAGTTGATCTTGCAGGTGCAACCTTAGAAGAGCTTACACTTGCTGATTCAGACAAGATTAAAATTGGTCAGACAGTTGTTGCTATTGGAAATGCGTTAGGGGAGTTTGGTAATAGCGTTACAAAAGGTATTGTTTCAGGTCTAAACCGAGGTATTTTTGCTTCATCAGGATATTTTGGTGATTCTGAGTTTTTAGATAACGTTATTCAAACTGACGCCGCATTAAATCCAGGTAATTCAGGTGGTCCATTGTTGAATCTTCAGGGTGAAGTTATTGGTATTAATGTTGCAATTTCACAAGGTGCTCAAAATATTGGGTTTGCAATTCCAATTAATACTATTAAATCCTCGTTAGATCAGTTTAATAAAAATGGAAAAATCAGTAGACCATTTTTAGGTGTTGAATATCGAATAATTTCTAAGGATATTGCACAAAATAGAAATTTGCCACTTGGGGCATTTGTTGAAAATGTAGTTCCAAATTCACCAGCTTCAAAAGCCGGTTTGAGAGCAGGGGATATTATTGTAAAAATTGATAATGTTCAAATTGATGATGAAGAAAATAGTTTATCTAAAATAATTGCAAAGCAACCAATCGGTGCAAATATTGAGATTGTAATTGACCGTGATGGTAAACAACAAACTTTATATACAAAAATAGAGGAAAGTTCTCTTTAATCGTCTGTATTATCTGAGTCTTCACTAATGACACCGGAGTCGAGAGCGTCTCTGGTGTCTTTGAAGATATCTGCAAAGTCACCTAACATTATTCGTTGAAGTCCAAACCAGCTTTTTTTTATTCGATGGTCAGTCAACCTATCTTGTGGAAAATTATAAGTTTTAATTTTTTCTGATCGATCGCCAGTACCCACTTGATCGGCTCTAATTTCGTCTATGCTGCCTTTTTGTTGTCTTTGCATCAAATCATACAGTCTTGATTTTAAAACCGACATAGCACGGTCCTTGTTCTTATGTTGGCTTCTTTCGTCTTGGCATTGTACGACTAATCCTGTAGGTAAATGCGTTATTCG
>CAZEDS010000022.1:0-10615 GCA_964510925.1 uncultured Candidatus Saccharibacteria bacterium
CGTTTACAGCGTGGACTACACGGGTATCTAATCCGTTTTGCTACCCACGCTTTCGTATCTCAGCGTCAGAAAAATCCCAGAAGGCTGCTTACGCCTTTAGTATTCCGCATGATATCAAAGCATTTTACCGCTACACCATGCGTTCTACCTTCCCCTGATTATCTCTAGTTCTAGAGTATTACAAGCAACATTCGGGTTGAGCCCGAAGATTTAACCCGTAACTTTTAGAACCGCCTACATAACTCTTTACGCCCAATGATACCGGACAACGCTTGGAGCCCCCGTATTACCGCTGCTGCTGGCACGAAGTTAGCCGCTCCTTTTTAACGTAGGTTTACAGACCGAAATCCTTCTTCCCTCACACGGCGTCGCTGCATCAGGCTGAAAATCAACCCATTGTGCAATATTCCTACTTGCTGCCACCCGTAGGTGTATGGCCCGTATCTCAGTGCCATCGTGGGGGTACACGCTCTCACGCCCCCTACCCGTCATCGCCTTGGTGAGCCATTACCTCACCAACTAGCTGATAGGACGCAGGTCTATCCTTTACCGCCGAAGCTTTGCTCTTGGAAGAGCTCATTGACTATTATCTTCGATTTCTCAAAGTTATGGTCAAGTAAAGGGCAAGTCCCTACGCGTTACTCACTCGTCTGCCATGCTCCTTGTATTGCTACAAAAAGCATAGGCTTGCATAGATTAGGCACGCCGCCAGCGTTAGTCCTGAGCCAGGATCAAACTCTCAAAGAAATTCTTTTCACCATAAAAAATTCAATTTAGTTTTTAATGAGCAATGAAATGTTCTTTTGGATTAAAATATCAAAGCTTAAACATTCAAATTCGAACACGATTTTTCGTGAATAAACTTGAATCTGTCAGCTGGGATTTAATTCAATCAATCAGAACTTCGCTATTCTATCAACAAAGTATCCGGAAGGTCAACAGAAATTAGGCTAAAACTACTGAGTAATCGTTACTATTACCAAACTCGACCTGTTGAACAACCTGCGAATGAATGTTTTCACCTCTTAAAGCTTCAGTAGAAACCAATGAAGGTGTAATTAAAAGAGTGGCCAAAAAAAGCAATATTGAGCAAAAAGTATATCGATATAAGTTAGTTATAGATAAAAACATTTTATTTAATAGCAAAACTAATCGAGCACGATTTAACAACCATACTATTATCATCGACCAAATTTACATTTGTAGATGACCCAGAATCTGCACTAAAAGCGACACAGTTTGAGTTAACCGCAGAACCCTTTTTATTACCGAATAACCAATTTGCCGATAACTTGTTTCCTGATTCATCAGTTACACACAAGTTAATGGTTTGTCCTTTTTTGAGGGATATTGTTGATTCAGAAGTATAGAACTTTTTTTGATCGGCTTTAAATGAACAATCAGAAAAGCTATTATCAGTAACTACCTTTTCAATAGCTTTTATATTGTTAACACCTTTAACTTGTCCTTCATTCTTAGACAAATAAGCCAAGTAATGTGGTTCTTTTAAATTTGAAGCATTTGCAACATGAACTGGTGAATGCAAATTTGCAAATTTTTGTGTCTGTGCCGCAGAAATTGAAGCTCTAAGCTGACCTGCAGGAACATTCATAGATAGATAAGAAAGAATGATACCCAAATAAAGAATAAATGCGGTTGAAACCATGCCCAACCTATCTAAATATACAGACAAGGCCTTTGTATCTACTAAGGCAAGTTCCTTAGTATTAATTAGTGTTAGAGCTTTTGTATCGATCAAAGACATCTTACGCAAACTAAATAAATAATTTGCTTTCTTTATGTGTTCTTTATCGATCATCGAGGTGAAAAAATGTGTTACCTCTTTAAACCTAACAAAATGAAGATCTTTATAATTTAATAATTTTTTTTCTGAAGATGGATGAAAAAGCTCATTAATAGAATCACAAACAATGCGCTCGAACGAAACGTATTCTTGTTTTTTCTGAGTCATTTTTGTTTTCTTCATTGTTGGTAATAAATTATTTTCTATGTAATAACAATATAACAACATTGAACACAAAGATGTCAACACCTTTTTTATTTTGTCGATAAATCAAGCTTTTTCGCAAGGCAAGAAACATCTCTGGATGAGTAAAAATACTATACAATGCGGCCAACTCCTGTGATCTGCATAGGAGAATACCCCAAGTCCCCACAATCCGAAACATATTCATAAAAGACGATTTCTTGTCCTGAATTAACTCCAAAAACAGGTTCTTCAAACTTTACAAGAAAAGTACCAGTGGCTTCATCAAACATAACCTCACCGACTTCAACCATTGAACCAAGGTTTCGGATTCTTGCATAAACTTTTTGTTTGCCAGAAATAAAATCACTAAAATTCGATTTAGTGCCACCCAAGACTAAATTCTTAAACTTCAAACTTCTTTTATAGCAGTCCCCTTTATCGCCAACAATCAAAATGTTATCTTTAATATTTTTTTGAACAACATATAATGGCCGACCCTGATATTTTGTAATCTCAAACCCATGCCGCTGTCCGACCACATAAAACACAGAACCATAATGCCTACCTATTTCATTGCCCAAAAGATTAAAAACTTTTCCTGGAGTTACGGCAATGCTTGATTTCAAAAAATCTAGCATTGTGCTGCTTCCAACCATGCAAACACCTTGACTATCTGGTTTATTATAATTTGGCAGATCAACCATCTTTGCAATCTCTCGTACATCATTTTTATGAAGACCTCCTAAAGGAAAAAAAAGTTTCTCTAATATTAGAGGTTCACCAATGAGCGATGATAAAAAATAAGATTGGTCCTTGCTTGTATCAAGAGGAGTAAGAATCGAAGACTTTATTTCTGACGAAGAATGGCAAACGTTGCCCGAGTCAGAAACATTACAACCTGAGAGCCAAGCATAATGACCTGTCACAATGGCAGAGCCACAATCAACTCCGCTAAAAGCTTTAAACTTAACGGCCGAATTGCACAGAATGTCAGGATTCGGAACCTCTCCGCGTTCATAGCCTTCCAGGACTTTGTCATAGACCTCTTTCCTATACTCGACAGAGTAATCCACTAACTCTAGCTTAAGATTAAACTTACTAGCAACATGCAAAGCATCTAAATAATCTTGAGTAGACCTACATGCATCAGGATTTTCAGAAACATTAATATAAACGGGACGCACCTTGAGACCCAGCTCGTGCGCCAAATAGAGACAAACCGAACTGTCTACACCACCACTCAACCCTAAAACAACACTATTAGAGCCAGAAAACCTTGATAGAAAGGATCTATCTAAAAATTTAATATATTCGAGGGTTGAGTTCTTATTCACTCTTCAATTATATAGTCAAAGCCAGACAAATACCTATACGCACTTTGCGCAGCTATTGCACCCTCTGCTGCTGAGGTGACTTGCTGGTGAAGCATATTTGATCCATTATTTAAATCGCCTGCGCAGAAGACCCCAGAAACTGAAGTCCCCATACCTGCGTCTACTTTGACATATCCGTTTTTAGTCAATAAAACTCCCAGCTCTGAGGCAATCTTATTGGAAGGAATATAACCTATCTGTATAAAAACACCGTCAACATCCAGCGTGTCGTTATTGTCATATGGATTGTCCAACTTAACAGACCTAACAGATGAATCGCCACAAATTTCGACAACATTTGTACCAGGAAGTTCTACGACGGTAGGACATTTTCGCAATTGATCTATATACACTGGAGAAGCCTTCAATGAAGTTCTATAAGCAATATAAACTTTGCTTGCATGTTTCGATAAATCTTGTGCAGCCTCAACTGCACTATTTCCACCCCCAACAACCAACACAACTTTATTTTTATAAAAAGGAGCGTCACATGTCGCACAATAGCTAACCCCTTTACCCGCAAATTCTAACTCGCCAACAGCCCCAAGCTTACGATGATGTGTCCCCATTGCCAAAATTATAGATCTTGCTTCAATCGGCTCCGATAAGCCTTCCACAACAAAACTATCATTATTTTTTTTAATAGAAGTAACTTCACCATATTCGAACTCAGCACCTAATGATTTAGCTTGGTTGATAAACTTGTTTGCAAGCTCCATACCATTAATAGACAAATACCCTGGATAATTCTCAACATCCAAAGCTTCTGTAATCAATCCGCCTGGAAGCTTTCCTGATACGACAAGTGTTTTTAAATTAAACCTTGTAGCATAAATAGCCGAAGATGAACCTGCAGAGCCTGAGCCAACTATAACAACGTCATATTTTTTCATATTAATCCACCAAGTTAATTGGAGCCCCAGAAATAAATGACTTAATATTCTGAACAGTCTGAGTCGTAATTCTATCCAATGCTTCAGCAGTATTAAATGCATTATGGGGAGTTACTACGACATTAGGAAGTTTAATCAATGCATTGTTCTGAATAATGAGCTCAGCCTCATCCATTGTCATTGACTGACCCGATGTAAGCAATGACAATTCGTCGTTAATATCCTTTTCATTTTCTAGAACATCCAAACCTGCACCACCAACTTTGCCACTACGTAAAGCTTGTATTAAAGCTTTTGTATCGATCAATGACCCTCTTGCGGTATTTATTAAATAAACTCCAGTGTGCATTTTTGAAATTGCAGTAGCATCAATAATGTGATGAGTAGTTTTTAAATAAGGCAAATGAATCGAAATAAAATCTGACTGACTATACAAATCATCGATAGAAACATACTTAAAGCCTAATGAACTAGATAGCTCCTCAGATTCTTTTAGATCATACGCAACCACCTTCATACCCATCCCCAAGCACATCCGAATCATAGATGCACCAATATTTCCCGTTCCCAAAATTCCGATAGTTTTTTGATGTAAATCTACCCCTGTTAAACCTTCTGGATTAAAACCTCCATTTTCTACTCGGGTTATTGACTCTGGGATTCTTTTTGCAACACACAACAACAAAGTCATAGCATGTTCAGCAACAGTATGTCTGCCATAATTAGGAACATTTGAAACTTTAATGGAGTTTTGACGACAATATTCCAAATCGATGTGATCAAATCCAGTTGAACGAGTCGCAATGTATTTTAAATTCGGAAATGATTTAAGAATAGAGGATGATAAATCTGAATTTATAAAGCTAGAAATAATTTCAACTTGCTCGCATTCACTTGTATTTTTTAAGTTGACGCTACACAATGCATCACTACAAAAGACAACACTGTCTTTCTCAAAACTACTTTCTATAAGATCAATCTCCCAAGGTTTCGCATCGTAAAATGCAATTTTTTTATCTATCATCGAAGAAAGCATACAAAGTTATTATTAAGTTTTCAATCCTTTAAATTTTTTGTACTTTTTATCTTTTAATAATGCTGCGGAAATTAAATTCCGAATAAATAATGTTTTTGATTTTATACCAGTTGCGGAAATCCAAGACAAATAATCGGATTCCAGCTTCCCAATTGGCAACACTATGCCAGTAATAGACCTTAAAGAGACAGAGGCAATTGCACTTTCAACACAGCTGGCAACCGAATCAACACCTTCATGCCTAAAGACATACAGCAGTTGGCTGTCATTGCCATTAATAATTGGCGACAAAGTTAGATTTTTGTCACAAAATATCGCAACGGGAATATTCGTTGATAATGCCAAACAGATTTCATACCCAACGTTAACCGTGGCACCATCCAAAACACAAAAAACAGCATCCGAAAGTCTTATATTGTCACGCATTTGTATGTAATACTCTCGGTCAGATTTTATTAAATTAAATGAATCCTTAAATTTTGGGTTTCGATTTAAAATATGATCATACAAAACTAAGTGTCCAGCTTTTTCGGATTCATCTATAATTTTCTTATAAATTGTAAAATTTTCTTCTAATTTTTGAATTGATGCTAAAAAGTAAATTTGCATAGATTTAAAACTGATCGGACAAAAAAACAACATTTTGATTATAATAGCGAATAGGATTAATTAAAAGTTTTATGGAAATATTCAAAAATACAGAAATTATTAATGGTCTTAAATCGGCATACAAAGATCCAAAAACCGAACTAGAAAATTGGCGAACACCATTCGAATTTATTGTCTGCGTTATATTAAGTGCACAAGCGACGGACAAAGGTGTAAATAAAATAACTAGGCAACTCTTTGAAAGATACAAAAACATTGAATGCTTTGCAAACGCAAAACAAGAGGATCTTGAAAAAGCTGTATCATCAATTAATTTTTACAAAATGAAAACAAAAAGAATAATTGATGCTGCAAATTTTATTTTAAAAGAATTCAATGGTGTATTTCCAGATCAAATAAATGAATTAATAAAAATTCCAGGGATAGGAAGAAAAAGTGCAAATGTATTTATAAATGAAGTTCTGAAAATAAAGCCTCAAGGTATAGTAGTTGATACACACGTAACGAGACTAGGCTATAGGCTTGGATTAACTAAATACGAAGATCAAAAAGATGCAGAAAAAATTGAAAGCGAATTGCAAAAATTTATAGATGAAAAAGATTGGGCATATTTTTCATCTGCAGCTGTTTTATTTGGAAGATATATCTGCAAAGCTAAAAAACCGCTCTGTAGTGAGTGCACATTCAAAGATAAATGCCCGTCAGCAAGTAAATTCTTAAAGCCAATTATTTAAGACCTAATTTTGAATCAACTGCTTTTTGGATATCAGTATATTCTCTAATAATTATTGGCTCGACTTTACCATCAAAAATAATAAAAAAGCTTGGTGTTCCTGATAATTTTAAAGCTTCAGCATAAGACAAGTCATAATTAACAGCAGTGGTAACCTCAGCAGACGATAAATCAGCATTAAATTTATTTAGATCTAATTTAAGCGTTTCTGCAAATTTTTTATAATTATCGTCACTGTAGTTAGGGAAGTTCGCAAAAAGTTCGTCATGGTATTCCCAGAATTTACCTTGCATTGCAGCGGCTTCACTTGCCTTTGCAGATGGTAATGCATCTTTATGTCCAGGAAGTGGGAAATGCCTATAAACAAAGTCCACAGTGTCTGGATTCTTTGATAACACTTCTTTTATATAAGGCTCAAACGCATGACAAGAAGGACATTCAAAATCACTAAATTCAACAATCGTTACTTTAGGATTTTGAGCACCACGCCTGTGTGGATTTTCACCAATTAATTCTGCTGGAACTAGGGTATTTATATTTATTGGTTGATTCTTCAAAACATTAGCAGCAATAAAGCCGAATATGCCTAAAGTAAAAATGCCGATTATTATAAATACAATTTTTTCAGAGTTCATAGTTTTTTAAGTTTAACAAGAAAGGTGAATCAAGCAATAGAATAAATATTAAACAATCTCAGATTCAGTTTTAACTTTTGTGTTCCAAAAAGAAAGAATCGAAATCAACCAACAAATAATAGCTGTATAAATGCACCATTCGCACCAAGCATGTAATACAAAAGCTTCAATAAAACTTAGATATAAAGTAAAGGCAATTCCAATTAACGAATAATAAAAAATCCTTTTTAAGTTGTCTGTAAAAAAGAATAGCGACGCAAATCCCAAATAGTACAAGAGACCATAAAATGAAATTGGAAGTCCAAAAATAAATGCATACTTACTTGAAGTAACCGAACTACAAGACGAAAAGTTACAAATAATACTATCTGCAAAATATTTTGAATAGAGTAGATATAGTGCAATCGCAATACCTGTAATTAAAAGTAGGGAAATAGCAGGTGTATTAGGTTTAAGTTTGTACATTGCATCTAAAATATTAGCACTTAAATTCAAGTTAACAAGATTTTACGTCAAAAGATACCTTCCCTAACAAAAAATAATCAAAAGTCCCCTACTTTAGGGAAGCTCCTCCCCTACCACACTATAGGTCTAAAATCCGGCGTTTTTATTTTTATGTGAAATTAAGCAAAAAATTTTCTATAAAAATGAATTGTAGAAAAATTAGTTTTTAATCAAAATCGCATCGATTGCTATGGGTTGATTGCAACAATATTTGCGTAAGGTCGTAATTTATATTGCTTCAGATTAATTTTTGACGGAATTATTTTTGGGATTGAATTTCTTCTAAAGTTAAAAGTCCATTTTGAGCACCAAAAGATTGAATTACATGAGCACTGTTATCAACTCCCCATTCCATTGCTGTTTTTAAATCATGCCCCTGTGCAATAGCTCCAATAAAACCGGACGTAAATGCGTCACCTGCGCCTGTTTTTTCTACAACTGGAACTTTTTTTGACGGAACAAATGAAAATCTTTCACCATCATATGACTGCACACCTTTTTCAGCATCTGTTATAACAATGACTTTTGGTCCTCTAGATAAAAGTAACTTTGCAAGATCTTCAAATGAAAGGTGCTGCCTTGATAAAGTTGGATCAAGAATACTGCAAGCTTCTTCAAAATTAACAATCAAATAATCAGTATATTCAAGTAATTTGAGAACAGCTGCTATTGAATTTTTTAACTCTCTACCCCCAGGGTTATAGAAAATCTTTTTTTCTGGATTTAACTTTTTAATCAAAACTAACTCTTCATATAATTCAGAGACATCGTCTCCGATTGAGCCAATAAAAATATAATCATGAAATATATTCACATTTTTTAAACTATATTTTCGTGCTTGATGATATGAAAAAATAGTACGATCGTTTAAATAAGACAAAACAGATGACTGATTTGTAGGGTATGCATCTGTTTTAAAATAAAAAAGACCTATCAAATTCTTTTTAAGTACATTTAAAATTTCCATGCCACGCATGTCATTCCCTACCATCGTAAAAATATCGACCTTAAGACCTAGCTTAGATGTTCCAACCGCTACATTTGCGGCACTTCCGCCTACACCATAATGGATTTCATCAATTGGTACTTTAGAACCAAATTCAAATGAAATCTTACAAGAAGTTTCATCTTTATTACAATGCAAATCAGCATTTGAAAGTTTTAAAAAAGTGTCATAGGTTGTGTGCCCTATACAAAAAATTGATTTCATAATTTGGGTTTGGCGCTTTTATACAGCCTTAGATTAATGAATAACAAAGAACAAATAATGAAAGTCCGGCCAATCCTAAATAAGCCAAATAGCCATCTCTTGTTAATTCGCCTGAATAAATCCAAAACCATCGCTTTAAATTGCCTACTCTGGCGAACTCGATAATCTGTAAATAATACAAATTAAACAAAATCGATAAAGATAAACAAACAACAAATGGATTTGCTAAGGTTGATATAAAATAAAATGCAAATAGATATGTAAGAACTTGAAACATTGCACTTCTAATAGTCATCTCTTCTTCTACTGAAGATTCTTCCCATTGCTCTATAAATGCAAAAGCATTTTTGTATTGTTTTTGTTGTACCAATTCTTTTAACTGTTTTGACTTTTCTACTGTTGGCTCAATAACATATGCAAAAGCAAAATACTCAAGGTCTAAAAGAAAAATTGATAAAAGAGAACCTACTAAAGCAAATGTTGCAGAAATCCAATTCGCATCTACCCGAAAAGCTACGTATAAAAAAAAGACAACTAAGCTTAGTAATACAGGAATTTTATATTTTTTACCGGATACGAAAAACATTAAGTTAATTTAAACAGAAAACAAGGTTATAGTCTAGAACTCGTTATAATGCAAATCAATGATAGCTTAAAAATTTATGCTGGAGTTACAGGTTCTGTTGATTTCTCAGCTTTATCTGCAGCAGCCTTCTCTCTTAATGCTCGAAGTTCTTTTAATTTCCACATAAAAAGAGCGGCTCTAGATTTTGCGTTTGCACTTTCCTTAACAAAATCCCATGCACGCTCTAAAATAACTCGATCTTCATTTTTTGCTAGCTTCATATAGTATGAAATTCTTTTAGGATCCCCTAACCACATGCATAACCGATAACCAAAAAGTTGCCATTCATGCGTTAGGTATTTTCCTGAGTCTTTTCCATTAATGTTAATTAATATTTGTCCAAGAGATTTCATTTTAAATTAAAAATCAATATGAGTACTCAAGTCGTATAAATATGGGAATTTATATTTGTATCCTTTATATGCTTTTGATGCACCAATAATAATCAAAATCAACGAAACCAAAAGTGGAATATATCCAATAATTGGCAAGAATGAAAACAAAAAGATGCCAAAAATCACTATTCCCTGTTTCGAATGAAACTGAATAAATGAATCATCATTTTTTACGATAAATACGGCTACGCAAAAAAAAGGAATGTAAGACAAAATACCAAAAACCTGACTTTCTTTTAAATTCAACATAAGTATATTTATAATATACTCCTAAACTAACTTAACAATAACCTCTTCTTTTGAAACTAAATCCTTAATTTTATACTCTGAATTTTTTAACTCCTGTTCACCTAAAATAATCATCTTAGATGCTCCACATTTGTAAGAATATGTCATAGCTTTTGCTATGTTTTCAAACTTAAGACCCATCTGAACGATATTCCCCGAAGACCTAAGCTCATCGGCTATTTTTTTATAAGCGTTAAAGTAGGTTTTATCCTCAATCAAAATTGGCAAATAAATCAACGATTGAGTGTTGTTACCTATTGGAAGCAAATCACAACATACTAAAAATAATCTTAAAGTCATATCGCCAATATCAAAACCTACTGC
>CAZEDS010000023.1:0-5172 GCA_964510925.1 uncultured Candidatus Saccharibacteria bacterium
TTTGGTCTTATGTAGGTTTTTATTTCATTGAATAAGCTAAAAAAACCATTGGTTTGCATTAGCTGATCTTTTTGGCATGTTGGCAAAGGTAATTTCATATCATGTGCTATTGCTGACCAATTTAATTGTTCATACCTTTTTCCACCTTTATGATATTGATGGGATTTTATATTTGGATTTTGTATTAAGTTTTCTGGATAATTTATTGTTGCTAAATATGCAATTAAATCAAATACATCCATGTCATGTAGTTTTATTGCATTTAGAATTGTTGTGGTGGTATGGATGTGCTCAGATGTAAAATCATGAAGACCTCTGGCAACGCTTATTGGTACTTCAGATTTATTAACATATATCGGTTCCGAAGTTTCAATTACTAATCTTGGCCAAGAACTATAGTCGTCAGATTCATTAACATAAACATTTAGTTCTTGAGGATTAACAGTAATCAAGAACTCATAAATTGATTTTGCTTGGGCAAGATGTTTTTCTAGATGCGGATTATATAAATGGTCGTTGGTATTTAGGCTTCGCCCTATACCAGATAAAACACTTTGCCATGCCAGTCTTTGTGCGAAAGTTTGATCTTGTTCAGGATCATCAAGGGAGTTTAGTTCATTTAGGTCTAAAAAAATTGGTACTCTCGCACCATTTTGAAAGTTCTGTAAGTTTTGTAGAGTTAGTGGTAATACGTCTGTGCCGTTTCGTTTTAAAAAATCTAAATTATCAAGTTTTTCATACTGAGGGTTTTCGTTGCCTAAGTCCATTGTTTTATTATATGAGCTGATTATATAACAAAATGCCGAAAAATGGCGTGTTTTGGAGGATTTGTTTTGTGGGTTGGATTCTTGTTTCAATCTTAGCTCCGCTTTTTTCAATTTTTTGTCTGTATTTATTTAACCAATATGCATCTTTGCAAATTAGCCCATTTGTAGCGTTACTGTTAGCAATTCAGATTATTTATTCCGTATATTTTTCTTATAATGTAGTTACATATGGAATTAGTATGAATAAGACAAAATTAAAAAAGTTCAATGATGATGATTTAATCCTTTTTACAGACGTTGTTGATGCTGTTGAAATGAGTAAAATGTATTTTCTTCTTATTTTGTTTCTTATTCTAATCCTTTCTGTGGCAATTTTTTCTTTATAAGTGAATCTTGATTGTTAGGAATACATTTCATATGTTTTTCTCCACATACCCCTCTGGAAACACGATTCCATCATCCCAATCTTGTTGAGCTTTTCTTATTGATTCGCCTAATGTTGGTAAACCAACGTCGGTACGCCTTTGGTCTACATTTTCTATATCATCAATTTCTCGTAAGAAAAAATGCGCGTCATCTTTGCCTTTGAACCATTGGCTTCCATAAAGTTGGTTTTCTCCTCTATTTATTAGGATTCTATCTTTTAGATATGCCCAGTTTTTTTTATGGACATCGTTGATGTTTTTTTCCATTAATTCGCAATAATGTTCCATGAATTCTAAATCATCTGTTTGATGTTGAATTATGAGCCATGCATTTTGGGCTGTTTTTTCATCGAATTTCGAAATTGTTATGCATCCATATTGGCTTACGATTTCTTTTATTCTGGCTAGATTTCTTTGATCTATTTGATTTATCTCATCCCAGTTTTTTATCTCACTTGGTTTTGCCTGTCTGTATTTTTGGTCTTCGGCTGCCATTTGGTTTATCTCGTCTGCAATTTTTTGTTGTTGTGCGTTCATTGGCTTATTATATCTTGGTTGACTTTAATTTTCACAACCACTCCCCTTCCAACAATTTTTCAACCCATTTATTTCCATACTTTTTGATTACGATTGGTCCAAATACCGAAGCAAAATTGTGCGGATCTTTTAATATTGAATCTTGCTTTGTTAAGTCGAGGTTTTGTTCTTCTTTTAATAAGTCTAGGAATGAGGTTTCTAATGATTTTTTAATATCTTTGTAGTGGTTTTGAAAGAAAATTTGTGATGCCGAATAGTCTGTGCAAAATGCAAAAAGTTCAGAGAGGTTATTATCTGATGCAATTCTAAGCATTAGGTTTTGAAGACTTGAATAGTCTTGGTTTTCAATATTTATTGCGGTGTTTATATAATTTAAATTTTCATTCTTATCCCAATAAAAGGATCTTGTATATTTATGCTCATCAAAATAGATGTGTCCAAATTCGTGGATCATAGTCGCTAAATAACTTTCCTTTGTTGTGTATGGGTTGTTTTTACGTTGGCTGTTTTTTTGAATTTCGATAAAAGGTGTGATTAAGCTTCCACAAATAGAGCTTTGATCTAGCCAATGTCTGCTTGTGATTTTTTCAGGGAGAAATTTAGCAAGATCATCTAATTTTCTGCGATAACCTGCGGCCCAGCCTTTTTGTATTTGGTCGTTGATCGTTCCGTTATGTGGGTATTTCTCTAAAACCCATTTATTGTTTATTTTGCTCCAGACAAAGATTTCTTTGGAATCAAAACTGATTACGAATGTTTGATCTATTTTGCTTTTATCTTTGAATATAAAGTCTAGCTCAGGTTTATAAACGTAGCTTATGCCCTCTTCGATTGTTAGTAAGTCTTCTTTTGTGGCAATGTATTTTTCAAACATGGATTTATTTTATCTATTCCCCACTGGTACTGGTTCCAAACCGAGGGTTTGGATTAATGAAGTAATTCTAATACAAATTTATATTTTACATTCAAGCTGTTTTTCAATATTCTTGTCATATGAATAATAAAAAATCTGGATTTTTAGTTTTGAGTCTGCTGATTGTCGCATTTTTGGTTTTTCAATCTGGAACTGCATATGCAGATTCTTATCCTAAAACATATCAATCTACGACTATGGATGGATTGAACAAGATTCTAAAAGATAAAGGAGTTAGAGAGCTCGAGGTCGATCCGAAGTTGTGTGAGGCAGTTGAAAAATATTCCAATGAGTTAGAGAATTCATATCCAAACCCTGCACCATTAATTTTAGCTAATCCAAAATATAATGATTTAATGTCAAATTATTGGAATGTAGAAAATATCACGGTCAGCAAATTAGATATGCTCATTAAGTTTGAGCAAGATACATTTGGCAAGGTAGAACCTTTTACTGTTGATGATCTTAAATTTAATTTTTTAAATTTGGAGTCAAATGATCTTGCATTAAATACTAAATATTCGACAGGTTGTGTAGCAATCTCAGATGGTGCAAGAAAACCATATATGATTTTTATGGTGGCCGAAAAGAAAAGCTATTCGGTGATCAAATTTATTCCGCATTACTGGAATCTTTTAAAGCTTTGGTGGGGAAACAAATGATTTTAATGTGTAGTTGACCTTGCTATCTTTTTTTATTTAAGGATAATTGATTGTAATGCACAAAAACTTTGGCGGAGAAAAAATCTTAAAGGTTTCACTTATAGCGTTAACATTTATTTGTGCAGTTTGGACTTTTGTATATTCTACAAAGCCAATAAGTAAAAGTTATCAGTTAGGTGGTGATGTTGAAGGAACTTCTGCTTCAACGACATATAATCTTGGGGTTTTGGTTTTGAAGTATTTTCCACTTACAGCTGATGGACAAAACATTGATATAAATGTAACCGGCGATGTCGGTGAGCCATATCAAGAAATTCGTCAAAAAACTATTTCAATAACTAATAATCTTTTGAGTGACTTGCCTAGTGCTACAAAATATTTAGGTCACTCAAATTCAAATGCGACACCATCTATCACATATAATGTAGTCTCAGCTTTTGAATACACGCAGGCCGTTCCTATGCTTACGGATGGTTCTAAAAAACCTGACTATTACAAAATAATGGCTGATCATAATATTTGTGATTTGGTTAATAATCAAAATGTACGTGAAGTTTGGCTTTGGGCTTATCAAGGTCCTGGACCAAAACTAAATATTTCTGAGTCTAAAATGTCTGGACCAAATGGCGATATTTCCAATAGTGAGCGGGAAAATAATATGCCTGTTTGTAATTATACTTATCGTGTTTATACATATAATTATCAACGAGGCACAGCTGAGGCTATTCATTCTTGGGGACATCAAATGGAAGCGGAAATTGCAGCAGTTGATAGCTCATTATTTGCGCTTTTTCAGGGTGTTCCTCATCCACAGGTTTTAAATGTGAATGGAAGATGTGGTTCTGTACATAATCCACCAAATTCTCGAAATGAATATGATTACCAGAATTCTATTCCACAAAATTCTGACTGTTTAAATTGGAATCCTGATTCTATTGGATCTTTGACACCAATAAGCTGTGAATTATGGGGTTGTCAAAATATTGACGATAGAAATAATAGTCAGCGTAACTATATTATTTGGAATTGGCAAAATTTGCCTGGATTAAATAATACTAAGACCTATCAAGGTAAAGCTTTAAGAAATTGGTGGGATGTTCATGGAGACTTTGATAATGTGATGTCTAAAGAGCGTTCACTATTAATTGGGGTAACTAATCAACAGCCACCAGCTCCAACTTCTAATATAGATATTACCGATGATTTTGATCGAGCAAATAGTACAACAACTCTTGGTTCAACAACTACGGGACAAACTTGGACTTATCCTCGTGGAATTTGGGGTATTTCAAGCAATTCTGCTTATTCTGCAGATGGCTGCCCTGCTCCAGGTTTTGCGGTTGTAGAAAGTGGCACTCCTTATGGTGATGTACAAGTTACTATTCCAGTTAATAACCAAGACGCAAGAATTGTTTTTAGATATGTAGATATCAATAACTATTTTCTAGCCGAGCATGTTGGCGATGGACGATATGTTATTAAAAAAGTAATTAATGGAGCTTCTACTACAATCTCTCAAACAGAGGCTGCGTTAGCTGCCAATGGTGATGTTGTGAAAATAAATCTTGATGGTGGAACTATAAAACTTTACATAAACTCTGTTTTAAAAATAACATTAAGTGATTTTTCATTATTCGGAACAAAACATGGTTTAGCAAATTGGTGTAACGCTGCACTTCGTTTTGATAATTTTTCAGTAAAATATGTTGCAGCTGTACAGCCAACTCCTACACCTACGCCTACTATTACGCCGACACCAACGCCTACTCCTACGAGTACACCTACTCCAACACCAACGATCACACCTACACCGACCCCAACTCCGGTTCCTACGACTTCAGTAAACTTGATTACGAATAGTGGGTTTG
>CAZEDS010000023.1:5272-10206 GCA_964510925.1 uncultured Candidatus Saccharibacteria bacterium
ACCCCAACTCCGGTTCCTACGACTTCAGTAAACTTGATTACGAATAGTGGGTTTGAGCTTGATGCAGATCAAAACGGTAGACCCGATAGTTGGAGCAGCAATTCTGCATTTACAAGAAGTAGTACATTAAAGTATGCAGGTGCATACAGTGGAGTGCATCAGTCTAGCTCAAATATAAGCTATTCAGTTACACAATCTGTTTCGGTCAAAGCAGGTAACAGTTATAGTTTTTCTGCAAGAACAAACATACCTACTACAACAGATAGTTTCACATATCGTTATCAAATAAAATGGTTGGGTAGTAGGAATAAGACTATTTCAACTGTAACTATAGACACAATTACAGCTTCAACTACAGATTGGAAACAAAGTATTGCAACTGTTGTTGCTCCAACCGGTGCAATTCAAGCACAGATTATTATGAATGCTTCAAGCTTAAAGGGACCAATTTATGTTGATGAAATAAGTCTTAAGTAGTTTTTTATAATTACTTCGTACTAAACGGTCAATTCCGCAATTTTAAAAATAAGATTATTTATCGTTTTCTAACGCTTCAAATTTTGCACTCATTGTTGGATTGCCATGAGTAAGCTTTTTGATTGTAATGTCTTCGAGCTTATTGTTTGCGAGTCGTAGGTTATTGTCTGATGATAATAAGGCTTCTTTTGTTTTTTGAAGGTGATCGATTGTTTTTTCGATTTCTTCGATTGCAAGTTTAAATTTGCGACTTGCGAGTTCGTAGTTTTTTCCAAAGCCTTCTTTGAATTTGTTTATGTCTTCTTCAAATTTAGTTATATCGATGTTTTGACTTTTGACCAAAGCAAGTTCTGCTTTGTATTTGAGCGCTTCAAAAGCTGCATTTCGCAACAAAGTTATTATTGGCATAAAAAACTGAGGTCTTACCACATACATTTTGGGGAATTTATGGGAAACATCAGTTATTCCAGCGTTGTACAAATCGTTATCGCTTTCTAAAAGTGAAACTAAAACTGCGTATTCACATTTTTTTTCTGTTCGATCTTTGTCGAGTTCTCTAAAAAAATCTTCGTTTCGTTTTTTTGTTGCTGTTTCTTCGTTTTCGTTTTTCATCTCAAACATGATTGAAATGATTTCGTTGTGGGCGTCGTCGTAGTCTCGATAAATAAAATCGCCTTTGCTACCTGTCTTTGCGTCGTTGTCTTTGTCAAAATATGCGTTTTTGAAGCCTGTTGCACGTAATTTGTTAAATTCTATCTCGCAATGTTGCTCGAGGGTTTCTCCAAGCATTTTTGTTGAGAGCTTTGTTTTCATGTCTTTGCGGAGTTCGATTTCTTCGTCTTTTAGCTTGATTATTTCGTCCTTAGTTTTAAGTTCAGCTAAAAATTTTTCTTTGAGTGAAGCTTCGTGTAATTGAATTTCGATTTCTTTATTACGTAGTTTTGCTGCGAGTTCTTCTCTATCTTTTTCGATTTTATTAACGGCTTCATTTATTGCTAGTTTTTTTTCGGTTTCGGCATTTGTAATTTGCGCCATTAATCTGGCGATTTCTGACTCTCTTTTGGAGATATCCGCTTGTAGAATCATTTTGGTGTTTGCTTTTGCAAGTTCTATATCATTTTGGCTTTGTTTTTCTGCAAGAGCCAATCGATCATGTAAGTCTTTTTCGTAAACATTATCACGTACCTGTTTGAGGATATCGGCATATCCTGCGTCGTCTATTTTGAATGCTTTTTTACAATGTGGACAGATTATTTCGTTCATAATATTTTAAGTACCTGCAAGATTTTTATCATATATAGATAAAAATTTCGAGTTTATTGATGGATATTTTTTATTAATTCGAGTGTATCTTCGTCGATAGATAGATTTAGTTCTTCTGTTTGTGCTGAAGTGATATCTTCTTTAGTGTAAGTTGGAACGTTACCTAAACCTGAAACACCACGCATCCCTATAACCTTGCCTGATTCATCGAGTGTGAATTCGACACCACACTCATTATACCTAGCGATTTCTCTTCTTGCTGTTAGTTCTGCTAGATTGGTTCTAACTTCAACTAAGTATTTGCCTGCGGTTTCCATAAAAACTTGTTCTGCAGATTTTCCAAGAAGTCGTCTTGATCCTTTTAATAATTCAGGATTAATTTCTGTAATTTGGATTTGCAATCCTGATACAGGTCCCTTACCAAATTCTGGTTTGGGTTCAAGTGCAACTCCTGTGACTTTGCTACCATCACGGTTGTAATGAGAACTATCTGATGATTTTGGTGGTAATTCTTGATTTATCATTTTTTTTAGCCGATCTATTGCTTCTAGATCATGTTGAATATTCGAATTTGGTGCTTTTCTTTGCGTAGCTTCCATCATTAGTTTTTGATAATCGTTTGCTCCAGCAAACAACGTTTTTCTTATTTCCGGTGAAGTTAGAATCTCTCTTGCTGCTTGTTCTCTTGTTAAAAATCTTTCGTTTGATTCTGGGTTTAGGCTGGATATACCGGACATATAAATCAATAGTACACAAATTCATCACGGTTGAATATGGTTAGTATTTTATTAATTTATTATCGGTTATTTACTTTGAAATTAAAAAGTGGTTCGATTGATACATTATGGAAAATAGAAGTTTAAAAGCAAATTTTCAACTAGTGTTTGTATTGTGTTTAATGTTAGCCTCATATTTCTCATATACTAAATATGTTGCAAGTAAGTCCCATGGTGAAATTTTCGGAATACAAAATACGTCTACTACACAAGCTCAGGTTACAGATATGCCTCCATATGATCCAAGTGCGATTTTCAATTCTCAAATTCCTGATAATTATCCAACTGATCCCCAAAATGGTGCTGCTATAACAAAATGGACTACAAAATTAACTGAAAATTTCGGTAGAGGTGTATTTTTTCAAGTAACCAATGACGTGCCAGGTTTGTACAAATCAACTAATAGTAGCCCACTTTATACATTAAATATTGCTAGTGGTGCTGTAAGAGGTACTTTTCATGCCCCAACAAATATGGCGGTAGGCAGTGGCTCGGACTATCCATTAATAATATTGAACACAGATACATTGCAAGAATTAAGACTTTGGCAAGCAACTATTGATAATACGAATATGACAATAACTGCTTCAAATGGTGGAATATTTAATTACAACAATAATGGTGATATTCAAAATCCTATTGGTTCAAATTCAACAATTGTTTCTGGTTTAACTTCAGATAAAAGCTTATCTATTCCATTTCAAGGTTCAGGCGCTGGAAATGGCTTGTCTTATTATGCAGGTATGATTACTCGAGAAGATTGGGATTCTGGTGTGATTAAACATGCTATCCGTGTTGCATTTAATAGCTGTAATTTTAATTCGGGCGGTTTCCGTATTCCTGCAGTAAAAACTGATCAACCAAAGGGTTGTACGACCAATGCTGGAACAGACGGTATCGAGATGGGGATGATTCTTCAACTTAGCAAATCATTAGATTGTAATCTTAGGACTTCACCTACAAATTTAGCGACAGATGAAAAATTAATTCGAATGGTATGTAAAGCAATGCAAGATTATGGAGCTATGATTTCTGATGGTACTGGTGCTGGGGCTGTTTTTTATATGGAGAATGATAGTACAGCAAATTGGAGCTCTTTAGGTTTGAGTGTTCAAAATGGTCATCTTGGTAACTTATTTAGAGAGCCATCAGGTACAAAAGGTATTCCTTGGGATCAATTTAGAATTTTGAGTAAACCATATTCATACACATCTTGGACACTATCACCTACCGTGACACCAATTCCTACACCTACGTCTACACCAACCGTAACTCCGACGCCTACTCCTACGGTAACAGCCACACCAGGTACAGATACAACGGCTCCTAATGTAACGATCACTAATCCATTGAATGGAAGTTCAGTTACTAGACGTTCTAATGTAACTTTCTCTGTGACCGCTACGGATAATGTTGCCATTAGTAGAGTCGAGTTTTACATAAACAATTCTAGAGTTAATACTGATATTTCCTCGCCTTATTCCTATACATGGAGAGTAAAGAGTTCCAGAGGAATCTATCCATTAACTGTAAAAGCATATGATACTTCCAATAATGTGACGATTAAAACAATTAGCGTAACAGTTATTTAGCATTCAAATGCTAATGAATCTGTCTTCATAAATAAATGGCAACTCTTGATCGATATTTTGAAATGAAATCGGAAGATCTTAATTTTGATTTTCCGATTATAAAGGAACAGTTAACGAAAGTCGGTTCTGCGATTTCTGGTGTTTTTGATGAATATGTCGATAATCGTGATCCAAATTTAAAGTATGATTTGGTTACGTTGAATCATCGACGTTCATGTTTGCTTTCTGCTCAATCTTTAGATCAAACGCTTAAAGCAACTGAACAAAGTCGCTTATATGGCGACTCTATTTTGGCTCAGGAAATTGAAGCATGTAGATACTTTTTTGCTACGGGTAACAAACTTGCAAAATTTGGTATGAATGAAGAAGAACAAATCGTTCACCGTATTTTGCGCCGTATTGCTAGTGACGATGGGAATCTTTTTTATGCAATGGGTTCAACAAAAAATAAAGCACTGTTAGTAGCTGGTATAAAAACACGGTTAGAAACTGAACTATATACACCTGAATTGTTATTATTGCCTAGCGAAATAAAAGATGGACTCATATCAACGCTAAATCATATAAATGCAAATGAATATACAGGGCAATCTTTGTATGCAATGTGGAAAGAAACAGTACACTCCCCAGCTGATGATTATTATAAGAATGACCCCATTTTTAATGCTCTCATGCCTTCTTATTACGAAAATGCTCAAAAGATTGACTATACCTATTCAAAACACATTAGCGAAAACAGGATTCCATTACCATATTATTAATTAGGCTTCATGTTTAAAATCTTTCGCAGATAATGTTTTCAGGTGGGATTTTATTTGTTATTAAT
>CAZEDS010000024.1:0-8292 GCA_964510925.1 uncultured Candidatus Saccharibacteria bacterium
CTCCGCAAATTGTAACTGAGTTGTTAATTGCAAAAAAAATAAAGGCTGATCAAATTGAAGGTCTCGAAATCTATACAGATAATTTATCAAGTTTGCAACTTTTATATGAAACACTCAAACAAAAAGCTGATTTACAAAATAATAACGTTGTTGATACATTAAGCCCAACTTCATCCGTCGCTTTGGCGACTAACGATAAAGAATATACGATGTATCTTAAAAACCTTGAGGTAAAAGGTGGATTAATTGTTCTTGGCAATGTTAATTTTAAAGACGAGGCAACATTTAATGGATTCGCAACTTTTGTTAAAAAATCGATATTTAAAGATCAAGTTGAGTTCGAAAAAACTCCATTGTTTAGTGCTAATACTGGCGGCGAAGCTTTGATTAAAAAGGGATCAGATAAAGTTGAAGTGATTTTTGATACTGAGTATGAAACAATTCCGCAAATAAATATTACATTGATTGCAAGTGATACAGATTCTCTAAAAATTGATGATAAAATTTGGGAGGCAAAATATGCCGCAATCAATAAATCTAAAAAAGGTTTTACAATTAAGCTAAATAAAGTTTCAGAAATGGATCTAGCTTTTTCATGGATAGCTTTTGAAATCAAAAATCCAAAAACCTCAGTGAGTGAATCTGATGGAAAAATTCTTAACGATACAAATTCACCTGTAACAAGTACTCCAACACCTACACCTATATCAGAAACAATCACTATAATTGAACCAACACCAACTCCGGTGGTTACAACTGAACCAATAGCTTCGGTTTCTCCGACACCAGTTGTGACGACAACTTCTGAACAAACACAGCAAATAAATTAAATGGAATGTTTATATGCAAAATGAGAATAAGATTTGAATAAATCTAATAATAGCTTAAAATTATAGGCTATGAGTGAAGAAACACCACCGATTGATCAGAATTTTGTAGAAAAGATCATTATTCGGGCTGTTGAAAGATATCCGACATATACTACACCTCCAACTGATTATGATTCAGATTTCATTTTAAAGTTAGATCGTGAATCAGATCTTTCACCTGATCAAAAATTTGGAATGCTAAGAACCGCAATATTTAATCGACCTGGGGTTACTAGATCAGAAGCAAATGCCGCAGTTGATATGGTTGATTTTATTCATTGTGCTGGCACACATCTATTATTTGCTGAATGTGAGAATTCTATTAGTCGAGAAGCAATCTTAAAGGCAAGTTTTTTTGGTACAAAAATTAAAAACGTAATCGCAACTCCAACAAACAAGGAAAAATCAGAGCTTATTCAGGTTTCGACACAATTAGCATATTCTTTAGATCAATTGTTTCGACAAAAATCAACGCATGATGCTGAGGCTTGGTCCGAATATTTGTCGACACCAAGTTTATTACGATCTAATATTGTCAGAAAAATACTTGGTTTAGAACCCATGCGTAAGCCATATTCTAGAATGTTAAATTTATCACCTGATACAATACGCAAAATCGCTGGTTTGCAATCAGCTAATTCTGTGCAAGGTGATTATCCTTTATCAAAATCAATCTATGGTGTGCTCATTCAAGAAGCGAATCAAATTCCAAAATCAATTGGTCTAGATCGAACTGGCTATATCCCACAAATTTTAAGAAACTTTGCTACCAAACTTTCGAATAAAGATGTTTTTGAAAACCCTAATGCAACTGTTGATTATTCAGAACTTTCTAAGATACTTACTTTTTGCGATCCAATTTTGTATAGCGAGTTAAGATTACCAATAATCTACGGTAATTTTGCAAAACATCTTGCTTTGCGAAATGTACAAAGTGCGTTGACTGAAATTTAAGACTGTTTTCTCTTTAAAAACTTTTATCTAAGAATTCTAAATATATTTTCTTGCATCCAATCTTGAGGTACAAAGTTCAAAATTGGCTGAAGTTTTTCTTTGAGCATAATTCTATATGGATATGCAAAATTCAAAAAATCGTATTTGAATCTATCGAGTTGTGTATTATTTTTGCAGAATGCATCTAATAATTCTGCATCTTCAGGTGTATATTCTGTATTAACAGATGCATTTGGATTCATAATTGCGACCTCATTTGCGATATGATTTAAGCCAATTGCATGGCCAAGTTCATGGGCTATTACATTTTTTAAGTCTTTAGTACTTTCGTAAAAATATATTTCAATTTTATTGTCACCTGAGATATAAACACCCATTTCTGGATTTTCTTGTAATTTATCGTTAAATTTCCCAATTGATTCATTAAGTTTAGAAACGTCAAAATTATAGGTTTGAGTTTTATAGTTTAGTGCATTTGAATATGCATTAAATGCATCGATATCTTTTTTAATTTCTAGATTCATTTTTTTGATTTGATCATATTCTTCTTTTGTTGCACCACCTTTATCATTCCATTCTTTTATATCTGCATTTAAATTATCGATTTTTGTTTGGAGAGCTTTTCTTTTTTGTTCGTACTCGGCTAAACTAGCTGATAACTTGGATTGTTCATTATTTACAATGGTTTGATCTTCTGAAATTGAACGTAAAATCGTATGGGCTTCACTATAAACCAAATTTATATCAAGTGTTGAATCCCTATCATAAACAAATAGAGGCGTCGTATATTTATTTTGCCAGATCATCGAAGCTGATTCTGTAGCATTTTTAAGCTCGTTTGTTGTTAAACTAAACCTGTCATCAATTGTTCCGATTGTAAAAGTAATTGGTGTTGCACAAAATGATTTTGATTGAAATTTTGAAACTTGTAGATAGCCAAAGGTTAATAACCCTAATATGAATATCCAAGAAATAATTGTTTTAATCATTAAATACTAGTTTATAACTAAATTGAATGATCGTCATATTTACGACTCATTACAATTGCAATTATAAAGCCTATACTCGTTGCAAAATATGATAGGTTAGACCAGTAATCTATTGGGCCAGTTATATTTAGCAAGTGAATAATATGGATTATTTCATCCAAGAATAGACCTAAACCGACATAAAATATTATTTTTGCGAAAATATTTTTTAAAAAAATATAAGGCATTATTAATATCAAGCCAGTATAAATATGATGCCAATTGTCGTTTCTTTGCGAAACAATCAATGTCGAATCCCAAGTAATAAAAAGAAATAGCTTGGCCACGATTATTGTGCCCAACGTGATTAATATGAATTTATTCATTTTAAAAATTTAAAATTGGATTGATAATTCCTGCACTCGTTAATGCACCAATAAAATTTAAAATCGCAAAAAATATAATAATAAATCCAGCTGTTTTAAAGAATATTCCTGATTTTAATTTTTCTGAAATTTTATAAGACGCCAAACTGATTATTGCTAAAACTGGGAGTGTCCCAAGTGCAAACGTAAGCATTGATAATGCTCCATTCATAAAATTGCCAGTTGAAAGCGCATATATTTGCATTGATTGTGTAAATCCGCATGGAAGAAAAAATGTTATAAACCCTAAAAATATTGGTGCATACTTTTCTGGGATGTTTTTGTTACTTAGTTTGTTAAAAAATAATTTAGGTATGGTTAATTGCATTTTTTTTGAAATCGAAAAAACTTCTAATAAATTCAAGCCCATGATTATCATTACTACAAACAGCACAATGCTTATCAAAAATGAAAGCAGCGGAGTTATTGTGAACGCATTCCCGACAAGTCCAAGCCATCCGCCTAATATAAAAAAGCTAATTAATCTTGACCAATGAAACATGACTATTGGCCAAAAATCTTTTTTTGATTTTGCGTAATTTGTTGAAATTGATAATACTAAACCACCGACAACAGCCATACAGCTTGAAATTGACGCAACGATTCCAATTAAAAAAATAAATGGATATGTAATCTGATTCGTATTAAGTAAATTTATGATTCCAATTTTTTGTAAAAATATAAAGCCGGTTAAAAATAGAATTGCTATGAATAAACTGTATATTAAATCCTTACTGTTTGGTTTTGATTCAATTTGTTTTTCAGCTGAAATGTTATAGCCAAATTCTTTGATTAATTCATTTAGCTTTTCTAAATTTAGTGGATTTTTTGATTCGATATAAACTGAGTTATTATTTAAATTTGCCTTTATTTTTGAAATATCTTCATGCTTTATTAATTCATTCTCAATGAATATTTCACAAGCGCTGCAATGCATTCCGTTTACATAGTATTCACAAACAAATATTTCTTCATTTTTAATCATAGAGGTTTTAATTTGAATCTTAGCGAATTAAACACGACTGAAATACTACTAAAAGCCATTGCTGATCCGGCAAATATTGGGCTTAATAAAATTCCAAAAATAGGATAAAACGCTCCTGCTGCAAGAGGAATACCAATTAAGTTGTATATAAATGCCCAAAACAAATTTTGCTTAATTGCTCGCATTGTCATTTTCGATAGGTGAATTGCTTTGAGAATTTTTGATAGATCTCCTTTGAGTAATGTGATTTGTGCAGTTTCGATTGCTATATCAGTACCAGTTCCCATTGCGATTCCAATATTGGCCTCAGCGAGAGCAGGTGCATCATTAACACCATCGCCAACCATTGCGATTATCTTGCCTTCTAATTTTAGTTCTTTTATGATTTGTGCTTTATCTTGAGGTAAAACCTCGGCAATTACGTCGTTGATACCTGCTTTGGCAGCAATAAATTTTGCAGTAATTTTATTATCCCCAGATAACAAAATAATTTTTATCCCAAGTTTATGTAGCTCACCAATGGTATCTTTTGCATTTTCTTTTAGCGTGTCTGCGATTCCAATTAGGCCTAATATTTCTGATGAGGTTGAAAGAATTACCGGTGTTTTTCCTTCGTTTACAAGTTTATCTAAATCGTTATTTTTAAATTCCAAATTTAATGAACTCATTAGTTTTGTGTTTCCAGCATAATATTTTGTTCCATTAATTATTGCTGTTAAACCTTGACCTTCGATTATCGAAAAATTTGATAGGTTTTTTAATTTTATTTGTTCGTTAGCAGCAAATTTTGCTATAGCACTTGCAAGTGGGTGCTCGGATTTGCTTTCAAGTGTAGCTAAGATTTCGATTATTTGGTTTTTAGAAAAATCTGAATATGGAATGATATCAGTAATTTTTGGTTCACCGTTTGTGATTGTTCCGGTTTTATCTAATACAATTGTATCTACTTTGCTTAAAATTTCTAAGCTTTCTGCGTCTTTGATGAGGATTCCGTTTTCAGCTCCTTTGCCTGTGCCGACAATAATGGCAGTAGGGGTGGCTAATCCTAGTGCACATGGACAAGCAATTACTAATACTCCAATAAATGACATTAAACCAAATGAAAAAGCTTGGCTAAAATCTAAATATTGTGAACCGATGACGATCCATATTAAAAATGTTGCAACAGAAATCACTAGAACTAGTGGAACAAAAACTGATGCAATTTGATCCGCAAGTTTTTGTATTGGTGCACGGCTGCCTTGTGCTTCTTCGACCATTTTTACAATTTGTGAGAGCAAAGTTTCTGATCCAATCTTGGTCGCAATAAATTTGAATGTTCCTTGTTTGTTAATCGTTCCGCCGATAACTTCATCATTAATGGTTTTATCAGTTGGAATCGATTCACCAGTTATCATTGATTCGTCAACAGAAGAAAATCCTTCAATGATTTTTCCATCTACTGGGATTTTGCCACCTGGTTTAATTAATAATAAATCTCCAATTTTTACTTGGTCGATTGGGATTTCTTTGGTTTCACCATTAGTTATTAAGAGTGCTGTTTTTGCTTGAAGATTTAAAAGCTTTTTTATTGCTTCTCCGGTTTTTGCTTTGGATTTTGATTCAAGATATTTTCCATAGCTTACTAACGTGATTACTACAATCACTACATCATAATAATTGTGTTCAACCTCGATAAAGGTTGAAATGGAAGTTTCAAATGCTGAAACGATAAAGCTATAAATAAATGCAACAAGTGTTCCAATTCCAATTAAAGTATCCATATTGGCGACTCTTAGTTTTATAAAGTTATATATTGCTTTTAAATATTGTTTTCCCATTACAAACATTGAATAGGTTGCGAAAATAGGGAGCAAATGATGAAAAAATTCTGAATAATTTTCAGACATTTCGGTGATGTAATTTAGTTGAGCTAAAATATCCCAGCTCATTATAAAAACAGCTATAAATGTAAAAACAAATCCAATTTTTATCTCGTTTTTTAAGGAGTCAAAATTATTATCCGTATTTTGTTGATGTGCGCTTTCTTGCTCTTGCGATATATCAAATGAATATCCAAAAGGAATAATTTTTTCATTTAATTTTTCAAGGCTTATTTTTTGTGGATCAAAATCAATAGATGCTTTTTCATTGGCGTAATTTACATGACAGTCAGTTACACCTTCTGAGTCTTTAATTGTTTTTTCTATTCGCATTGCACAACTTGCACAATGCATACCATTAATCTTTAATTGATTTTTCATGCTTTTTTTAAACTCAATACTTCGATTAGCTCATTAATAAGTTTTATTTTTTCTTTTGAATCGTTCGTGTTCATTCCGGATATAAAACAAGTATTCAAGTGGTTTACTAAAATTTTGTTTGCAGCGGATTTTAATAATCCATCAATTGCAAGTATTTGTTGTAATATTTCTACACAATATTTATCTTCATCAATCATTTTTAGAATATTATCAATACTAGTTTTTGCTTTTTTTAACGCAATTGTTGCATCTTTCTTGCTTTTATCCATGTTAAATAAATTTAATTTCAAAACTATACATCCCCATACTGCATGTGCCATTTAGTATTTTTCCTGATTCAAATATGCCCAAATTCACGTCAGTCGTACCGTTTGCAGGTAATATTTTTCGTATGTTTAAACTTGGAATAGTCAAAGATGAACTGCAATCAAATGTATTTAGAGTTTTTATTCTTAAAATAGTTGGTTTATTAGCAGTGGCATTAATCGATGCTGGAGAATATCCTCCGTGAGCGGTAATTTCAATAACTTGAGCATTTGCAATATCTTGCTCACTCATAACATTATTCTTTTGCGAAGTATCAATGTTTGTAAATATTATGTAGATAAAGAATGCAAATATTGAAATAAACAAAATTGCAAAGCTAATAATAATTGATTTCATGATTAATAGTTTAATCATTTAAAATGCTAGGTCAATACCTAGGGGGTAGGTATTGCGGTTCTTTGTGGTGTGGCTTTAACTTGGTATTATTACGTTATGTTAAATCTAAATTCATTGATGCTTGCATCATCTCAACCAAAAGTTCTCGCAGATTTTTATACTAAAATATTTCAAAAACCAGCAGATATGATTGATGGTGATTGGTCTGGTTGGCAAGTTGGAGCATCCTTTTTTGGCGTTGGAGGCCATTCAGAAATTAATGGAGTATCAAAAGAGCCATCAAGAATAATGTTTAACTTTGAGACATCTGAAGTAAAATCAGAATTTGAGAGAATTAAAGCTACAGGTGCAAAAGTAGTTAAAGATCCATATGAAATGCAACCAAATATGTGGATTGCAACGTTTGCGGATCCAGATGGAAACTTTTTTCAATTAATGAGTCCTTGGAATGGTTAAATAAGATGATGATTATCGAAATATTAATATCAATAATTGTTTTAATAGTCGCAGGTGTACTGTTTCTTGCTTCAAGACAATCGTCTGAGATGACAGTTACAAGAAGTCTTGTAATAAATGAAACTTCCGACAAGTTTTTCCCTCTAATTAATGATTTTCATAATTGGAGCAAGTGGTCTCCATACGAAAGATTAGATTTGCAAATGCAAAAAACTTATAGTGGTGCAGACTTTGGTGTTGGCTCAATTTATGATTGGTCAGGAAATAGCAAAGTAGGCAAAGGAAAAATGGAGATAATACAAAGTACCCCAGCAAAAGTTGTTTTAGATCTTAATTTTGAAAAACCATTCAAAAGCCACAGTATTACTGAATTTTTGTTTGAGCAAAAAGGTAATCAAACAAAAGTCACTTGGCTAATGAGTGGTCCAACTCCATATATTATGAAAATCATGAAGCTTTTCATTAATACCGATAAAATGCTTGGTAAAGATTTTGAATCAGGTTTAAATTCATTAAAATTAGTTGCAGAAAAACAATGAACAAAACAAAAATCACATATTGGTTAATCACAGGATTTATTTCTTTTATGATGATAATGAATGGAGTCATGTATTTAGGCAAAAATCAGCAAGTCATGGATTCGATTCAGCAAAATGCCATTCCATATTCATTTATACAATTGCTTGGCGTAGCTAAAATATTAGGAGCACTTGCATTACTTTTTTCAAG
>CAZEDS010000025.1:0-8039 GCA_964510925.1 uncultured Candidatus Saccharibacteria bacterium
TTGGAATCGCTAGTAATCGCCGGTCAGCTATACGGCGGTGAATACGTTCTCGGGTCTTGTACACACTGCCCGTCAGGTCAGCAGAGTTGAGAATACCCGAAGTGCACAATTATTTTGTGCCCTAAGGTAGGTTCAATGATGAGGATTAAGTCGAAACAAGGTAGCCCTAGGGGAATCTGGGGCTGGATCACCTCCTTTCAAGGAGATTCCGATTTAAATCCTTTGTCAATTAATCCTCTTTAGGGGAAGAGATATCCATATTTTTTAAGTATCGGAGCTCTGTTTTTCAATTGATTTAGATCACATATGATGAGGGATTAGTCTGCCTATCATATTATCGGATTTTTCACGAATCCGAATCAGACAGCTTGGCAACGTGCGGCTTAATGTTGCGATGAATTCTTTTCACCATATAGGATTTAATTTAGTGCTATTCCTTTTTTCAATGTTTTATCAGCCTTCATTATTTGAATCCGAAATTTTAGCTTCGTTTGAATCTGAAGCAGTAGAGATTTCGTATTTATTATTGGCTAGGCACCAAAAATCTTTAAAAACCGGCAAAATTGATGTTGATGTATTAATTGGTCAGCATTCAGATGGATACTGGACTTTTCCAGGGGGTAAATACAATATTGAAGATACTAATCCATTTATAACAATTGTTAGAGAGTTTTCGGAAGAAGTAGCCAGTGGCAAGGAATTTAACGATGATTGTTTCCCAATAACATTAACTCAAGAACCGCCGATAAATTTTTTATCTAGCAAGGGAAAACCAATAAAAGCAAATCCATTTATTGGCTTTTTGGAAAAAAGGGATGGCGAAAATGCTGTTATTGCTTCCGCTGAGCCAGAAAAGATAAGGCTTTGGGAATGGATGTCTATTGTAGATATTAAAAAATTAATATCTGAATATAAAATGCCTGGCCAGGCTTTTAGTTATAAGCTATTGTATGATTTAGCTATGAGGTTAAGCTTTTATTACATAGCAAAGCCAAAATATATGTATGAGCATGGTAAAAGTTCTTTTGACGAAGGATTAATATATGTACCAGGTTCTGTATTATTTGAAGATGCCGAATTTGCTGTCGAAAACCATAGAGAAGACTTTATAAATAGTTTATTGCGTGGATAAAATAGGTGTGAACAGTTTTATAACTATTTGGTACAATATCTCTATTGCATTTTTTGCGTAATCGCAGTGCATGTGTTTTATTTGGGGTAATTAGCTCAGGTGGTTTAGCTCCAGTTCATTGGAGCACTTGAAATTTAATTTCAAGTGAGCGCGAATCTTGGTTTAAATTTTTGGGGCGGTTAGCTCAGGTGGTTAGAGCGCGAATCTGATAAGTTCGAGGTCCATGGTTCGAGTCCATGACCGCCCACCAAATTTGAAAAGATCATGTTTGGTTTTAGTTGTTTTACAAGTAGATAAAATCCCAGTTTAACTAAATTATGTATAAGTATTTTCAGCTTTTTCTGATTATTTTAGCGGTGGCTTCGGTGGCGATTGCTGATGTTGTTTTGAAAAAGGCAGCTGCTGCAAAGACGATTCCTGAAGTTTTTTTTAATCCTTGGATGTTATTAGGTATTAGCCTGTATTTATTGCAGATAGTATTATTTACATGGATGTTTGTAAAAGGCTGGGATTTGAGTGTGGTTGGTATTTTACAAACTGTATTTTATGCTGCAATTGTTTTGTTTGCTGGTTTTTACATTTATGGCGAAAAACTTTCTGTTAATCAATTTATAGGTTTGGGTTTTGCGGCAATTGCAATTGCTCTAATGACTTTTTTTAAATAAATCTAAGCTTTTCCATCTTATATAATTTAAATTTTTTAAGTGGATTTTTAGTACCTAAATAGCAAATCAAACCCGAAACATGTGTTAATATAATTTCTATATGGGTTGGAACATAGTAAACGATGAAAAAACATTACAGCAGGCATATGAGGCGTTAAAGAACGCAAAATTTTTGGCACTTGATACAGAAACTGAAGGTATAAATTTTGCATTAGATCGAATGCTTGGTTTTGGTATTGGTGATTCAGAAAATCAGCACTATATAGTTTTTGATGCGATTGGTACTTCAGTTTTGCAGACCTTTTTAAAGGATCTATATTCTAATGCTGAAATAATTTTTCAAAATGCGAAGTTTGATTTGGGTGTACTTGAAAAATCATATTTGCCTGTGCCTAAAATTTTTCACGATACGATGATCATGGCATGGCTTTTAGATGAAAACGCATCTATTGGGCTTAAAAATATGGCTAAAAGATATTTATTCCGTTCACCTAAAACATATAAAGAGATGGCGGAAGATGCTTTTATGAAAACTGATTCCGAGAAGATAAATATTTTAGGGGAATATTGCTGTGCGGATGTTAAAAATACCATTGATTTATATATACTTTTTGTTGATCTGCTTGATAAAGAGAATTTAACAAGCGTGTATTTTAATATGGAATTTCCATTAATGAGGGTTCTGTTTGAAATGGAAAAACGTGGAATATTATTGGATCTTGTTTTATTGGATAGTTTGAGAGATCAAGTTGAAAATTATTTAGTAAATTTCAAATCTAAGCTCATAGAAATTCAGGGAAACCCAAGTTTCAATATTAATTCGCCTAAACAAATAGAAACTTATTTGTTTGAGACTCTTGCTTATTCACCCATAAAAATTACAAAAACAGGTAAGCGTTCAACTGATTCTGATGTTCTTGAAGCTTTGGTTAAAAAATATAACTTGAGTGAGTATGATTTTGTTCCGCTTTTATTAAAATATAGGGATTTTGATAAACTTCATAGCTCGTTCATAATTTCACTTTTGAAAAAAGCAGATGAACAAGGTCGAATTCATACGACTTATATTCAAACTGGTACCACAACAGGAAGATTAGCTTCGCAAAATCCCAACTTGCAGAACATCCCAGTTAGAAAAGATTCGTTTGATGTTCGTAGGGCATTCGTTCCCAGAAAAGGATACGTATTTATTATTGCTGATTATTCACAAATAGAACTTAGGGTTTTGGCACATTTCGCAAAAGATAAAAATATGATGGATGTTTTTTTATCTGATGGTGATATTCATGCAAAAACAATGGAGCTAACAGGCACAGAAAGAAGGCAGGCCAAAGCTATTAATTTCGGAATTATTTACGGAATGGGTGGTTTTGCTTTGTCAAAGATTTTAGAGATAACTAAAGCACAAGCTGATGGTTATATTCGTAAGTTTTTTGAAGGATATCCTCAAATAAACCCTTTTATCAATCAGGTTAATGCAGATTGTATGACCGATGGTTTCGTGCAGACTATTTCTGGTCGAAAAAGGCATTTGCCAATTGACGATTATAGAACCAAAGAGCTTTTGTATAAAAGGCTAGCATTGAATTCAAAAATACAAGGTTCTGCCGCTGATGTTATAAAAAAAGCCATGTTGGATTTGGATCCATTTTTAAAAGATATTGACGGTCATACCTTACTGCAAATTCATGATGAGCTTGTTATTGAAGTTCCAATTGATGTTGCAGAATCAGTTTTGCCTAAAATTGAAAAAATTATGTGTTCTGTGTACGAGCTTGATGTACCTCTTAGGGTAGATATAAAAATTGCAAATTGTTGGGAGAAATAAATCTTTATTAGGTGATTTTTTGGCACTCTGGGCAAAAATAGGTAGTTCGACCTTTTTGTTTGGTTGTTTGAATGATCGTATTGCACCTTATGCATGGTTGGTTAGCTTTTTTGTATACCCTAAAAAAGTTTTGCTGAGAGCCTTTTTGTCCATAGATATCAACATACCTATTCATTGAGATTCCTTTGTTTCTGATTCCTTCTTTTAGTATTTCTTGAATTGCATCTAATAATTTCGTGATTTGGTTTGGATTTAGTGTTTTTGCTGTTTGTAATGGATTAATTTTTGCCAAAAATAGGGCATCGGTTGCGTATACGTTTCCTAATCCGCTTATTATATGTTGATTTAATATTAAAGTCTTTATGTCGGTTTTTCGTTGTTGTATTTGTGTTCTAAAATTTATTAAATTAATTGTTAATGCGCTAGGGCCAATCCTTGTTTTTGATATTGCGACCTCATCTTCTTCTATTATTTTAAAATAGCCAAATTTGCGGATATCAGAAAAAACTAAATAGGAATTATCTTGAAATATAATTTTTACCTTTTCGTATTGATCCGTTGTGTTAAACAATAGCCTTCCAGTCATCCCTAAATGAATTAGAATTGAAAACTTTGTGTCTGTTTTAATTTGGATGGTTTTGCCGACATGATCCACTGCGGTAATTCTGCGGTACATAATTTTGCTGGAATTATTAATATCGACCTGCTTAATTTTTAAGGTGGTAGAGATTTCAGCAATGGTTTTGCCTTTGATTGTGTTATTGAGTTGGTCTTTAATTGTGATTACTTCTGGAAGTTCTGGCATAAATTGGTGGCTAGGATGTTAGAATTATAACTTAATGAATAATAAAGAGAATTTTGCAAAAATTTTTCCACAATATGCTAAACACGAAGAGAAGTTATCAACATTTGTGGATATCTTAAGAGAGAAGAATAAAATAGTAAATCTAACAGCAATTACTGAAGTTGATGACGTATGGTCAAAGCATATATTTGATTCGTTGATGCTGTCTCGTTTTTTGGAGGAAAACCAAAGAATTGAAGAGGTTGCAGATGTGGGTACGGGTGGCGGTTTTCCAGGTTTGCCTCTGGCGGTTTGTTTTGAGTCGAAAAATTTTACTTTAATAGACTCTACGAGAAAAAAAGTTGATGCTGTTGGTGAGTTTATCGATATTTTAGGTTTATCAAATGCGAGAGTTGAATGGGCACGTTCGCAAGAGCTGGCAAGAAATTTTGCATTTAAAAATCAATTTGATTTAGTTGTTGCTAGGGCTGTAGCGTATTTGCCTGAGTTGATGGACTCTACATTTAGTTTAGTAAAAAATGGTGGATACTTTGCTTTTTATAAGGTTTTAAACGATCTTGAATTTAATGAAGGAGAGTCGATGTCTCGGAAGCTAGGCTTGGTTTTTCAAAGCAAAATCGATTACAAGTTAGAAAACGAAAACTTTCAAAGGTCTATTCTTATTTATAAAAAGAATTAGGTTGTTATCTCTCCGTCTACGATTGTATTGTCGGGTAGGGTTGCTTGTTTGGCTGATGGATTTAAGATTTTTGAGATATCTAATATCGTTATGTTTTTACCAAATAACACGTCGCCCTCAATGGTAACTTCTTTGCATTGTCTAAGTGATGGTGCGCCGTTTGGAAATCTTGATTGTAAATCGTCTACAAATTTATAAAATTTTTCATCTAGCTTTATGATAGGAAAGGGAAGCTCGTCCGCCATATTCGACATTACTTCAAATTCATCTGTTAGTTTATAGGCATCTGACCAAAGCATTAGAAGGTCATTAGTCTTTTTTATTGGCGCAAACCTATTTTTATTTACAATTAAGGCTTTTGACCCAACAAATTTTTTGATTGCTGATCCCATTGCGCTTTCGAGTTGATAGACTTTTGGTGAGTTCGCATCAGTTGGAATTAGGTTCTTTTCGTTTATTATTATTGGGAGATCAAGATATCCGTTGTTTGCATCTAGTAATTTTTTTGTTTCGACTAAGTTTATCCAAATATTATTCGTATTAAAAAATTTGTATTTATCAATGTTTTGAAAATCTTCTAATTCTTCTGGAGGACATTGTGCGGCTTCTCTTAATATGAGTTGCCCGTTTTTATCTTGTGCAAGATGTCCGCCTTTTTTGTCATTAGGTGTTCTGATTGCAACTTCCATTAAAAAAGGAATATTGTTTGCTTCCATATAGCCGATAATCGTCGGTTCAGGTATTGCCCCTAAGTTATCAGTATTCGAAATGAATGCGTATTTGTAACCCTTTTTTATTAGATTATCAATTATGTTGTTTCTATGAAGCGTTGGAAAAACATCCCCATGGCCTGGAGGAGACCATTCAGCTTTTGGATTTTGAGGGCAAGTAGCGGGCTCGAGCGTTTCTTTGAGTATTTTCGGAACTTTATTTTCAATAAAACTTACTGGTAAATCTTGTTTGAAGTCGAATTTATCTGTGACAGGTTTGCAGTCTGCATCAGTACTAAAGCTATTCATGAACATTAGAGGTGTTCTTACATTATATTTTTTTCTAAGTGCAAATATTTGGTTGATTGTTATTTCTAGGAAGTTGTAGTCATTTTTTGCTTTTAATAAGGATTTTGGTCCATTAAGTCCCATGCTTGTGCCTAACCCTCCGTTTAGTTTTATGTCTACGGTATGGTTTAGCATTTCAATGCCTAATTCTTTGTAATTTTGTATGTCTTTTATATGAGGAAGCTCATTTATAGGTTGTGCATCTTCATTGTTTATGAATCCAGTTGAACCATTAAACAATTGTTTGTAAAAATTTTTGAACACAGCAATCGCCTCTGGTGCAACGCTATTTCGGGTCATTTTTTCGTTGAATTTTTCGAATTGATTTTCCATGTATCAAAAATTATACACCAAATTAATTCATCGAAAATCCGGATTTGTGTTGTGAGTTTTTTGTAAAAAGGATAGTCTTTAATCATGGATAACAAAAATGTTTTTTCTGAATTAATAAGAATCCTTTTTGGCTCTTGGTATTCCATAGTTGGGCATACAGTAGTTTTTCTGGCTATATTAATTGTTTGGGGAGATTTGTTGATTTTTACTACTTTGGTTTCGATTGAGGCTATCTATATAAGTATTTTTATTTTGATGGCTGAATATAAGGAAGAACAGTATAGAAATCACTTAGAGGATTTACGTCATAAAGCTGAAAACCGATTGGTTCGGGAAGATGTTGATTTGACTCAGCATGTTATCTTGGAGATCGCCGAAATTAAGGAGCATCAAAGGATGATTAATGAAGCTTTTGAAAAAATAAGTAAAAAACTTGCATCGTGATGGTTTTTCATTGAAATAGTGGCATTTGCTTGTTGATATATTGCAAACAAGTTTATATAATGGCTTCACTATTAACTAACGTTGCTTGTTCAACCTCTTAGTATTTTTCTGAAAAATTTTCGTAGCCAAAAAATATTGGAATTTGCAATTATCTGTGTGATAATTTTCTTTACTTGAGCATTCCATTGATTGGGCCGATGGCTCAGTTGGCTAGAGCACCTCATTTGCAATGAGGAGGTCATGGGTTCGAGCCCCATTCGGTCCACCATAATTTGGGTTTTGATTTTGCTGAAAGGTATTATCGAATCTCAAATTCTGGTTTAACCAGATTTATGTTTGGCACTCTAAAAACCGAATAGTTTTCTTATCAATTCGTCGGAAAATCGCCTTTGTTGGCGATTTCAAAATTAATTCAAATTAAATTCTGATCGACCAAAAGATTCGCACTGCGAAGGCAGTGGGTCGTTGCTACAACGATTTCTGTTCGAAAGAACAGCTGTTTGTTCGAAAAACGCAAATTCATTCACGCTAGCGCGTGATGAATTTGTTGAATACAACAAATTCCAAAAAGACAAAAGGGCGTACGGGGGATGCCTAGGGATTTTAAGCCTAAGAAGGACGTGTCAGGCTGCGATAAGCCTCGATGAGCTGCCAAATAGCGTTATTAATCGAGGATTTCCGAATGAGGAAACTCACCAAAGAAAAACTTTGGAGCCTATGATTTTTATCATAGACGGGAACCCGGCCAACTGAAACATCTAAGTAACCGGAGGAAAAGAAACCAAATCAGGAATTTCCCAAGTAGTGGCGAGCGAAAGGGAATGAGCCCAAACCGAAGAGCAATCTTCGGGGTTGTAGGACCTTCATAATCTATCTTTAATATGTAAAAGAACAGTCTGGAAAGGCTGACCATAGAGAGTAATAGTCTCGTATTTGAAATGTATAGGAAGATAGAGGAAGTGCTCCTGAGTACCATGGAACACGAAAATTCTGTGGGAATCTGCCAGGACCATCTGGCAAGGCTAAATACTTAAAATCACCGATAGTGAACTAGTACCGTGAGGGAAAGGTAAAAAGAACCCCGGAAGGGGAGTG
>CAZEDS010000026.1:0-6019 GCA_964510925.1 uncultured Candidatus Saccharibacteria bacterium
ATCTAAAATTGGAGTATAAGGGTGTTGAACATTTGTAGTGTTTTCTTTTATTAAATCTTTAATTTGATTTGCAGAATATCCTTTTTCAGCCAAAACATTTGCGTATGCAGAGATTACCGCAGTTGCGGTGGTACTTCCTTCGCCCAAATTATTTACATCAACATAAATATCTGCACCCTTTACATTATCAACAAGGTTTGGCCGTTTTAAAGCGCCACCAAAACCACCTACACGATTAATACCTTCGGCACGAGCTACAAATAATACGTTATCAAGCTTATATTGATCCTTTAACCTCAAATCATCTTGAAAATTTCCACCGGCACAAATAAATAATTTTTGAGGAAAAGCCTTAGCCAGTTTATTCAATTCAATCAACCCAGAATTATTAAAATCGCCATCATATGCTGGATAAACCTCAAAACTCTTATTAGAAAAATCATTACCATTACGATCTTTGTTATCAATAAATTGTGCCGCACCATTTAATACCAAATACGTATTCCTTGCTAACATATCTGCATTGATTTTTACTTTCCTTTCAGACTCGTCACCAACAATTGGATCTGAAACAATTTCATCTTGTTTTGAACCACTAACTTTTTTTATCGCATAACCATTCAATCCATTTTTATCTGAAACAAGTTCGTTATACTCTTCTGGCATAGTAAATATAGCCTTTAGCTGTCCATCAATCGTTTCGTATCTTATACTTTCGTATTTTGGAATTGGAGTAAAAAACTCTAAAGTAGGTGAAATATCTGAGGGACCACCAATAACATTTGGCCAACCAAGAATTTCATTAGCTTTTTCATCATCATATTCAATCCTAAAATTTTTATATAAAATCTCAAGCTCACCCAACTCGGAAGCAAAACTAATAATCGGGTGATCAATTTCTTGTAATTTCTCAATTAGTGGATCAGCCGAAAAATATATAGAAAATCCTTTATTTCCGACCTGATCAAAAATAGGTTTTACCTTTTGAATAGCAGAAAAAAGATCAATAACCTGCGGTTCAGTTCCTAATTTAAAATTTTTTAATAAATCATTATGCCTAGCAATACTATAAAGACCATGTTCACTATACCGACTCATAAATAATTGCATCAGCTCGTCACCTTCAAGCTGTAAACCTGCGGCAGCTTTTAGCTTGAGTTGCCAATCAAATGATGGCTGACCACCATCCATCTGATCTGCCAAATTATCCACTAATTGATCTGTATAGTTTTGCGGAAGAAAATCTATAAATGCAACATTATCAATTTTTGATAAAGATTCTGAAGACTCAACCGTTTGGCTCGGATTTGACGAATTATGAAGAATACTTGAAATCGCAACGCCACCAACGACTCCACCAGCCATACGCAAAAAATCTCTTCTACTTAGACCTTCAAGAGCATTGTCTATAGTTTTTGAATCGATCCCATCATAACTTTGCATATGAACAAGTATAATCAAAATTGAAAATTGAGAGAAATGGAATTCGATACAATAAACTAGACTATGAATTACGTCGATATGTATCACTAAACCCCATGTTTAAATTTGCTGATTTATAAATCAAAGGTGCTCGAGCACCATACATTTCTACAATCATTTTGTAAAAATTTCCTGCGAGTTTTGGATCTGCAGAAAAATATGCATCCATTGCAAACGAAAGAGGGGAGTATTCCTCTTCAGTAACATTTAGTTCTGTACGTCTTTGTTCTAAAATCCTTGATCCTGTGCACCCATCAAATATTTCCTTGGCAAATTTAATAGGAGATACGTAAGTCTTATATAATCTGGGATTATCAATAGCCTTTGAAGAATCATACCCATTATACAAATCATATGCAGCAATTTGGGTTAAAGCCTCGTCTAACCCTACAAAATATTGTGTTTGTTTACCCAAATTCTTCACTGCTGATTCTGGAGACTTATCAGTATCAAAAAAATATATTGCCAAACCATATCGTACATATCTTTGATTTTGATTTATTTGTTTAGCAGATAATAAATGTACACATTCATGAAAAAAATTTGAGTCATCAAGACAAAGGCCAAATTCGTTTCTTTTATCAGACCAATATGTAGATGAAAAAAAATTAAAAAATATCCGTTTTTGATCTATCTCGTTTTCAGGGTCATTATCAAAACTAATACGTGCAGGAGATTTTCGTTTAAAATCAAATGCAATTTTTAATCCAGATAATTTATCTTTAACCACGGAAGGATCAAGGTTTGATCTTAAATACTGAGCGCAAGTTTCATTTTGCAATTTACCCATAAGATCAGAAGCAAAAACTGAGCCTTTACGATTTGCAGCAACTAATAATGCATTGATAACCTCTTTATTAGCTTTTTGAAATTCGTTTGCGAGAACACTCGCGACATAGCTACCATAACCATCTAATCCTGTATGCTCCTCATCAAAATTATTTTGAGGATCATTTACACCACGTCCTAAAAGTGCGTTAATTAAGTCATAATCATTTTTTGTTTTGCACGCTGCAACCTCAGCAAAATAATCATGCTCAAATAGCTGTATACCATTTCTATCTTTAATATCTCGTGATTGATAAAAATAATTGCTAATATACTTATCTTTTCTAAATGCCTTTGGATGATCTGCTTTAGTTTTCTCATCTACGATAATCGGAAACACCGGATTATAAAGTAATGACTCACCATTATTATTAGCTTCCTCTAATGCAACTTTTGACGAATACCATTCAACAAATGATGCCAAAAATTCACCTCCATTAATGTCTAAATATTTATCTACTGATTCTGATGAAACATCAAGTGAAGTTAAAAATTCAAACAGCTCCTTTTTGCCATATGAAATCCCTTCATAATTATCAATTAAAGCCACTTGCAAAACCCGTGGATAAAAATCGTCATTACGATCATTTATTAAATACGAATAGATCAAATGCTTTTTATCATCTCGCAAACTACCCAAACAAAGTTGAAAATCTTTTAGCGATTGTTCTAAAAGATTTTTTGAATACTCACTTTGTTTTTCGGACTCTTGTTCAAGCTCTAATACAAGATCGGCTTCTTCTTGATCATTATCATTTTGAATTGAAGTAATAGCTTGTGATTCACCCTTAAATCTATTTTTGTGCCGAATAAATTCAGTTAAATCAGTCAAACCAAGAACAGTCTGCCTTAATCCGCAAATATTTTTCATATTACCTGAAAGGTACGTCGAACGCTCTATATCAGGGTTGATGGTCTCGGCAGAAGGAGCAAACGGCGTTGGCTCAGGTAGAGTGTTAACATAATCAAAATCAGTAATCGAAGTAATTGACATTAGATAAAGTATATTATAGAAAAGAGAAATTTTGTGGGGTGGGGATCAAAGATGACGGAATTGTTACTTGCATGGATCCATATAAAGGGAATGATTTATAAAAAAGCTATTCTACAATGCAAAAAGATAGCATTAATATACTAATATTAGGTAGTCGTGAATGCTGTACTTCCATATATACTATGGTTTAATTAACTAAAACTATGAGTCAAATATCTAAACCAAAAGAAAACATGACCAAAGAACAAGAGCGAGCAGAATTGCATCGTGCTATATGGCAAATTGCAAATGATTTGCGAGGTAGTGTTGATGGTTGGGATTTTAAGCAATATGTGTTGGGCATACTTTTCTTTAGATTTATAAGCGAAAATTTGACCAATTATATTAATAACAATGAGGAAAATGCTGGCAACAAAGATTTTGATTATGCAAATATTACGGATGTGCAAGCGGAGTTTGGTCGCAAAGACACAGTTTATGAAAAAGGGTTCTATATTTTGCCTAGCCAATTATTTATTAATGTCAGAAAAAATGCACATAGTGATTCAAATTTAAACGAAACTCTTTCTAATATTTTTAGAAGCATCGAAAGTTCTGCTAAAGGTGCAGACAGTGAAGATGATATAAGAGGTTTATTTGATGATCTTGATGTAAATTCTAATAAATTGGGTAATTCAGTAGATAAGAGAAATCAAAAACTAGCAAAATTGTTTGATTCTATTGGTGATCTTAGGCTTGGTAATTATTCTGACCACACAATAGACGCCTTTGGTGACGCATATGAATTCTTGATGACCATGTATGCTTCAAATGCTGGTAAATCTGGTGGCGAATTCTATACACCACAAGAAGTTAGCGAACTATTAGCAGAAATCACAACCGTCGGAAAAACAGAAGTAAACAAAGTCTATGATCCTGCTTGCGGTTCAGGATCATTATTACTTAAGTTTGCAAAAGTATTAGGAAAAGAAAACGTACGCCAAGGTTTTTATGGGCAAGAAGTAAATCTTACAACTTATAACCTTTGTCGTATTAATATGTTTTTGCACGATATTAACTACAATAATTTTAGTATTGCGCACGGTGATACGCTTACTGACCCAAAACATTGGGATGACGAACCTTTTGATGCAATCGTATCTAATCCACCTTATTCAATAAATTGGGAAGGTGATGCTAATCCTATTCTTATAAATGATCCACGGTTTTCACCAGCTGGTGTTTTAGCCCCAAAAAGCAAAGCTGATTTAGCATTTACAATGCACATGCTTTCATGGCTTTCATCAAGTGGGACAGCTGCAATTGTTGAATTTCCTGGTGTTCTTTATCGTGGCGGTGCAGAACAAAAAATTCGAAAATATTTAATAGAAAATAATTACGTTGATACAGTAATCCAACTACCTCCGGATTTATTTTTCGGAACAACAATTGCAACTTGTATTATTGTCCTTAAAAAGAATAAAACCGACAACAAAATTCTTTTTATTAATGCTACAGCTGAATTTATACGAGGCGGAAATAAAAACAAATTAAGTGAACAAAATCGAAAAAAAATATTAAAAGCATTTGTTGACCGAATCGACACAGACTATTTTACAAAACTTGTTGATAATAAGACCGTTGCAGAAAATGATTACAATATATCAGTCTCAAGCTATGTTATAGCCGAAGATACGAGAGAAATAATTGATATTACAGAATTAAACGCCAAAATCAAAAAAATTGTTGCCAGGCAAAACGAATTACGAACTGCAATTGATCAAATAGTTGCGGATATTGAAGGAACAAAAGATGACTGACGAAAATAATACGAATCAAATTATTATTTATAACGGAAAGGATGGAGCTCCAAGAATTGAGGTTCGTTTAGAGGCTGAAAGCGTTTGGCTGACTATAGAGCAAATGTCTGAACTTTTCCAAAAAAGCCGCGCAACTATTAATGAACATATACTAAATATTTTTAGTGAAGGGGAACTTTTGGAATCAGCGGTTGTAAGAAAAATCGGAAATTCCGATTTTTCTACTAAGCCCACTAATTTTTATAACCTCGACGTCATTATTTCTGTTGGGTATAGGGTCAAATCACTAAGAGGAACTCAATTTAGAATTTGGGCAACCGAGCGTTTGCGCGAATACATCATTAAAGGCTTTACTATAGATGACGAAAAACTTAAAAATGCCGGCGGTGGGTTTTATTGGAAGGAACTGCTCGATAGAATTCGAGATATTCGCAGTAGCGAAAAAGTATTGTATCGTCAGGTGCTCGATTTATATGCAACTGCGATTGATTACAATCCAAAAAGTGATGAATCACAAAAATTCTTTGCGATAGTTCAAAATAAATTACATTATGCAGCCAATTGCAAAACAGCCGCAGAACTAATATCTGAACGAGTAAATGCAGACAAACCATTCATGGGACTTATGACATTCAGCAAAGATGGTGTAAGAAAATCAGACATAACAGTTGCTAAAAATTATTTAAGTGAGATAGAAATTAAAAAATTAAATAATGTTGTATCGGCTTATTTTGATATAGCAGAATTAAGAGCCTTAGATCAAAAAGAAACATGCATGCAGGATTACCTCAACCAATTAGATAATCTTATTGCTTCGATGGACAGAAAAGTACTAAAAGATGCTGGCACAATCAGCAAAATTGAAGCCGAAGCAAAAGCCCACACAGAATATAAAAAATACCAAACAAAAACATTA
>CAZEDS010000027.1:0-4642 GCA_964510925.1 uncultured Candidatus Saccharibacteria bacterium
TAATGCCAACAGCAAATGAAAAAAGAGAAACAATCTTAACTGATTTGCAAAACTCCTTGGCTGATAAAAATTATTTTGCAAAAGCGAAGTTGCTAAAAGAGCTTCAATATCAGCAACGAACTCCATATTTTGCAAGAATAAAGTTTGTGTCGAGTGATCTTAAACCAATCAAATATGATATTTATATTGGCCGTTATAGCTTTCTTAAAAATGGAAAAATACCACCAATTGTTGATTGGCGTTCTCCTGCGGCTGCTCTTTATTACAATTATTTGGGTTCTAAATCTGATGCGTCATTTACTTTTGAAATTAAAAATTCAGATAGGGCATTAGTTACAAAAAATGTTAATGGCGAACTTAAACTGAGAAGACAACTTGTAATTACTCCGAATGGTGTCGAGAAAGTTTTTGACACAGCTGAGGACATGAATTTTTTAACTAAAGCATTAGAAGGAAAAACAGGCGGTGTTTTAGAAACGATTATTGACTCAATACAATCAGAACAAGACATTGTGATAAGAAGTCCGCTAGATGTTCCAATCGTTGTTCAAGGAACCGCTGGGAGTGGAAAAACGACAATCGCAATTCATAAAATTTCATATCTGTTATTTACTCATAATGAATTTTTGAAAGAATCAAATCTTTTGCTTTTATTAAATTCGCCAACTTTAATAAAATATGTTCGAAGCACTTTAACTGATTTAGATATTACTGATCCACATATTTTTTCACTTAAAAATATTCTAGTAAAAAAACTAAAACTTTTTGTGGGTGGATATCAACATGAATGGTATGAAGTAACGCATGAAGATTATGCTGGTGATTACCTCGTAGTTATAAATCGCATTGTTGAATTTTGTAACAATCATTCAATCCATATTCTCAGAAAAATTTCTTCAATTTTAGGATCACGAAAACTTGAGAATTTTGATTTTGATTCGGAGCTAAAAGTTTATGAAAAAATAAACTACATTATTAAAGATTTAAATAAACATCTGGATGACCTTTATGAAAACGAATACGAAAAGCCAAATCCCAACTATGAAAATCCAAGAATAAAAAATATAAAAGAAACAATTGATCAACTAGTTGAATTGTCGGCTGACTATAATTTAATGAATTTATTTAATTCGTTTTTGGTTCAGAACAATTTCGAGTTTGATGATCGCAAAAGTTATTTTTTGAATTTTTTGTATATTTTTGCCGATGAACTTTGGGGCGATACTGCAATGCCTTCGCCTAAGTATAAATATACGATGGTTGATGAAGGGCAAGATTATTCATTATTAGAAATTGAAACCATTTGTCGTTTAACAATGGATGCAAGGATGTCGATTTTTGGTGATATAAACCAACAAATGAGTGTTTTTCGATATCAAGATTGGTCAAAAGTTCTTGAATTAATTGCTGCTCGTTCGCCTAAGGTTCCCAAGTTTTATAATTTAAAAACTAGCTACCGTAATACAAAAGAAATTGCTGAATTTAATCAAAAAATATTAAAAGATTTTAGTTCAAATGAATTTTTGCCCGAGCCGTATAACCGCACTGGAGCTGCTCCTTTATTTAAATCATTTTTAAGTAGAACTGAAATGCTTGAATCTTTTGTTGTTGATCTAAAATCTTTTTTATCAGCAGATTTTAAATCTGCATGTATCGTTGATTTAGATGAAGAAGCAGTTTTTAAAACTTATGATTTTTTGAAATCGCATGGTATTGATGCTGTTTTGATTGATGATAAGCTAAATGATTTTAAATCAAATACTTTGTATTTAACTTCCGCTAAAAATATTAAAGGTTTAGAGTTTAGTACAATCTTTATTATCGATCCGTCAAAATCATTTTTGCCATATGAACATGTTTTTGCTAATCGATTTTATGTTTTATGTAGTCGTGCCATAAATGAATTAAAAATTTATGGAATTTCTGGCACCACATGCGAATTTTTATGCTAGTGGAAACGCTAACTTAAAAGTTGTTCCTTTTTGTGGAGCACTTTTGACTGAAATTTTTCCGTTGTTTGCTTCGATCATTTCTTTTGCAATTGAAAGTCCTAATCCGTAACCTTCGGTTTTTGAATGTTTTCTTGATTTGTCAGCACGGTAAAATGGTTCAAAAATTTGGTTTAATTCATTTTTTTCTATTCCAATACCATTATCTCGGATCTCAATAATCGCTGTTGTTGAATTTTTTTCGAGTGTTATTTCTATTTTAGAATCGTTTAGCGAATATTTGATAGCGTTATCGATGATGTTCAAAACAGCATTTTGTATTGAGTTGTTATCTCCTAATATTTTTGCTTCAGTTAGGTTTTGTATAAGCACGATCCCTTTTTGGTTTGCTTTGTTTAATAGTCTTGCGGTTTCTTTTTCGACAATTCTTTTTAAATCTAGTTTAGTTTTGTCTAGCTGGTATTTATTACTTTTATATTTGCTTTGTAGTAATAAATTGTTTGTGATTTCGGTCATACTATCAATTTCTTCTATTGTGCTTTTTATTGATTCTTTTGCTTGTTCTAGAGTTAGGCTTTTGTCTCTTAGTGATACTTCGAGATCTGTTTTTATAGCTGTTAGGGGCGTTTTTAGTTCGTGTGCTGCATCTGATATGAATCTTGTTTGTCGTTGTGACATTTCTTCTATTGGCTTTAGTGTTTTTTCTGCAAGATAGTATGCTAGAAATCCAGAAATAAGTAGGATTACGATATTTACAACACTTAGGTTAAGTATTATTTTTTCACGTACTTCGTGAAGAGTTTCTTCATTAAAGGGTTTGAAAATGAATTTTTTCATGTCTTGTTCTGGGAAATCTCTAAGGAGCTGCCTTTCGATTCTATTTTTTTGTCCTTCAAGAGCTCGGGTCATTGATTGATTAATCATTGAGTAAATGATGTAGCTAAAGGATATTGTAATGACCATCAATATTGTTAAATATAATGCGGTTAATTTTAATTTAGTTTCGTTAAACATATTTATTTTATGGACAGCTTATATCCAAATCCTCTTATGGTTTTAATTAATTGTGGTTTATTTTTATAAGGCTCATCAATTTTTTTTCTTAGGTAAGAAATATATTGTTCGACAGTGTTTGGGAGTATATCTGAATCATAATCCCAAAGTCGGTTGATCAGCTGGTCTTTTGTGATAATTGTTTCTTTATTCCGAAGTAAGAATTCTAAAATTGTATATTCTTTTTTAGATAGACTTATTTGGTGCTCACCACGTTGAACTTTAAATGTATTTGTATCAATAGATAAATCGTCACAAATGAGCCTATTATCAATTGCGCTTGGCGGTCTTCTTAATAGCGCTTTAATTCGTGCGAGTAGTTCTTCGAATGCAAATGGTTTTGTTAGGTAATCGTCTGCGCCTATATTTAGTCCGTTAATTTTGTCTTCGAGTTCACTTTTTGCGGTTAACATTATAATAGGTGTTTGGATATTGGCTTTTCTTAATTTTTGGCAAACTTCTAATCCTGATAATTGGGGGAGCATTAGGTCCAAAACTATTACAGCATAATCTCCGGTTTCTGCTAAATCATATCCAGTGAGGCCTTCGTATGCGAGATCTATCGAAAATTTTTCCTGCTCTAATCCACGTTTTAATGCATTTGCAATTTTGTGGTCGTCTTCAATTACTAGGATTTTCATATACATATAATATTATATGAAAAAGCCTGAGATATTGCTGAATCATCAATTTAAATTATTAAAGATTTTTCTCAGAATTCTAAGCTAGTCTCTTTGTATTAGTTTATTTAAGGAGGTGTGTGTTATGAACAAAGGGTTTTTGATTGTTGCTATGCTTTTAAGTTTGGGGCTGATGGCCTCAGTTTCAACCGTGATTTATGCTCAGGATGAATCACCGACAAGACTCCAAATGTTTCAGCGAATTGCGCAAAGATTTAGTTTAGATCCAAAAGATGTAAAAAAAGTTTTTGAAGAGGGTCGAGTAGAGCGTTTTTCTGAGCGTATAAGTCGGATGGATGAGCATTTAAAGAGTTTGGTTTCTTCTGGCAAGATCACGGAGTCGCAAAAAAGTATCTTGATTGCAAAACATAAAGAGATGCATGAAAAACGTTTGAGCTTTTCTTCTTTGAGCGAATCAGACAGGCGGCAAAAGAATAAAGAATTACGAGAGGAATATCATAAATGGTTGAGCGATAATAATATAAATATAAAGGGTGTTAAGCATCTGAATCGAGGGCGAGGTTTTTGATTTTAGTTTTAAATTAATTAGTGGTGTGAAGTATTCCACCACTAATTAATTAATAGTTGAATGAATCTTGTTGACTTTTATATCGAAAAAATTCATTATTAATTAGATATGAAAGTTCTGCCAAAATCTTTTAACCAAAATCTTTTTTCGCTTATTTTATTTTTCTCAATCGTCTTTTTAGGAATGTATTTTGTTTTTGAAGCAAATGCAGCTTCTGCGGGTAATTCATATATTCGATGTGACAGAATGAAGGCCGCAACAGCTCCTGGTAATTGTTTGGTTGTTTTTACAACTTCATCAACAACATTTACAGAAGCTTACATAAAATTAACACTTGATTCTGAATGGGTTTCAGCCACTAACTTTTCAACAACTGCTGGTAACTATACCGTATCAACATCTGGATTGCCTGGCGGTGTAACTGCAATGCC
>CAZEDS010000028.1:0-4208 GCA_964510925.1 uncultured Candidatus Saccharibacteria bacterium
GGTTTTCTATAAATTAAAAGATAATAATGCTAATATTTATCTATAAACTATGGAAAAAGTTTCGATCATAATCGCAACCAAAAATGAGTCAAAAAATATAATTCGTTTGCTTGAATCAATAAAAAAACAGACATATACAGATATTGAAATTGTCGTTGTCGATAATCATAGCTCTGATGACACCGTAACTTTGGCTTTGCGATATACACCTAATGTTTACACCATTGGACCAGAACGAAGCGCACAGCGAAATTATGGCGTACAAAAAGCTACCGGAGATTTTGTTTTAATTTTAGATGGTGATATGGAATTAACACCATCGGTTGTTCAGGAGTGTGTTTCAACTTTTAACGCACATATAAATGATGTTGCTGGGATCACTATTTTAGAAGAATCAATGGGGAGTACCTTTTGGGCAAAGTGCAGGATTCTGGAAAAAAAACTTTATTCTTATGATGATAATGATTTTAGGGCTGCAGCAAGATTTTATAAAAAAGTGTTGTTTGAAAAAATTGGCGGATTCAATGTTGATTTAGTGAGTGGAGAAGATTGGGATTTGTCACAACGTGCACAGGGTTTTGGTAAGTTATATACAATAAAATCTGTTACTTATCATTATGATGGCGATCTTCCACTTATCAAATCGATGAAGAAAAAGTTTTATTACGGTCGCCATATTGATAAATATTTAGCTATTAGTTCGAATAAAGATTTTTCTGATAAGCAAATGAGCATTGTTGGTCGATATAAAGTGTTTTTATCGCAGCCAAAGATTTTATTTGCAAATCCTGTTGTTGGTGTTGGAGTTCTTTTTTTGAAAACTTGTGAATTTGGAGCTTTAGGATTTGGGTATCTTTTTCAAAAGCTAAAATCATGAGAATTTTAATCATAAATTGGAGATCAATAAAAGATGTGTTAGAGGGCGGAGCTGAAAGAGCGACTTTTGAATTTGCAAAACGATGGGTAAGCGTTCATGGCGCTGAGGTTTTTTGGTTATCGCCAAAATACAAAAATGATTGCGTTGATGAAACAATTGATGGCGTTAAATTTGTGTATGTTGGTTTACCTCTTTCTCGAAATATTTTTAAATTGATGTATTTGTTTCCGTATTTTTATTTTTCTGTAATTTCTACTTATTTTACAAAATTTAGAAACAAAATTGATATTGTAATTGATCAGGTTCATGGAATCCCATACTTGACTCCGTTATATGTAATTGAAAAAAAGATTATTTATATACATGAGGTTGCCGGTGCGATTTGGGATCTTATGTATCCGTTTCCTATAAATTTAATAGGAAGGTTTTTTGAGAGGCTATTCTTTTTGCCTTATTCAGATATAAAATTTATCGCAAATTCAAATAGTACAAAAAAAGATTTAATTGAAAAAGTAAAAATTCAAAATAAAAATATAAAAATTATTAATTATGGAGTTTCTGCGCCTAAAAATGAGTTAGTAGGTGTAAAAGAATCTGTTTTTACTGTTATGTACTTGAATCGTATCGTCAAAATGAAAGGAATTGAACGAGGTCTTAAATCTTTTGCAAAAGTAGTAAAGAAAATTCCACAAGCAAAACTTTGGGTTGTTGGTACTGGAGAACAGATTTATTTAAATGAATTAAAAACTCTAGTAAATGATTTAAATCTTGCGAATAACGTTGTCTTTAAAGGTTTTGTAGACGGTAAAGATAAGTTTGATTTATTGTCTAGGTCACATGTTTTGATTAATCCAAGTTATTTAGAGGGTTGGGGATTGGTTAATATTGAAGCAAATCGAATGGGTACTCCTGCAGTCGTTTTTAATGTTCGTGGTTCAATTGATTCTGTCGTAGATGGTGTTAATGGATATATTTGTCCGAATGATGATTTAGATTGTTTTTCAGAAAAAATTATTGAAGCCGGAAATAATGATGCTTTAAGAAAATCTGCGATTGATTATAGCCAAAAATTTGATTGGGATTTACAAGCAGATAAATTTTATGAAGAATTAAATAATTAAAACCTTAGCGTTTTAATTTATATAAACCACATGCCAAGTTTCCGTAAGTTGATTCTAAATTTATTTCTAATTGTAAAAGTTTAGCTCTTAGCCAACTTGTTGGTGCAAAATACGAAAAAGTATTTATTGTTGTAAAACACTCAGTTGTGTAACCATTTTCCTCAAAGTAATTATTTAAGTTTTCTTTATAAAACTTTGAAAGATGTTGTTCACCATCAAATTTAGGAAGAATTGATATATGGTCCAATATTTTTTCGATGATTATCCAAAGACTATGGTAATTCGGAGTCACAATAAAGACTTGTCCTTGAGGTTTTAAGAATTTTGAAAATGATTTAATTAATTTCTCTGATTCATTGATAGGTAGGTGCTCAATGACATCAATCATAATGATTAAATCAAATTTGCCTAAATCGTTTAGCTCATTAATTTTTTTTAGATCTTTTACTGTTAGTTTTACATTTTTAATGTTGTATTCTTTGAGCTTTGAATCTAAAAATGAGATTGCTTCATCATTATAATCGACTCCATGAATTTCTAGAACTTTGTCTGCGAATTCTAGTTCAAAGTTTCCGCTACCTGTGCCTAAATCCAGAACCCTAGATTTTTTATTTAGGTTACATAAAATTTTTATTGCATGTAATTTATTTTTATGCCAATTAGCTTGGAGGAAATTTTTGCTTCTAATTGCTTTGTGTTGATAGTCAGGTTTTATGCCTAACTTTTTTTCTATAATAATTTCTTGCATATTGTAAAAACATTATACATGTAGATAATGTATTTAATAAGTATGTTTAAAATAATTGCTCTTTTAAGAAGGTTAGTTGCTCGATTTTTTTGTAGATGTTTTTGGGTAGAGCATTATGCTTTTTTTCTAATACCGGTTTTAATATTTGCCTTCGCAATTTCGACTTTGGTTAAAAGAGATTTTGGTGGCGATTTTATAGCTTATTTTTTGCCACATTATCGATTTATTTTGTCTGAGTTGCGAACGGGGAATGGTTTTCCATTATGGTATCCGTTTGCTTATAACGGGCTACCTGAGCTATATAAATCAGAATTATCTATTTTTCATCCAGTTTCACTCTTAGTGCTTGGGATTGATCTTCTTATTAATAAAAATAATTCGGCAGGAATTACTGGAAATATAATTGAATTCTTTTGGTTTTCTTATTTGGCATTTGGTGCAGTTGGCATGTATTTGTTTGCCAAAAAGGAATTTAAAATTAATGAACTTGGTTCAATTGTTTCAGCGTTAGTGTTTGCATTAAACCCATTGATGCTGCCAACGATGAATACTAATGTTTTTTTTGGTATTAGTATTTTGCCTTGGATTTTTTTATCACTTTTTAGATTTGCAAAAGATCAAAATTATAGAAATTTTTTAGTGCTTATCTTTTTTAATTTAGTGATTTTTGCATCTGGTTATCCATATTTTTACGTTTATTTCTTTTTAGCTGAACTTGGTTATGTTGCATTGTTTGGATTCAAAAAGACTTTAGCTTTTTTGTTCGCGTATGGATTTGCGGTTTTGATTGGCTCATTTTTTTTGTTGCCAAACATTTATATTTATTCGCAATCGGTGAGAGATTTTTCTCAACAAGATAATTCTTTTGAACTTTTTACATCTAATATTCCAACTCGAATGATAAACATTTTGAATCCAATGCCTTATGGTGAATCATTTTCGACATTAGATCCAGCAAGTATTTTTACATCAAACGGAGTTAGTTGGGGCACATTTGTGTTACTTTTCTTTTTTATTGGTATTTATGCGATTGTTAAAAGTGATATTGATCGAAAAAAAAGCATTTGGATTATTGGACTTTTTTTGTTGGCATTTATATATAGTTTTGGTGGATATTTAAAATCATCAGAATTTTTTAGTATTTTTATTCCGATAATAAGTAAATTTAGATCACACTCAATAAGTCTTTCTTTGAGTATGTTTGTAGGGTGTATTTTTATTGGAAAAGGCATACAAGAGACACTCGAAGGAATTGCGAACAAATCGGTAGAGACTGCGTTTTGGCTTATAACTATTTTATTATTTTTAGTTTTGTCTTTAGCTCCTTTGTATTGCAAAGATTCATGTTTAAGCTCAACATTGCCTGTCTTTTTGGGATTGTCACGAACTGTTTTTTTCTTGTTTTGCGCATTGATTTTGTATCGGGTGACACTTATTACAAAAGTCCGATCTTTTATGTATA
>CAZEDS010000029.1:0-3996 GCA_964510925.1 uncultured Candidatus Saccharibacteria bacterium
TTTCCCATCAAAGAGTGATTCGATCTTAAGTTCATTGAACTCTGTTAAGGTTTCTACTCTATATAAATCAATGTGATGTAGAATGCCACCTGCAAATTCATATTCATTTTGGATTATAAAAGTAGGGGAGTTTACGTTTTCTTTTACACCTAGCATTTTTGCTAAAACTTGAACAAATCTTGTTTTGCCTGCGCCAAGGTTTCCTATTAAACCGATTAATTGACTTTCATCAAAATCGATTCTTTGTTTTATGAAGTTTTCGATATCTTGGTCGTTTCGAATTACAAAATCCAACATTTGTATATTATACAGCGAGAATAGATAGTAAGAAATTGGTCTAAGGTCGATATGGTCACTTTTTAAAAAGGTGTAGAATAAAAATATGAACATAGACTTTAATCGTTATGATAACCAAGGTTTCTCGTATTCTTCAGGTAATACCAATTCGGTGCAGGGCTTTATTCGTTTTATTGCTTTTTTTATAAGCTTTTTGATCGGCTTTTTTATCTTTGTTATTCCTCTTGGTGGTTTGAGTGCTGGATTATTTGATGACAATCCTATAATTTTTGGAGCACCAACTTTATTTTTTGTTCTTTGGGTAAGTTCGATTGTCTCTAGAATGTTTTATGTGTTGCCTGAGTACGAAAAGATGGTGATTTTGCGTTTAGGTAAATTTGATGGGATTCGAGGTGCTGGATTTTTTATTATTCCACCTTTTATATATTCGGTGGCTGCAATAGTTGATACCCGTTTGGTTACTTATCAAGTTGAAGCGACTGCAACATTAACAAAAGATAATGTTCCAACTACTGTTACGGCTGCAATCGAGTATCAAGTTGAGGACCCTCAAAAAGCAGTTATTGATGTTAGAGATTATAAAAATTCTGTTACTTGGTTATCGACAGAAGCTTTAAAAAATACGATTGGTAGCCTCGATCTAAAAGAGCTCTTGAGTGAGCGTGACCAAATTGCAAAATCTTTAAGAGATCAGATTGATGCAGATGCAGCGATTTATGGATTAGATGTTAAAGCTGTTCGTATAACTGATATTGATACTCCACCTGCTTTGGTTGAAGAACTTGCAGTTATCGCAAGAGCCAGACGATCTGCTGATGCAAAATTAATCCAAGCAAATGCTGAAGTAGAAGTTGCACGAAAGACAGCAGAGGCAAGTGAAATACTTGTGACTTCACATGGTGGTTTGAGATTACGTGAGCTGCAAGTCTTGAGCGAAATTAGTAAAGATCATGGATCAATGGTGATTGTATATCCTTATGGTGACCGTGACGGTAAAGAAATTGCTAGTGCGTCTATTTCAAGAGGAAAAAATTAATATAAATGTTATCACCAACTAAAAAGCGATTTTTTTATATTATTCTTTGTATACTGATTGTTTCAATTGGCGGCTGGATTGGTTTCAATTTTTTGTTTAAAAATAAAATTTTTGACTTTTATTCATCCACGACAATTGATAGTTCTATATTTATCCAAATTGATCGAAGTCAACATAGTGATAGGCAAATTTCATCAGTACTATCTAGTTCGTCTCTAATTTATAAGGACGATATGTACTTAAGATTCAAAGTACAAGATAGTGATCTTTTAAAATTGCAGGCTGCTAATATAAATTTTGTGCAGTTTCCAAGTTTGAGCCAAGGATCAAGTGATAAAGTTTTTTTGGTTACAATTAAAGAGCCTCTTACTGACTCAAAGACTCAAACTCTGGCGAATTATGGGTCTATTATTTTTAATTATCCCTTAAAGGAAAATTCATTTTTAATTTGGGGTGATAGTGAATTAGGTTCACGAATAGCCAGAGATTTAGAAATTGTCGATTATTCTGGAGAATTATTATCTCACGAGAGATTTGCCCCACAGATTTTTTCTAATGAAATTGAATCAGACGATATTGTTGCATACAACATTAAATATCTTTTAACTAAAAATGATGATGCAAATACAAAGTTAAATAATCTTAAGAAAACTGGACTTGAGCTAGTTGGTCGTTTGAATACTCGTTTTATTAATGAGCAATACGATGTTTTAGATATTCAGGTAAAAGGTACTTTTAAGCAATTATTAGAGGCGATGCGTATTAACCCAGAGATATTTTTTGTATATTCAATCGCTAAATAAATTCCCAAATTTCATAAGTTGAGATAAAAAAAAGGCCCCGATTTCTCGGAGCCTTTAATTGATTAGACCAAAAGATCAACCATCAAAAAAATTTCTGCGATCACAGAAACTTTAGAGTTTCAGATTAATTTATTTCTTTTTGGCTGCTTTTTTTGGTTTCTTCAAAGCTGCTGATTTTGTTTTCTTAACAACTTTTTTTACTGTTTTCTTTACGGCTTTTTTAGCTGCTGGTTTCTTTGCTACTTTTTTTGCTGGCATTTAAAAATTCACCTCCAAGGAATTTTTTTCGGGGCAGGAAAAACTTTTGAAAACTTTTGGTTTTTTATGTTAATCCCTTTTTTCCGATCGAATTTAAAATGTACTCTAAAAATATTCTTATTCTTATTTGATTAATTGTCAAGTTTTTATGTCAAAAAAACTCTAAATTTAAAATTTTTTAAAATTAAATTTAAAAAATTATGTATTTTTATGAAGACGTATGACTTTAATTTATTTTTGTTAGAAAAAATGTAGGGGTGTTGTTTGTGAAAATCAAAAAGAGCGATATTTTTGTAATCGCTCTTTTTGTGTTTAAGATATTATGGTTGATCTGCCATAAAAACCTCCTTTTTCGGTTACCACAAAGTAACTTTAAAACAAAAAAATTTTATATTAGCGAAATTAAAAGTCAAATTATTGATTGTATTATTTTTTTTATTTGATAAACCATATGTATGGAAAATTTTTTTAGTGATGAATTACTTCCCGAGCAAACAAAATCAATCATGATTGATGGCCAAGATGCATCTGGCAAAGGTACTGTTATCTTAGAACTTTCTAAATTAGCTAGTGATGTAGGATTAGATCCATTATTAGTTGATTATCCAAATTATAATTTGCCATGGGGAAAAGTTTTGACGCATTTATTGAAAGTTGATGATGAAGGTCTTGAGGTTAAAGATCGAATGCTTGTGTATGCTCTTAATAGACTAGAAACAGCTACTGCAATTCAGGCTCATTTATTGGAATCTCAATTGCAAGGTAAAAAGCCAGTCTTATTAATGGATCGATGCCATACATCAAATATTTTAACCGCAGCTTATTACTTCCACAAAAAAAATACAAAGCCTTTATTAAATGATTTAGATAATTTGTTTTCTTTATATAATTATATGTTGAGTATTGATTCTCACTATCTTGAATTACTTGGGATCTCAGAGAATTGGAACGTATGGGTTCCATTGATTTCGGCGGAGATGACTATGCAAAGACTTAATCAAGATAAATCGAGAAACGGTTCAGACAATTACGAGCGTCTTGAAATTCAAGCGACAGCGGCTGATATTTATCGTCAAATAAGTTTATATGATTTAAGAGTTAAAACATTTGATCAATTTGATTCTGCAAATCAAAAATTTATGACGCCAATAGATATCGCAAGTAATATCCTTTTTCAAAGTGGACTCGAGTTTAATTCCGATCGAAAAGGAAACGTTGAGCGTCTTGTCGTTGATGAATCAGCACTCAATGAATCTCTGTGTTATGTTACAACTGCGTTAAGAAAATATGCAAGTGCTGAACTAGCTCAAATTGATCCGTATTCAATAAATAGGTTGCAAATATTTTAACAAAATTCAGCCGCTAAAAATAGAATTGTGTTTGTTTATTATGTTGATAAAGTATTTGAGTTATGAATGACGATAAAGTTTTAATAGAAGAATCTCAAAATTTAATAGAGAGCAAAAAAAACATATTAATCGAGCTTAACCATTTTATAAGTGAAACAACGGAGATCGAAAAAAAATACACAGAAGAGCTTGAACACATAATGCCAACAGCAAATGAAAAAAGAGAAACAATCTTAACTGATTTGCAAAACTC
>CAZEDS010000030.1:0-3673 GCA_964510925.1 uncultured Candidatus Saccharibacteria bacterium
CCTTGTTGCATTAGAGGCATCTTTATTGGGAAGACGTGTTGTAGCTGCAGGTGAGCGTGTTTTTGAATATATGAAAGATGAGGCATTTTATTGTGAGCCTGATAAAGTTTATACAATTGAAAATGCTATAATTAATGCAATAGAAGCAGGTGATGTTGAGCAAGATTTTAGAGATAAAATCAAAAGCCTATATAATTGGGATGAAACAGCTCATCAGACAATGAATGTATACAAATTGCTTTTGAACAAAAATTAGTTATATAGCTAAATATTGTGTTCCGGTTAAACTTAAATTAATGAATTTAATTCCATCAGAAATAGGTTCGATTTTAGCATTAGTACTTACAACAACAGCTCTTGTTTATGGCTTAAAATCGCTTAGAGGTGCTGTTTATTCATGGATACTGCTTGGAGTCTTGATGCATAAAGAGATGTTTAGTCTTGTTCTGTGGGATTTTTTACCAGCACGCAGTTTTCTTTTGGGAATTTTAATAGCATCCATAATATTCACAATAAAAAAGATTTATAAAAATGGTTTTAATTTATTTTTAGAAGAGATAAAAGCTTATTTTTCTGAGCCATTATTTTTATTGATGATATTGATGTTATTTTTTAGGGGATTAAGTGTAATTTTTGGATCTGGTTTTGAAAAATCTAGTGTACTTTTTTATGGATTTTTTGTATTAGCTGTTTTTTCAGTAATTTTGATTGTAAAGGTTTCGACTTTTGAATTTATAAAAAAAATAGATGCGTTTAATTTGTTTTTGAATGCTTATATTACATCTTCGACTTTTGCGGCTGTATTTGGGTTGATTCAATATTATCTAAGAGTTTTTTATAGAGAATCGATTGGTGGTGTTTGGGTTGTTCCTAATGTTGCTCCAAGATTAGGTTCGTTTTTTTGGGACGTAAATCATTATGGGGGCTTTTTGGTAACTGTTATTCCTATTTTATTTATAAAGATATTTAATGCGAAAACGCATTTGAAAAAGTCATTATATTTTTTGCTTTTTGGACTTAATACATATTTGCTTTTTATGACTCAATCTAGGAGTTCTTGGATTGGATTGAGTGCAGGGGCATTTGTTGCCTGTATTTTGTTCTTTTTAACAAAATTAAGAAAACCTTTATATATTGGAGCTACATTGGTCATACTTTTAGTTATTGGGATTATTGGAGTTTCATCACTAAAAGGAATTGATTTGAATGCAAAAATCGAAAGATACATGCATTACCGTTTAGATTCTACAGATACACATTTAATGCTTTTGGATGCTGCATCAGAAGTTTATTTAGATAATTTTGTATTTGGATCCGGATATGGAAGTTTTGATACAGCATTCAGAAAAACAGAAACAGCAAATGATTATTTTGATCGTGAACCATTGTTAAGAAATGTTAAGGTTCCATCGCATAGTATATGGGGGGAGGTAATGGCTGAGGGTGGCTCAGTTGGAATTATGCTTTTTGCATCATTCGCAGTGATTCTTTTTGGCGTTTTATTATATTCAATTTTTAATATTGAGAGCAAAACTTCAAAATATTTAGGAATAGGACTTGTTTGGGGTTTGTCGTCAATTTTTGTTAGTGGGATTTTTTATTCATATAATATTGAATTTTTTTGGATATATATTGGTTTGTGTATTGCATATTTTTATAGAGTATTTGATTTTAAACCTGATTATCAAAAAATTCTTGATTGGTGGAAACACTTATCGTTTTTGCCATATTTATTACTTGGTGTTGTTTCTAGCTTTTATATTTTTATTAAAATTTCAAAAAATTCTTTAATTGATTACGATGAAGCTATTTATGCAAAAGTTGCACGTAATATTTATGAAACAGGAAATTGGGTTAGCTTAACTTGGGAAAATTATCGAGATCTATGGTTTGAAAAACCTCCATTTTATATGTGGGCGACTTCAGGATTTTTTAACATTTTTGGATTGAATGAATTTTCAGTTCGTTTGACTTCAAGTCTTTTAGGACTTGCAACAATTTTAGCGGTTTATTACTGGGGATCAAAAGTTTTTTCAAAATTTACAGGAATTGCTGCGGGTTTGATTTTGCTTTCAACAACGCATTATTTATATTATTCGAGAATTGGAATGCTTGATGTGAGCGTTTCATTTTTTATTTTGGCTTCATTATTATTGTTTTGGATTGCTTCTGATTTTAGTTCTAAATTTGAACTCACTAAGAGATTAGAAAATTTGTTATTTATTTTTGCTGGAATACTAATAGGTTTAGGTATTTTGACTAAATCATTGATTGGGATGTTGCCGTTACTTGCCATTTGCTTGACGATCGCTATTTTTGCAATTTGGTATAAGCACAAAATTAAATGGTTTGGATTTATTTTGCTTTTGGTTTCAATGCTTTTTGTGGCGGCACCATGGCATATAATTCAGTATTCTTTGCATGGAGAGAAATTTATCGAAGAATATTTTATGGAACATATTATCGAGCGTGGTACAGAAGGACTTGGACACGCAAATTCATGGTTCTGGTATTTAGAAGTTATAAAAGTATCCTTTAGAATTTGGATTTTCCCATTGTTTGGTGGTTTGGTCGGTTTTGCATTTATGGATAAGAAGAACCGAAAAACTTGGTTATATTTATTGATTTGTACTTTTTCGATTTTACTGTTTTTTAGTGCATCAAAAGATAAACTCCAATGGTATATTATCCCAATTTATCCATTTTTAGCTTTGATTGCTGCAAGATTCATCGATCTTCTTTTGAGATATACGTCAAAGAAGGTTTCAGAAGAGGTAGCATTTTCGCAAACTTTTTTAAAAAATCTTGGAATAGCTTTATTTATTTGGTTAGGTATTTTGTATATACCATTTAATTCAAGCAAAATATATTTAAGCGATGGCAATAAGGATCGTGTTGCTTTGATAAAGATTAATAATCATGAGTTTCCAATTGAACGATTCCCAGAGAGAAAATTTTATTACACATCAATGGCTAAGCCTGTTGTGCTTTTTTATAGCGATCATCAGCCAAGACCAATCAATAAAAAGAATATATTCGATCTAATAAAAGACGCAGGTCCATATGAAGGCTTTAGTTTTTTGACGACTGCTTCAAATTTTTATGAAATCAGAGAGTATCAATCCCAGTATCCTGAGTTTGTTTTGCTTGAGGTAGACGGTTCCGCTGGAGAATGGGTATTATTTAAATCAAAATCTAGAGTTGATATTTTGATTGATCAGTATGAAGCTATTAACAAAAGAATTTCCGCTAAATTGCTTTTAAATGTCTTGGATTTAACTGTTTTGAATAGTGATGAAGAATATAAGGCAGATAAAATTAGATCTGAAGAATTGATCAAAGAGCTTTATGACAAATATAAATATGTAATGCCTGAAAAAAATATTTTAAAAGGGTTACCATAAAACCATGCATTTTAATTTTGGCTTAAAAAAAATATACGATAATGTCGATATGCTTCTTATTGTTGGCTTGATTTTGCTGATTCCATTTACCCATAAAGAATCATTTTCGGTAATTGATCCAGATTTGGTTTGGTCAAAATTTGTTTTAGTGATCTGCGGTATTCGTGGTTTTTATTTGTTTGTAAAAAATTTTAAAGCTTTGTTATTAGATAGAATCTTTTTGGTAATGCTTTTATTTTTAGTACTACAATATTTGACCTTAATATATA
>CAZEDS010000031.1:0-3617 GCA_964510925.1 uncultured Candidatus Saccharibacteria bacterium
ACACAAGATTTCTTAAGCTCCGTAAAATATTTAGGATTTTTTTCATGTGTAGTATTTTCGTATCCTGTTGTAAAAAGTTTTTTAGTAAAAACTGGTTTTAATATTTCGACTATAGTTTATACCTATGCTGTAAGCTTTTTGGTTGTTTTAGGTTTTTTGTCGGTTCAAATTTATTTGCAAGAAAATTTTTCAAAAGCGATAGGTGGCGTATGGCCGGTACCGGGCTACCCATCAAGGTATGGGGCAACATTTTGGGATGTTAATCATTTTGGTGTGTATTTGGCTAGTTTGTTTTTTCTATTTTTTGGATTTTTATTTACAAGTATAAAGAAAAATATTGAGCAATATTCATCATATAACTATATTCGAGATTATTTATTAAATTTGTTATTTAGGTCTAATGGTTTTGGAGATGTTTTAAAAAGTGCACAAGATAAAATGATTCCATTAAGATTAACTTTGATTAATATTGTTTTGGCTGTATTAGTTTGTACTATTCCTTATGTATTAGATCTTACTGGATCAAGGAGCTCAACCATTGGGTTTGCTGTTTCAATTTTGCTGTTTTGTGTTATTTTCGCTAATCGTAACCGAAATATTTTGAACTTTTTTAGGAACTCATATGTTTGGTTTTTTAGTGGCCTTTCCGTTTTTGTTTTATATACATTAAGCTTTTATTTGTTTGAATCAGGTTTGCGTGCATCATTTTTGTATCGCTCTGTTTCTTTTTATTCTCACTTATTTTTGCTTAAAGTTGGAATAGTTTCAGGTTTGCAAAATCCGATGGGTGTTGGAGTAAATGCGTTTAGTACCTATTTTCAGTCTTCTGATTGGGCTGATACTTATTATTATATTGATAAATCTGCCTTAAGTTTGAAACTTCCTTTGCATAATTTATGGCTTGAAGTTTGGGTTGAAACAGGAGTTATTTCATTTATTGTTTTTGCAACCTTATGGATTCTAATATTGGTAGGCTTGTTTAAAGTTTTTAAGAAAAATAAAGACTTGGTTGCTTTGTCTTTAATGAGTGTTCTTACTGTTTTTGGGGTTGGTGGTTTATTTTATTCATATAAATCTGAATTTTTTTGGTTTTTGTTTTTGTTGAGTGCTGCTTATAGCTCAAGAAAAGTTGGTTTAGCACAGGCGGTAACGTTTCACTTCAATAAATTAAAATTATTAAGGATTTGTAGCTATTTGCTATCGCTTTGTGTATTTTTGCTTCCATTTGGATTTTTTACTCAGCCAATTACTCATTTTGAATTAGATCGATATTCATTGCAAAATTTGAATAGTTCAAATTGGATCGAAAACTTTTATTATTATTTGTTGAATTTAACAAGATATATTATTGGAAATTATAGTTTTACAGGAAGATTTTTGAATTTGATTTTGTATGTGTCCTCATTTGGAATCATGGTTGCATCATGGCGAATTATTAAGTTGCATCTGATTAATTCAATACTGCTTACATTAAATATATTGATGTTAATTTCTATAGCATTTGTTCCATTTGGTATTGTTTCATTGCTGGCTATTTATTTACTTATTTTTTCATTAGTTTTATTTGCTGTGATGATCTTTTTGAAAGAGTATGTGCACTTTAGAAATGGTATTACATTTTACTTTTTGCTTACTTGTTTAGTTTTATTGACGCCATTTTATTTTTATAAAACGCTAACATTTTCTAAGGATAGTTATCCATACTATCTAACATTTATGCTTGAGCTTGCAGCGAATAAAGGCAAAACGAATGACGCAACAATATTTTTGCAAGAACAAGAGTGGACTGTTCTTGCTGATTATTTTACTTCAAGTGTTGAGACTTCAGATGATGGATCATTTTATTTAGATCAAAATATAATTCAATCCAGTTCAAATATCTGTAATTTTGCTGGAAGTGCTTATGATGTTGGATATAAATTTATTATTTTATCTAAATCAGACTATGTATGCCCATTTGTAACTAGAGAAATTTTGAATTTGAGCAAGATTGAGCAGGGAGGCTACATTTTATATGTATTTGAAAATAGGCCTCATAAGATGGTGGCAAAATAGAATTTGTTTATGCTTTTATATATGGGTTGGTTTTGAGTATTCCAAATTTATAGAATAATCTTTTTATATCGAATACAATTTCACTGTTATTGATGCTCCAGAGCCACCAGCGTGATTTTCCATCATAAAGTGTGTGCCAAATACCATCAAAGAAAATTAAGCCCATAAAATGCATAAATACCGAGATTATTGTTAGCGTAATTGCAATAATTTTAGTTGAGGTTTTCTGCAATATATTTTTTAAGCCTGGTACCAATAAGATGGTCATAAATGGGAGGACGTCACTTGCCATTCGGTATCCCCAAGAATATCCGCCATACCAGCTATACCAAGATCCCATTATTAGTGTATGAAGAAATAATATTATGGTGGATATAAAATATATATCATTGGATCGTTCATTAAATCCAAATAGACTTAGAGTTCCATTTTCTTTAATTGATTTAAATTTTGTAAATATTCTTTTTAATTGGTCAAATATTACTGGGAGTATGAAAATGAAAATAGGGCTATTTATTAAAATTCCTTTGCTAGGTGAAAGCCAGATTCCTAGGAATCCTTCTAAAATATTTTTAGTCCATCCATTAAATTGATTTGCATAACCTTCATTGTCTAGAGTTCCTAAAAACAATTTATTTATACAAAGCTGGATGATTATTGGGATTATAAATCCGAATGCATATTTGTATGATTTTTTAAGATCTCGTTGAGATTTTTCTTTGCTAAGTCCTGAAAATAGAAGGTATAGTCCAAAAATAACTGCAGATAAAAGATTTGTAGGGCGATTGATAAAAGCTAATCCGAGTGATAAGCCCATTGGTATATAAAATTTTTTAAGCCAAAATAATGCGCCTAAAGTTAGGAATAACTGGCTTGTTCCATGTTGCCATAAACCCTGACTGCTTGTGCTTAATGAGTTTGTACCAAATGCGTATACGATAAAAATTAATATACTTAAAAGCTTTTTTGTTTTTAGTTCTTTTTTATCAATGTGAAAATTTTCTAAAGAGTGTTTTAGTAACAATGCAAAAAAGCCACAAGAGACAGCCGTAATTAATGCACCTCCAAGTCTACTAGCAAGTTCAATTGTATTTATATCTATGGTTTGGTTCATCCATACCACAGGTAAATAAATTGGTAGCACTAGAATTGACGTTAGAATCGGTCTAATTGAATATATGTGTTTGTCAGTTGATTTACGTAGATAATAGGGTGTTTGTAGCATATTATCTGGCTGCGGATAGTTCAGCATTAATTCATGCGAATATTCATCAAGATTTAAATTGTGCTCTTTTATTATAGAAAATGGAAGCGCTGCAGTTCCCAAATAGTCTTCGCTTTGTAGGACTTTATCATTTAGTCCTAATCCAAGCACTGTTAAGAATGAGACTGTGTAAACTAAAAAGCTAAATAAGGTCGCATAAATAAAAGTTCTGATTGTATTCATGCCTTCATTATCAACTTTTTGGTGTTGATGTTCAAGAATTTAGACTTTAATTATGACTTTGGTTTTCTATAAATTAAAAGATAATAATGCTAATATTTATCTATAAACTATGGAA
>CAZEDS010000032.1:0-3431 GCA_964510925.1 uncultured Candidatus Saccharibacteria bacterium
AGTATCACCTCCATAATAAACCCCAGCGCGGATGCCAGTGGTGCGGTTAGCGCACATGGCTTCACCTTGGCCAGATCCACCAAAAATTATTCCAAAACTATTTTGGTCTTTAGACACGGCTTCACTACATAATTTAATAAAGTCAGGATAATCATCATTTTCATCTAAATAATTTGCACCATGATCGATTACATCATAATTTAAATTAATAAGTTCATTTTTAATAAACTCTTTCATTGTATAACCTGCATGGTCAGTAGCTAAATGTATTTTTAAAGGATTCATATTGATATTATATCACAAAAAGAAAAACCCATATAATATGGGTTTTTCTTAAAAATAGATTATTTAAATGAAACTGAACGAGCTTTTACAATACAAATTCAAACAACCAATAGTGACAAAATTATAAGCAACTATGACGCATATTATAGCGATTGATACATCCTGCGACGACACATCGGTAGCAATTTCAGAAGACCGAAAAATCATAGCAAATGTATTTTGGTCAAAATTAAAAGTACACAGTGATTGGGGTGGTGTTGTTCCTTCTGAAGCAAAACGACAACATGCAGAATTTCTAAATCCAGCAATCGACGAAGCCTTTAAACAAGCAAACTTAACAATCGATGATATCGATTATATTGCAGTAACATACGGACCAGGACTCGCAATCGCACTCGAAGCAGGAATAGACAAAGCCAAAGAACTCGCAACAAAATACAACAAAAAAATAATTGCCGTTAACCACATGATTGGACACATTTATGCAAACTTAGCACTCGATATTGAAGGCAAACCATTATCAAGCATAAAAAACGATTTTGAATTTCCATCTTTGGCGTTGACTATATCGGGTGGCCATACAGATTTATATATAATGAATGGCCACCTCCAGTTCACGCATATCGGGCAAACAATCGACGACGCAATTGGGGAATCCTTCGATAAAGTTGGACGAATGTTAGGAATGGGGTTTCCAGCTGGTGCAAAAATCGAAAAAGCAGCAGAACTTGGCAATCCTGATGCATACAAATTTCCAACACCTATGAGCCAAACTGATGATTTTAATTGGAGCTATTCTGGTCTCAAAACCGCAGTTTTATATGAAATTCATAAACAAATTGGAGATTATTCTACCAAGCCACAAAAAAATACTTTCAAACTTGAAGATGCCTCAAAATTTTTAACAGCACAGACAATAAATGATATTGCTGCTTCATTCCAAAAAGCTGCAACAAAAGCTTTAACAATTAAGTTACAAAAAGCGATAAAACATTATAAACCAAAGGCTTTTATCGTTGGTGGTGGAGTAATCGCAAATCAATATGTAAGATCGCAAATTCAAAAAATTTGTGATGAAAACCATATTCCATTGAGTTTTCCTGAACCGATGTGGCTATGTACTGATAATGCAGCAATGATTGCAATAGCAGCACATTTTTACGCTGATAGCCAAAACTTTGTAAAAGACCTTAAAAATTTAGATCGCATACCAAATCTGCACATTTAACCAGAGCACTTAAAAACATACTATAGGCATTTTAGAAATTGGTGCTATTATATTCAGTAATTTACTAAGTAGTAGATACGTTTTCTGCTGAAAATAATGATCCCAATAACTGATATAGAAACAAATCCAGCAATAGTTCTTCCTGCGGAAACTGACCAAAACCCTACCTCCAATAACGGACCTGTTTTTCAAGTTTTTTTGCCATATGTTGGCAATAAAGAATTTTCTAGTTCAGATATCGTTGAAGTTAAACCAGGCACTTCATTGAGCGATTTAGAAATAGCCTACAGTGATTTCTATTTAAATCGTTATTTTCATTTTGCCCCATCATTTGTAGCAGAACTATCTGCAGAAGCAGAAATACAAAACTACCCGCTTTTTAAAAGAGGTGCTGAAACAATCAAACAAATCGAAAATATTTACAGATCATTTGGAATATCACTTGACCCAACAAAGTTAAGTAGAGTTCGAACTCAAAGCTTTATGGCAGAAAAGCTAACTGATTGTAACTGTATAAATATTGGTGAACTTGCAACAAAAAAAACATTTCCGGATTCAATAGAGATTAACCTAAATCCAGATATTAAAGATAATAAAGCAAAAGATTTCATTAACGCAGCTGCATTTCTTTCAAATTTTTATTTACCAAAAACAGAAGATCTTTCAATGGGAGAAATAAATCTAAGAATAGCAGCACTTGCATTTCAATATTTTGAAGCATTAAGACAAAAAGGTATCTCTGACTCCGGTGTCACTGACGAAACAATCACTGATTTTGACACATACTTAACAACACAATCAATGTATCTCGGAAATTTAGAAGAAGTGGATCTATTAATTTTTAGAGAATTAATTAATAAAACTGATACCGATGCCTATAAACAAATGTATATTGATGCTTTAGTAAAAAAAGGCGCTTCTCGATTAATAAACGAAATGAAAGCCCAGGGTTACACCCAAAAAGATTTAGTCCAATATTTCAATGGTCATTCAGAACTTATCGAGAAATTCTTTACAACAGAACAAATTATTAAATCATTGCCAGGACCAGAATATGTTCCACAACTACCAGCTGCAGACAAACTAGATAAAGTATCAGCACTTTGGGAAATCGTATCAAAAGAACAACGTGCCTTTGGAATGTTAACAGTCCAAAGAAGCCAGGGAGTAACTGACACTTTTGCAATTGCCGATAACAATCCAGCAAATTTCAGAGGTTACATCTGGGTCCCATCAGAAAACCAAACATTGCCAATCATTAGTAATCCTGAAATTTTCTATTATGGTAACGATCACAAAGGTGGAACAGTTTTTGTTTATAACAAAATCGTTACAGTCAAAAAACCTGATGGCTCAACCATGCTCATGGATATTTCTGACAAAAGCATAAACATAAACTGGGATGTCGAACCAACAGGAAATACAAGATCAAAATGGTTCAGCGCACCAACAATTGGACCTAATCAAGCAGCCGATAATGACAAAAATGGACCAACATTTAAGGATCTCGAAAAGCAAACAACAACACCTCAAGCTTTACGAGCAAACAACAAAAATGTTGATCTAGCGAGAAAAAGCTGGCAGAAAAAAATGTATTCCTAAAAAGAATACATTTAAATGCAAATTGTTGGCTTCTCCTATATAATTATCAGGTTACATCAATTGATTTAACTGCTTTTGAAGCATAAAATCATGCAGTTTTAACATGGTGGCCTTAGCTCAATTGGTTAGAGCATCTGCCTGTGGAGCAGAAGGTTGTGGGTTCAAGCCCCATAGGCCACCCCATAAGTTACATTCATTAAAATTCACAAACACATCGAACGGTTTTTTGTAGTCATAGCAGAGGTTTTCGTTATCTAAACATGGGTTCAAAAGTATCAAATTCAAAATCTCTCGTTTTTGGTCAGCTTTAGAACTT
>CAZEDS010000033.1:0-2998 GCA_964510925.1 uncultured Candidatus Saccharibacteria bacterium
ACCTGCACCACCAGGACATACTGGAATGTATCATGTGGCATTTTTATATCCTTCTCGGCTGGAGCTAGCTAAAGTGTTAAAAAAGTTGCTTGATGCAAATTATTCTATTGATGGTTCGGCAGATCATGGTGTAAGTGACGCTGTGTACTTACGGGATCCTGACGGAAATGGAGTGGAACTGTATGTTGATTGCCCTCGCGATATGTGGAAGGTGGGGAATGATGGGATGGTTGAGATGGTAACTGAGCCGTTGGATTTGCAAGGTATTCTTGACGAGTTAAATGCTTGAATGTAAACAAGTTCGAGCTTCTTTACACACAAACAGCCAGAAAGTGGTTGGTGAGTCTGTGTTAGATTACGATGGCCATATAAGGTTAAAGACTGCATTAATGAACTAATATTAAAATATATGGAAAACAGTTTATACAAACCAAAAGAGGGCTATGTTATTGATTTCATTTCTGGTCAGGAGGTAAAAGCCACACCCGAAGAAGTTGAAGCGGTTCAAATCTTTGCAAAGCAACTGGTCGAAGATTACGATTACCCAAGAGAGCATATTCAAACGAGGCCGCAATTTAGAGTTAAGGTAAGACCTTCTGACACAAAAAAAGAATACCCCGTTGATATAGCGGTTTTTTCTAACGACAGCAGGCAGGAAGATAGTATTTACATAATCGTTGAGTGCAAGAAAACAAACAGGAAAGACGGAAAAACGCAACTTCAAGATTATCTGAGATTTTCAAAATCGTTTTTAGGTGTATGGTTTAATGGTGATGAAAGACTGTTTTTAAGAAAGGTTGAGAAAGAAGGCAGAATAGAATTTGAAGAAATTCCAAACATCCCGCAATATGGCCAAAGAACTGAAGATATCGGGAAGTTTAAAAGAAAAGACTTGAAGCCAACTCATATCTAAAAGCTACATTTAAAGCAATTAGAAATCATCTAGCCGCTAATACTGTAGGAGCAACAAGAGATGAGGTCTTAGCTCAACAACTTATCAATCTAATCTTTTGTAAAATTTATGATGAAAGATTTACCGAGCCAAATGACATAGTTACTTTTAGAGCGGGTCTTGAAGAAGAAGCGAAGGATGTAAAAGAAAGAATTTTAAACCTCTTTGATAAAGTAAAACGAAAATATAAAGAAGTTCTAGACGATAGCGACACGATCACACTTGATGCAAACTCTGTGTCTTACGTTGTTGGTGAATTACAAAACTACAGTTTAATTGAAGCGGAGAGAAACATTGTTGCTGATGCCTTTGAAACATTTATTGGTCACGCACTAAAAGGAGGACAAGGACAATTTTTTACACCGAGAAATGTTGTGAAAATGATGGTCGATATTTTAGATCCTAATGATGAGGATTTAATTATTGATCCTGCATGTGGTACTGGTGGATTTTTGATCGAAGCATTAAGGCATGTTTGGAGAACACTTGACGCAGAGGGGGAAAAATATCACTGGAACAAAAGTAATCTTCATGAAGAAAAAATGGAAGTTGCTTTAAATAAAATTAGAGGTATTGATAAGGATTACTTTTTATCAAAAGTGGCCAAAGCATATATGGCAATTATCGGAGATGGAAAAAGCGGGATTTTTACGGAAGACAGTTTAGAAGTCCCTAGTAATTGGGGACAAGCCACAAGGCAAAAGATTGATTTAGAAAAATTCAGTGTATTAATAACCAATCCTCCTTTTGGTTCAAAAATTCCAGTACGAGGTGAGGACAAACTTAAGCAGTTTGATTTAGGTCATAAATGGAAACAAGATAAAGTGACCGGCAATTGAGAAAAAGGAAAACTGAAAGATAAAGAAGCACCTCAAATTCTTTTTATCGAAAGATGTTTACAATTACTTCAAGTAGATGGCAGGATGGCAATTGTGCTGCCGGATGGAATTTATGGAAATGAAAGTTTGGGCTATATAAGAAACTGGCTTATTGGAAAAGCAAGAATTGTTTGTATTATCGATGTTCCACTAGAAACGTTTTTGCCAAACACAGGAACAAAAACATCAATATTGATTTTGCAAAAGCTGCCTCAAAACAAAATTCCGGAAGATTACCCCATTTTTATGGCAGTTGCTGAGTACTGTGGGCATGATAGAAGGGGTAAGGAAATTGAGGATGATGATCTTGCCGCTGTCGCGAAAGAATTTAAGGAATGGTCAAAGAGAAATAATTTTACTTTTTAGTTAGTGTTATGTCATTAAAAATAATAACTACTAACAAAGCAACAATAGTGAGTTCAGAAGAAAATCGTTTAGACGCAAAATATTTCTTTGTAAAATCTGTCTTCGACGAACTTGAAAAAAAAGTTCCTGCGAAGTTAAAACTCTAAAGGAGCTTAAAGTAAATATTTCTAGTGGAAGCTACATTGAAACTTACATAGACAAAACTTCCGGTGCACCTTATATAAGAGATGGGAATATAAAACCTTTTACAATTGATGAATCAGAGAAAAGTCTGGTTTATGTTTCAAAAAACGTATCCTCCAAAATTAAAGTTAAAGAAAACGACGTGGTTATGGGTAGAACACAGGCTACAGTTGAGAAGCTTGGTGTTGCAAGTATAATTGAAAGTAACAATGAAAATTATGTAATTAGTCAGCATATCTCGAAAATTACTACAGATTCTAGTATTATTTCACCATACTATTTGATTAGATATTTGAATTCTAAATTTTACAAGGCACAAACATCACTAGCTACTCACGGTGATACTAGAGTAGAAATGACTCATTCTCAATTAAGTAAAGTAAGAGTATTTTTACCTAAAGCTGACGTTTTAAATTCCATTGAATTAAAAGTAAAAAAGATTATCGAAAATAATAGGTTATCTATAGAGAAGATAGAAAAGTCTAAAGATATTTTAAAAACACAATTGAATATAAAGAGCTCTCTTGATGGTAAGTATTTTTCGACTCAGCTATCTGCTGCTCAAAAATTTGGTATATGGAATGCACGATCGCATCTACCAAAATACGCAAATTTAGAA
>CAZEDS010000034.1:0-2495 GCA_964510925.1 uncultured Candidatus Saccharibacteria bacterium
ATTGAACTATTTCTCTCCAGTTTGGATGTACCCATTCACAAGAAGTAATTGAATCTCCAACAAATGCAATCCAATACTTTCCTTTTTCATCAATTTGTTTTTGAATGTCTAAAATATCAATCATGTTAATATTCAATTTCCAAAGAAACACTTTCAGGATCAAAGCCCATTTTTTGGTAAAATTTTATAGCTTTCTCATTTGTTGCGTAAGCAACAACTAATGATCTTTCAACTCCTTTTGTTTTGCTCCAGTTAAAAAACTCGTTAACTAATTTTGCGCCAACTCCTTTGCTTCTAAATTCTTCTTTTACAAACATGTTTTCAAGTTCTGTTCTTTTGACAGGTCTCCAAGATTCTACTTCCATAACTGCACCTGCAAGATATCCAACAATTTCATTATCAATTTCTGCAACTAAACAAATACTATTCCCATCAGTTATTCTTTTTGAAAAATATTCTTTCCCGCCTTCATATGGCCAATTGTGATTTAGATATTTATCTCTTGGACCATCTGAAACAAAAAGGTCTCGATTTAGATCTTGTACTGTTTTTAATTCTTCAATTTTTGCTTTTCTGATATTTACATTGTCCATAAAATTATTTTAATTCTAAAAGTATAACCCCAATAGCAATTAAAAATACTGCAATCCATTGAATTAAAGTAGCCTTTGTTCTTTTGCCTTGTGGAAAAATGAAAAATAAGAGCATTACAAATACACTTTGAACACCGCTCATTGCTGAAACATAAGCGGCAACTGGAGCAATAGCTACTGCCATATTTCCAAAAAGAAATGACCCTTCTGCAAGTGACTCATTAACAAGACTTAATCCAAGAAAAACTTTTCCTTGATTTCTAATTCTAAACAAAAATCCTTCTCTGTATTTTTTAATGAATATGAAAAGTAAAACACCAATTATCCCAACTCCTAACATTTGGTAATAGGAAAAAGCAATTGGAGAAGATGTGGCCGTTGCTACCTTTGCCATATATAGTGCAATTGCCCAAGTTGATGTTGCAGGGATACAAATTAAAAGAAGTTTTGTAGGTATTTTCCATTTAAAAGTACCAGCATCAAGAACATATGCTCCATACATTAAAATAAAAATTCCAAACAAACCAGTCATCGAAATAGTTCCACCAGAAAGTAATTCAAAAGTTAAAAGCCAAATAGAACTAATTTGAAAAAGCGGTGTTACTTGATGAACTGGATATGTAATCAATAGCCAAAAGTAAGAAATATACATACCCACCATTGGAATAGCAGATCCAATCGCTAACACTTTAGCAAAAGTATTAATAGTTGGATCGTGTGGAATTAAAGTCATTAATCCTGCACCGGCAAAACTCATTAAAGTTGAAATCAAAACTAGCCCTCCAATTTTAGTATGAACATTTGTATTTTCAGGAAGTTTGTTATTGTTAGTTAAAAACTCATCAATATAATTGACAAGCCCTTGCATAACAATTGAAACGGTTGCAAATATTATCCACATAAAATTATCTATTAATTAAATAAATACCCATAAACATTATTAACATTGCAATTATTTTTTGACCGAGGATTTTCTTTGAAATATTCTCTTGACTGATCTTTGGGAAAAATACTGTAAGTACTACACCATATAGAAATATGAAAAATGGTTGTAATCCATCAACTATCCAAATTAATGTAATTGGAGTTAAGAGAGAAGCTACATTAAACGATACTTTAGCAATTATATTTAATATTTCATTTAACCCGTTTAATGCAAGTACTGCAAGTTTGTTTTCTTTTAGTACATTTAAAAATTCTTTTCTGTAAGGTTTAACAAAAACTAAAAGAAGTGAAGCAAAAACTGCAAAACCTATATATTCCCAGAAACTAGTAATCCAAAATGAACTTTGTATTGCAAAATATTTAAAGAATAAAAAGTTAATTGAAAATAGTAGACAAGACAAAGCCATTAGCCCGAATATTTCTTTTTTGAACTTAATTCTTTTGTGATCAGTTAAATCAAGTGTAATTAAATTAGCACCTGCAATAATTACTAAACCTACAAGCATTTGATTTGTTTTTAAAGTTTCTCCTAATACAAAATATGCGAGAACATATGAAAAAACTGGACTCATTTGAAAAAGTGCTGCTGAGACTGATGTTTCATCTTTTGTTAAAGCGTAAAAATAAGGAAGGACAGCAAGGACATAGAAAAATCCGTTTAGTGCAATTAATAAATAACTTAAATTAAATGACTGTATAACTTCAGGATGAAGGAAATAAATAATAGGAAGAAGTAATACACCAATCATTGATGAAAAAACCATCAATGCTCCAACCCCACCACCTTTGAAGTATTTTGAAAGTAAGTACTTATCAAAATGATTAGTAGCAGCCCAAACAGCAGGAGGAATCAAGGCAATTAAAAACCAGTTCATAGAATGTATTATCTCACTCGAATATCACTGAAACAATAAGATATAGTTGAAAAAGTTTCTTCACGATGTAAATTTATAAGTG
>CAZEDS010000035.1:0-2201 GCA_964510925.1 uncultured Candidatus Saccharibacteria bacterium
CAAAAGTTTGGGCAGAAAATATGATAGGTTTTAAAAAGAGTGCTGATTTTAAGTACTTAATTTTAAGACCGAGACAGCCTGTTTCTGCTCAGATTAATTACAAAAACATGCTTCTTAAACTTCTTACCTTTTCGAAATTTATCGATACACCCAATAGTGGTACTGTTATTGAAGATTTGATGGGTTGGACTGAAACATTAATTGAAAAAAGAATAACTGGTGTAATAAATGTTGCGAACAAAGGATGGACAACTCCATATAACATAGGATTAATCTTAAAGAAATATGTTTTACCATCACTCCCTGTTAATAAAATTGAAAAGTCAGAATTGAACGCCTTAACACCTGAAAAAAGAGTAGACACAGTATTAGATGTTAGCAAGCTTGAAAGTGTTGTAGGGGAAGTTAAGGGGTATGAAGAAAGATTAGAAGAAATTATTAAAGAACTTGCAAATAATTTTAAAAACGGAGACAAAGAAAATATAAAAACACAACTTAAAAAAACAGCAGAGTCAACAAAAACAAGAACTGTTCCTAATGAAGTTTGGACTGAATTAATTCAATAATTGCTTCACGTATATCACTTGCCACATCTTCAATTTTTATCTGATTGAGATAAATAAATTTTAACTCAGAAGCTTCAGTTTCTAATAAATTAATTCTTTCCACATTATCAATTTCCGCTAAATAATATGTATTTAGTAACTTGTAATTTATATCTTTATGCAAGTAATCAGCTGAGTAAGATCCAAAATATGTAAATTTGTTTATACAAATACCAAGTTCTTCTTTGATTTCTCTTGTTAATGCGACTGGAGCACTTTCCCCTGGATCTATAAAACCACCCGGTATGCCCCATTTGCCATAATTTGGCTCAATGGATCTTTTAACCATCAATAACTGTTCTTTGTCGTTGAAGATAAATGCGCCCGTTCCTGGCTTTGGACTTATAAATATTCTGAAATCACATTTAGGGCAGACGTAGAAAATGTCCGATTTTTTATCAAACAATTCACCACAATTTGAACAATATCTATAATGATATTTCATGTAGTTTAAAACAATATTTTATCATAGTTTAAAAAAATTGATTGAAATGGTTGCAGATCTAGATGTTTAAAATTACTATTGAAGATTTTTTTGGAGTCTATTCCAGGCCAGGACAGTCAATTTTTCTATCCTCCCAAAAATTTTCTTTAAGACCGTTTTCTACAGTGTATGATATATTAATATTTGGTGAAACTTTAACAGCATTTGTCTGCCTGCAAGTGATCCTAACGGTCGCACTCTTTGTGCCTTTATTATTTTTGATAACATCCTCTACTTTTTTTTCTATTTTTTGAACTAATTGATCCATCAATGGACACTCAGGGCATGCATCATAATTTTGTGGTCTATGAATTGTAATGTTTTCCGTTGCCATATGCCGATCATTTTACTCCCCTTTTCTCCATTTTTCAATCTCAGGGTGGTTACCTGTTAGAAGTACTGGTGGTACTTTCCAGTCATTGTATATTTCCGGTCTGGTGTATTGTGGGTATTCTGAATCAAATCCTGTGTGTGATTCCTCTTGTAGTGATTCTGGTTTGATAACATCAGGTATTAGTCTTGTAACAGCATCTGCGATTACCATTGCAGGAATTTCACCGCCTGTTAGAACATAATCTCCAATTGATACGATATCATCTACTAAATTTTCATGAACTCTATGATCAATCCCTTCATATCTTCCACAAATTAAAACAAGTCTTTCAATCTTTGAATATTCGTAGGCTTTTCCTTGTGTAAATTTTTCCCCACCTGCATCAAGAACAATAATTTTTGTTCCCTCTGTTCCTTTTACAGCATTGATTGACTTTAGCGCTTTATCAATCACATCGACTCTTAAAATCATTCCCGCTCCACCGCCATACGGTTTATCATCTACTGTTCTTCTTTCATCGATTCCAAATTCTTTTAAATCTACAATATTTAATTCTAAAAAGTTCTTGTCTTGAGCACGCCACATAATAGATTCGGTCAATGGACCTACAAACATTTTAGGAAAAAGTGTGACGATGTCGATTTTTAACATTTTATCAGTTGTATTTTACCATGTATCAGGTGTAAAGTTTAAATATTATGAAGAATTCGACGTTCATGCAAAGACAAAAAGTTGTAATTGTTATGCCTGTTTGGAACGAGGCAGAAAACATCAAAAA
>CAZEDS010000036.1:0-976 GCA_964510925.1 uncultured Candidatus Saccharibacteria bacterium
TTTATTTTCTTCACTTATTTCACCAACCAACTTTGAGATAGTGTTTCTGTGGAGTCCCGTATTCTTGGCTAAGTCCAAATTGTTTATTCTAGGATCCGCAAGCAATAGTTGTCGGATTTCTTGCTTGTACAGATCTTTTCTCGCTGGTGATATTTTCATATTCTGCACACATATGTCGTTATGCGATATTTATATTATATCCAACCTCATATACACGTCTTCAACTCTATTTGGTACAATCTAAAAGTTAGTTTGCTTAACCATCGCAAATGGGCAGGTGGTACGGTTTAGAAACTTTACAAGTAATGAAGACTTATAAAAAGAAGGTATTAAAATTCTACAAGTTACTCAAAGTCCCGCTAACTATCGTATTGTTTTTAATATTAAGCGTTTTTGCTGGTGGGATATTGGCGAATAAAGGAAATATTTCGCAAACATTAGACTCTACATTTGAGATTTTTAGCTCAATTAGAAAAGAGTCTTTACCTACTCCTACAATCATTCCGACGATAGTGCCATTTCCTACAAATAAACCAACGCCTTCAACAACTCAGTATAAAAAAGCTGTCTATGAGGATCCTGATCCAGTAATTAATTGTGAGCACGCAAGTTGTGGCGTTATTAGGATTAAGAAAAGTCAGTGCGTTAAAGGCGGATATACATGTTGCCAAATGCAAGATAAAAGTTGGCATTGGGAAACATCAAATGCAAATTGCATATCGGCTCAAGGTGGCTCAAATAATGGTGGTACAAACTCCACAGAGAGAAAAGTTCAATATACGACAACCCAAGCCCTGTTAACGGAACTTTTTACTGTTATGAAAGTAAAGTTAATGAAATTGCTCGTTTAGAACAGTCAATTAATGCAAATCAGGGGTCAGCAGACGTGACAAATAGTTCCTGTTTAGCTCAGGCTAAACAAGAAGGATCAAATTGTTCTCAAAATTGTTCTAATGAGGGATATGCTGATTGCGCA
>CAZEDS010000036.1:986-2020 GCA_964510925.1 uncultured Candidatus Saccharibacteria bacterium
CCAACTGTATAAAAGCCGCTTACGATAAATGCGCACCAACTTCACAAGATAATAATTTAGGAGCAATGCGAACCGATTTAATGAATAAGATATACCAATATTGCCCTTAAGTTTGTTGGGTTGCTTTATTATATTTTGTAATCAAGCGCTGAAGCGACAAAGGCAATCTTTTCTGAAACTGAATTTTATAGTTAGTACGCCAAATCATTACCCTAGGCCACTCTCCAGTTTTATATCCCATTAATTTCCCAATTTCTTTAAGAGTATTACCTTGTTGTCGTAATTCCCAAGCACGATGATACAATTTCAAGTTTTTAGCCATATTAATTTGGCTCGTGCAATATAAGGAACTGGAAGATCTTTATTCTTGATCAAAAAAATTAGATTGAATTGGTGCCTTATGATATTGATGGACTTTTATAATTTCATACTTAACGGTTACTTCATTATTGACCATGGATTGAATTTCTAATAAATCAACTTCTAGAGTGTCTTCACGAGCCAGTCTAATTTCTCCACTGTTAATTTTGTCTAGGAAATCTCTATCTTTAATAGTAGCTGTAATGACCGTATCTACCCCTTTTCTGAAAGACCAGTTATCCGCTTCACCTTCAAGACTAATTCGTTTTGGCTTCAATAATGGTCGCGTGATATTTCGTCTCTCGTTCTCATCTGCTTCAACAGGTATTGCGTTAATTGGATTAAAATACGGGACTTCATCCTTAGTTACGGAAACTTTTGTAGACTCATCATCTGCCAAATATGATTCAACTGAATCAACCCCATCTTTACCCAAGAAATTACCATATATGTTATAAATGCTTTGTTGTATTTTGGTGCTTTGAAATAATCCAAATACTTTTTTATTTACAGTTATTGAATTGTCATCTTTATTGATAATTTTTACTTCGTTTGGGCCAGCATCTTCAAATTTTTTAGGTTGGCCTTGTAACCAATTAAATAATTTAACTACACCCACGCCACTGACGCCAATTATTCCCAACACTTCAATCAACTCTTTAATTTCTTGTGCC
>CAZEDS010000037.1:0-1932 GCA_964510925.1 uncultured Candidatus Saccharibacteria bacterium
ACTAGTAATCATGAGGCTAATTTTATCACAAAAGTTTATTCTTGTCCGTGTGTGGTCATACTTTTATCTCTTTTAAACATTTCTGCAATCCCTGTTAATTTATTTGGTCTAATTAAACCTCCCCCTAAAACTGCATCTTCTAGAATTGAGTTTAATCTTTTGACTGATTTTCTGAGATCTAAAATAATAAAAATAACTTGCATACCCACAATAACAAGTAAAACTGTAAGTGATACAACTACAATTATTAATAATCTTTGTACTGAATCCATATATTTATATTATATTATCGTTCATTCTACATTAATCTCAACTGTTTTTTCAGTTACTTTACCCGATCTCGAGACTGCCCTAAAAACTAATTTTTTTGTATCTTTTGTTATACCAACTACAGTCCTAAACGTTCCATCTTGATCAAGAATTATTGACTGATTGTTAACAGTCAATATAGAATCAGTAGTGGTTTTGCCTGAGATATTAACGTTTGTCGTAACCACAAAAGATCCAGCTTTTGGTGAAAAAACTTCAAGTTCTGGAGGAGTTACAAAACTTTTATATTCAAATAATAGATATATTAATATAAAAAAAGTGAAGGCTATAACTCCTACAAAAAAACTAAACTTAGGCGACCAAGAAAACTTGTTTTGTATATCTGGTTTAGGATTAATAGCTATTTTTTTGGGTAAATAATCTCTTCTAAATATGGCGTTTAAATTATCAACAGGTAAATCAAGGGTGCTGGCTAAATTTTTTACAAAACCGGAGACAACCGGAAATTCTGGTAAATTGTCCCAATCATTTTTTTCTATTTTGTCGATAAAATCTGACTTAATTTTAGTAATCTTTTCCAAATCAAATAAGGACATTTTTTTAGATTCCCTAGCTTCATGTAAAATTTTGCCAACAGTATTCATACTACTTAAAAATTATTTACCAATTCCTGCCAAAAACTCTTCGGCATTTTTTATGAGAACCTCGCGAGGTTTTGAAGATCCGTCTGATTGAGCAATAACCCCCGCACTCTCTAATTGATCGATCACCCTTGCTGCTCGTGCATAACCAATAGAAAGCCGTCTTTGAAGTAACGAGGCAGAAGCCCTATCATATTGACACACAGCTTTAACTGCTTCTGCAAACAAATTGTCTGTTTCGCCACTTACTCCAGGAACAGCAGCATTTCCTGACTTAGTTTGTGTAATTATTTCCCCAGTATATTGCACCGGTACACCTTGATTTTTAATAAAGCTAACAAGTTTTCTTATTTCTTCATCATTAACAAATGCACCTTGAATTCTCGCAGGTTTTGCTTGATCTGGTGGAAGATATAGCATATCCCCTTTACCAAGTAGTTTTTCAGCGCCTTGAGTATCCAATATAACCCTTGAATCAATTTGAGATGAAACAGCAAATGCAATTCTAGTTGGAATATTGGCTTTAATTAAACCTGTAATAACATTTACAGATGGTCTTTGTGTTGCAAGAACCATATGAATTCCTACAGCACGAGACATTTGAGCTATACGGGTAATTGCATCCTCAACCTCAGCAGGAGACAGTAACATTACGTCAGCTAACTCGTCAATCAAAAGGACTATGTAAGGTAAAGCTTGAAATCCACTCATTTCATTATATGTATCAATATTCCTAGCACCTGCTTGAGCAAAAAGCTCATATCTTCTATCCATTTCGCGAGTTAACCATCTGAGGGCTGAGAGTACTTTGTCAGCATCAACTATTACTGGGGATAACAAATGAGGAATATCGTTATATCCTGTAAGTTCAACTCTTTTTGGATCAACCATGATGAATTTAACTTCAGAAGGACTTGCACGGAAGAGAATCGACGCCAAAAATGTATTAACTGCCACCGATTTACCAGAACCAGTTTGACCTGCAATTAAAACATGTGGCATTTTACCAATATCCGCGATA
>CAZEDS010000038.1:0-1915 GCA_964510925.1 uncultured Candidatus Saccharibacteria bacterium
CATTTTTGACATATTCATATCATACGAATCTTAACCGAATGAGTCAACTAGATCTTTCTGATACATATTTCGTTAAAACAGGTAAGTCGTGCGTAAGTAGGCATAAAAATTAAGTTATTTTATTTTAGGCTCAGTTAGGATCAATCGTTTTACCCGTAGGACGTATGTTGACAAAAAAACGCTCTACGGGTATAATAATCACATGAAAGTTCACTTTTCAAATCAGGGTAATTTGCGTAATTTTAAGAGTTTCATCGAATCACTCGATTTATCATCTCCAGAAAAATTAGAAATATCTATGCATGATAAATGGGTTACTGTTCATCCTGCAAATCTGGTCGTGGCTGCTGCATTAGCAATCCAAGTAGGAAAAGAAAACACGGAAATTGTCGGTGAAGTTCCGGAAACTGGAAGATACCTAGATAGGATGGGTCTTTATGATCTAGTAAAAACTGATTCTCCATTTGTTTATCACAAAAAGGAAGAAGCGGGAAGATTTGTGCCGATTAAAATAATTAAAACCGCTGAAGATCAATCTCGTTTTATTACTGACATGATACCCCTTTTGCATCTGTCAGAAAAAAATACAATTGTGGTTAAGTACGTCATAGGCGAACTGGTCCGAAATGTACTTGAACATTCATTTACAAAAAATGGAGCAATTGTTACTGCTCAGTATTATAAAAAAACGAACCGCGTAAGTATCGGAATCTGTGATAATGGAATAGGTGTTTGGAAAAGTCTAAATACTTATTGGCATCCTAAAAATGATATTGATGCTCTTAAATTGGCATTAACTCCTGGAATTACAGGTACAACACGTAAAGAAGGTGGCACTGCTGAGAATGCAGGAGCTGGACTGTTTTTTATTAAATCGATTGCCAAGATTACACGTAGTTATTTTGTTATTTATAGTGGTAGCGCCGAATACACGTTGTTAAAGCACGACAAACGAGTTAAAAGTTCACCTAGATTATATGCTGACCCAAACAGAGACTCACATAGTGAAACTAATATCGTACCCAGTTTTCAAGGGACTTTAGTGGCAGTCGATATTTCACTTGACGAAACAAAGGAGTTAAATGAATTACTAACAAGTATAGGTGAAGTATATGACAAAGCAATTCGTGAACGTAAACGTGCAAGATATGGGAAACCAAGATTTATATGAAAAAAGTTATAAAAATGCTAAAAGTAGCTGGCGAATTTGGAGAAAATAAAGACATTGCTAAGAAATTAAGAATTGAAAAAATCATGCCAGCACTATCAGACGGTAATGAAGTTATCTTAGATTTTGCCGGTGTCAGCGGAGCCACTCAATCGTTCATACATGCATTAATCAGTGATCCTATTCGTGAACTGAAAGATATTACCTTTAAAAATCTAGTTTATAAAAACGCCAATAATGATATTCGTGAGATTATCTCCATTGTTTATCGTTATATGCAAGAAAGTCTTGACGGTAACAACGAGCATTAATTACTTTAAAATTATACAGAAAGGAAAAAAATGCAATCTAAATTAGTAACACCATTTAAGCTAAAAACAAAATACACACCAATCCCAGAACAAAAAAAAGCAATTGATCAATTGGTTAAAAATGTAAATGATGGGGTGCAGTATCAAACTCTTTTAGGTGTAACAGGTTCTGGAAAAACAATGACAACAGCAGCAACAATTGAAAAACTTCAAAAACCAACACTAATAATTTCTCATAATAAAACACTGGCTGCACAGTTATATCAAGAGATGAGAGATTTATTTCCTGAGAATGCAGTTAGTTACTTTGTTTCATATTATGATTACTATCAACCAGAAAGTTATATCCCTTCAACCGACACCTATATTGAAAAAGATTCTGCAATCAATGAGTTAATTGATAAATTGCGCTTAGCAGCAACAACCAATCTTTTAA
>CAZEDS010000039.1:0-1776 GCA_964510925.1 uncultured Candidatus Saccharibacteria bacterium
CGTAAACCACCAATATGCAAGAATCCTGTTGGACTTGGAGCAAATCTAGTTCTAACACCATTCATAGATTGAATTGTATCATTTCACAGTTTAAACTTAAATATAAATATGACAACACTCACTGAAGCATCAATAATTTCAAGGAAAAGCCTTCGCTATGCAATCTATTCAATAATCATATTTATTCTACTGCGTGGATTTTTCTTATCTGCAGTAGCAATATACAAAAGAATTTTTCCTCCACCTCCCACACCAGCCACTGTACTTTTCAAAAAATTACCTAAATTACCTTTCCCAGAAAAAAACATATTACCTATTAATTTTGCAATCGAAACATCGACTGGGAATATTCCTAACTTTCCACTTTTATCAAACGTTTATTTTATGCCTAGAATTTCATCTAATCTATTATCTCTAGATTTTGCTAAAGAAAAAGCAAAAAAACTAGGTTTTACAGACGAGCCTCAACAGGTCACAGAATCGATTTACAAATTTGCCAACATGGAAAATCCAGCAATTCTTGAAACAAATATAATTTCTGGGTCTTTTTCTATTAGCTATGACTTAAACATAGACTCAACGCCAATTGAAGTTCGTCCATCTCAACCAGAAATCGCAGCAAGCACAATTAAATCATATTTAAATTCCGCATCACTGTTCCCTGATGACCTATCAGGACCAATAGAACACAAATTTTTGAAAACTCAAGCTGGCGGATTTGTACCAGCATTATCTTTATCAGATGCTAATTTAGTTAGAATCGATTTATTTAGGAAAAACATTAATGACCTACCATCAGTTACGCCAAATCCTAAAAATGGAAATGTCTGGTTTATGGTTTCCGGAGCAAGAGAAAGAGGTAAAGACATAATTGCAGGTGAATATCATTATTTCCCTATCGATGAATCTCAAAACTCAACTTACCCAATCAAAACAGGAGAACAAGCATATAACGAATTAAAATCAGGCAATTACTATCCAGCTTCATATGGGACCGCTGTTGAATCTGACAATATTAAAATTAGAAAGATTTATCTTGCTTATTATGATGCTGGAGTTTATGTACCATTTTATCAACCAATATATGTATTTGAAGGAGATAAAGATTTTGTAGCCTACGTTCCAGCAGTTACTTCAGATTATTATGGTGAGTAGCCACAAGCTTTACTTACAGAGAATAAAATGATCCGGAGCTTTAGCTCGTGGTGAGCAATTATTATTCTGGTTTTACTTCTTTCCAAGTGTAGTTATCAAAAATCCAAGTAACTAATTCTTCTGTCTCGCCAAACCTATCACTACTACCCAAAACAACAATCATCACATGACGTCCATTTCTCTCAATATATGTAACCAGATTTTCCCTTGCATTCTCTGTCCAACCAGTTTTAACACCCTTAACACCTTCGACCTTACCCAGCAAATTATTTGTACTTAAGAGCCTATGCGTAAACCTATTATCAACACTTTTAACTATTTTTTCTTGTGTCCCTACAATTTCTGCAAATGTTTTATTCTTCATTGCTTCTTTTGCAACCACAGCCAAATCTCTTGTGGTTGAATACTGCGCTCCACCATCTAAACCAGCAGGATTGGTAAAATGAGTATTTGTCAATCCTAAATCTTTTACTTTTTTGTTCATTAAACCAATAAACAAGTCACGGCCTCCGGGATGGTTTTGGGCCAACACCTCCGCAGCATCATTTGCAGAGTAAATCAAAAGCCCATGTAATAAATCTATAAATTTTATTTCTTCACCCCAAACCAGTCCCATTTTTT
>CAZEDS010000040.1:0-1741 GCA_964510925.1 uncultured Candidatus Saccharibacteria bacterium
AGCAAGATCAGCCTTACTTTTTGGTGCGAGTACTCCAGCAGGTGAAAAACGAGGATCGTTTATTAAAAGTGGATTTGAATCACCTTCCCACTTAATGGAATATGGCGGATTTGAAACTATTGCATCAAATGGCTCATCATCCCAGTGTTTAGGATCGGTTAAAGTATCTCCAAGCGCAACATTGAAATTATTATAGTTAACATCATGTAAAAACATATTAATACGACAGAGATTGTAAGTAGTAATATTAATTTCTTGACCAAAAAATCCTTGACGAACATTTTCTTTTCCTAAAACCTTTGCAAATTTAAGAAGTAAAGAACCTGAACCGCAAGCAGGATCATATACTTTGTTTACTTCTTTTTTACCGACTGTTGTAATTTCTGCTAAAAGTTCGCTGACCTCTTGAGGTGTGTAAAATTCTCCTCCAGATTTACCAGCATTTGAAGCATACATGGTCATTAAAAATTCGTATGCATCTCCAAACGCATCAATTGTATTGTCTGTGTAGTTACCAAGCTTCAGATTCCCTATTGCCTCAACTATTTTTGTGAGTTTTTGATTACGTTGTTCAACAGTATTTCCTAATTTATTCGAATTAACATCAAGATCTGCGAACAAACCTTTTAAATCGTCTTCACTATCTGTGCCTTTTGCTGAATTTTCAATTTTCTTGAATACTAATGATAGAGTTTCGTTTAGATTGGTATCTGCACGAGCATTTTTACAAACATTTGCAAAAAGTTCACTTGGTAATATATAAAATCCTTTTTCCTTTATAGTATCTACTCGCCCAAATTCTGCTTCTTTGTCCGAAAGGTTCGCATAATCAAAATCTTTATTACCTCCTCTATGTTCATCAGCATTAATATAATTAACCAAATTTTCACTAATGAAACGATAGAAAAGCATTCCTAGAACATATTGTTTGAAGTCCCAACCGTCAACACTACCGCGCAAATCGTTAGCAATTTGCCATATTGTACGATGTAATTCTGCACGTTCTTGTTCTTTATTCATAATATGAGCTTAATTTGCCTTATTTTTATTTTACTACTTTTTAATATAAAATGACTATGTGATTAAAAAAGATATCATTTCAAAATATCTACCTTTGGTTGTCTTTATATTTGGTTTCTCAATAATAGCCTTTTTGACTATTTATCTTTCCGTAAACAAAAACCCGTCCGCAAAATATGATTATGACGACTATACTAGGAATGAGGTTTCTGATATAAACAAGGATATTAAAATAAGAGTATATGAATTATGCTCAGATGCTCCTAAATCTGATGAATGTAAATTTGCAATCAAACAATGTTACGAAAATCAAAGTTGTCAAAATATGGTGTCTACATATCAACTTGCAAGACATAAAACACCTGAGCTAGATAATTCAGCATTTATAAATGCATCGAAGGAATACATAAATATGTCACGTGTGGAACTAGGATTGCCAACATTAAAATAATAATTAGGAATTTAAATTTTCTTCCTTAAAATTACATGTTTAAACCATTTTTCTTGAAACTCTGTTAACTTTTTAATTTCGGAATCTGAAAAGTCTTTGCCATCTGGAGATACTATTAATTTATCATCGTCGTCATCAATCCTTCTGATTACTGCAATACAAACACCTTTTATTTCTGTGATTGGTTTTTCGACACCTAAAACATAAGCGTCTAATTCCTCACCGTCCGCTGATTTTGTATTTGGGATATAACCATAATTAACTGTATAT
>CAZEDS010000041.1:0-1663 GCA_964510925.1 uncultured Candidatus Saccharibacteria bacterium
TGATATTAAAAGATTTTTTTCTCTCGAGGAAAATTTTGATTCAGATTTGATTGCTTATTATGATGCACTTTTCCAAGTTGATAAGGAATCGCAAAATATTGTTTCGCGAAATCTTACTCCGTGGATAGAATACTTTACAGGTGTTGTTGCTGTTGAGATGTCAAAAATTAAAGAAAAAGTTAGAAAATTATCGCTAGATACTAGGATGAAAGTTAAATTTGGAGAGCAAATAGCTTTATCGGAAAGACAAATGAGATTGATGGAATACATAGCCGATCAGGGGGGTGCACCGATGGTTAGTTTAAAACGGTTAATACCTATGGTATCTGAAGATACCATTTTAAGAGACTTAAAAGCCTTGCAGGATAAGAATATAATTAAAAAAGAGGGTAGCACAAAGTCAGCTAGATATATTATTATAAATAAATGACACCTAAAGATCCACAATTTGTATACATGATTTTAGTCTTACCCAGTCTGTTTGGGTTAACGCTTATGGGCGAGGGAATATATAAATGTGTACATGAGGAGTGGAGTGGTTTAATTAGTGTATTTTTTGGAATGTTGTTTATCGCAATGGTTGTCTTTGCCTATTTGTTTTTTTTCAAGCTATATGAGCACAAGAGGAGTTTAGCGTGTCTTTTTCGCTTTTTTGATAGAGATTTCGACTCTAGAGCTACCTTCTATCCTCTGAATATCATTTGGTTCTACACGTTTAGATATAATCTTAATATCCCATCCCCTTTTTTTGAATAATCGTTTAATAAAATTGCGTTCATCTTTTTCGATTGTAAGCCAACGATCGTTGTTAATTGATCCACTTAATGCCTTTCTGCTTGAATTTGCGTCTTTTGCTAATTGTATTCCTGCCCGATATATTTTAGTTGCGAGAGTACCCAAATCTTTTATAGATTCTATTCCATCAGCTTTTGCCTTTGGTATGACGTTTGATTCAACCATATGCGACATTTTACTTCTACATTTTGTCCTTGTCAATCAAGGGGATAAAACTATAATAGTAGTATGTTATTTAGTCGATTTAGTGAATACTTACAAAAGTTAGAAAAGACTTCTTCACGCCTTGAAATAACTGCAATTCTTGAAGATTTGTTTAAAGAAACGAAAGAAAAAGAAATTAAAGAAGTTGTTTATTTGTCGCTCGGTATTTTGGCTCCAAACTATGAAAGTATCCTTTTAAATCTAGCTGAAAAGATGGTGGCTAGATCAATTGCTATTGCTTTTGATAAAGATCTAGAAGAAGTTACAAAAAAATATAAAGAAGTTGGTGATTTGGGCGACTTGGCTGAAAAATTATCAATTAACAACAACGAATCATCAATAACAGTTTCTGAAGTTTTTAAAAAACTAGTTGAGATTGCAAACTATGGTGGGGAAGGATCACAGGAAGCTAAAATTTCAAAGTTTGCAGAATTAATTAAAAGTTTAGATTCATTGTCTGTACGCTATGTTACAAGAATTCCAGTTGGTAAATTACGTTTAGGTTTTTCTGAAAAAACAATAATTGATGCTTTGGCAGGTCACAGCAAAGATGTCCAATCAAAAATAGAATCAGCCTACAATATTAGACCAGATATTGGCTATATTGCAGAGCTTGTAAAAGCAAACAAGTTAGAAGATGCCTCTCCTGAGATTGGTGTGCCTG
>CAZEDS010000042.1:0-1617 GCA_964510925.1 uncultured Candidatus Saccharibacteria bacterium
TAACAGCTTCCTTAATTTGTTTGTTTTTAATAAGTGTCATCACGCGTAATGAAGTTAATTCTTGTGGTTTTAAAACAAAAACATGAAGCAAGTGATCAATGTTTGGCATAAATAAACCAACTAATCCTCCAACATAAAGTGGCCAGTAGTTTAATGAATAAAGACTATTTACTAAAGTCAAAAAAACAAAATACCCTGCAAAATATATTAGATGATTAACTATTTCTTTGCGCATATATACATATTACATGCAATATTTTGAAAGATCTATATAACCATCTCTAGTAAACACAATCCCCTCTGCTTCAAGTCTTCTTTGTTGTTCTTCCATACCATTAAAAGCAAAGTTCTTGGCAAGTTTACCTTCTTTGTTTACCACCCTGTGACATGGAACTTCTGAGGATTTATTTGCATGAAGTGCCCAACCTATTTTACGAGTGTCTTTAATGCCTAGTGCTTTTGCTACTTGGCCATATGTAGCAACTTTTCCAACAGGTATTGTTTTTACAAAATCGTATACTTTTTCCCACATATTAGTCAGTAAGAAATCTAAAAAATTAGATTTCTTGGCTCCTTCCGACTATAGAAATTAGTCAGAAGTAGTAAATACCTGCACATACATTTTTCCATACACTCCATTGCCAATTACCCCAACTCCAACTTTTTTAAATCTTGGGTCAAGTATGTTTTCTCTGTGCCCTTTTGAGTTCATTAAACCTGTATGGGCTGTGACTGTTGTAGGGGCTAGAGCTAGATTTTCTCCTGCAAATGAATAACTAACTTTTGAATCTTGCAGTCTATCCCCTACATCTTTGCCATCAGGTGAGACATGCGCAAAGTATTTTCTTTCCCACATGTCTTTAGCATGATCTCTGGCAACTGGAACTATTGTAGGTTCCCAAACTAGTTCAGGAATAGCAAGCTTCTTCCTTTCTTGGTTTATTTTAAAAAACATATCACTTTCAGCTTTTTCGTCAATTGATAATTTGAAAGAATCAACGTCAAGGGCTATAGATTCTCCACTATCTGGGTTAACTGTAAAATAAGTTAAAGATTCATTAATTACCTCACCAAAGACTTCATTAATTGCTGATTCAAAAACTGCAGTTTTACTTAACAAAACGCTTCCAATTCGTGACTCTGTGATGTCATTTTTAACTTGAGGCTTAATTGGCAAAGCGATAATTAATATTAATAATGCAGAGACTAAAACAAGTCCTTCTCCTACTCCTGGAATAATACCTAACAAGTTGTTTATTTTACCAAAGAAGTTGGCCAAGCTTGGCTTATGTTTCTTAATTTTTTCAGGCAGTTTGTGAATCAAATAACCAAAAACATAACCTAATACAGATTCAAAAATAATTGCAGCAATTAAAAATCCAATTGCCTTAGAAACTGATAAATTTAAATCAAAATTAAGTTTTAAAAATTCAGATATTGGATTATAAAATCTTAGGGATAAAACAAGTGAACCAAAGAAAGAAATGAAATCTGAAAGTATTACCCAAAAGCCATGTCTAAATGCTTCTGAGGCAAAGTAAATTAGAATCCCAATTATTATTAAATCAATATAATTTCCATTAAGAAGTTGCATTTAATTTAAGTTTGGCAGAATCT
>CAZEDS010000043.1:0-1565 GCA_964510925.1 uncultured Candidatus Saccharibacteria bacterium
TAGCTACACCAATGATTCCAAGAAATACAACTGTTCCAACATCAAAGACTGAAGTTTTTTCAACTGCTGCAGACAATCAAACACAAGTTGAAATTCATATCACACAAGGTGAAAGACCACTGTCAAATGACAACAAAGCACTTGGAAGATTTGTACTAGACGGTATTCCACCAGCTCCACGAGGTGTGCCACAAATTGAAGTTATGTTTGACCTTGATGCAAATGGAATATTAACTGTTACAGCAAAAGACAAAGCAACTGGAAAAACACAAAACATTAAAATTACAGGTTCAGTTGGCTTAACAGATGAAGAAGTAAAGAAAGCACAGGAAGATGCTGAGAAAAACAAGACAGAAGATGAAAAGAAAGCAGAACAAATCAAAGCTAAAAACAACGCAGACGCAATGATCACAACTGCAGAAAAATCAATTAAAGACGCTGGTGACAAAGCACCAAAAGAAGCAGTTGAAAAAGTACAAGAGAAAATTAAAAATCTCAAAGACATTCTTGAAACTGGAACAAAAGAAGATTTAGAAGCAAAAACAAAAGAATTATCAGAAACACTTTCTGAAGTTGGTCAAGCAATGTATGCAAATCAAGCACAACCAACAGGTGATGCAACACAAGCAGGAGCAGAAGAACCAAAAGAAGAAGAAAAAGACAAAAAGAAAAAATCTGATGGTCCTGTTGAAGAAGGCCAAGTGGTAAGCGATTAGCTTGCCATGATAAAAATGGTAGAATAACTTCATATGTCCTCAAAAAGTAATGTCATTAATAAAGTGTTTAAATATTTATTTTTTGCAATTGTATTTATAGCCATAGTCTTTGTGGTAAAAGTAGAAGATTTCAGATTAAATTCAGAGCTTGATAGAGTGGCAATAATTACAGATTATGTAATTAATACAAACCAATCTAAATACTATGAATTAGCAACCTCTATTTTTGATGAGGCTAAAAATTGTAACAGTTTAAAATGTAGAAATTTAATTTCACTAAAGATTAATGAAAACCTTAAAGATATGAAAGGAGCACCTTTTTATGAAGGAATATATTTAATAAGGATAAGCAGTGATGGTTATTTAGAAAAGATGTTTTTGCACGGTGAATATAAACGAGAAAAAATAGATACAGCTGGTGAGAAAAAAGTATTTAGGTTTTTAACTGAAAATAACTTAGATAAATTATACTTAAAAGGGTTTAGAATTGATTCGGCATTTTCCAATATGCATTATTTAAATGATTATTATTCTGAGGCTGAAATAATAATTCCAATTCGAACTTATGATCAAGCTAAAATTGTTGGAGCAATTGTAAAAGGCTATGGTGATTGATTGTCTAATTCTATTATATAAAATTTAAAATGAGCACAAAAAATGATTATTATGATTTACTTGGAGTAAACAAATCTTCTAGTGCCCAAGAAATTAAAAATGCCTACAGAAAAAAGGCTTTAGAATGGCATCCAGATAGACATCAAGGTGCAGACAAAGAAGAAGCAGAAAAAAAATTTAAAGAAATAAACGAAGCATATCAAGTTCTATCAGATGCAAATAAAAAAGCTGCAT
>CAZEDS010000044.1:0-1556 GCA_964510925.1 uncultured Candidatus Saccharibacteria bacterium
TGCAAACAAATTTGATGGAATTAGAGCTGCAATTGGGAAATCAGTTTTACAAGTTAAAGCAGGAAGAAGAGACGATGGTATGAATGTTTTAGTTATCGCTTCAGACTTTACAGACGTTAAAGAAGCAAGAGGAATGCTAATTGCATTTCTAGAAACAAAATATGAAGAAAATGTAAGAAGAGAAAGAAGACTTGATGAAATTGAAAAGATCGAAGCTAATAATTAACGATTAAAACCGTTCGAACCGATATTTCTAATAAACGTTTTGAATTCAGAAATTACTGCGTAAGTAACTCCAAAACCAAGAGTCATCGTCATTATTATAACCAAATCTCTTGTTGGATCTGGGTGTGTAAATCGTTCAACTACTTTAGAAAAACCAAAGCCCATTACTGGCGCTATCACACCATGTGTTACTCCGCCTTTCCAACTATAATCGTTAGTACTAATTCGTTCAGACATGGTCAGTATTCTAATCAGTGTGTGTGTGTGAATGTCAATAATAAGTAAAGTAACATAGCTTTATAAAATAATGTAACTTGACAAAGTAATGTGGTCGTGACAAAATAATGTCATGCAACAAATAGTCTCAATTACAAGTCAGGGTCAGATCTCACTTCCCAAGCTTATGCTTCAAGATTTAGGTATTTATGGGGCAACTAAGGCTATTGCTCAAAAAGTAGGTAATACAATAGTTGTATCACCAAAACAAGATTTTTGGTCATTGGCTGGTTCACTTGCGTCAGAAGTCAAATTGTCTGATAAACAATTAAAAGAGGCCAGAAATAGTTTTTCTAAAAATTGGGCTAAAAATGATTAATATATTAGATACAAACATAATACTTAGATACCTAGTTGGTGACAGTAAAGAACTTCATGAAAAAGCAATTGGTATTTTCAAAAAGGCAGAAACCGGCGAATTAAAGTTGTTGGTTAAAGTTGTTGTAGTAGCAGAAGTGTGTTTTGTCTTGGAATCATTTTATAAAAAATCACTTGACGAAATAGCTACTTCAATGGAGGTTTTTCTGTCTCAGAAGTGGCTAAAGGTAGAGGATAGAAAAGGACTTTTGGGAATGTGGACAAATTATAGAAATAAACTACATTTTGTAGATAGTTATTTATTATCTTCTGCAAAAGAGAATAAACACAAAATTTTAACTTTTGATAAAGAAGTTGAAAAAATCGAAGCAAATAATTAATCAGCTTTATCTTTAAGGAATGTAAGAAATTCAAATATAGCCCTAGCTTGCTCATTGCCCTTTGGGGTTCGCCCAGTTGTGCCGCCTCCTGTTGCCATATCACCATGTAATGTTGCGCTCGACAAAGCATCTGAAATCAATTCGACCATAAATGGTTGTAATACCACTGCTTGAGCGCTTTCACCTCTACCAATTTTTACATAAACTGGTTTGATTTCTGGTTCCTTTAATTCTTTTGCTGGCTCACTCTCAACAGCTTGAATCATGTTTGTATATTAGTGTGTGTGTGTGATTGTCAACTACAAGTTTATAAACTATGATTATAATGTGAAGAAATTATCAGAACTTGCAAACTTG
>CAZEDS010000045.1:0-1524 GCA_964510925.1 uncultured Candidatus Saccharibacteria bacterium
TTATTTGATTCAGAAAGGAGTAATGTCTAAAAAGTCTGTAGCCTATACACAAATTATAATTTTCAAAACAATTATGTTAATATATGAATATAAAAATTGAAATTGATACAAATGAACTGCAATGGTGGTGGTTGAATATCACACATTTTAAAATTCCAAGACTAAAACGAAAGCTACAATCTTTTAAATATATATTGTCAAACCTTTACGATCCTCCGCCAAAAAACAAAAAGGGTGAAAGTGTTCGAGACTGGTTAAAAAGAATTCCTTCAAAATATGCAGAAAGATACGCAAACTTTACGTATACCCAAGCAAGAAGTTATTATCTAGAAGCTAAAAAGAGACAAGTTATGTATAGTTCAATCAAAATGAGTAATAAAAAGAATAAAGAACTTAATGAAATTTTAAATTTATCAAGAGAATTATTTACTACCGCAGAAGAATATTACAAAGAGGTAATAATTAGAAGAAATTAGCCTCAAAAGCATTGACAAACAATAAAATTGATGGTACAATCCTTTTAGGATTGTACCTTACGTTACTTTATTTCGAGCAATCCGTTTAATAAGACGTGTGAAGTTCGCACTTCCTTAAATGGATAGTTACAGCGGGTTGCTCTGAGTAAAGTATTTTTTATTGCAAATATCCTGTATTCTTCCAATTTTATCTTTAATTATTTCGTAATATTCTCTTTTATTATTCTCAAAAACTAGGAATACGGCATATGAAACATAGTCGGCAATCTGAAGTCCTCCATGGGTATAGTGTGGGTTGTGGTAATAGGACAACTGCAAATTAGGTGATAATTTTGTATGTTTTTCGAGAAAATCAAGTCTAACCCTTTCAACTTCTGTTTGTAACTCTTGCCTTAATTTTAATTTACTATCCTTTCTACTAAATACAATTTCTGTACTCTCGGCTTGATGGCACAAGTCTTTAATTAACTGGCCAGACATTACTCCATACATTTTCCCAGAATTCATCCTCAATGCATCAAATGTTTTTAGTTTTTCAACGACAATTACATCAATTTTGATATTCAACGTGTTTATAAATTCATAGAATAATTTCTTAACAATCGGGTAATCAATTTGGGCATGGAGGGAGTCAAGTGTATAAGCACTAGAAAAAATACTGTTTATTTCAGAGTTATTCATAAGGTCTAATCTGAATTTTGTAACTTTCCTCTGAAGTTGTAGTTGGTCGCTAGTTCTAACTGCAGATAAAACAAGATATTTTGAAGCCTGATTGGTTTCAACCAAATTTACGCCATTTGCAGAAAAAACTTCTGGTTTTCCTGACTCGTCAATAAATATCCATTGCATATTCATTCAATAATAAATTATATACCCGATGTCTATTAGTTTTTTTGACTAAGCACTCCCCTACTCTTGCAAAGAAAGTTTTTAAGGTATATAGTTATTTATATGATGAGTAACAACATGGATGACCTGTTAGAAGAAGCAGTTAACACAGTTATTCAGTATGATAGGGCTTCTGCTTCACTACTTCAAAGACGTTTAT